>CAYYNT010000016.1:0-67203 GCA_964473155.1 uncultured Gemmatimonadales bacterium | reverse complement strand
CCAGGTTCGCGGTGAACAGCCCGCCGTGGCAGGCCTTGCACTGCACGTTGCGGTGCGTGGAGGCGGCCCACTGGTCGCGCGAGGGCACTATCTCGTGGCAGACAGTGCAGTATTCGCCCGATATGGACAATCCGGCGTTGTAACCCAGGTTGACCGCGAAAAGCACTCCCGCCAGCACCGCAATCACGATAGCCGGTATAGCAAGCCTGCTCACTCTCATGCCCTGTTTCCCTGTCCAGTCGATTGCGACACGTTCAGGAGCGGAAACGCGTCCCATTCCACTCTTTTCTGATATAGTCCGAGGCCATGTAGGCAATGGCCATGATAGTCAGCACCGGGTTGAACCCGCCGTTGGTCACGTGCACGCTTCCGTCCACCACGAACAGGTTGCCGATGTCGTGGACCTGGCAGTGACGGTTGACCACGGATGCGGCTGGATCATCACCCATGCGGCAGGTCCCGGCCTGATGCTGGCCGCCCGAGACTCCCCGCCCGGCCACGCTGCGCCAGGTCTGGATGGCTCCGGCTTCTTTAAGCCACTCCTCGGCCTTTCGCGACATGAAATCTCCCACCTCGACGTCTTTCGGGTGACGGCTGCCGGAAATACGGGCCACGGGCAGGCCCCAGTGGTCTTTCACCACGGGGTCCAGTTCCACCCGGGACTCGAAATTCGGCATCTCCTGCACCGGAGACTTGACCCCGATAGAGCGTCTGTACCAGTCGCGCTGGAACTGCTTATGGGCCAGACCCCATCTTGGCGAGCCCGGCGGGCGCAGCCCGGCGAACAGGTACGGCAGACGGATGAACTCGTTGGCCAGCATGCCGCCGCCGGTCAGCCCCGGATTGCCGTGGTTGAAATCCATCGATGCAATGCAGGCTCCCGGCCCGATATCATCGTAGGTGACCTCCTCGAACAGGCCGAACGCGCCGCTGTAGGCGTGGCCCTGGAGGTTGCGCCCCACCCAGCCGTTGCGGTTGCCCAAGCCGTCCGGGAACAGCTTGCATTTAGAGTTGAGCAGAAGGCGCGCGCTCTCCGTGGCCGAGGCCGAAACCACTACCAGGTCGGCGGGCTGGAACTGAAGGCGGTCATCCGGGTCGAAATACTCCACCCCGGTTACATTGCCCCGCTCGTCGCTGACAACGCGGGCGGCCACGCAGCCGGTGCGCAGGTCGCAGAGTCCTGTGGCCAGGGCTTTGGGAATCACCGTGTTCTGTGTTCCGCACTTGGCGTCGACCTCGCAGGCGAACCCGACGCAGTAGCGGCAGGAGATACACGCCTGGCGGCCATCGTAAGGTACGGAGTTGCGCAGCATCGGGATGGGGAACGGGTGAAGGCCCAGGCGCAGCCCGGCGGCGTGGAGTATCTCGCCCTCGCGGGTGTAGGCTTTTGGCGGCATGGGACGCGGGCGCTTGCGCGGCGGGGCGAACGGGTTCCCGGTGTCGTCCCCGCTTACCCCTATCTCCCACTCGGCTTTCTCGTAGAACGGTTCGAGGTCATCGTATGAGATCGGCCAGTCCTCAAGGGTGCTGCCCTCGCAAGGGCCATATGTGGAGCGGAGGCGGAAATCCTGTGGCATGAACCGCCAGGCCTGCGCTCCATAACTGACTGTCCCGCTGCCCACGCAGGCGGCATTGTTCTGGTAGCCCCCCTCACTGGGAAAGACCTCGACCCAGCGTTCGCCCTGCTTTATCACGCGGCGATAGCGCCTGTCATCCGGCCCGAATGCGCTGCCCAGCACGGTCGTCCGCTGCGAGATAAGCTCATCGTGGTCATTGTCCTGGAATGTCTGCCACTGCCCGCGCTCCAGCAGCACCACGTTCAATCCGGCCGTGACCAGCTCTTTCGCCACCACCCCGCCAGCCGCTCCCGCCCCCACCACGACCGCATTCACTCTTGACAGCGCCATGAAAACCAGTCCCTTATGTTGTTAAGACGATAGCTTGAGCCGGATACTCAGGAGCGCTGATTGCGCCCCACGATCTGCGGATAGTCAAGACCAAGCATCCGGTAACTGACATAATCGCGGTTGCCGCCGTGCCGCGGCGGGCCGTAATAGCCCTGAAGGCAGTGATCGCAGATAAGAGAGAAAAACTCGCGCGCCTGATCCGGCTCCCAGGCCCCGGCCGGGGCCTCGCCTTTTTCAAGAAGCTCCAGCAGAGAGATCTGTTGCTGCGCATCCAGAGCGTCCCATTCCGATGAAAACACGGTTCTTGCCGTCTTTTCCAGCTTGAGCAGCCCGTCGTGATAGCGCTCCGCGTATCTGGCGTAGGGGCCGTCGAGCTGACGGTCGATGAAATTCACCACCCCGGCGAACCGTCCGCCAGGGTCCTGGTCCGAGGGGATGATCCTTTCCGATATATCATCCACCATGCTGGCCTCGGCCTCGCTGAACACCCGCCAGCGTTTTCGCCGAAGGGCGCAGCCCGCGCCGAACAGGCCGATTCCTGCCGCCGCTGCGGCTGTCACCTTGAAAAAGCGCCTGCGGACAATGGGATCGCCACTCTTCATCAACTCATCCTGAAATAAAGATTTAGAATACTGAACAAACCGGAGTCAGCGCCAACAGGCAGAAAACTCCTGTGGATTGTAGTTAATCCGCACTTTCAAGTCAACCTTTTTTCGGACGCCCGGGATTGACTGGTTGATCGACGATTCCTCTCAACATTTGCAACGTGTCATTATCCCGATTTTAATCATTAGAACAAATAATAATTTGCATTTGACTTTTAAAGAATATAGGGTTTAATAGAGAGAAATATTTATAACTTATTCTGAAAAACCAGCCCGCCTCCAGAATAAAGCCGCTACAGCCGTCCTTCCGGGACAGTTCTGAGAACGTGATGTATGTCAAAAAAGATCGGATCGGGAGAGGAGATATCAATCTATGCCAACCCCCGGTGAAATCGACGTCCTGATTATAGACGATGACGATCTGATCCGCAGTTATCTGCGTGCGGTATGCCAGATCAGCGGCTGGCGTTGCTCCGAGGCTGAGGACGGCCCGGCCGCGATCGAGCTTCTCCGTCTCAACCCGGACAGCTACAGCATTGCGCTGCTGGATTTGCGCATGCCGGGACTCTCCGGCCTGGAGGTGCTTCCCGAACTGTTGAAGCTGGGCGAGGACCTGGCAGTGATAATAATGTCCGGCTATGCCGAGGTGGGAATAGCGGTCGAGGCTTTGCAGAAAGGGGCTTTCGATCTCATAGAAAAACCGCTCGATCACAACCTCCTTATTTCCCGTATCGGCAAGGCGCTTGAATTGCGCGAGGTACGCCGCTCAAACCGCAGGTACGTGTCAGACATTGAGCGCCAGGTCCGTCTCCGCACCTCACAGTTCGAGGCGGCCCGGAAAGCGACAATATTCGGGCTGGCCCGCCTGGCTGAGCATCGCGACAAGGAAACCGGGTATCATCTCGAGCGCATGGCGCATTACGCGGTGGCCCTGGCGAGCTCACTGAGGGAATCGAATCTGTACCGCAGCATTCTGAACGATTCCTTCCTGGCTAACCTGCATGACTCCGCTCCCCTGCATGACATAGGCAAGGTGGGAGTGCCGGATTACATTCTCCTGAAACCCGGCCCCCTGACTGAGGAAGAGTTCGAAGTGATGCGCACCCACACAATTATAGGTGAAAGGGCGCTGCGGGAAATCCAGTCGCAGGTCGAGTCAGTGGATTTCCTCGAGCTGGGCATCGAAATGTCCAGGAGCCATCACGAGCATTTCGACGGCAGGGGTTACCCGGACGGCCTGACTGGAACCGATATCCCGCTTTCTGCCAGAATAGTGGCCCTGGCGGATTTTTACGATGCGGTATGCACTCCCCGTATTTACCGCCCCTCCGCTTTCACTCACCAGCAGGCCAGCGATATGATATCGGAGGCGCGCGGAAAACATTTCGATCCCGATATAGTGGATGCGTTCCTTAACTCCCAGGAGGATTTCATCAGGATCCACAAGGAGTACATGGATTAAGAAAACACTGTCGCTATTATAACGAATGAACCCCGTCACACTAGTATTCTCCATTCCAACGGTCATCGGATAAGTTGCAAGACTGAGACGAAAAGATTATTGTTATTTGTATTTTTTGCATCTTTAGTTCAGGAAGGCGAAATGAGACTGGAAAGACAACGGGAACATGTCTGGTGGGGCAAATTCTCTGTCCCTGAGGACAAAGGCGGTCTCTGGCGGATCGGCTCGGCCAGCATCCGTGTCGAGCGTTCAAGTCACGAATGGATTCTGGCCTGTGAATCCAACGAAGAAACCAATGGCGATGAGGTTTCTATCGACATTCCCGTGGAGAGGCAGGGACTTTTTGATAATCGATGGAGAGTGGCAAGGTTCGGGATGGGCCGGACGGACGGGAACCTCACCATTGTGCCAGCCCTGGCCGACCGCCCGGTGGTGATCCGCACGCAGGTGCCGTTCTACCTGCCGCCGCGCCAGGAAATAGTTTTGTATGTCAGCGCGCCGCTCTGGTTCAGGATCGAGACATGCAGTCCGCCGGTTACGCTGACAGAATTCCCGATTCACCGTCCCTCCGACACCTGGTTCGGGCCATCACCCAAAGAGGGCGAATACTGCTATTCAAACCGCGTTTACGGTCAACTGAAACTGGAAAACATACGTTTCAGGCCCCAAAGGGCTATCTCGGTGATACATCTGAAAAACAAGTCCTCTGATACTATATTGATCGAGCGGCTCAAGCTGCCGTCGCCCAATCTCTCTCTCTACGAGGGAGAACACGGCTGGCTCTGGACTCAGGCGCTTACTCTTGAATTCAACCCGGACAGGCATGCCGAAATTCAGCTTAAAGAACGCGCGCCATCCGAAACCAAATCACCACGTCTTGTCAGCGGACCCCGCCAGACGGCGGATAAAAATATCCTGTCCCGCGCTTTCGATTACCTTATAAGTTAAAAAACGACTGGAGTCTGCCATGCCCGAAGCTTTTTCCTGGCTGACCGCATACCTGACCCCCGAGCGTATCCTCTCTCTGGTGCGCGCGCTGATCATTCTCATGGCTGGATTCCTTCTCGCCCGGCTCATTGCCGCGAGCATCGGCAAGATTGTCGCGCGAAAATCCACTTTCCAGCAGAGCCAGATCGTGCGCAAGATGGCTTTTTATCTGCTGCTGACTCTGGTGGTCATATCCGCTCTGCGCGAGTTGGGTTTTCAACTGGGCGTCCTTCTTGGCGCGGCCGGAGTGTTGACTGTGGCAGTCGGCTTCGCTTCGCAGACCTCTGCCTCAAACATAATCAGCGGTCTGTTCCTGCTCGTGGACCGTCCTTTCCAGATCGGCGATATAATACAGATCGGGCAGACCAGCGGGGTCGTTCATTCAATAGAGCTTCTGTCAGTCAAGCTCCAGACCTTTCAGAATCACCTGGTGCGCATCCCCAACGAGGAGCTGATAAAATCGCAGGTGGTCAATTTCACCTACTGGCCGATCCGTCGCATAGACATCGCAATCGGAGTGGCATACAAGGAAGATATAGGTAAAGTGCGCCGTATCCTGATGGAAGTGGCCTCAGCCAATCCCCTGTCCATGGAGGAGCCGGAGCCGATTTTCATGTTCTCCGGGTATGGAGATTCCGCGATTAATCTTATGTTCTGCATCTGGGTCAAAAAAGAGAACTACCTGGAAGCGATGAACAGCGTGAAACAGGAGATCAAGGAGGCTTTCGACAGGAACGGCATCGAGATACCTTTCCCGCAGGTTTCTATCTCCACCTCAAGCGTGACCGAACCATTCCCGGTCACAGTCCATCGCGGCAAGTAAGATTGAATGCCCTGTTTTCTTGACATTTATCTTGACCGGTGGAGACGGAAAGATTAATTTTACTCTGTACCGCAACTGGCGGACATCTGCGAAATATATCCCACCTCGCAGAACATTTTCTTAAACTTATTTTTTTGCTGGAGAACTTGTATGACCAAGGCGGAAATCGTCGAAAAAATCGCCGACAAAACCGGATTCACGCAGAACGAAACCCGTCTTGTAGTGGAACAGTTCCTCGAAGAGATCAAGACCTGCCTGACCAGGGATGATCACCTCGATGTGCGCGGATTCGGGACATTCAAGGTCAAAAATTGCCGGGAGCGTTTGGCCCGCAATCCAAGAACCAACAGAGAGGTCACCGTTCCGCAGCGGAAAAAGGCGATTTTCAAGGTATCGAAAGAGTTGAACGAGCAGCTGAACTGAATTTTGCCGGAAATAATCCGGACAAAACCTCCCGAACTGTACTGAATCCTCCGGGCAGTTGAATTATTTTCCATTCAAGCTTATTTATTCGTTTGTCAATTTAGACTGTACAATTTTTTCCATTCAATCATATGCTCCGGGAGCAGCCATGCGCGCGCTGATAACACGCCTTTCGATTTTATTTACCATGCTTTTCTGTGTCCTGCACCCTTTGGCCCTTTCGGCTTTCGAACTGCCCCTGACTGCACGCGAATTCGACGGCCTGACCCGCCGTGCGGAGATGGTTTCGACAGGAGTATTTGTTCCTCGCGGGGCGGTCAAAGACTTAAGCCGCCTTCTGGTGACTTCTCCGGCTAACAAGCCTGTTCTCTGCCAGTTCGAGGCCCTGGCTTTCTGGCCCGACAAATCCGTTAAATGGCTGCTCGTGGACTTCCCGGCGGATTGTCCGGCCCGCGGTTCAGCAGTATATACTTTGCGAGACAGAGGAGCGAAAAGCGGCGGATCCACGCTCTCTGTCGAGCAGACCGCCGGCGGCGTAACCGTAGTCACCGGCCCCCTGCGCTGCGAACTTAAACGTGAGTGTTTCAATCTGTTCGAGAACATATTCCTGGACCATGACCGCGACGGTTCGTTCGAGGAGAGCGAACGGGTCAGCCGAGCGGCTGACAAACCCGGCATAAGCCTTATCGATTCGCTCGGCGAGCTTTCGGCAAGCTGTTTCGGCAAGGTCAGGAGTTTCGAGATCGAATCCGCTGGTCCGGTGCGGGCTACAATCCTGGTCAGGGGCGCTCTGGCTGCGAAAAGCGGCAAGTCAGAACTGGATTACACCGCCCGCATTCATTTCCATGCCGGTTCAGGATTTGTCCGGGTCTTTTTCACGCTGGCCAACCATAATCCGACCGTCCCGCTTGTGGACCGCAACGGCGACAGGCACTGGATAATGGGCCGTCCGGGCAGTGTTTACATGGAGGACATGTCTCTTGGCAGCGCGCTGGCGTTCGACGGGCCGATACAGTTTTCCGTGGGCGACGGCGCCGGGGAGATTCTGGACCGGGTGGTCCTGACCGGCAGGGGCGGAATCTACCAGGAATCCTCAGGCGGAGAAAACTGGTTCACCCGCAACCACATGAATTATAAAGGTGAGATACCGCTTTCATTCCGCGGCGCGAAAATCTTTCTGGGCAAAGTTGAACCCTACACACGTAACCGTCCGGAGGCATGGATTCACCTCGCCGACAGACGCTGGGGAATCGCCCTGGGAGTGCGCCATTTCTGGCAGAATTTCCCCAAGGCTCTGACTGCCACGCCAGAGGGAGAGGTCCGGGTGGGCCTCTGGCCGGGCGAGTTCCCGGATTTTCATGAGCTGCAGGGTGGCGAGATCAAGACCCATGAAATCGCCTTTTTCTTCCATACCGGCCCGCAGGGAAGTTCCCCGGCTGAAAACAGGGTCGCCACCGTGATGGCTTCCTTCCACCATCCGCTCCAGGTGCGGGCCCCGGCGGAGAGCTATCTGGCGGGAGATTTCTTCGATGACGCCATCCCGGCCGACACCGCCCTTTTCCCCAGGTACGAGTCGCTGATGCAGGGCGGAGTCACAGCCGCGGATAATGACCTGTTCAAAGACATCGAGCGCTATGATGAATACGGCTGGCGCAGTTTCGGCGACACTCCCGCGCGCAACGAATACGATGAGACCGGCGGCCCTCATTCCGGCCGTCACGCCCTGAGCCATTTCAACCATGAGTACGATCATGGATTCGGCATGCTGCTTCAGGGTCTGCGGACTGCTGACCAGGCTCCGGATGTGTCGAATCGCTGGTGGCTGCTGGCCGAACCAGCTCTCCGTCATGAGGCCGATATCGATGTCTATCACGCGCGGAGCGATTCACAGGCCGGAGGAGCGTTCAACGGCGGCAAGTTCGCCCACACCTCGCACGGCGTGGAGGTGGTCAATGCCAGCCATCGCGGCAGCCCGGAACTGACCTGGTGGGGCAAGCTGACCTGGCCCTGGGGACAGGGACAGAGTCCGGAAAGCGGACATTTCAACACCCGCGGGCAGATGGCGCTGTACTATCTCAGCGGAGACCGCAGCCTGCTGGAAGCGGCGAAGGAACAGGCCGATCTGGTTTATTTCAAGATCACTGAAAATGTTTTCCCACAGATCGAAAATGTGGAGCGCGATCCCGGCAACAACCTCCAGGTCCTGACCGACGCTTTCCTGTTTACCTGGGACAGGAAATACATCGCAGCGGCGGAGAAAATCCTGGAAAGCACCGGCCCGTCGAAACAGTGGTACACCTCGGAAAAAAGCCGCAAGGACAACCCCGGCAAATCCGTCTCGGGTTTCTGGACCGCGGCGATCTGCATTAACGCCGCAGCTCGCTGGACTGCCGTGATGGAGGAATATACCGGCAAGCCTTATGCAAAAGGCCGGGACTATGTAGTCGGTTATGCGGATTTCATGTCCCGGTTCCTGGCCGGCGGTCCGGAAAACGGATTTTACGCCGACTGGACTCCCGCCCGTGGCGGACGAGGCGACCTGGGACCCTGGAACTACCGGATGAGCGATGCGGTCATGTTCGGCCACAAGTACTCATCCGACCCGGAAATCAGGCGGCGCTGCCTGAAAGCGGCCGAGGATGCTTTCATATTCATGGACAGTCAGCATCCGGGCAACTCTCCGTTCTACAACGACAGCAAATCTCACACTATCCTGTGCGGAGGAGGACGGGAGTACACATTCTTCAGGAAATACGGCCGCTGGTGAAAAGCAATAAACCATAGTTTCTCAACACTGATCGAAAAGGGCCACGGGGGATCGGCCTCCGTGGCCCTTTGAATTGGAAAATCAATAACCTGTCATTCCGCCAGGTCCACACCGAGCTTCCGCCGGATCGCATTCCGCACGGAGCGGGTGTCAACCTCAGAGGTCCGCTCGACCAGTTTGCCGTACAGCTCAGGCCGTCGCGCCGAGGAATGCGAGCGTCCCAGGTTCAATTCCAGTTCGCGAGGATCGAGGTCGGAAACTACCATGTCATCGTGAAGAGCAAAACTTTCGCTGACTACTATTCCGTGCGGATCAACTATCACCGCTCCGCCGCAGCGCACCTCATCCTTGCCGTCGATCCCGCATCCGTTGCTGAACACCGCATACATCCCGCTGTCATAAGCCCGGCTGGGCAGCCATTTCATCAGCCACTGGCGGCCCTTGGGGCCTATCACCTCGCTGCGGATCGCCTCCGGGTCTTTCTCCCGGTTCAGCCACAAAGAGGGAGAAATTTTTCCCATCCCGGCGCAGGGGATGTCGAACCCGCCGGTCTGGTGCGGGAGGAACATTAACCGCGCTCCCTGAAGCTCATAGACGCGCCAGTTCTCCCACAGGTTGCTGTCGTAGCAGATCAGAACACCGGCGGTCCAGCCTTTGAGATCGAAAAGAACATACTGGTTACCGGCTCTGATATGCTTACTTTCAAAGGGGTGCAGCTTGCGGTAGCGGAAAAGGGCGCCATCCGGCTTGGCTATGACATACGTGTTGTAGAACCTGTTATCCGCGCTGGGGTCTATTTCGAGCAGCCCGGCCATGACCGTGATATTGCAGTCAATCGCCAGACGGCTCAATGTGTTCACGGATTCCCCGCCGGGCACCGATTCCGCCAGGTCGCAGAGGCCCTGGTAATCCAGGCCGGTTATATGCATATAGCTCGAGATACAGCACTCTGGGAACGCTACGGCATCGGCGCGCTCGGACGCGGCCCGGCGCGTGAATTCCTCCACCTTGGCCAGGTTGGCCGCCTTGTCCCCGTTTTTATGCTCCATCTGCACGGCTGCCACGCGAAGTTTATCCATTCATCAACTCCTTGATATCGATTGTGACTATTTCAACCGCTCAAGACTTCAAGCTTGCCGTCAAGTTCCGAAAAACTCCTCCTCTAACATGAGACACAGAGAGTGATATACCGGCAGATGCAACTGCTGCACGAGGTGCACCCTCGATTCCGGGACCCGGATTACTGCATCCGCCAGAGCGGCCATTTGCCCTCCGTCCGATCCGGTCAGGCCGATGACTGTCATTCCGCGCGCCCTGGCAGCGCGAGCCGCATGAAGGACATTGGCGGAATTCCCGGACGTGGTTATGCCCAGAAGCGCATCGCCCGTCTTTCCCAAGGCCCAGACCAGCTGGGCGAAGCAGTATTCGGGATCGGCATCGTTGCCGAACGCCGTGCTGAACGAGATGAATCCGGTGAGCGGGATTGCGGGCAGCGCGCCCTGGAGCTTTCCGGCCAGAGGTTCGCCCAGTCCGGCCCGGCTTTTCCCGTCCAGAGCGCGGCGGCTTAAGAAACCCTTGAGAAGCTCTCCGCTCATATGCTCGCAGTCCGCGGCGCTGCCGCCGTTGCCGCACAGAAGCAGCTTGCCGCCGGAGACGAAACAATCGCGCAGAAGATTGAACGCCTTCCCAATGTCTTCGGCGCAAACCGCAAGCTGGGGTTGAGAAGCAGTCAGTTCAGCCAGATGCCTGTTCATTGGTCATTGTCCTCCGGCTCCGGCCGAGGCGCGGCGCAGACCCTGGTAAAGGGACAGAAGGAAATCCCGGTTGTCGGCGCTCAGATAGCGCATCTGCCCGCCCATGCGGCTGAAACTCTTGCAGTAGCGAAGGTAGTAGTCCGGGTTGTTCTCCGGCGGCTCGCCGCGGGTCCAGTCCCAGTGTGATTCGGCCAGATCAACCACCATGATGTAATGGTCCTTTATCTCATTGCCAGCCTGAAGCGCCAGGTTCTGTGCCATGGAAAGCGATTTCTCGAATATCATTGGCGACATGACCGCCGAGCCGACCGAGAGGTAAACTCCGCCACTCAGAGCGCTCACCGAGGCGGCGTAGCGCAGGAAATCCCTCTCCGCGGCCCGTCCCAGCAACGCCCCGCAGTTCATCGGATGGTTGTAGATAATGTCGTGCCCGAACATCGGATGCCCGGTGAAAGGCACGTTCAGGCGGTATGCCGCGGCCTGGATGCTGTAACCGCGCCACGGATGAGGGACCTCCATGCGGCCGGGAGGAAGGTTGAATCGGCGCACCACGGACAGCATGTCCGCGGCTGCCGCGGCACGTGGGGGATCGGTCGCGACCAGGGAACGGACCTCATCCAGAAGGTCCGCCTCGGAGGGTATCTCCAACCCCTGCTCCTGGATCAGCGCCCCGACCGATTCCCCGTAGCCCCACCCGCGCCAGGCCCCTGCATTGAGCGCCAGGTTGATATACCAGCCCGTCTCCTGCCAGTTGCCGAATTCACCGCGCGCAACGTTCGCCCGGACATCCTCGCTGCTCATCCCCAGGAACGAGAATTCCCAGTCGTGGATTATCCCGGCCCCATTGGCGGCCAGGTGGCTGACCCAGCCCTCCTCGATCAGCGCTGTCAGCACGCGCGAAAGCCCGTTCTTGATTGAGTGCGCCCCGAAAGCCATGATCACAGGCCGGGACTCACGGCGTGCTTGCAGCACCCGCCCCACGCATTCCGCGACAAGAGCATTGCCTTTTTCGCCCAGCTCGCGCGGCTGCGCGGACGGATCAATCGAATCGCGCTCGATCAGGACTTTGTTTTTCCGCTCAGCCAGTGGCTTCATCCGGACCCTTGTCCGGTCAAGCATAGGGTAATTTTTCATGGTCTCGCTTTTGTTCATATGCTCCTTGCCCATAATAGCTTATGTAACTCATGCCAGAAAACAACAATCTACTTCAATCCGCCGGTACTGGCAACGATTGCGCGGGTGAAGCAAATTGTTCGCAGAAAACAGCCGGGCCGTTAACCTTTGTCATCAGGGCCGGAAAGTGTTACATTAATCACGGCCGCCTGACATGAATCCCTTCGATTCAACCGGTCTCGCGGTCCGGTTACATCGACGTGTAATGTCATTGTACCATTATAAACCATCAAAGAAGGGGAACTGAAATGAAAGTCAAAACCGTGGACAGAAGCCGCATCCGGCTGTTAGCCGAGAAAGCCGGGACGCCGCTGACCGACGCCGTTCTGAAAGCCTATAAAAAGGGCGCTGAGCGCGGCCTGAAACCGGTGACAGTTTTCGCCGCCTGCCCGAACAGCGAGGCGGTGACACGCGCCGCTATCCGCTCCGCCAAGCTTAACGGCGCGCCGATAAAGTACGCCGCCACGCTCAACCAGGTGGACCTGGACGGCGGCTACACCGGCTGGACCCAGGAACAGTTTGTCAGCCTGGTGCGCGACGAGGTGGCGCGCACCGAGTTCACCGGCCCGGTTATCGTGGCCCTGGACCATGGCGGCCCCTGGCTCAAGGACAAGCAGACTATCGAAAAATGGCCCCTTGATCGCGCCATGCAGGGAGTCAAGGATTCACTGGCCGCCTGTATCGATGCCGGATATGACCTTCTGCACGTGGACCCCACCGTCGACCGCACCCTGCCCAAAGGGCAGAATATCGACATCCATACCGTGATCGAGCGGACGGTGGATTTGATCACTTTCGCCGAAAAACACCGCCGCTCCCTCGGCATGCCGCGCATCTCCTACGAGGTGGGCACCGAGGAAGTGCATGGCGGGCTGGCCGACATGAGCGTGTTCCGGACTTTCCTGGAAGGCTTGAAATCCGGCCTGAAAAAGAACGGCCTGGAGGATGTCTGGCCCTGTTTCGTGGTCGGCAAGGTGGGCACCGACCTTCATACCACCCTTTTCGATCCGCAGGTGGCAAAAACGCTGGTGGCCGAGGCCGGCAAGTACGGCTCGTTCATCAAAGGCCACTATTCGGACAGCGTGGACAATCCGCAGGACTACCCCACCAGCGGCATGGGCGGGGCCAATATCGGCCCGGAGTTCACCGAGGCCGAGTATTGCGCGCTCAAGGACATGAGCGACAAGGAAAGCCAGCTTGTCGCCTCGGGCGTCCTGGCCTCGTCCAGCAAAGTCCCGCAGGCCCTGGAGAACGCCGTGGTGGCCAGCGGGCGCTGGGAAAAATGGCGTCAGCCGGATGAGATGGGCAAACCGTTCGGCGAGCTGACAGAGGCCCGCCGCGAATGGCTGGTCCGCACCGGCTGCCGTTACATCTGGACCGATCCCGGAGTGTTAGCCGCGCGTAAAAACCTGTACGCCAACCTCTCCAAAGCGGGTGTAGATGCGGACAGCTACGTGCTGGACAAGATCGTGCAGGTGATGAACAAGTATTTCGAGAAGTTCAACCTGAAAGGCACGCTCGAACGGATAGAAAAAGAGCTTGAGGCCGGGCTGTAAGATAGCTGTATGCCTTAGAACAAAACAAAGGGGCTGTCCCAAAAGTCTTAAATGTACGGGCACGGCGCGCCGTGCCCGTACAGAATTGCTTGTATTCCAATTGGTTAGAGATTGCAGCAATTTGCAAAGAGCAAAATCGGGGACTTTTGGGACAGCCCCTACAACTTTTGGGCCATCACCTGATTCTTGTTCTCCCGAAAAACAAATCTACCTGAAACATAACGGGAAAGCCGCGCCGGTGCGCCGGTTGTAGCGCGCGGCCGCGTTGTCCAGGGCGTCCACGATCATCCGGTCCAGAATACGGTTATTCGGATGTGGGGCGCCGCTGCTGTCCACATGGCGCGGGATATTGTTCACATAGAGAACAGGAATGCCGTACTTATCACGGATATAGCGCGCCCCCTCCACGCCGCGGGCCTTTATCTCGATCAGGAAAGCTTCGGGCGGCTGCGGCAGTGACATAAGCTCGTCAATCTCGGCCCGCATCTGGCTGTCGCGGGTCAAGCTGAATCCCACCCGCGCGACCCGGACGCCATAAGACCTTTCAAGGGCCGCGGCCAGCCGCTTCTCCACTATTCGAGGAGCGGTGGTAAGGTAGGCGATGCGTTTCCCGGCCAGGGAGGCGATGGCTTTCGGCTCCCCCACCACCTCCGGCTCGAAGAAAGTGCGGGCCACCGGCAGCGACGGGTTGCGGCCGGCCAGCACCGCCTCTGTCTGTTTTATCCTCGAAGCATCCACGCTTTCGGGCTGGCAGTGCGCCAGGATCACCAGGTCCGCCGTGTCGAGCCCCGGGAAATCGGCGAGCAGTTCCAGGTCCGTGTCGGCCGGCACAAGCACTATCGAGCCGTCCACCCGCACCGGAGGATGTTCGCCGCCCGAACCCTCGTGCAGGATGAAATTCCCGTCCGAGCAGTTGGCTTCCTTTATGCCGAGGTCCACGTTGCTGACCGCGAACTCGTGGAAATATCCGGCCCCGGCTCTCCGGCATCCTATCACCTGCATCCGCGGCACGTCCCGCCCCGGATGCTTCGCTTCCCAGGCGTTCAGGTACTGGCTCAGGATCAGGGCGTCCTCGTACACGTCGCTCGCCCCGTGAAGCCCGAAATCGAGCAGGCGCTCCAGAAACTCCGGCCTGAAACGCCGCGAATAAATCTCCTCCATGGTCATTTCAGCCGCATTCCGGCTGTCAGCCGGGTTGTTCCAGATACTCAGCACCGGAGGACTGGGCGGGCCGCCGCGCGAGTGCGTGATGCTAATCGAACTCCAGGGGGTGCTTGTCTCCCGGAGGCCGCTCATCAGCGCCGCGATGTAAACCCCGAACGCGGTCTTGCCCACGCGTTTGTCCGTGGCATACAGCCCCAGGCTGGGTTTTTTCACCTCGATATCCAGCAGACCTTCCGAGAAAACAGTCCCCCCGGCGACATAGCTGGCGCCATAGCCTACAGCCACAGCGGCGTAGCGGTTCATCAGCCGGCGGTTCACTTGGGGCGCGCCGCTGAGCTGCACCACCAGTTCGATATCACGCGGCTCCAGGGCTTTACGCATTCCCGCCACCGGATCGGCCTGCATGGCCTCCAGATCGCCCTCGCAGATCACCTCGGCCCCGAACTCCCGGCGGAACTCCTCCTGAAAGGCGCGCAGGTCCTTGATCTTCTCCGTGCCGCCGATCCAGACCAGTCGCAGGGGAATGAAACCAATCCGGGCGGCCAGCACCCGGATGCCGGAGATCGTGTTGTCCGGTTTGTGAACTCCATCGATCAGCACAACAGCTTTTTTCGGAGGACGTTCCATGAATGTACCTCCTGTTGGGGTATGCCCGGCCCGGCCGGGCCGCGGCTCAGGATTCAGGTTCCCTCTTGTCGACTTTGTGCTGCTGAATCATCCTTACAATCAGGTCCTGCTCCGCGGGCTTGATATTGAGGAACTGGAGGTGAACCATCATCTGTCCCGGCTCTTCCGGGACAGGCTCCGCCCGCACGACCTTGCCCAGCAGTTCGGGAATCATCGCTTCCTGACCCAGGGGAAGATTGAACTCAATTATGTCGTTCCGGCTAAGGTTGTCACAGGCGCTGAATAATATTCCTCCGCCGCCGATATTCAGCACAAGCCCTTCAGTGTAATCCGGCGTTACAATATCTTCCGACAGGTAACGAGTCTCCGGACGGTGGTCCCAGGCATACCGTCGATAGTTGAATGGAATTTTCGCCGGCTCGCGGTAAAACTCGCGTGACTGGATGCGTTCGATCCGCAGGGCATGGGCCAGCAGAAGGAACTGCGCCCTGGCCGTCTCGGTCTGACGGAGCGAGTAGGTATCGAACTGGTAATATCCGTCGTTTTCCCTGTAAAATGACACCCTGAACGGATGTCCTTGAAGGAAATTCAGATACTCCCCGCCATCGCGCGGATTGGTGCAGGTTATCGCCGCCCCGTCAACATCCAGCACCACTGAGGATACGGTCAGGTCTTTCCCCCTGTAACTGAAAGTCAGGTTGATTTTCTGGCCGATCCGGAGCTGGACTGTGCTGGTGATGCTGCCGAAATGGTAGACAACGTCGCCGAACAGTTTCTTCCGCATGACGAATATGCTGTCCAGCGTATTCCTGGCCTCTCTATCCTTTGGAGCTTTGGATATCAGCTCATGCATCCAGGGGCCGAACAGGCGGTGGAATTCGCTCAGCGAACCGAGCATCAACTCCGGGATGATTCTTGTGCGGCCGCGCACGGCCCGCAGAATCAGCTCGCGCTCCTGCCCGCTCAGCTCCCTGGCGCTGGAAGCCCTGGAGATACGCAGCCTGTCGCGGCTTCGCTGCATCATCCTGCCGATAAAATAGAAAACCGTCAACAGACCGATTATCAGAAGAATCAACAGGATCCATCTCAGAATGTATTCCGGGCTCCTGTATGGGAGCTGGAAATATTTAAGCACTTCCCGGAAAGACTCGTCCACCGCCGCTCCTTGATCGAAGGCTTAAAGACCGGAATTACCGTTCTCCCTGTCCGGGCGGATTATCGGCATAAGGACCCGCGGCCCGTTGTTGTTTCTGAACTGACGGAGAAAACGGCAGATCACCAGTTCCTCTATCTTACGGATCTCCTCATCCTTCATCCCCTCGCAGCCGATCCTTCCCCCGGCCATCATGTCGTGTCCGCCGGCTGTCCCCTTGCCCCGCACGAGTTTCTGTATCATTCGCCCGCAACGCGCCCTCTCCAGCGTGCTGCGCAGGGACATCATTATGTATTCGCTGGTCCAGCCGATACAGAGAGACCAGCTCCGCCGCTCACAGCGCAGGAACATGTCGGCCATCTGGTGGATCATGTCCGGCGAATCAACCCGCCCCAGACGGGTCACAACTATATTTTTGTAACTATAGCTGTTTGCCAGCGCCCGTTGAAGTATTTTGAAATAATCCTGCGGCAGTGGCGGATTCTTTATCTGGGAAAGGGTCCGCAACCTGGCTTTCGGCAGAGTATAAAGGTAAGCCTGTATGTCCTCCCGGCTCGATTCCCGGCCCAAATCCTGAGTCTCGGAAATGATCGCGTAGGACAAAGCCGTGGCCAGCCGCCAGTCAAGATCAAGACCCGCCTCACGGATATACCCGAGTAAAAGAGTGCTCGTGGCGCCCAGTTCAGTATCCACATGCGTGAACTCGCTGCGCATGGGACGGCGCACCGCATGATGATCGAACACCATCAGCACGCGGGCGTCAGCGGGCAGAGAATGGTTCTTCGCCGCCGGTTGCGTGTCCACCATGGCGAACCAGGCGTGGCGCCGGAGGTGGGCCTGTTCGATTGACGACACCGGGATCTTGAGCCGGCGGACCATGGCGCGGTTCTCGGCCCTGGCGATAACTCCCCCGTGAAGAAGACGGCAGCCGATCCGGAAATATTTCCGCAACAGATGCCGCAGCAGAAACATGGCCGCCAGACTGTCGGGATCAGGGTTGTCGTGGCACAGAATGTAAAGGCTCTTGATTCCGGTGAGCCGGCTGCTGAGTTCGATAAACCTTTCCCTGATATTATCTATCGCCATCGCGAAACCTTCAATATGTATTTAACGCGGTCCAGAGATAAAAAAACGGATGATAAATTGATCTTCTGTCTTCATTCTAATTCTTCCGCGCCGCATCATCAACCGCAATTGTACCCTGACACGGCAAAACCTGTCAAGAAAGACTTCCCGGACTCAGCCGCCCGCGCAAGCAAATTGGTCTTGGCCTAATATCAATCACCCGTTATTTTGTATGATTATTCGGGATTACCATCTGGATTGTTTCCCACCCGGAAAGACCGGAGAGATTGAATAGGAGGCGGCTGAATGAAATCCTGGAGACCGGTTGTCCTTCTTCTTGCGATGATTTCATTCCAGAACGGGGCAGCTTCAGCATTCGATCGCGAGATATTCGCCGCCCGCCGCAAGGCCCTATTTGACCGTCTGGATAAAACCTCGGCTGTACTTGTGCCTGGAGAATTCGAGAAAGAGCTTGATACCTTCCGGCAGGGAAACAATTTTTACTACCTCACCGGAGTCGAGCAGCCGAACCTGCTTCTTCTGCTTTCCCCGCTGGCGCGCTCTCCGCAGAGCCTTTATCTTCCCGCCCGCAACCTGGCCGAGGGATATATGTCCGAGGCCTGGACCGGGGCCAAGCTGGGACCAGGGCCGGAAACCGCGTCACTGACCGGCATCGGCGCGGCGCTCGACAGAACGGCTTTCGACGAGACATTCGCCGCGCTGGCCGACGGACTCGAATGCCTTTACTTTGACTTTACCCCCGCTGCGCTGGACGGGCCGGTGAGCGCCTCCGAGGTTCTCCTGCGCCGTATCCGCGAGCGCAACCCGCACCTGCGTATCCTGCCGCTTTCCCGCCTGATCGACTCCCTGCGCGTGGTCAAAGACAGCACGGAAATCGCGACCATTCAGAAGGCGACAGATATCACCGGACAGGCCCTTGTGGAGACCATACGCCGGATAAAGCCCGGAATGAACGAATACGAGGTCGAGGCGCTGATCGAATACGGGTTCCACAGCCGCGGCAGCCAGCGTCGGGGATTCCCCTCGATCGTGGGCAGCGGTCCTAACACGACGGTCCTGCACTATAATGCCAACCGGCGCGTGATAGCCCCCGGAGAGCTGGTGCTGATGGACGTGGGAGCCGAACTGGATTACTACTGCGCCGACATCACCCGCACCGTGCCTGCCGATGGCCGGTTCACCACCCGTCAGCTCGAAATATACAATATCGTGCTGGCGGCCAGCCGGGCGGCTTTCGAAGCCGTCAAACCAGGCGTTACACTGCGGGATGTCCACAAGGCCGCCAGCGACGTTATCGAAAAAGCGGGCTACGGCAAGTATTTCATCCACTATACGAGCCATTATATGGGTATGGATGTCCATGATGTCGGCGACCGCGACCAGAGGCTCGTTCCTGGAATGGTGTTCACTGTTGAGCCGGGGATCTACATTCCGGAAGAGAAAATCGGAATCAGGATCGAGGATGACGTGCTGGTGACCGCCGAGGGATGCCGGGTGCTCAGCGAATCCATACCGCGCCGGGCGGATGAGATCGAAAAGCTGATGCGCGGAAAATGATTTTGTCCACCTGCCTGAAATTTCTTCTTAATCGCTGCGATGTTCGGTTGGCGGGAACAAGGCTGGCCTTTGAGGGTATGGTTTTCAGGAAACCGGATTCCAGTCCGAGATGATTGATCCCCCGATCCGGGAACTTCAAGAGAGGCAGAGGATCCCTTTGAATAAAGGTTCCATTGCAGAAAAATACATCTCGACAATCAGAAAATGTCATATTGATTTCCTTTTGCTGGCCTACCGCCGTTTCGGTTTCGCCGCCAACCGGAAACATTACAACCGTGTGTTCCGCGGGGCGGTTCTGATTTCAATATGCCTGCATATCCTTCTGCTTTTCTACCGCGAGAAGCCGCTGGACGATGTCGAGATAGCCAATGAGCAGAAAGAACTGCTGGCCCTGAGGCCTCACGTGTTCGAGGTCATAAACGCCCGCCCGCGCGCCAGCCTTTCACGCCAGATGGTCAAAGTGCCGAAGATAACCGAGGTTGATGCGGAGCTGGATACGGTGCCGGTTCCCAAGATCGAGCTGGCATCGATCGAAATAGGCGCGGGGGAATCATCCGGCGGCAGTTCCGGCCCTGGTGGAGGAGGCGGCGGAGGCGGAGGCGGCGGCAGTGCACTCTCCCGCCGCCCGGAGCTTGTAATGCTCGTGCCGCCTGTCTATCCCAGGGACGCCGAGAAAAACCGGATCGAAGGTTCGGTGGAATTGCGCATCCATGTGACCGAGACCGGAGTCGTGGATCAGGCCGAGGTTGTCACTTCCAGCGGGGTGCCTTCCATGGACGAGGCGGCGATCAAGGCCGCCCTTAAAACCCGATTCCGCGCGGCGGTCAAGGACGGAAAGCGCGTGCCCATGTGGATCAATTATCCCATCCAGTTTGCCCTGAACAAAAGGTGAAACGGTTTATGCGCCTTGAATTGCATTCCGCTTTGTTACTGTTTCATATACACCTTCTTTCTATACCTCTCTGATTGACTTTTTTCTTCCCTGAAATTATGTTGAATTAAATTTGAAAGAATTCCCCGTCCTGCCTGGCATATTATCTTGATTTAAAATAAGTTATTGAGATATTTCCCCCGCTTTTGTATCTTTTCTCCTCCGGTGCGCGGGATGGTACAAATGTGCCTGTATGAATCCGGTGTCCAGGAATTTCCAGATATCAAATCTTTTTTCTCTCCTGTACGATCCATGCCTGTGTTCCAGGTGACCCTTAGAGTGATAACATTAATGCGTCATCATTCCGGTCCGATTTTTGCATTTTTGAGAGCCGGACATAAATAGTCGCGCGTTTTGAATTACCCCGCCGGGATACACCCTTGATATTCTCCGGAGGTGAAAGGAAAAGGTCCAGTTCTGGGAACATGAGGAATCACCAACAGTTTTAAGAAATAGTTTCCTTTGAAGGAGACCGTACTATGATGACCCAGAGAAGGTTGCGGTTGTTATTGGCCTATTTCCTATTCCTGACTTTCTTTACGCACAGCCTGCTTCTCGCTCAGGCTCCCCCCAATCCTCCCAATCCTCCCACCGGTGGCGGTACTGGTCCGACACCTGGATCTAATGTCGATGTGACTGGGAAAGTCTCCCAACTCGGCAGCGACCGGTTCGTGCTTCTTGTCCTTGATCCAACCGGCGCAGTGGCGACACAGTTCACTGTACTTTTCAGTATGCCCATTTCTCTGGCCAATGACCAGATGGTCCAGGTCAAGGGAACGCTGGGAACTGACATGACAAGCATCAACGCCACGGAAATTTTAATGGCAGGTGGTGGAACTGGGGGCACTGGCGGAACGGGGGACCCAGGTACTGGAGGAACAGGAGGTACGGGTGGAACCGGCGGCGGAACAGGAGGCGGCGGAACACCCACTCCTGGCTCAAATGTCGAGGTTACAGGAAAGGTTTCGCAACTTGGCAGTAATCAGTTTATCCTGCTGGTGTTAAATCCGGATAACACAGTTGCAACTCAGTTCACCGTGCTGTTCAGCATCCCTGTGACTATAGCCAACGATCAGATGGTTACAGTCAGAGGCACTCTGGGGAACGATCTGGTCAGTATCAACGCCACGGAAATTATTCCCGCGGGCGGCGGAGGCGGCGGAACAACACCTCCAGATGGAGGCGGCGGCGGGGGGGGAACTCAGTTACCATATTTCGGGCAGGTCAAAACGAATAACGGCAGTTCTCTGCTTATCGAGATGACCAATCCGACAGGAACAAAATTTAACGTGACGGTAAACCTGAACGCCAATGCTCAGGTCAAGGATGCCGCGGGCAATGTGATTAGCCTCAGCAGCATAGCCGTCGGTAATTTTGTCGGTATGAGCGGAACAATAGACAACACTGACAATCCCACGCTGATTGTTGCGGACCTGGTCATGAATTATGGAACCAGTGGCGGAGGAGGTGGCGGTGGCGGCGGTGGAGGTGGGACCGATTTTCCCCAACCCAACTACCATGGCATCCTGCAAAGTAACGACGGAACACGGCTGGTGCTCAACGGCTCCGAGATAATCAACAGCCAGCCGGTGCAGATCGGCCAGTTCACGGTAGTGACCGATGCCAATACAAAAGTTCTCTCACAGGGCGGCGCCAATGTAATCACGCTGGCCAGTATCGCAATCGGAAACCAGGTGGGTATTGTCGGGACCAAACAAGCTGATGGAACGATCCTGGCAAGCTATGTCATCGACGGCGGACCGGATACTTCAGGTGGCGGCGGTGGAGGAGGCGGAACCGGTGGCAATACCGGTCAGACCATGACTGTCGGCGGCACGGTTTCGGAAATCGGGGCCGGGTATTTCCTCTCCACCTGGCAGAACCCGGAAACCGGTCAGTCGGGCACGGATAAGGTCTATTATGAGCCCGCCATCGTAGTGAACGAAACCGGGGCCGTGGTCCAGCTAAAGGTGGGAGACAATGTCCAGATCGATGTCCAGATACAGGCTGACGGCTCCCAGAAAGCCCTGAAAGTTACAGTCCGGACAGGAGGAGGCGGCGGTGGAGGCAATACCGGACAAACTTTCACCATGGGCGGCACGATCAATTTCCTGGGCGCTGATTTCCTGGTGACGACTTTCACCGATCCGGCCAGCGGCGCGGTCAGGCAGGATACGATCAAGTTCGACGCATCCACGCTGATCCAGGCTGAAGGTGGAGCCGCGGCCGCTCTTGAAGTGGGCAAAGCCTTCCAGGCCGAGGTCCAGGTTCAGGCGGACGGCAGCCGGAAAGCCCTCAAGATAACGATCATGAGCGGTGGAACAGGCCCCAAGCCCGGCGAATCATTCACCATGGGCGGGGATATTTCATTTTTCGACCAGAGCCAGATTATCGTGCGCTGGACCAATCCGGAAACCGGCCAGTCCGGCGTGGACACTATCAAATACGACTCCTCCACGCCCATAGTTGATCAGAACGGCGCTCCGGCTGCTCTTGAAATCGGAAAGCAAATCCAGGCCGATGTCACGATACAGGCCGATGGCAGCAAAAAAGTGACGAAAATAACTGTCCATGCCGGAGGAGGCGGCGGCCCGCAGCCCGGCGAGACCATGACAATGGGCGGTGAGATAATCTTCCTGGGACCCGGTTTTGCAGTCACGCGCTGGCAGAATCCCGAAACCGGTCAGGCCGGGACCGACACCCTGAAATATGATACTTCCACACCTATTGTCGACCAGAACGGAGCCACGGCCACACTCGAGATTGGGAAAACCGTCCAGGCTGAAATCCAGGTGCAGGCCGACCGCAGCTTGAAAGTCATGAAGATTACGGTATTCACTGGCGGCGGCGGCGGACCGGAACCCGGCCAGGTTTTCGAAGCCGGCGGCGAGGTGACTTTCATCGGCGCGGATTATATCGTAACCCGCTGGCAGAACCCTGTCTCGGGTGAATCCGGCATGGATACACTCTATATGGACGCCACGCTGAAAGTTGTTGATGAGCAGGGCGCCACCGCCACGCTGAAAATCGGCGACCAGGTGCGGGGCCAGGTGGAGGTCCAGACCGGCGGCAAGCTGAAACTTATCTCCCTGACTGTTCTTTCGGGCGGCGGCGGACCGAAACCCGGTGAACGCTTCGCTTTCGGCGGAAAAGTCACGGCTGTCTGGGCCGATTCCATGGAAGTCGAGATGGTGGATGAAAGCGGACAGAAAAAACCGGAACGGGGCCTTCTTAACTCCAGCACAGTGATTGTGGATCAGAACGGCAATCCCACCCAGGTTAAGACGGGGGATTCGGTGCAGGGTGAGGTTGAGATGACCAAGGAAGGGAAATTCCTCGTCATAAACCTGACAGTTGGCGCAACCGGTCTGAAACCAGGCGCAAGCCTCGATTTCGTGGGAATAATCAAATCGATCAGCGGCGATATCCTCCTGGTGACCAGTTCTGTCGCCGTGAGTGGAGAAATACAGGTCCGGGCCGGACAGGGTGCGCTGATCAAGTATTTCGACAGTTCCAGCCTGAGCCTGGCTGATCTGACCGCGGGAGACCAGGTGCATGTCACCGGCTTGGTCAACACGGACGGGCAGAGCCTGGACGCCTCGCAGGTGCAGATGATAACCGGCGCTTACCGCAGCCTCGGCGGACGGGTTTCCTCTGTATATTCAGGTGGATTCGACCTGGAAACCCGCGACCAGACCGGCGCTCAGATCATACTGAAAGTGGTCCTGGCACAGACGACTTCCATCCTGCGCGAGGGGACAGGCCAAACGCTCACACAGGCGGATATACTGCGCAACCAGACTGTGCGCGTAAAAGGCAAACTCGACACGAGCGGCGCTCTCGGGGCGCAGGTGGTGTATGTCCCAGCGGTCCCGGTCCAGAGTTTCAGCGGAACTGTGGTTTCCAGCGCATCAGGATCATTTGTGATCGAATACCGTAAAGAAGGTTCGACTGTATCCCAGCGCCTGACCATAACGCATACGGCAAACACAAAGTGGTTTGTCGACAACAACGGCCAGATCAGCTCCGGATCGTCCAGCGACCTGGCTGCCGGTGGATTTGTCCGCGGGCTGGGCGCGCTGGTCGAGACCCAAACAGTGCGCGCCGATTCATGCTGGGTGGTCAAGATAACCACGGCCCAGGTCAACAAGTTCACCATCCTGGACGGCAAGCTGGACGGGCTGGTGTTCACTTTCCGGATCAACCAGTACGAGGGAACCGCGCAGACTCCGCTTTACGCGAACGGCAGCCTGACAGCGAGCGCGGATTTCAAGAGCCTCAAGGGGACGGTCCAGACAACCGGCGAACCGGTCCAGTCGCTTTCTCTCACCAAGCTGAGCGGCGATGCGGGAAAACTGAGCGGCGCATGGAGCGGAGTGCTCGGGACAAACACCCTGATAACCGCCGATCTTTATGTCTCCTCGAATGTGGTCACCGGCACGGTGGTCAAAGGCGGCGCAACATCAACAGGAGGAACGGCCGCGAAGCCGGGAGACGCCGTCTCGATAGACGGAAAGGTTTCCTCTGTCAGCGGTTCATCTCTGGTCGTCGTTGTCACGGATCAATACAACCAGCAGATCAACCGTTCTGTGACCGTGACCACCCGGACAGTCTATCTGAACCTGCGCGGTGACACCCTGCGCATCCCGGTGGACTCGCTGCGCAACCGGCAGGTTTCAGTCAACGGCATTCTTCAGGCCGACCTGAGCATAGTGGCCAGCCGGATCACCTCTGATATAACCGCCACCGGGCAATCCAGCGGGACTGTCTCCACCCTGCCCGTTCTGGTCTCCGGCAGATGGGATTCCGCGAAGTTAATTTTCAGTTTTGGCGTGGATTCAAAGAAAATCGACGACCAGAGCAGCGGGACTCTTTCTTTCAGCCTGACTCTCTCGGCGGATGGCAACACTCTCGCCGGTGAGGGGCTTCTGTCCGGGAGCAGGAAAGTTTCTCTCTCCCTGAGCCGGATCAAGGCCGGTCTCGTACCGGGTCCAGGCGGAAGCTGGGTCGGCTCGGCCTCGATGCAGATCACCGGAGGAACAAAGGTCTGGCCGGTGGTTCTCGAAACCCGTCTGCAGAACGACAACTCGGTGACCGGCAACTATGATATCGGCGAGGGCAAGATCAAAACCGAAGTCGTGGTGCAGAACCTGCCCCCGGTGATCCAGCCACTGCCCGAGATAAAGACCAAAGTGGAACAGGCGTTGACTATTAATGTGACAGCCAGCGATCCGGAAAAAGATGCGATTACTCTTTCGGTTCCAGGTCTGAGTATCGCAGGGGCCACATTCAAAGACAACGGAAACGGTACGGGCACGCTCAGCATGGTTGTTCCCAAACTGGCATCCGGACAGCAGAAGCTGACTATCACTTTCATGGCCACCGACTCCAAGGGGAATAAAACATCCGCCACCATCCAGATTGAAGTGGAACTGCAGAAGAGTCTGCCGATCCTGCCGGATTTCCCGGCCCCGGTCGAACTATCCGAGGGTGTCATCGGATCATTCAAAATACCGGGATACGATCCGGATGGCGACAAGCTGACGTTTCATTTCCGCGGTCTGCCTGCCGGCGCGACCACGCAGGAGAACATTGTAAGCTGGCTGCCGCCTTTCGGTTCAGCAGGCAGCTACAGTATCAGTGTGTCGGCTGTGGAGGAAGGCACGGATTCGACAGTCAAGAACTATAGTTTCACAGTTAAGGCAGTCAACCGCGCCCCGCGTTTGGAGCGTATCCTGCGGATTGAGAAAAAAGCGGGCGAAGCTGTCTCGTTTACGGTCAGGGCGGTGGATGATGACAAAAACGATGTTGTCACTCTGGCCGTGGATAATGTCAACGGCGTGCCTGTAATCCCGCCGGGAGCGGCATTCGTTCCGGCCAGCGGAGCTTTCAACTGGACGCCGTCAGCGCAGCAGTCCGGACCGTTCAAGGCCGGTTTCGTGGCCACGGACAAGGGCGGGCTGAAAGACAGGATCACGGTCGATATCTTTATCGGCCAGGTTGATCTGCCGCCTTCCCTGACGCTGGTGGACAGCGTCAGAACTGACCAGGGAAAGCTTCTCACCGTTACGGCAAGCGCTGTCAGTCCGAGCGGTAAAAAGCTCGATTTCTACGCCCGCGACCTTCCGCGCGGCGCTACGTTCGACAAGAACACCCGCACGCTCTCCTGGACTCCCGATTATCAGCAGAAAGGCCTGTTCCGCGTGACAGTCGGCGTGGGCGACGGGAGCTTCAAGACTGAAAAACAGGTCAGTCTGAATGTCAACGAAGTGGTTCTGAGGGCCACGCTCCAGACCCTTTCTGACTATACGGTGGCCGAGGGTAACGAGGTCCGCTTCCAGGTTAAGGGCGCATATCCGGATGGCCGACCGGTGACTTTCGACAAGCCTGCCAGCCTGCCCTCCGGCGCAAGTTTCGATGTCCTGAGCGGCACGTTCGTTTTCCGTCCCTCCTTCACCCAGGCAGGGGTCTATAACCTTACATTCAGTTGCCGGGACAGTGACGGGCAGGTGCACTCGGTGTCGAACAAGCTGACTGTCACTAATGTGAACCAGCCGCCCAAACTGAGCGGATTGAACAACCTGGCGGTCCAGGCGGGGCAGAGCGTTGCGTTCAATGTGACGGCAACCGATCCGGATGCGGGCGACGTGTTAAGTTATGACGCCACCGGACTGCCCACCGGAGCAACATTCAATAAAACCGCGTCACCGGCTGCGTTCGCCTGGGCCTCGGCCTCCGCCGGCAGTTACACCGTCACGTTCAAGGTGACTGACCCGGCAGGAGCTTCTGACAGCCGCCAGGTGATTATCACGGTTGGGAGCGCGGTCAACCAGCCGCCGTCTCTCGGGGATGTACCGGACCTGACTCTCGGCGAGGGCGAGGGACTGAACCTGGTGGTCAGCGCCTCCGATCCGGAGGGCGACCCTGTGACGGTGTTTGTCAATCCTTTGCCGGACAACGCGGCTTTCGACAACGCGACCAGCACATTCACTTTCAAGCCCGATTACAGCCAGGCGGGTGTATATAACATCGATTTCGTGGCCAGCGACGGGGAACTGACAGACATCGAACCGGTGACGATAACAGTGACCGATGTGCCGGTGGCTCCGACAATAACGGTTCCCACTGTCTGGACGGTAAACGAAGGCGACACCCTGAAATTCACGGTGGCCGCGAAAGACGCCACCGGCAGGCAGATACCGGTCATATCGAGCACTCTGCCTGAAGGAGCGGCGCTGGATAACTCCAGCGGACTGTTCTTCTGGCAGCCGGATTACGAGCAGGCCGGTGTGTACAATGTCAATTTCCTGGCCGCGGATGGCTCGCTGTCCGCATCGCAGGAAGTTACTATCATGGTTGCAGACCGCAACCGCCCCCCGGTGATCTTCGAAATACGGGATCAGGAGGTCGCGGAAGGGGCCACGATCAGTTTTGAAATCACCACTTCCGACCCGGACCTCGATCCGGTGACAGTAACCATAGATTCCACGGAAACCCCTTATATCCAGTCCGTGGATATCCGCAACAACAGCGTATTCGTTTTCAACACCGCCCTGCTGGATAAGAACGTGCAGATCCCCTCGGCGGTGTTCAAAATCACTGCTTCGGACGGCCGTGGCGGGATAGACCGGCGCGCAATAGCTTTCAAGATCATCCGCCGCGATTCGGTCAATGTGCCGACTCTGCCGCCAGGCGGCAATCCATTCCAGTACGGATTCCCCGGAACCGGACTGAATCTTACTTTGCGCAACAATGGCCAGAATACTGTCGGAGGAGGCATCACCGGATCTGAAACCTCTGGCGAACTGACTTTTGAAGAGCCGGGCGCTTTTACGCAGCTTGCGGCAGTTACACCAGCCCGATACAGTCATCTGTCCAGGTCGAAGGACAAGGTCAAGGTGATGACTTTCCTGAGCGGTGATGGGACAACGAGCGGAGACTTCTACGGCATCCGCCGCGGCTGGGGCCTGGACCTTTCCTCCGCCATATCGGGCAGCCTGACCGGCCTGAGTTTTGAGATAACGTTCAACTACAAGGAAGAGGACATTCCGGCGCGCGATATCCCGGAATTCACGGAGGCCGGTATCTCCGCGTTCGGTCTGGACGCCTCCGGGAATTTCGTCCAGATTGCCACCACTCTCGACACCGTGGCCAATAAAGCCACCGCCATGGCCGACATGTCACGCTTCACGGATTATACCCTGGGTGTGATCCTCGACCTGCAGGCCCCTTACATAACTGCGGTTCTGCAACTTACCAACACAACTGACGAGCTCGGCCCTTATGTGGTGACAGCCAGTGTCATTGACAATGTCATGGTCCGCGATGTCCGTCTCTATTATGGCTCCGAGGGAGGACAGTTCAAGTCCGTGTCAATGACTCCGGTTTCCGGCAAGCTCAATCAGTACTCCGGTCAGATACCGGGACATGCCGAGGGCAGCACGGTGCTGTATTACGTGGAGGCCGCGGATTCCACTCACGTGGTGCGCGGACCGGACAGCGCCCCGAACAGCACCTACAGCTTCTCGGTGTTCATGGATGGCGTCACCCAGGTCAGGGGCGGCGACCTGGACGGCAACTCCAAGGTTGACGTTTTCGATCTGCTCGGTCTGCTGAAGGTGCTGAGCGGTTCCAGCGCGGGAAATGCCGCAGCGGATGTGGACGGCAACGGCAAAGTGGATGTATTCGACCTGTTGGCCCTGCTCAAGAAACTTGCAGGCCAATAATAACGCGGGGGGCCGGCCCTGTTTAAAGGCCGGCCCCCTCCATTCTTCCTTCCGAACAGGGCCGCGGCATGACACGACCCTGTTTTCTATATTGTTTCAGAGCCGCTCGCCCCAAACTCCCCGGCTGGCATGAGTCACCAGGAATTCCGGAGTCAATCCGGTGCTGCGCGTGTATGTCTGCCCTACACGGCGCCTGAATTCCTCGACCCAGGCGCGCTGAACCAGAGTGATAGTGCAGCCGCCAAAACCGGCCCCGGTCATGCGCGAGCCCAGCACCCCGGGGACCTGGCGCTCCAGGTCGACCAGCAGATCCAATTCTTTGCAGCTTACCTCGTAATCGCTTTTCAGGCTCTCGTGGCTCGTGTTCATCAACTCGCCGAAAAACGACATATCGGGCTTGCGCAGAGCTTCAACCGCCAGCTCCACCCGGTGGTTCTCGGTGACGACATGACGGCAGCGGCGGTAAATAACCGGATCAAGATTATCCCGTCCCGCCTGCAGGAATCCTTCGTTTACATCGCGCAGGCTGCGCAGAGACTTGTTGATGCCGCTGAAAAACTGCACGCCTTTCTGGCATTGCATCTGTCTCTCGCGGTAGGCTGTAGCCCCCAGTCCACGCTTGACTCCACTATAGGTGATTACGAATACCAGTTCATCACTCGGTATCGGGACAAGCTCGAAACTCAGGTCACGGCAGTCAATGAAAACGCCATGATGCTCCTGGCCCATGCGAATGGCGAACTGGTCCATTATTCCACAGCTGACGCCGACAAACTGATTCTCAGCCTGGCGGCAGAGCTTAATTTCCTCAATTGGATCGAGTTCAAAATCCTCAAGAAGGGAACAGGTCCGGCAGACCGCGAGCTCCAGAGCGGCCGAACTGCTCAGACCGCTGGCAATCGGCAGATCTCCGCCGAAATAAGCGTCGAATCCCTTGACGCTCAGTTTTCTGCGGCTCAGTTCATGGAGCACACCCTTGACATAATCCGACCAGTGCTTCTTACGCTTGAGCTCTTTCAGGTCAAACTCGGCCGCTTCATCGAATGCCCTGCCATAAAGCCTCACTTTGTTCGTCCCGTTCGGCGCGGCGTGGACTGTTATGCGGCTTTCGATGCTGAATGGAAACACCAGCCCGTCATTGTAATCGGTATGCTCTCCAATGATATTGGCCCGGCCGGGAGAATGAACATGAACAGAGGGTTCACATCCAAAAAGTTCCTCAAACCTTTCCCGATCTTTATCCGGACAATTTTTGTTTTCCATGCCGGCTCTCATTTTTGCTTGTGCGTGGCCATGACTGCGCCCAGATTTCGGGCGTTCATTGACCTCTATGTCTGAGTGGATTGAACGCGAAAAACATGAGGCAGAAACTACGCTCATCCGGCTGGAAAATCAACCCTGTTGATTCAAAAAAGCCATAGGCAGAAACGTCCGGAGAGCATAAGCGGATTTTTCCGATTACAAGACTCCAGCCCCCTGCCGCAGGCTTTTATAAAAAAAGATACACAAGCAGAAGAAACTCTACTGAAAACAGGAAACCTATGCCAGTAACAAGTTTTAGAAAACGCCAGAAACCCTTTTGCCTGAACATATTCACTCCCTGGTTAAGTAGTTCTTTTATTAAGGATTGCATTAAATATGCCAGAATTGCATCTCCTTTTCGCTCTGTCATGCAGGTGCGGCTTGACACCGCTCACTGAAGCGTTATACTTTTTTCTTGATTCTTATTCCCAGCGGAGAAATGGATGGAACTCGATCCTCTCGACACTTTTGTTCTGATATTTGTTTCAGTCGTGATTGCATTTGCTATTTATATGCTCTTCAGCTTCAGAAAAAGAAAAATTCTGGAGAGCAAAGTCATCGAGTATGAAAAACTGCTCCGTCAGACCGGCCATTTCCGTGTTATCTATCTCGATGCAATAAAACAGACAGAGGAAGCCAGAAAACGCATTGATAATATCAGAGAGGATCTGGCGGCACAGAAACTTCGGCTGGTTAAACAGCGCTCAGAGGTTAAAAAGCTTCTGGCCGAGATGCATAAGATCAAGCGAGAATTGCCTGAAGGCGGCGCGCTGGCTAAAAAAGCCCTGGAACAGCGAAAACAGTCTTTCCTTACTCAATGGACCGTGCTTAACGAGATGCGGAAAAATTTTATCCTGGCAATGGCTGACTTGCCGCTGATGAACCAGAAATACATCGGACTGATGGAGACCGAACAGAAATGCACCCGCAAATGGCAGATGCTTCGTTCATCGGTGATGGCGCTGTTCAACGAACTGCATGGCCAGATCGAGCTTTCCAGCCCGCGGGAGGTCATCAGCGGATCGCGTGAATAGAGTTTAAGTAAGGAGGCTTTAAAAAAACGAAGAAGATGTCCCAAAAGTTTTGAATGTAGGGTCACGGTGCACCGTGACCCTACGAAAATGCTTTTATCACAAATAGTTATAGATTGCGACAATTTGCAAACAGAAAAATCAGGGACTTTTGGGACAGCCCCTTCGTATTGAATCAAGATTTACCTCAAACGCCAATCCCGGCTACCCACAGGGTTAAACCTATAACTACTCCCGCAGCCACAAGCCCCAGAATGAATCCCCATGCATCCTCACTGGTCCAGCGGCAAAATTCAAGCTGCGAGCCGGGGAAGATTTTCGTATGGTTGAAGCGGTCAGGCTTCTGATATGACAATTCAACCTCGGCACGGTCCTTTGCCGGGTCAGGATTGACCGGCGTTTTCATCCTGACGTAAAAACGGTCAAGTACAGTCCGGTCTACCTGAGCGGTGAAAAACGACAGAACTATCATCAGCAGAATAGGCAACAGGATACGGAATGGCAGGCGCAGGGTTTCGATCATCGGATTGGCCAGGTTCTCGAGGTCCATGCCGCACCATTCCAGCACCGCCATCTCAAGGTTGAAAAAACCTTGTCCGTAACGCTGTCCTTTCTCATCGACGCCTATCCCTTTGGTCCAGTAGACCGATTTTGACGGCGGCTTGGAGGTAATGGTAATCCTGTCCCCCAGGGCCAGGGGTTGCGGTTCGGCTCCCTCCGGAGTCAAACCGGAGGCGAGCTGCGCCCTGTATTTTTCTATCTGCTGCTGACGTTTCCAGACATCGTACTGACGGGCCTCATAACTGCGGGTGACCTCATGTGTCTGTGTAACAGCAAGGAAATTCTTATTATACCGCATCGAAGGATTCACTACCGGCGAAAGCATCGGGATGATAAAAAACAGCAGCGCGGTCGCAGCAATGGTCACCCAGGCCGCAGTGCGGGTCGCCCTGCGCCAGAACATCGCCACCCAGACTGTGGCCGCGAATATCACCGGCAGTTCCCAGGCCACCTTGAGCTGGTCGAACACGTCATAATAATAGATTGAGAAAAATATTCCGCCCAGGATTGCCACCGAACTGGCCAGCCGGCCGACAAACACGTAATGTCCCTCGCTGCGGCCGGGCCGCATCCAACTGTAGAGGTTGCGGACAAGAAGGCTGCTGGCCACCAGGATATAGCAGCTCGCGCTCGACATCAGCGCCGCCATCAGTGCGCTAATCATCAGCCCGACCAGGCCGAAACCCACAGGGCCCAGCAGATCGCGCGTGGCATGGCCCCAGACCAGGTCCGGATCTGTCAGTTCTCTGGCGTACAGGGCCACAGCTATCAGACCGGTCAGGGCCCAGGCGATGGTCAGGAAACGCTTGATGTAATTGCCGACCATGATTCCCACACGCGCACTCAACTCATCCTTTGCCGAGCCGCCGCCAACGACTATCATATGCGGTTGCACCACGATGCCGACCAGATTGATCGCTGTCACCGCCAGCAGGTAGTACCAGGTGAAATCGCTGGCCAGTGGGGAGCCGAGGATGTCGAAAAACTCCTGCGGCAGTTGCTCGTGCAAAATACGGAACCCGTCCAGCATGCCCGCGCCGCCGAACCGGGAGCTGATCTGCTGGAGTCCGAACGGAATAAGTATGAGTGAGAGGATGATTATGAATATGCTCTGAATAAAATCAGTGAGATACGCTGCCAGAAGTCCTCCGGCCCAACTGTACAGAAGCACGACGATGCCGATGAATACAGTAAGGGCCGTGGCGCTGACATAACTGAACTTACCGCTTGGATTGATCTCGCGCAGGTTCTGCAGCTCCTGTCTCTGCTGCTCGTCAAGCATCGAATAATCCAGGTTCTCCAACTCGGTCAGACGCTGAAACTGCTCGTATTCATTTTTTTCCTCGACCGAAAGCGCTGCCACCGGCTTGGGAGTGAGAGCTATGATAGTCTTCGAGGCGGCCGAAAAACCCACCGACAGCCAGACTATAAAGAAAAAAAGGCCGAAGATCGCATATACTGACGCCATCGGACGGCTTTGGAAACGTTCCTCGAAAAAATCTCCCATCGTAATCATGCGGTAACGCCGGTACCACAGGCCGATGAACCAGTAAAACGGCGTGCAGAACAGGTAATTCAGTACAGTCCAGATTCCTGACAGCCCACCGACGAAAGTGTTCCTGGCCGTGCCGACCGGGCTGTCGGTTGAGGTGCCGGAGCCGAACATTGCCATTACCTGCAGGGTTTTCCCGAATGCCCGTCCGCCCATGAAGAAATCTTCCTGGCTGCGAATCCTTTTCATCGACCAGTAACCGATAAAGATCATGGCCAGGATATAGATGGATATGACAACGAGATCAGCGACAGTCAGACCGAACATGGGGCCATCCTTTGGGTGTCTTGGTGATAGACGCGCGCCCGTGAGTCATCAGCGATAAATCCTCATGTCTCCCGGTTGAAGCGGTATCCAGGATCACAATCACCTTAATAATGCAGTATCGAAAATACATCGATTCCGGAAAGCTTATCGCGTCCTTTCAGAAAGTCCAGTTCCACCATGAAAGCCACGCCGACAAGGTTTGCCCCCTGGCCGCGCACCAGGCGGCAGACAGCGGCGGCGGTTCCCCCCGTGGCCAGAAGGTCATCCACCACCACCACCCGGTCTCCTTTCTCGATGGCATCTTCATGCATCTGCACGCTGTCCGAGCCATACTCCAGCTCGTAGCTGACTGACACTGTCTTGCCTGGAAGCTTGCCGGGCTTGCGCACGGGAACCAGTCCCGCGCCCAGACGATAGGCCAGCGCCGAGGCAAACAGAAAACCGCGGGCTTCGATTCCCACCACGCGCGAGATGCTCTCGCCGCGGTAGCGCTCGAACAGGATGTCAATCACTTCGGCAAACGGTGCAGGCTTACGGAGGAGAGTCGTAATATCGATAAACTGGATGCCTTTTTTGGGAAAATCGGGGACAACGCGGATTGTATCGGCGAGGTGCTGATACCGGCTCATCAGTTAACCTTTCATCAGTTGATGTTATATTTTATCATCATTTAAGAGTTTTTAGCGCAGGAAGAAGCTGGAATGGATCGACTGGAACACCATGCTTGCGCACCTCGAAATGAAGGTGCACTCCTGAAGCCCGCCCCGAATCCCCCATGCCGGCTATGATTTTCCCTCTGCGAACCGGCTGACCCCGTTTAGTATTGAACGATTCACAATGGCCGTACCAGGAGGTCAGGCCCCATCCGTGATCCAGTATCAGCAGGTTGCCATAACCGCTGCGGTATCCGGCCCACGCCACCCGGCCCTCACCGGCCGCATAAACCGGGTCGCCATGCCTTCCGTCAAGATCTACTCCCGTATGGAAATTGATCAGTCCGGTAAACGGATCTTTCCGGGTTCCGAAATATGAAGTGACCCGGGCAGTCGTGGAAACAGGCAGCGGCCAGACCAGACGGTAATCGGCCTGGTCAAACCGGGGTTCCCTGGCGGGTGGAACAGCTCCCGAACGCTCATGCATCCCGCAACCGGCAAGATTCAGCAGCAGGACCGCCAGAAGAATCAGGTATTTCAAAGTCCATCCCGATGCAGCCATGTCCTCCGGCTCAATCCGGCTATAAGAGCCGATTAGCGGTATTCACAGGCTCAATATTTCACGCTGAAGGCAGAAAAACTCCCGGATGGTATTTCGATAAACAGTTTCTGCTCTGTAATCCTGGCGTTTGAGGGTCCCTGCCCTACTGCATCTATGAAAGCCTCCACGACCGGGCGATCTCCCTCTGCCACCACCTCCACAGCCTGTGCCGGCAGATTCATGACATAACCGGTCACCGTGAAGTTCTCAGCCTTCCGTATTACGAAATATCTGAAGCCGACTCCCTGAACCCGTCCGTGCAACACGAGTCTCAGACGATATTTATCCGTAATCACCCCTCCTGTCGGACTGATTTCCGACGCAAAGATAAAGGCCTTCGATCAGGGAGTCAAGCCGTATTCGAAATAGAACGAAAGCCCGAATAAAATGATCTAAACCTTTAGTATAAAATTATAATTCAGGCAATATTATTAGTATTTTCTTTTCCGTCCTGTTCAGCAAGCCGGACTCAACCTCAAAAGCCAATCAAATATATAAAAATTAACAAACAAATAAATCTTATAGCTGGTCTGCATCTTATTTTTCAGCAGATACTATCTATTCCGCCACATGAAAGCATACATCTATTCCATGTCAGAGAACAAGTTACAGCAGAATTCCATTATAAAATCAGGCCTCTCTCGTTGAAGCCTTGGGATAAAAGCATTCAACGACAGATTAATCCGCAGGGTGTTATGTTATAATTATTTATCAATTAATATCGCAACGAATATCTTTTTAAACTCACCTAATTGATTTTTCTCCAAAGGTTAATCGTTCTGTGCATCCGCTTCAAAATGTATCGCGCGTTAATCGACTGAACGTTTTCTTAGAAAAAACTCTTGACAAAACAAATTATATAAACATAATTTAGAAACCAGACTGATTAACAAGCCTTATTTTTATTATAAATATATCCATTTTTTTCCTGAAGGTGCAGCGTTGCCGGAAAAAATTCTATTTTCCGGCAACGGGCCCGGCCCAAGCGGGAGGATATGCTTCACCTGATTCCGTATCCCGTTTATATAGATTTCCTCGACCTTTTTCATTTATATTAAAAAGGGCTAACTGAGATGGAACAGAAGAAAATAATCGGCGAGAACATTAAAGCCGCAAGAAAGCTCAAAGGACTTTCACAGAGGTCACTGGCTGAGAAACTGGGCATTGCTTTTCAGAACCTGAGTGTATGGGAAAACGGCAAGGGAGCTCCATCTGCCCGCTATCTGCTTAAACTTTCCGAGGTTCTGGATGTCAGCCTCGACCAGTTGACCACCACTGGCGGCATAATGTCCATAGCAGTGCGGTCACTGGAACGTTCATCGCTTTCGCATGCCGCCGCTGGCTTAAACTCATCCGTTGCCGCGGATTCAGGCGACATGGCTCGTGTCGTTCAGCGCGAATTGTCCGACAATCACACTCTTAAGCTTGTTGTAGCGTATCTTGAAGAAATCCTGAGCCTGCTGCGCGGATCTTCGTCCCAGCCCCGGCCGGTCGAATATCGGCGTGTTGCTGACAATAAGACTATTGGCTATGGCGTTAATGAAATCAAAGTGCCTCTGCCTCCGACCCATCTTTCCACGGAGGAAAGGCTGAAATGGGAGCGCAACGCCGCAGCGCTGCTCAAATGGTCTCAGTCAGAACACTATTTCTGGTCTCCGGAATGGGCACTCGAAAAATACTGCCGCGAGGGTGGAGCTGGTCCTTTCGGAGGGACAGTCGGAGAGATAACCCAGCTTTTGAAAGCATTCATGGAAAATGGCAAAGACTCCTGAGCGATCGTGCTTGCATGCATCAGGATAATTATTCGAAAAACGCCGGCAGCTTGCGCCTCGAAATATGAGGTCCAACTGCCGGTTTTATATTTTAGTAAAACCGCCTTTCAAAGGATGAACGCTGAAAAGATCCGGTAAAAGAAAAAAAGCGCGGCCGCACTCGGGCGGCCGCCGCCGAAATACGCTGGACAGCGTTTTCGCCAACCTGAGAGGCGAGACTGACCACACTTGGGACCATGTCCGGCCGGATGAAAAGCGAATTGCACCCAGAATCCTTTCAATCCGCGCGGATCGTGAGCTGTTCAACCGGACAGCGGCCCGGGATTTCCTCTATCTCAGGCATTTACCATTTGCCTGTTGCGCGCGTATCCTGCCTCTTCTTCTTCCTCAATCGGTCCATGGACGCTCACAGAACGGGCATGGTCTGTTCCTGGACGAATACGGCGCGCCACTTATGTTTCCGGATGCCCGTCTCGATGATACAGTCGAAGGTATAGGGGAAGATGTTCTGGGTTTGAGCTGCGCGCAGATCAAACGCAGCCGTCAGGAAATACTCGATAACCTCGAAATGATAATCACCAGAGGAATCGCAGAGGGGGGCCTGCGTTTCGGCGATCCGGAGGACAGCCGATCGAATCCATTGGGCCTGCTGTTTCTTGCCGGAAAGGAGTTCGACATACTGCCATTTCTGCGCGGTTTTGTCCTGGCGGTGCGCATGGACAACTGGCGCAACCGCAACATCACTCTCCGTCATTTCGAGGTGGACCTGCGCGGAGAACCGCTGATTCTCGGAGGCGGGGAAAGCCTTCTCGTATCTTGGAACCGTTTTGTTGAGGCCGGGCTTACCGAGCAGCAAGCCTCAAGCGAGGAGTTCGATGAGACTCGCCTCAGCGTCCTGCGAAACTGCGGCGTGATACTGCCGGACAGTTTCGATGGCGCTCCCCCGCCGGAAAGCATTTATTTCCGCAGAATGATCGGACCGGGTGTCAGCGATGACGCAGCTATGGTTTTTGTGGGGAAAACCTGGGGGGAGGCGGCCATGTTCGGGGCATTCGTCGCGGATGCAGTCGATACGTACGATAAATTCCTCGAACGCTATGCCGAGGGCGGCAACGATGAGACCCTGGCAAACAGGTTGATCGCCAGCCTGCCATCGAACGAAACGCTTGTAACCGAGACCGATATCCGCCGTCTGATCTACTTTGCAGCCAAATGGAATTTCCCCAACCTGGATATCAGCAGCAGCCACCGCCGTCTGATCCAGTTCGAACAGGGAGCCAGGGTCCCAACCTTTTTGAACCATCTGGCTTTTGTCAGGGGAGAAAAGCCCGCGCGCATACCGCTGGGATACAACCGCTTTGACAGCGCCAAATTCTACCGCAGCCTGACTGACCGGGCGCTTATCCTTCGTCTTGGCTGGAACGCTCAAACCTGAGCGTTGATACAGGTTTATTTACTGAATCAGAACCAGCGGGTGAACACAATCCCGATGCGCTGGTCATCGTGACGGTCCCCGTCCAGAAACTCCATGCTCTGGCGCGCTTCTATCCTCAGCATACTGCGTGACGACAGTTCGATAAATGTGCCCGCTCCGGCCGAGACCAGCATATCAGTTCTCGCTTTCACTCCGGTCACTCCAGGGTCCCGCCTGACGATACCTCCGCTGACAGCCAGATAAGGCCGCAAAGCCGAGTATTTCAACCCGAGAGGTAACAGCGCCCCAGTCTCGGCCAGAAATGATCCGTCCACTCCGCTGTCATCCGGGATCAGGTAACCCGCATTCAGTTCCAGGCTCATACCATGCAGCGCAGAAGGACGCCAGAGAATCCCCGCTCCGGCCAGAATCTCCCGGCTGTCCGGGAAATAGGCTGCAAGCGCATTGGCAGCCAGGCGTGGATGATCTGAAACCTGTTCCCTGCTGTTTTCTTCCTGAACAGTCCTTGAACTCCTTTTTACCGTCCCTCCGGCTATTTGCTGAAGATGCAAGAGGTTCAGCGTGTCAACCAGTCCATTGATCTCGATAAGCGAGCGATCAAGCTCCCGGATACGCTGCTCAGTCCCGTCCAGCGCCCGCATTCTGTTCTCGAAATCACTCCCGGCAGGCAATGGAACGGCAGCCTTGGGAGCCGGGGGCGCTGCTGACGGCAGATCGCGTTCCGGCAGTTGCATTTCGCTCTCCGGCGCGGGAGTCAGGGCATCCGCGCGTATGAATCCGCGACGGGTTGGATTGCGCAGGATAATCTCGCACCAGACCGGTCCGCGGTCCACCAGTTCCACACTCGCGCCGCGCGGCAGAATGTCGAGCACGGCCGAGCGCTCGCCCGGCTGTTCGAACACCAGGCTGCCGTCCCGCATGATAATCACATTCTGGGCCGCCGGAGAGGGAGCGGAAAAGACTGCCGGACATAGAAAAACCAGCAGGCAAGCCACAGCTCGGGCATAATTATGGAATGATCCGCTCAAGCCTGCCTCCATCAATGAGTTGAGTCCTGAAAAAGAAAATTGCTCATCACGCTGCTGCATGATAAGCAATTTCCATACCATTACACGACTGAACCCGCGTCTCAGTTCAGTTCGCGCCAGCGGTAACGGGCCTGGCAGGCGCCCTCTGAAGAGACCATGCAGGCTCCGACCGGGTTGGACGGTGTGCAGCGCATTCCGAACAGACCGCAATCCTCCGGACTCGCCGCGCCACGAAGAATGCGCCCGCAGATGCAGCCAGCCGGTTCTGACGCTTCAGGCAGGCGCAACTCGAAACGGCGGGCGGCATCCCACTGCTCGAACTCCGGACGCAGCGCCAGTCCGGTGAAGGGGACTGTTCCGATGCCGCGCCAGTCGCTGTCGCAAGCCGTAAAGACTTCATCGAGAAGCTCCCTGGCGCGCACGTTGCCCTCCGCGCGCACACCGCGCCGGTACTGAATCTCAACCTCCGAGCGCGACTGCTCCACCTGCTCTACCAGCATCAGTACGCTCTGCATCACATCCAGCGGCTCGAAACCTGAAATTACACAGGGAATTCCGTGCGCGGCGGCGTATTCGTAGGGAGCAATCCCTGTGATCACGCTCACATGGCCGGGACAGATAAGACCATCCAGGCGAAGTTCCGGGCTGTCGAGGAGAACCTTGATTATTCCGGGGGTGGTCTTATGTGCGCTGATCACCGAAAAATTCCGAATTCCCTGGTCACGCGCCTTGAGAACCGCGGCGGCTGTGGCGGGGGCCGTGGTCTCGAAACCGATCCCGAAAAACACAACCTCGCGGTCAGGGTTTTCGCGCGCCAGTTCCACCGCATCGTAGCTGGAATACACCACCCGGACATCCGCCCCGCGGCTGCGCAGGTCTATCAGGTTGCCATGGCTTCCCGGAACGCGCAGCATGTCGCCATAGGTTGCTGAAATAACTCCTGTCTGTTCCGCCACGGCTAACATGAGGTCAATACTGCCGACCGGGGTCACGCAGACCGGACAGCCCGGCCCGGAGAGCAGACGGACCGTTCCGGGCAGCATCGAGCGCAGGCCGTAGCGCGCGATAGACACCGTGTGCCCGCCGCAGAATTCCATGAATGACGCCGGGCGGGTGGAAAGCCGGGCGATCCTCTCCGCCAGGCCGCGCGCAAGAGCCGCATCGCGGTACTCGTCAACATGCTTCAAGGTCGGCGGCCTCCCGCAGCATCTCCAGGGTTTTCAAGGCCTCTTCCTCATCGATCCGCTCGAGGGCGAACCCGGCGTGAACCAGCACGTAATCCCCTATCGACACAGTCCCCGCGATAAGATCGAGGCTCGCCTCGCGCACTACGTCACCAAACCGCACGGCTGCGGCTGTTCCTTCAATTTTCTCTACCCGTCCGGGAATTCCCAGGCACATGCTCCCTCCCATTTTTCAGATAAGGGTCTGAGCGGCTATAACCGCCTGACCCAGACTCAAACCGCCGTCCCCCGGCGGGACAAGACGGTGAGAAAACACTTGCAATCCCTGTTTCCGCAGGCCACGCTCCACCAGACCGGAAAGCAGGCGGTTGTTGAACACTCCCCCCGACAGCACGACACGAGTCAACCCGTTCTTCTGTGCGATCCGGAACGCCGTCTCGACTGTCAGGCGGGCCAGGGTTTCATGGAAACCCCGCGCAATGGCGGTTTGTTCATTTCCGGAGGCTGCATCGAAAGCCATTTTTTCTATCATCTCCGCAAGGCCGGGAACAAAAAGATTTTCCTCTTCGCGGACAGAATAATCATACTTGATTGCCTTGCCGGGACGGCAATTCATGGCGCAGGCCTCCAGTTCGACCGCCACCTGCCCCTCGTACAATGATTCCAGCCGAAGGCCCGCTATCGCCGCCACGGCGTCGAACAGCCGTCCGCAGCCCGAGCTGAGAGGACAGTTGATCCCGGCCTCTATCATTCTGTCAACGGCCTCGACGCGCTTCACGCCGGCACGCTCCCAGATTCCAAGGTGCAAAGCCTCGAGTCTTTTCTGTCCGAGCACCCGCAGCAGAAAGCTCCTTGCCGTGCGCCAGGTCTCCCGCATCGCGGCCTCTCCGCCCGGAAGGGCGATATACGGCAGATGTCCGGCTCTTTTGCACGTTCTTTCATCCGCCAGCAGGAACTCACCGCCCCAGATAGTGCCGTCCCCGCCATAGCCTGTCCCGTCAAAAGCCACTCCCAGCACCGGACCGCTCAGCCCGTTCTCAGCCATGCAGGAAACGACATGCGCGTGATGGTGCTGCACGTGCGCAACCGGCAGACCGCTTTCCGTCACCGCCCAGCGCGTGCTCAGATAGTCCGGGTGGCTGTCGCAGGCCGCCAGCACGGGTGTAACCTCCAGCAGACGGCGCATCTGGCTGACAGTCTGAATGAAATACCCGTAGGTCTCGGCTTCGTCGAGGTCTCCAACGTGCTGACTCAGGAAAGCGTCTGAATCCCTGACCAGACAGACAGTGTTCTTGAGTTGCCCGCCCAGCGCCAGCACAGGAGGCAGAACCCGGCCTAAACGCACCGGGGCCGGCGCAAATCCGCGGGCCCGCCTTATAGGACGGGCGGCGCCGGAACGGACAAGCAGCACCGAATCATCCACCCGCAGATGAATCGGCCGGTCGTGAAGGAGGAACAGGTCAGCTATCGAGGCCAGTCGCTCCAGCGCTTCCTGGTTTTCTGTCGCTATCGGCTCATCCGAATGGTTGCCGCTGGTCATCACGAGCGGCCGCCGGTCCGCCGCATCAAGCAGAAGGTGGTGCAGCGGAGTGTACGGCAGCAGCGCGCCGATAGTCGCCTGGCCCGGCGCAACCGATGGGGCGAGCGTGTTGTTCAGCTCTGCCCGCAGAAGCACTATCGGCCGTTGCGGCCCGCGCAGAACGCGTTCCTCGGCCGGAGAAACCAGGCAGTATTCCCGCACTGTTTCCAGGTCCGGGAACATCACCGCGAACGGCTTACCCTGACGGCGCTTGCGGCTGCGCAGGGCTGCCACGGCGCTCTCGTTCCCGGCATCCGCCGCCAGATGAAACCCGCCCAGCCCTTTCACCGCCAGTATCCGTCCCTCCAGCAGAACGCGCCCGGCTAACAGCAACGGGTCGGCTTCAGGGTCAATCTCCACTCCCCGGCTGCCGGTGAGGCTTGCGCGCGGACCGCATACCGGGCAGGCGTTGGGCTGGGCGTGGAAACGCCGGTCCAGCGGATTGTCAAACTCGGCGCGGCAGGACGGGCACATCTGGAACCGCGCCATTGTCGTATTCGCCCGGTCGTACGGGATATCGCGGATGATCGTGAAACGCGGGCCGCAGTTGGTGCAGTTTATGAACGGGTAGCGATAACGGCGGTTACGGGGATCACGCATCTCGGCCAGGCATTCATCGCAGACAGCGGTGTCCGGCGCGACCAGCGCGGTGCGGCGGCTCCCCCCCCGGCTGGCGCGGATGACAAATCCGTCGTGCCCGGCCGGTTTCAGATTCCTGCATGTCAGCCGCACGATACGCGACATTGGTGGAGAATCGCCGCGCAGACGGCGCTTGAACTCCTCCAGTCGCCGCAGCGGACCCTCCACCTCGATCCGCACTCCGCGCACCGTGTTCTCCACCCAACCGTCAAGCCCCTGAGCATGGGCCAGACGGTAGACAAACGGACGGAACCCCACACCCTGGACTATCCCCTCGACCTCCAGGGCCAGACGGCTTTCAGTCTCCGCAGGATCAGGTCCTGCGTTTGCTGTTCTTTTCCCTGGCATTGTTCTCGAACCACTCCAGCCAGGCGGGCATTCCCTCGCCGGTCCGGCTGGAAAGCTCCAGCACCGGAATTCCGGGCTTGACCCGCCCCACGTTGCGACGGGCCTCTTCCAGACTGAAATCCGTGTAGGGCGCCAGGTCGCGCTTGGTCAGCAATACGATATCGGAAGTATAGACAGCGCCCGGATACTTGAGGGGCTTGTCATCCCCCTCAGGCGTGCTTATCAGGGCCACCCGGGCATGCTCGCCCAGATGGTACGAGGTCGGGCAGACCAGGTTGCCCACATTTTCGATGATCACGACATCCAGCGCCACCAGGTCAAAACATTTCAGGAACTCGGCGATTGTGTCGGCGGTAAGATGGCACGCCCCGCCGGTTATTATCTGGCGCACCGGCACGCCGTGCGCGCCTATCCGCCGCGCGTCGTTCTCTGTCTCAAGGTCTCCCACCAGGACCGCCATCCGGAGCCGCCCCGCAAGGGCATCCACTGTCTTCTCGATAAGAGTGGTCTTCCCGGCCCCCGGCGAGCTGATCAGGTTCAGGCACCAGATGCCGTGCCGGTCGAAAAGCTCGCGGTTGACCAGCGCCAGTTGATCGTTCTTGGAGAGGACCTTGTCTTTCACCTGGATCGATCCCATGCCTTAATCCACCTCCAGTGCGGTTATTTCGAGTTCACTGCCCCCCTCGAGGCGGGCCGTAACCGCTCCGCACGATGGGCAGGCGTAAATCAGATCCTCCACGCGGAATATCTCTCCGCATAAGCAGTGCGCCACCGGATATGTTTTTTCCACTTCGAGCGCCGCGCCCTCGAAAGGCGTCTCCTGGCTCGCGCTCTCGAAAGCGAAGCGCAGGGCTTCCTCATCCACTGCGGCCAGCAGGCCGATCCTGAGCCGCAGGCTGTTCAGCCGGGTGAATCCGTTTTCGGCGCGATGACGCTCGAGGATATCGAGGATGTTTTCAACAAGCGATAGTTCGTGCATCTGATCCAGCCAAAAGGGTGTCAGATTTTTCCATGTCCATGTCATGCCTGTTCTGCGAATATAACACCTTGCGCCCCATGATACAAGCTGTCAACGCAATTCCCGCGCGCTGCCCGCGCTTGCCAAATCACCGGTGGAAAGCTATATTCTGGCGAAAAACACCCGCTTGTTTTTTAATTCCATGAACTCTGGACTGCAGGAACGCCTTTGAGCCAGAAACAGCTTCTGAGGACTGCGTTAAAGGTCGCGGTGACAGTTTCACTGCTGGGATGGGTCGCCTCGCGGATAGGGATCGAGAGGATTGCCGGTCAACTGTCCTCGGCGCATATGGGCGATCTTCTGGCCGCAATCCTCATATTCACGGTCAGCAATTTTCTCGGGGCCTGGCAGTGGCAGCGCCTGATGAACGGCCTGGAGATTCCTTTCCGCTATGGACGGGCGCTGAATCTGTATTTCGTGGGACTTTTCTTCAACAATTTCCTGATCGGCAGCCTGGGCGGCGACATCGTCAAGATTTTCTCGGTCAGCCGTCAGGAAAAACGGGGCCGCGAGGCCCTGGCCGCCACCTTTGTCGACCGTTTCGCCGGGTTCTTCCTGATGGCGGTTTTCGCCATCCTGGCCAGCCTTTTTCTGATCCTGCACCCCTGGATTCGCGGGCATGAGATCAACTCGCAGATACTGCGTTACATCCTGCTGATCTTCCTGGTGTTCATACTGGCGACCGCGGTCCTGTTCAGCCGCCGGGTGGCGTACCTGATCTACGAGGTCCTTCTGGCGCGGTTCAACCCCCTGGGCCTGCGCGACAAGTTCCGCGAGATACACGATTTCTTTCACGCCTACCGTCATAAATACGCTCTGGCGGCCCAGGTGTTCGTTCTCAGCGCCCTGATCCAGTTCCTGCGCATAGCAGTGCATTATTATTGCGCCCTGTCGATCGGGTTCGACATCGACTTTGTCTATTTCCTGATGTTCGTGCCGCTGATCGCGATGGCGGCCCTGCTGCCGATAAGCGTGGGCGGGTTCGGAGTGCGCGAGAGCACGGCCCCGTTCCTGTTTGGTTCGGTGGCGGTTATAGCCGCGGCCGATCCGGGGGGCACGCTGGCGTTCACCACGCAGTTCCTGGCCTCGCTGGTCGGGTATATCGTGGGTGCGGCCGGTGGCGTGCTTTTCCTGTTCTCCGGGCGGAAAATGCGGATCGGGGAGGCGGAGGACAAAGGGTTGGACGAGGTGCTGAAGGACGATGGGGGCAGTTGACAGCATAGCCCTTTGAAGCTATTTTATTTCCACTCGGACGGGGTGTGGCGCAGTCCGGCAGCGCGCTTGCTTTGGGAGCAAGAGGCCGCGGGTTCGAATCCCGCCGCCCCGACCAGATATCTCCTATTTAACCACCACATTCCCAATGCGTTCCGCGGTTTTTGCTTTCGAGCAGTTTTTCCAGAAGTCCAATCAACGGTGGCAATTCTTCTTTAATCGTTTTCCATACTTGGGAATGGTCTATCTCAAAATAAGCATGCACCAGACGATTACGCATACCGATCATTTTTAGCCAGGGGATTTCAGGATTAACTGAACGCATCGGTTCACTTATACGGCCAGACGCTTCTCCAAGTATCTCAAGACATTTCACCAGGCCAAGCGCCCGGATCCAGCTTATTGCATGTTTCTCCATCTAACTCTTTTACAGCGGCCCTGGCTGCATCGAGCATGTCTCGGATAAGCGCGGTGTCATTTCGTCTGGTCATACAGAGTCTCCGCTTCTCTCATGACCTCGGCACGGAAATGGCGGCTTAACTCAGCGGGTGTGCGCAAATCAGCTTTCCGGCCAATAAGCGCACTCAATTCAGTCTCAAGTTCCACCATTCGCAGCAATCCCGGCACGCCAGACTTCCCAAATTCAACCAGAACATCGACATCGCTGGCAGCTTTGAAATCATCGTGAATGATCGATCCAAAAAGAGACAGCCGTTGAATCCCGTGCCTGCTGCAAAAAATATTGAGCGCCTTTTCGTCAATTTTCACGCCATGATGTTCCATTTTATCCTCGAAGCATATTAAGTTGAACCTGACAGAATGATATAGCCCTCTTATGGCTCAGTCAAGGTTCAGTTCTTAACTCTTCTATTTCATACAACTGCGGAATCCACTGCATTCAAGCGCACTTTTCGATTTGCAGACTGCATAAGCGCCATTTCTTTGCTCAGGGAACAAAAAAGCCGCCCGAAGGCGGCCTGGTAACGTTCAACAGTCTAAAACCCCGTCTTGAACTCCACCGGCCGCCAGAATTTAGGCTCGAACTTGATCTTGAAATCGCCCGCCCCGGTCTTGAGCACCAGGTCAATACGCTGCGTCTGGGGGGTGACAAAATCCTTGTTTTCGAAATACACCTCAAATCCCTCAGCCATCCCCTGCCCCAGCGGCTTCACCACAAAAGGATTGAGACGCTGATCGCCAGGTTTGGTCAGGGTGATATTTTCCGGCAGTCCGGTCAGGAAGGCATCCCCTCCGTACAGCGGGTGCAGTTTCTGCCCGCGCCAGCCGTTGCCCCGTAGCGGGATTATCCGGAAAACCAGCAGGTCCGCCTTATCCAGCCCGCGTTGAGCTACCTTGCTCTCATAAAGCCCCTTCAGAAACTCCTGGCTTTCCCCTTTCTGCAACTGTTCGAGACGGGATTCGGCAAGAAGGATCACCGGGCTCAGGCAATGTGTGCGGATGATGTAGTGAGAATCAGAACCGAACTGAGAGGGAGCATAGGTTTCGCTGTACCAGGGGGAGCGTTGTAGAATATTGTTGCAGTCTTTTTCAGACCACGACTGCGGATCTTTCTCCCAGGTGCTGCGGGCCTCAACCAGCCTGAAAACCGCCAAAATAAACAAGAACGCAAGAAACAGCTTTTTCATCACCCGTTCCCTGTCATGTGCCTGAACTGAATGGCAAAACAGAAGTTTCGATGCAGGAATGAATCTTATAAGCCTGGAGTCAAATCGCCATCTTTATGTGGCATTCATTACATATGCAACGCCATAATGGCGTCCAAAACTTCTCCGGCCGTATTCCAAAACCAAAATCCTTACCCAAAATAAGCAGTTCCTGAAAACTGAATCCTGGAAGAGGCTGTAAGCATTCTGCTCTTCACTTAGGTTCTGTCTTCTCCTGGTTAACAGGAGGCATCTGGTTCGCCAGCATAAGTTTCTGCACCACTTCCTGATAGTAGGGCTTCTCTTTCAGGCTGGCGTATGAACCGGGGAAATATACAAGGGTTATGTCAGCTCCCCAGTCCTCGAAGGCGTTGAGCACCAAGGCGCAGCGCTGGTCATGGCTCAATCGGGTGTTGTCGATCATCGGGAAATCGTAGAACCCGGCCCAGAATTCCACGCTGCCTGTCTCTGTAGCACCAAGCGTATCAAGGAGGGTTTGTATTTCAAGACGGATTTTCAGCTCTCGTGTCTCGGGGTCCGCCTGCTGCACGAACACCTGAAATGTCCGGGTGATTCCCTCCAGGTTGAGCACTCCCGCATCCAGGGCAATCCCGCCGGGACTTCTTTTCAGGGAATCGAGGTCCACGAACCGGTCTATCTTGGCCCCGGCCTGTTCCAGCACCACCATCTGCTTGCGCGCGATTGCAGTGACCACCTTGTGCAGGCGGTCCATGTACTCGTCTTTATTGCGCTCGTTCGACTCGCGTATCTGTCTGTCGATATAGATGAAAAGCGGCTTCAGATTCAGGGATTCGTGGAAATTGTACGAGAGCAGCTCCAGGTTCAGCACTTTCTCATCCAGCGAGGTCGAGCCTGGCTTAAGGAAAGTCTGGATCATGGAGACAAACATGTCCTTGCGTAGCGCACTCTCGGCTTCCTCACGGCGGCTCATCAACTCGGTATAAACCCGCACGTTGGTTTCGCTGGCCTGCATCCTCTCACGGAAAGCGGTCTCGGAAATCTCACGCTCCTTGAGATAACTCGATCCGATGAAGCCGAACACCGCCACCACTATCGCGGTCAGAAGGCTGCCACCGTACTGAAGGACCAGCCCAAGCTTGTCCCAGAAATCCCGATTCTTCTCCTCGGACACTTCTACTTTCTCCTCAGGCTCAGCTTGCCGTCTGCCGTTTCCAGCACCCAGTCGTAGCGCGTGGACTTGTCATACGATATCAGCTCCGCCGAGAGCGCCTGTTCCGCTACATGCAGAGTCAGGGTGCACTTGCCTTTCTCTTTGACAAATATCCGGTAGCCGCCGAATTTGTCGGTCTCTGCCTGGTAGGCTGCATCCTGGGCCTTGATCTCAACTTTCAATCCCGCGGCAACGGGCTTTCCACCCTCGGTGATAGTTCCGTATAATTCACCGGCGGCGGCAATTCCACTGGTGGCTAATAACAGCAACGCCGAGAAAAATAATGCTTTCATGATACGTTCTCCAGATAGTAGTTGTAGCCTTCATCAGGCTGGAGCCGTGCAGAACAAATCTACTCACGCGGAGTGAATGAGTCAACCGGGCTGCAAACAAATATGGAAACAATGCCCCTCTGTTGCTTCCTGAATTGACGGGATAACAGGCGGATTTATTCAATCTACATGCTCTTTTGGCTCTTGTTGGATTCGGCTCGCGATAGTATAATTTGATCCATATTCCTGCCCCTTTCCCGAACAACCGTCATAAATCCTTTCAGGTCGTCCGGGACTGAACGACCGGCTTCGGTCTCACCTGCTGCCAGAGAGGACCTTATTGAATATCTCAAGTTTTAAACGGCTCCTTCCGGGCGTTCTTTCTCTTATCTGCCTGATCTCCGCCGAATCGCCGGCCCAGGAAATATTCCCCGGCCATCCGCGCCTTTTTTTCCGTGACAGCGCCTGGGGCGAGCGCTCGATCACTACGGCCCAGCTACGCGCCCGGGCGCGCGATCCACGCTACAAGGCTTATGTCAACCGCCTGACTTACAGCACAGCCAACCTGGCGCTAAAGGCCCTCCTTCTGGATGACTCCACCGCCGCCGCCGACTGCGTAAAAATGTACAAGGACAGTTGGGGTTTCGATGAGACCACCTGGGACGGCGAGGCGGTGATGTGGGCCGCTCTGGCCTTTGACTGGCTCTACCCCAGCCCCTTTGTCAGCGCCGCGTCCAAGACCGAAATGGCCACTCGTCTGGCCCAGGGCGCGGACTGGGTGATGAACCAGTACTCCGCCCAGGGAGCGCACGTGTTCCACACCCGGATGTACAGTTTCGCCACCGGGGCCGGGCTGGCCGGGTTGGCGCTCAAGGGACACCACGCCAACGCCGATCGCTACATCCAGTGGGCCGACTCGCTGTACAGGAAACATCTCCTCCCCGCCAGACGCCTTCAGGACGGTTCCGTGCACAGCGGCATGGGATACGGGCGGCGCTACGTGATGTGGCACCCTGGCCATTTCATGAGCGCCTGGTATTCCGCCACCGGGGAGGACAAATGGGCGCAGGTCCGTCACTCCCAGGGCGACTGGGCCTGGCGCGAGGCCGAGTTCCTGATGTACTCCCGCCAGCCGGACAGCCTCCAGGTGCGCTACGCCGACTGTTTCAACCGCACCTCGGAGCGCTACCAGTTCAGGGTGATTGCCGAACGGGCATATTCCTATCAGGAGCCGGCGGGTTTCGATTACCTCAACTACCTGTTCCAGACCCAGGCCACGCAGAGAGACACCCGCGTGGTGGACGAGGGCAACGCCTACAACGTGATAATCTGGTGGGATGCCGACAAGGCCGGGACCTCTTTCACCAGCCTGCCCACGCGTAAACTGTTCAGCCGTGACGGAACGGGGATGGTGTTCTGGCGCACCGGCTGGGATGAGGACGATACTTTCATCTTTTTCAAGTGCGGAGATTATTTCGAGGACCACGGCCATTTCGACCAGGGGCACATCGAGGTGTTCCGGCGCGCTCCGCTGCTGATCGAGGCCGGGGCTTACGAGGGAGATTTCAGCAGTTCTTACCGCCTTAATTTCTACCGCCGGACAGTGTCACACAACAGCATACTTGCGGTTAATCCATCGAACGCCACGGATGAGGGCGGCCAGCGCGTGTTCTCGAACCAGGGCCATGCCACGCTCGAAAGCTGGCAGGCCGACCCGGCCAACCAGACCGGCGACATCAAGGATTACCGGGACAACGGTTACTGGAGTTTTGTCTCCGGCGACATCACCAAAGCCTACACCTCGCAGCAGCTCAGCCGAGCGGTGCGGGAGGTGGCCTGGATCGGCGATCGTTTCCTGGTGGTGATCGACAACCTGACCCTGGCCTCCACCTCCTTGCGTCCCAAAGTGCTCTGGCATTACACTGTCCGGCCGCAGATCGAGGGCCGGCGGTTCACCGTGAGCGATAAGGGCGGCCAGGCCACGGTGAGCGTTCTTGCGCCATCGGATGCGGTGATTGACACGGTGCGGGAATACCAGGTGGGCACGGCCTACTATCCGCCGCCCGACCCGCGCCAATCGCTGGGAGTGGGACGGGCCGAGGTGACGGTGAAAAATCCGTCCTCCACCGCGCAGGTGTTCGTGCAGGTTATCGAGGTGGGCGACACGGGCCAGGCCCCGGCAGCGGTAACCCTAGACAGCCCGGCGGAGGGCGGTCTGCGGATCAACCTCCCGGCCGGAAGCCTGGTGCTTGCCGGTCCAGCCGGTGCGCGCGAGAAAGTGGATTTCGAAGCCAGAAGGCTGGAGCCGGATGGCGACTACGACGGCAGCGGGGCGCTGGGCCTGGCCGACCTGACAAGCTATCTGCGCCTTCTGCGCAGCGACCCTCTCAACCCGCAGCTTGATTTCAACGGCGATGGAAAACGCTCGGTGCTTGACATCCTTAGACTCCTGCTCTCAATTGCCGGACGGGCGATATGATGCGGCCGGGGACTCAGGCTGGGCATGGAGCGCTCTATCACCGCTCCACGCCCGCGCCATTTGTCCGGTTACCGGCGGTTGAAAACCATTTTCCAGGTATTCCCGGCGCTGGTCAACTCAAATCCCTTGACCAGCCCCTTGTCGTCCCGGCTGAACCGCAAGCTCTTACTGGACAGAAGAAACAGGTCTCCCTCTTTCTGCAGCAGCACATCATTGCCGGGCAGATCAATCGAAGTCATAGAGGAGCGCAGTTGCAGCCAGTCTCCATCCCGCACCACGCTCCAGGTGGATTGCAGGTCGGTGCAAAGGTAATCGCCACAGTACCGGCTCAGTTCTTCCGCGGTGGCAACCGGTCTGATCCGGTTAAGCTGCATTTCACGTCCGCGCTGACACCAGACCAAGTGGTTCACCTTGCCATCCGCGTCTCGCCGAAATTTCACCTGGATTTTGTCGATCTTGAGAAAATAAGTGCTGTCCGACTCCGGGAACATCTGGAATTGCATCTGGCCGCCGAACTGCCCCAATAGCCTGTCGCCGTCCCGGCTGACATTCAGCACGGCGTCCAGGTGGCCGATCTCGTAGCGTCCTGTAAGCTGATCAAAAAGCTCCGGATTGACAGGAACCTCCGTTTTACTGGCTGCTGGTTCGGTTTCCTTTCGTGGCTGGGGGCGCTTGTCCACCGGGAATTGATCGTAGAGATAAATATCGGAGATACTGAAACAATTAGTGGAAGGCGCAACGTCGCTGGTCGAGTTGGCCAGCAGGATTATGGTGGTTTTCTGTGACGGGAAACGCAGCATGAAGGACAGGTACCCGGCCCACCAACCCGAGTGACTCAGCGTGGGCAGGCCACGGTGTTCGCCATATTCAAGTCCACAGGCATAATTCGAGGTGTCTCCGCTGGTCAGCACAGGCCGCTCAAGCATAGTCTCGACAAAGTGCGGTCCGCCGATCCTATTTTCATAGAAATTGCGATCCCAGAGGGCGAGGTCCTCGACAGAGGTAAAAACACCAGCAGGCCCTATGGTGTAGGTATCGGACTGCCCGGTGGTGTAGATCAGGCGGTTGAAATCAAAATCGTAACCCGTGGACCGGTTTTTCACCACCTGATAGAGTGTTTCGTAGTAGAAAGTGTTTTTCATTCCTAAAGGCTGGAAAATCCGCTCCCCGGCAAAGCGCCCCAGGCTGAGGCCACTGGCCCGCTTAACAATTTCAGCCAGGAGGATGTAGCCGGAGTTGCTGTAAGCGTATTTTTCCCCTGGAGAGAAATCCAGTGCTGTTTGCCGGATGATGAAATCGAAAATCTCACAGGGTTTATATGGCATGTCATAACGCATCCCGGCCACTGGCATCAGTGACTCGTAGTCCCTTATCCCGCTTGTATGGTTGAGCAGGTTGCGGATGGTAATCCGCTGGCCGTAGTCCCGGACTTCCGGGAGCCAGATGCGGATATCGTCATCCAGCGAGAGTTTATGCTCCTCGGCCAGAAGCACCACGCAGGCGGCGGTGAACTGCTTTGACACGGAGGCGATCTGGAAGACCGAGACACCGCTGTTAGGTATTCCCCAGTCCAGGTTGGCCAGGCCGTAACCGCGCTCGAAAACCGTCTTCCCGTCCCGGATAACAGCCACCACGCAGCCTGGGCCGCCGGGCTTGATCTGTGGAATTATCAGGCTGTCCACCAGGGCGGCGAGAGAATCTGCTGAGACGTCACGTTCCGTTGCACGCGCAAAAAGCGGGAGAGACAGAATGACTTGGAACAGGACCAGACAAAAGAAATATCTTTTCACAACCACACTCCTTGGAACAGTTGATATGGACGAGCCGGACAGCCCCGGCCGTGAACACATTGGCGGATCGGTTGCCGCCAGTGTCAACCAGTCGAATCAACTCTCGACTGTCTGGCATGCATCTTTTGACGACACTTCCATTGGACTGAGTTTCAATTTTCTCGCAGAATGAAAAAAACGCGATCAGCAGGATAAAACCTCATGACCACGCCACGAACATCAGGTGAAAGACTGTAGAAATATTCCGGCCTTTATGATAATTTGATTCTGCGTGCCTCGGGCCTTACCCCGGCTGACTTGTCCAGAATTCGACGGAGGTCTTATGAAACGCAAGCTGTTATCCGGACTCTATTTTATCCTTTCAATTCTACCTGTCTTTTGCTCCCATCTCTGCGCCGCCGAAAAATCAGTCCCCCGTGCTGTCCCGACTTTCGAGTGCCTGGGCCTCTACTACCCGGTGGACCAGGACAATCCAGGAGAGTGCGCGGTGCATTACCGCGCCATTGGCGGTAACGATTGGCGCGAGGGCCTTCCGCTCTGGTTCGACAGCCGCAACAAGGAGTTCCGGGGCAGCCTGGTGGGCCTTGCGCCGGGCACGGAGTACGAGGTCAAGCTGAGCCTGAAAAGCGGAGAGGTGACTTTTCGCACCGCCACCCGGCCGGACAGTTTCCCGGCGGGCAAAATCACTTCTCTGCCGGGCGGCGTGACCGATTCCACCCTTACAGTCACGGAAAGCGGAGCGCCGGGCGCCTGGCATGTTATCTGCCCTGCCGGGGGCGCGCGCACGGTTATCGATGGGGAAAAGGTGATTGAGAACAACGTGGTGATCGATGCGGACTATGTGGTAATACGCGGGCTGGACCTTCGGGGCGCGGCGCAGGATGCAATTGTCATCCGCAAGGGCCGTCACGACATAGTGATCGAGGACTGCCGGATCGCCAACTGGGGCCGCGGGGACCGTCAGGTGGCCTCTCTTGGCTGGGAGGACAGCGCGATCCAGGCCGATGAAAAAACCTCGGGTCTGGTGATCCAGCGCAACCGGATCGAAAACCCCACCGGCTGGTCCAATGACTGGGACACCGGACACCCGGCCGGGCCACAGGCCATTACGCTCTGGAATTCAGCCGGCGGCAACATAATACGCTACAACGAGATTGTAACCAGCGACGACCATGGATTTAACGATGCTATCGGCGGGGGTGAAAACTACAGTTTCGAAGGCAGCCCCAACCGCGACTCCGACACATACGGCAACTATATTGCCGGAGTGTGGGACGATGCAATCGAGAGCGAGGGCGCAAACATGAACGTGCGTATCTGGGGCAATTTTATCGAACGCACCTATACGCACATCGCCACGGCCACCACCTCTTACGGCCCGCTCTACATATTCCGCAACGTGTTCGGCCAGTCCCGGCGCACGCACCGCGAACCCACGGGCGGCCCGATGATCAAGCTGGGTGAGCGCGCACCGCACGCCGGCGGACGGCGCTGGGTGTTCCACAACACGGCTCTGCAGCCTCGTGGGGCGTTCAGCGCATTCAGCACGCACCCGGCCACAAACACCGTCTCGCGAAACAATATTTTCGACTGCCACGGCCCGCTTATCTGGAGCAGCCGTGGAGAGCCTGCCGCAGATTTGGACTATGACCTTTTCACCGGGATCAGCATGGTCCGGGGACACGAACAGCACGGCATAGGCACGCGCCCTTCCTATGCGCCCTCCACCGGTCTGGAGTTCTTCCTCGCGCCGACCACGACCCGAATCAACTGGGGTGTCACCGAGGTGACTCATGCCGGTAAGACCTGGAGGATAACGGATAAGATGGAAGAAATCGCCAACCCGGCGATTGATGCCGGAGTGCGGCTGCCGGGATTCAACGATGATTACGGCGGCAAGGGCCCGGACCTCGGGGCTTTTGAGTGCGGACGGCCACCACTGGTGTTCGGCCGTCAGGGGATGCGTCCCGGCTATCTGGCGCCGTGGGAAAAATAAAGCCCCAACGGAAAAATGCCGGGGTTGACCAGAATGTTTTAGCTGTAGGAGCTGTCCCAAAAGTCTTATATGGGGCACGGCGCGCCGTGCCCCTACAGAAATGCTTTTATTTCAATTGGTTAGAGATTGCAATAATTTGCAAAGAGCAAAATCGGGGACTTTTGGGACAGCCCCTACGGAACTACAAATAAAACAAATAGTTACAGTTTTCCACAATTTACAGAGAGCAAAAACATGGACTTTCTGGACAACCACTACCAGATATAGCTGCGCCGATACTACAAAATTCCGTCCGCCGCTCCAAAACGCCCCCAACTCCCTCTCAGCGCAGTTCCCTGATCCGCACCTGGATGTCCTTTTCCAGGGCCAGGAGCTGTTTCAGCTTCCCGATCTCGGTGTTGCCGTAATGGTAAGGGTACAGGACGCCGGGACGGATAGTCCGGGCGGCATCCGCCGCCATCTCCGGGGTCATGGTGTAGGGCAGGTTGACCGGCAGGAAAGCTATGTCCACGCCCTTGAGGGACTTCATTTCCGGGATGTTCTCCGTGTCCCCGGCGATATAGACCCGCTTCCCGCCGAACGAGACCACATATCCGTTGCCGTTGCCTTTCGGGTGGAACGGTTCGCCACCGTCGCGCTTGTGAACGATGTTGTAGGCCGGGACCGCCTCGATGCTCAGGCCCAGAACCTCGGTTTTTTCTCCGTTCGATATGCTGGTCGCCCCCTCTATCTGCGCCGCTGATGCGGCATTGGCCAGCACCGGAGCGCCCTCTTTGCGCGCCAGGGCCAGAGCCTCCTGGTCGAGGTGGTCGCCGTGTTCGTGGGTGATCAGCACCAGGTCGGCTTTCGGCAGGCGTGAATAATCACCGTAGCGCCCCACCGGATCGACATGGATTACTTTGCCCGCGAACTCGAACATCAGTGTGCCGTGCCCGATAAATGTTATTCTGAGCTTTCCCTGGGGCGTGTCGAAACTGTCCGCTGAATAATCCGCGGCCTGGAGCATTGAAACGAAAACCGCAAGACAACATGTCATAACAAACGATATCCAGTTCATGAAAACCTCCGCATTATGATTAACGCAACAGTTTGCACGCTTTAATCTAACATCGGGCCAGCCGGATTTTCAACCTGTAAATGAAAGGTTCTCCATGTGCATGTTCTGTTATTCCTCAAGGCCTCATGTTGAGAATTATTCCCAATCCGGCTTGACAAAATCCACAACGTACCTATCATAATAAATAGCGTCTTCAACGCCGCACCGGTTTAAAACTGCGGCTTTGGCAGTCCCCTCGCTGATAATCGGATCCCGGTTCGCCCGTATCCGGTGAGTCAGAGACAAACCAGAAAACAATGGTGAAAGGAAAAGACGATGAAAGCGAAAGCTGAGGAATATCTCGGCAGTGAAGCCAAATCTCTTCTTGAGCACAAGTGCATCACAATTACCAAAGACAATCTTCATCTTCCCGGACCGGATTTCGTGGACCGAATTTTCCTGAATACGGACCGCAACAACCGGGTGATCGGAAGCCTGCAGTGGATGTTCTCGCATGGACGCCTGGGTGGCAGCGGCTACATGTCGATCCTCCCGGTGGACCAGGGAATCGAGCACACCGCCGGGGCCTCGTTCGGGCCGAACCCGGAGTATTTTGACCCCGAGAATATCGTCAAGCTGGCGGTCGAGGGCGGCTGCAACGCGGTGGCATCCACCCTGGGCGTGCTGGGATCGGTTTCCCGGAAGTGGGCGCACAAGATTCCATTTATCCTGAAAATCAACCACAATGAGTTGCTCACCTACCCCGCCAGGTATGACCAGCGTCTTTACGCCAGCGTGGAACAGGCCTGGGACATGGGCGCCGCGGCGGTGGGAGCGACAATTTATTATGGTTCGGATGAGGCGGCGCGACAGATCGAGGAGATCAGCCAGGCGTTCCAGCAGGCGCACGAGCTTGGTATGGCCACGATACTGTGGTGCTACCTTCGTAACGGCAACTTCAAGAAAGACGGGACCGATTACCATGTGGCCGCGGACATGACCGGACAGGCCAACCACCTGGGCGTGACTATCGAAGCGGACATTATCAAGCAGAAACAGCCCGAGAACAACGGCGGGTTCAAAGCCCTGAAATTCGGCAAAACCCACCCGGCCATGTACGACAAGCTCTGCAGCGACCACCCGATCGACCTGACACGCTACCAGGTGGCCAACTGCTACATGGGACGCATTGGCCTGATCAACAGCGGCGGGGCCTCCGGGGCCAATGACTTCCACGAGGCCGTGCGCACGGCTGTGATCAACAAGCGCGCCGGCGGAATGGGCCTGATATCCGGGCGAAAAGCTTTCCAGCGCCCGATGAAAGAGGGCGTCAAACTGCTCGGGGCGATCCAGGATGTTTACCTGGACAAATCCATAACCATAGCCTGAGCGCCCTGATCAACTGAACACTTGAAGCGGCCCCATCCCGTGTGTCTTCCCATCGCGCGTGGTGGGGCTTTTGTTTTATTGACTGCAAGTCCGGCCCGTGGCTATATTCGACCGAACTGTGATGACGGTCTTATGACGCCGGTCTGGAATCAGATTCGGGGAAATGATCGTTCGGTCAAGAGTCTTATTCCAATCCGGCCTGTCCTGTCGCTCAAACCCGCTCCGCACTTTCTCACCCTGACCGGAGAATGAAATGCTCCGAAACACTATTTTGAAAGCGCTCCTTATGGCCCTGGTCCTGGCCTCGGGCTGCGCCCCGAAACCGGAGTACGACATCGTGATCTACGGCGGAACCTCGGCCGGGGTGGTGGCCGCGGTGCAGGCGGCCAAGCTGGGGCGCAAGACCGTGCTTATCGAATCCTCGGCGCACCTTGGCGGGTTGACCACCGGAGGGCTGGGCGCAACCGATATCGGCAACAAGGCCGCAATCGGCGGTCTTTCCCTGGATTTCTACCGCCGCGTGGCGCAGTATTATCGCTCCGACAGCGCCTGGGTGTATGAAAAACCGGCCGATTACCGCAGCGGGCGGGGTTACGATGTGGATGCCGAAACGATGTGGACTTTCGAGCCGCGCGTGGCCGAGCAGATCATAAACCAGATGCTGGCTGAATCCAACGTTCCGCTGGTCTCGGGCGAGCGCCTGGACCGCTCGGCTGGATCCGTGGTGAAAGACGGGGCGCGGATTGTCTCTATCCGGATGGAAAGCGGGCGGGTGTTCAGCGGAGCGATGTTCATCGACGCCACCTACGAGGGCGACCTGATGGCCGCCGCCGGGGTGAGCTACACCGTGGGGCGCGAGGACAACTCTCTCTACGGCGAAACCCTGAACGGAGTTCAGACCGCCAACGCGGTGTACCATCAGTTCGAGCTGCCTGTCGACCCGTACATAGTGCCAGGAGACCCCTCCAGCGGCCTTCTGCCAGGAATCAATCCCGAAAAGCTTGAGCCGGACGGCACGGGGGACAGGAAAGTCCAGGCCTACAATTTCCGGATGTGTCTGACCGATGTCCCGGAAAACCGTATCGCTTTCGAAAAACCCGCCGTTTATGACAGTCTCGTATACGAGCCGCTGCTCCGTTATTTCGAGGCCGGCTATCGCGCGATTCCCTGGAACCCGGTCATGATGCCCAACCGCAAGACCGACACCAACAACAACAAGGGCTTCTCCACCGACTTCATCGGCGCGAACTACGATTATCCCGAGGCGGATTACGCCACGCGCGACCGTATTATCCAGGCGCACAAGGACTACCAGAAAGGTTTCCTCTGGACCCTGGCCAACAGCCCGCGCGTTCCGGACTCGCTGCGCGCCGAGGTTTCACGCTGGGGACTGGCCGCGGATGAGTTCACCGGCAACGGCGGCTGGCCGCTTCAGATTTATGTGCGCGAGGCCCGCCGCATGGTGGGCGCATACGTGATGACCCAGCACAACTGCCAGGGCGAGGCGGTGGCCGAGGACCCCGCGGGAATGGCCGCCTACACCATGGACAGCCACAACATCCAGCGCTGGGTGGATTCCACCGGCAGCCTGCGCAATGAGGGCGATGTCCAGGTGGGCGGGTTCCCGCCCTACCCGGTCTCATATCGGGCAATCATTCCCAGAGCCGAGGAGTGCGCGAACCTTCTGGTCCCGGTCTGCCTCTCGGCCACGCACATCGCATATGGCTCTATCCGCATGGAGCCGGTGTTCATGGTCCTGGCGCAGAGCGCGGTGAGCGCCGCGGACCTTGCGATCAGCTCGAAAAAGCCCCTCCAGCAGATCGATTACGCCACGCTGCGCCAGCGTCTGGAAGCAGACGGGCAGGTGCTGGAGTGGACCGGCGGGCAGTGATCCTCTATGGTGCAAAAGGTCGACTGATTTGAACAGAAAAGGCCTGTCTCCTGCATCGTTTCAGCGGGGAGACAGGCCTTGTTTTTGATATGGCAGTTCATTCAACTGTCAGGGCTTACCGTCACTCCAGCTCTTGACAAGATCGCTCCACTTATTGAGACTTTTCAGCGAAAAATCACGCAAGCTTTCAAGAGCTTTATCCGGGCTTTCATTCCAGTGCTTAACCGCTCTGCTCTCGTTTTCCTTCTGGTCTTTGAAAACTCCGTTCTCAAACGCCAGGCTCTGTGTGACGCATTCTCCGGATTTTGCCTTGTAATCGGCGTCCACCAGCCTGTTCCAGCGCAGGACCAGGCTGAGCGCCTTATCCGGCTGCTTCCGCTCATCTTCCGCTGTCAGCGTATCCCCGGCCGCCTCGAAAGCCAGTTCCGGCGGAACTTCCCGCAGGGCGCCCGGATATAGCGGGACAAAAGGCGTGGAGCAGGGACGGCCCAGGGCCAGCCACCAGACTGTGCCAATCTCTACCGGCAAGCTCTTCCGTAACTGGAAAATCGATCCACTGTTTGTATAGCGGTTGCAGATCGGACCTCCGGCTCCGTAATGACCGCTGTCGTGCGGCGGATTGTCCTGACGGTATTGAGTATCCTCATAGTGATCGCGAAGGACCCGGAAAAGGTCTGCTGGAGACAGTTTGCGCGAGGGCCTGACTGCAAAAGACAGGGGCAGTTTTTCCTCCGGCGCGGGTGTGCTGCCCGGCGACAGAAGCTGGATGCCGCTCCACTGACGGTGGGTCTGGTTCGGATCGGTCAGCAGGCGGCGGGCTGCATAAGCGCGCTCGAAATCGAACTCACCGTCGTTCGCCGGATCATACCAGCCGCGTTTGACCGCATAGTCAATCAGGTCAGGCGAACCCATGAAATTAAGGCTGTCGCTCAGGTCTATCCGGTGGATTGCGTAGCTGTTGGCCAGCACCGCCACCTGGTCATCCGGCACGCGTACGGCCACCCAGTGGCGTCCTCTGACCATGGCCACCATCCAGCCCTCACGGCTGTCCGCGATAGCCAGTGTGCGGCCGCTCTGATTGTAACCGTAGCGCGAGACCAGCTCACCTACAAGAGCCGCCCCCTCGCGCGCGTTGCGGGCGCGCTCGGCCACCATATACCTGAGGCAAGGCCCGATTCCACCATCCACCAGGTCCGGACTGTCCTCGCGCGAGGGGCAGTTGTCGCTGGCCACGGCCACACCCCTTTCGTTCAACAGGGCGTGCGAGAAATCCTTGCCCGGCATGTGCAGTATCCAGTACGCCCAGGTTGTGTCCGCCTCGGGGATAAGGACGCCGTTATCCAGCTTTCGCGCCGCCTGGCCCGTTGAATTCACAGTCCTCGGGTGGCTCAGCATACGCACCGGGAACTGCGGCCCGTTGTCCTCGTTATGCGCCATCAGCACCGAGCCGTCGATGGTGGCCGCCCGCCCGGCCAGGACCATGAAACATTCTTCCGCGGCGCAGAATGACGGAATGAAAACACACAGCGCGATCAGCCCTAAAATCCTTTTCATCCGGCCTCCAAAATGGGATAGTTGGTGACGAGTAATAAACTAACTCTGCTTTGCCTGTTTTGCCACTATTTGACGAGTCATACCGTCTTGACGGTCTGGACAGACGGCGGACAGTTTTGTATACTATCAGAACAGGCGCGTGAAGGCGCCGGGACAGATCATTTAAGACCTGGAGAGCATATGAGAGTCAGAACACTGGGTAAGACCGGAATAAAAGTGAGCGAGGTTGGATTCGGCGCCTGGGCTATCGGTGGGCCAGCCGAACTGGGCGGCCTGTCTATCGGCTGGGGCGCGGTGGATGACCGCGACTCGGTCCGGGCGCTGGAAGCGGCGTTCGATGAGGGGATCAATTTTTTCGACACGGCGGATGTATACGGCATGGGTCATAGCGAAAAATTGATCGGGCAGGTGTTCGGCAGCCGCCGGGCCCAGGTGGTGATTGCCTCCAAGGGCGGCAACTACACGGACCCGCAAGGGGTCTGGCGCAAGGATTTCAGCGGCGGCTACCTCAAGGCCAGAGTCGAGGAATCCCTGCGCCGTCTGAATACCGGCTATATCGACCTGTACCAGCTTCACACACCGCGTTCCGAGGAGGAATTCAGCCAGGCCATGGCGAACACGGAAACCCTGGACCGTCTTGTCGAGGAGGGCAAGCTGCGCGCCTATGGCATTTCGATCGGCCCGGCCGGGCATGGACTGCGGCAGATCGAGCATGGCTACGGAGCCACGATCCAGGTGGTCTACAATCTTCTTGAGCGCGAAGCGGAGGAAAAGCTGCTGACGGAGGCGCGCAGGGCGAACGTGGGGATCATCCCGCGCGTGCCGCTGGCCTACGGTTTCCTGACCGGCAAGTACACCAGGGATGTCACTTTCCCGGAAAGCGACCACCGTTCGCGCATGACCGCCGAGCAGAAAAAGGACTGGGTGGAAAAAGCCGACCGGCTGAAACCCATTGCGGCAGAACTTGGGATAAGCCTGTCGCAGCTTGCGTTGCAGTACCTTCTGGCAAGCCCCGCGGTCAGCGTGGTGATACCCGGAGCGCGCAACGAGTCCCAGGCCCGTCAGAATGCGGCCGCCGGAAAGCTGCCGCCACTTCCAGGCGATGTACTTGACAGAATCCGACGGGCCGTGGCCTGAGAAAAGACAGGCAAGGTGGTTCATTCCGTCCAGAAAATGCGGGAGAACATCAGTACTGCAATACAGAACAGGAACCAGACATAGATTTTTTTCAGACTGGTCTCTTTTAATTGCAGCGAGCGCCGCGCGCCGATCTGGCCTCCCAGAAACACAGGAAAGGCCAAGAGCAGAGTGGTGCGCCAGTCCCAGTGACCGACAGCCAGGTGCCCGGCGAACCCGCCCAGGGCGGTCAGGCCGACCATGAACGCGCTGGAGGCGACTGCGATATCCATGGGCACGCCGAACAGAAGCACCAGCATCGGGATCTTGAGAATCCCCCCCGCCAGCCCGACCAGCCCGCTGAACGCCCCGGCCAGGAAAGAAATGGGCAGAGCGAGCGCCAGGTTTACGCTGTAAGAATTGCCATCCACCTCGCGCCGCCAATCGAACATGGAAAGCCGCTCATGCCGCACCGCCCGGCGCATCTGTTCTCCTTCGCCGCGCATCAGCGCCCCGGCCAGGGCCACCAGCAGAGCGAACACAATAGTCAGGACATGCGCCGAGAGATGCCCGGAATACAGCCCGCCGCAAAACGCTCCCGCCACCGTGGCTGTTTCAAGCACGAGGGCCAGAGGCCAGTCCACCTTGCCAGACCGGTGGAAAACCAGGGTCGAGGAGAGGGACGTGATAATTATCAGGAAAAGGCTGGTCGTGGCAGCCTCGTGGAAACCGATGCCGAAAAAAACCTGGATCGGCGTATAAAGCACCCCCCCGCCCTGGCCCAGCATCGAGAACACCGCGGCGTTGGCAAACATGCAGAGAATAAAAACTGCGGTCAGAACTGGCGACATCAGCTTTCCCGGCCAGATGTTGAACACTATCGATAATAAATCAGACTAAAGATATGGATAATCCTGCGGAGCAACAAGGACAGGCCTGCAGATAACGGTAAGGGGATGCACGGAAAGCGCATCCCCTTTGATATCATTGCGTTGGCCAGGCTCTCAACCCAGGGCCTCAATCTCCTCGCGGGTGACCCGGCGGCCGCCCTCCATCGAGGAGGTGTAGGCCATAAGCGCAGCTATGGACGTGCGGCGGCAACTGGCAGCATCCATGACCGGTTTCGCTCCGTTCAGGATGCAGTCGTAGAAGTGCTTGAACTCGCGTGCCGTGGCCAGATCATAATCGGCATCCACCTTGTCTTCCAGCACCTTGGCCGGAGTCTCGTTCGGCTTTTCACTCTCCTGAAGGGATTGCCCCAGCTTGACCGCGGTAAATTTGTGCGCGATACCGATGCTGTCGAGGTGACGGGCCTCTTTCTCCCAGTACAATTTGAGCGTGCCGCCGTAGCATTCCACGGTCCCGTGGGTCCCCAGCAGTATCCAGCCCGAGCCACGGCTTCCGTTGGACAGGTGCGCGCTGCCGGCCCCCAGGACATCGTTCTCCCATTCCCAGACTCCCATGATGCTGTCGTGGTGCTCGCGTCCATCCTTGTACACCTTGATCTTCCCGTTGAACGATGCCGCTTTCGGCATGGTCCCGAGCACCGCCATCACCTGGTCTATCTCGTGGGTGACAACCTCGGTAAGAAGCCCGCCGCAGTATTCCTTGTAAAGACGCCAGTTGAGTATGCGCATGAACTCCGGCGGCACATCGTTGCGGCTCCAGGTCTGGTTCCGGTCGAAATGGACATAGAATTGGGTTATTTCCCCGAAAGAGCGGTTGGCCACCAATTCCTTCACTGTCGCCAAGGCCACATTCAGACGGCTCTGGTACCCGACCAGGTAAACCTGGTCGGGATGGCTCTCGGCGGCAGCAAGCATCCGGTTCAGCTCTTTCATGTCCATGCCCATGCTCTTCTCGCTGAACACATGCTTGCCCGTTTCCATCGCGGCGCAGCTGACCGGCACGTGCAGAAACAGCGGTGCGGCCACTGCCACGGCATCCACGTCCTTCAGATCGATCACGCGCTGCCATTCAGTATGAGTGCGCACGGATGGATTGCCGGACAGCTTTTTCGCCTCCTCTATATGCGGCGGGTAGATGTCGCAGACATCCGTAATAATCCGCTCTCCGTGATCGGCGGTGGCCCGCAGTATCTCGCAGGCCCGGCTGCCGGTCCCGATAAAAGCCAGACTGATCTTGCCGTTCAGGTTCCGGCCGCTGACCAGCGCCGGAGCGCCGAGAGCAGCCAGGCCCATCCCTCCGGCCACCATGCCTGAGCCGCGGCGGATAAAATCCCGGCGTGTGATTGTACCCGTCCCGTCTGTTTCTGACATAACACACCTCGCAAAAAGTGTTGCCGCCCTCACGGAATGTTGCAGTTCAGCCCTGGGCTTCCATTTCCTCGCGTGTCACCCGGCGCCCGCCCTCCATCGAGGAGGTGTAGGCCATCAGCGCCGATATTGAGGACTTGCGCGTGCTCTCTACGTCCATGACCGGTTTGACCCCGTTCAATATGCAATCGTAGAAATGCTTGAACTCACGGCCCGTGGCCAGGTCATAGTCACCATCCACCTTGAACTGAAGCACCTTGCCGGGCTGACTTTTCATGCTTCCGGTGGTGTCGAGCGACTGACCAAGCTTGACCGCGGTGAACTTGTGCTTGATGCCGAAAGAGTCGAGATGGCGCACATCCTTCTCCCAGTAGAGCCGCAGTTCGCCCCCGGCGCTCTCTATGGTCCCGTGCGTGCCCAGCAGCGACCAGCCCATGCCCATCGTGCTGCTGGTGAAAGAGCCGGTCCCCACTCCGATAACGCCATCCTCCATCAGCCAGGTCCCCATCACGTTGTCATGATGCTCCCGCCCGTCTTTGTACACCTGGATGCTGCCGTGGAACGTGGCCTCGGCCGGCATGGTTCCCAGAACATCGAGTATCTGGTCCATCTCATGCGAAACCACCTCGGTCAGCAATCCGCCGCAGTATTCCTTGTAAAGACGCCAGTTGAGCACGCGCTCCCACTCCGGCGGAACGTTGTCCCTCTTCCAGGTCTGGTTACGGTCGAAATGCGCGTAGAACATTACCACCTTGCCGATAGAGCCCTCGGACACCAGGCGCTTGGTCTCAGTGAGAGCCTCGTTCAGGCGGCTCTGGTACCCGACCAGGTATACTTTATCCGGATGGTTATTCACCGCGGCGCGCATCTGGTTGAGCTGTTTCATGTTGAGACCCTGGCTCTTTTCGCTGAACACGTGCTTTCCGGCATCCAGCGAGGCCACGCTCATCGGGACATGCAGGTGCAGCGGCGGGGAGATTATCACCGCGTCAACGTCCTTCTGCTCCAGGATTTTTTCCCAGGCATCCCAAGTGCGGACTTTCGGATTGGCGAGCTGGGTGACCCCCTCCTGGAGGTGAGGCGGGTAGATATCGCACAGGCCGGTGACCACGGCCTCGGGATGGTCCTTGACCGCCCGCAGTATCGAGCAGCCACGGCTGCCCGTTCCGATCATGGCCATGCTGATCTTGCTGTTGACATTCTGCGCGCTCAGAATGGCCGGCGCTCCCAGGACGGACATCCCGGCCGCCCCGGCAACCACGCTCGACCCGGCGCACAGGAACGAGCGACGCGATATTTTCTCTTCGGACAGCACTTTTTTCATCGTCACTCCATCGGTTATGAATCCATAGGAAAACGGAACGCCGGGGCCTCCGGCCGGTTTGACCTAAGCCTGAGTCCACGGCGCCGGGAAATGTAAAAAACTGACCTGTAGAGTCCCCTCAGACAATGTGTTTATCTATCTGCTCGCGTAACTCGGCATAAGTCCTGGTTACAGGGAACTGCGGGAATTCACGGATCACGTTATCCGGCGGGCAGAACAGCACCCCGGCGTCCGCTTCGGACAGCATGCCGGTGTCGTTGTACGAATCGCCGGAGGCCACGACCTTGAACTGGAGCGTGTGGAGCGCCTTGACCGCCATGCGCTTGCCGTCCTTCTGCCTCAGCTTGTAGTCAACCACCATACCGTCGCCGTTGACCACCAGCTTGTTGCAGAACAATGTCGGCCGCTCCAGCTTTTCCATCAGCGGGTCGGCGAACTCATAGAAAGTATCGGAGAGTATTATCACCTGGCAGGCCCGGCGCAGCTCGTTAAGGAATTCGAGCGCCCCATCCAGCGGATCGAGAGTGCGGATCACCGCCTGTATGTCACGCAGCTTGAGGTTATGCTGTTCCAGAATGCCCAGCCGCATGCGCATTAGCTGGTCGTAATCATTGATATCTCTTGTGGTCAGACGCAGTTTCTCTATGCCGGTCTTCTCAGCCACATTGATCCAGACCTCCGGGACCAGCACGCCTTCCAGGTCGAGGCAGGTGACAATCGACATCTGATTTTTTCTCCGTTATCGAATCAGTTTACCGTTACATAGCTTCCGGCGGGAAAAGTTCATGCGTAAAAACAAATGCACAATATAACCCCGCGCCCTGTCGCGTCAAGCCCCCTTAACCCCCATGCTATTGGACGGTAAGACGGAGCGCGCGGTTTGCGGCAAGGCTCAGCGTATCCGATACCGCGCCCGCTGTCACCCTGTAGGGAGAAAAAGTTGTCCTTACACCGGACTGCATGTAGTATTCTGGCAGTTCAACGCTCATCGAGCCGTCGGCGCCCGTATTCTTGCGTGCGGCCTCGGCCCCGCCACGGTCGGTGACAATCACCTCGCGGCCGGACAGAGGGTTGCCCGCCGCGTCCGCCACCTCCACCCGCAGCGTCCAGAAAACCTTCCAACTGTGTTCCCCCTCCGTGGCCTGGATGCCGAAATTGAATCCCTCGCAGAGATTGGAGCGGAACTCGATATTCCGCGCCGAATAATTTGAAAAACCCACTCGCACAGGTTTTAGAGAGCTGTCCGCACCGGCGCCAAGCTTGAAAGTGTTGCCGCTGACCACCGCGCCCGTTGTCGACCCGTAAAACGTGGCCAGCCAGACAGCCGGAACGTTCGATGTGATCGTGTTATCGTACCAGCGTCCGCCGTTGTCCGAGCCTCCGACATAGAAAGCCGCGGCCAGGGCTTTCGATTCAGGAGCCTTGTGTTCGACTGTCACTTCATTGTCATGGATGTAGCACGTGCCGCCGCCTACGCTCAGAAACACGGCGTAAGCCATGGGCAGGTATGATTCGCGTTCCGGATAATCCGTGGCGGTTATGAAAAATCTATTGTCGTATATCCTGATATCGGAGGCTCCCTGGCCGGGGGCGGCATTGTAGTCCGTGATCCGGATCGCGTTCACGCTGTAATCCTCGAAACCGTATTCGCAGGTAGGCGGCGAGGTGGACACCCTGAACACATTATCGTATATGTCCACATCGTGCGCCTTGCCGATCAGGATACCGGACCCGGTCTCCGGCTCGAAGCGGTTGTTGAAAACTTTCCCGCCGCTGCCCACGCCCAGGCTGTAGTGGTTGGTCACCATCTGACGGTTGACGAACAGGTTGTCGTGGATTGAGGAGTTCTCTCCGGACGCGGTCATATTGCCCTGGCCGCCGATAAATTCACAGCCGGAAACCTCGGATGCCCCGGGTCCGCTCAGATTGACCGGCTGGTCGCCCTGACGATGACGGTCGATAATGAAGGGCGAATCCATCTCGAAACGGCAGTTGCGGATCACCGCCTGAGGCACGTCAACCGCGAACGTATTGATCCCTGACGCCTCGAAGCGCACGTTCTCCAGCACCACGGTCACTCCGGCGGCCGTTGACTGTACGCCCCAGGAGCGCACACCCGTCACTCCGCTGCGTATGACGCCGTTGCGGATAGTAATCGTTCCAGCGCCGCGCACCCTCGGAATCCAGGACAGAGGAACGCCCGCGTCTCCCGGTTGGTTGTAGTCGGTGAACGCGGCTTTGTCCCCGTCCAGGATGCACTTGTAATATGACCAGGGCAAGGTTCCGTCCACTATCCCCACTCCCGCGTCCATGGCCGGACGGATATCGACTTCGTCTATCA
>CAYYNT010000015.1:39388-68476 GCA_964473155.1 uncultured Gemmatimonadales bacterium | reverse complement strand
TCATCTTGACCGAGATCACCCCGGTCAGGCCCTCGCGCACGTCATCCCCGCTCAGCGTGAAATCGGCCTTCTTGATCAGGTTGTTCTTCTTGGCGTAGTCATTGAGCGTGCGGGTCAGGGCGCTCTTGAACCCGATCAGGTGCGTGCCGCCCTCGTGCGTGTTGATGTTGTTGACATAGGAATAAAAAGTCTCGCTGTAGCTTTCCGTGTACTGCAGCGCGATCTCGACGATACTGGTGCCAACCTCTTTGAATATGGTGACCGGCTTGTGTAGCGGCTTTTTCGCCTCGCTCAGGTATTCGACGAACGATTTTATGCCGCCGTTGAACTGGTATGTCTCGCGGCGTTTCTCGCCGTTACGAAGGTCGCTGAACAGGATACGGATACCGGCGTTCAGGTAAGCCAGCTCGCGGAAACGGGTGGCGAGGCCGTCGAAATCGAACTCCAGTGTGTCGAAAATCAGGCTGTCGGGTAGAAACGTAACCCGCGTGCCGGTTTTTTTGTTTTTGCCTATCTCGCGCAGGTCGGTGTTCTTTGCCCCGCGGGCGTAACGCTGATGGTACACCTTGCCGTTGCGGCTGACCTCCACCTCCAGCCACTCGGACAGGGCGTTTACCACCGAGACGCCCACGCCGTGCAGACCGCCCGAGACCTTGTAAGAGGCCCGGTCGAACTTGCCGCCCGCGTGAAGTATGGTCATAGCCACCTCCACGCCCGGTATCTTTTCGGTGGGATGGATGTCCACCGGTATTCCGCGCCCGTCATCTGTCACGCTGATCACATTGCCTGGACGGATCTCGATCTCGATGTTGTTGCAGAACCCGGCCAGCGCCTCGTCGATGGCGTTGTCCACCACCTCGTATACCAGATGGTGCAGGCCCCGCTGACCGGTAGACCCGACATACATGCCGGGACGCTTGCGCACCGCCTCCAGCCCCTTGAGCACCTGAATATTGCTTGCGCCGTACGCGTTCGCTATCTCGTTCTTCTCTTCCTGTGTCATTTCGGATAATCCCTCACGTTTATGACCATGTCCCCTGCCAGGGACGCTCCCATGCGCTCGTTCAACTCCTTGAGCAGCTTTCTTTTTACCAGCAGCAGCTCCTGTTTCCAGGCCGGCGCGGCCACCTCGACTATCAGCTTGCCGTCTGTCAAACTCACCGCGCGGCTTACCGCCGCAAGACGCTGTCCCGCGATTTCCGGCCAGGCTGCCACCGCGGCCATGCTCTCAGGCCGGCGCGGCTTCTTTCCGGCCGCTGTTTCAAGCACCGGCCCGATAAGCTCACTCAGCCTGGCCGGGTCATTTTCCTTTCGGCCTTTCATAAAGCCTCAACCGTCTACCACCGTTCCGCGCTGGATATATTTTACCGGCAGGTGACCCAGCCGCTCGAACACCGCTTCCTTCCTCGGCGCGGTGATAAAGCTCTGGTGGTTCTCCACCAGTTCCTCCAGCAGCCGCAGGCTGCGGTGAAGGTCCAGCTCGGCGAAAATGTCATCCAGCAAAAGGACCGGACTGACACCCAGCTCCCGTTTCAGCAACGCCGTCTCAGCCATCTTAAGACTTATCACCGCGGTGCGCTGCTGTCCCTGGCTACCATAACTGCGTAACGGCTGGCCCTCTATCTCGAACTGCACCTCATCGGTCTGTGGTCCGGTCAGGGTGAGGCCGCGTTCTCGTTCCACGGGACGGCGTTTTTTCAGACGCTCGGCGAACACCCCGGCGATATGCTCCACATCCGCGGAACCATCCTGGATGTGACGGGCCAGAAGCGAATTGTGGTAGCGCAGGGATCCATTCTCCCCGCCGCTCAGGCGCTTGAAAAGACCGTTGAACTCCGGTTCCAGCCTTTCCAGCCATTCCTTTCTTTCCCGGATCAGCCAGGCCCCGCTCTCGGCCATCTGACGCTCCCAGGGCTCCGCCTGCTCCTCGCTGAACGGCGTGCGCCTGAGCAGCACATTGCGGCTTGCCAGGGCCTTGCGGTAGCGTTTCAGGCGCTCAAGGTAAAGCGGCGATACAAGCGAGAGCAGCATGTCCAAGTGACGGCGCCGCTCGGAGGGCCCCCCCCTGACTATCGCTATATCCTCGGGCGTGAGCATAATGCTCTTGAACCGTCCGAAAGCCTCGCTCACGAACTCCAGCACCCGTCCCGAGAGGCTGACTTTCTTGCGCTTCCCCGAATACCCGACCGATAGCGTCTCCCGCTGCCCGTCCTCCTCCTCCCAGTTCCCCTCGAGATGGAAAGTCTCCTCGCCGAACCTTATGCATTCCCGGTCCTGCTGGCTCCTGAACGACCGCAGCACCGTGAGGTAATGGATCGCTTCCAGCAGGTTGGTCTTGCCCTGTCCGTTGTCCCCGATTATCAGATGCCCGCGCTCGTGAAACCTCAGGCATGTGTCGTCGAGGTTGCGGAACCGGCTCAGTTTGAGTTGCTCGATTTTCAATTCTGGCCAGAAAGTTGAGGTCGTTTTATGACCTGAAAAATCGCACTAAATTTAATATTTGCACGGCTTTGAGGCAAGATTAAACTTCACATGATGCAATATAATTATATTATTCAAGAAATATTTTTCTTACGACAAAACAAGAGGGGCGCGGCCTGCCGCGCCCCTCTACATCTTCTCAGTCCCGAGGATAACCGGAATATGTGTATATCTCTCTAAGCGACTTTCTTTCCATTCTTTATTATTCTGTCACCTTAAGCGGCATGATCACGTTAAGGTAACGCTGGCTCTCACTCTCGGACGCAGGGACGAGCAGTATTCCCGACTCGCTGGTCTGCATGCACATCTTCACCTGGTCGCCCTCGATGTACTTGAGCACATCCAGCATATAGTTGCCGTTGAAATAAATCTCCAGCGGTTCGAAACGGTAATCCACTTCCAGGTTTTCCTCACCCTCGCCAAGCTCCTCGGTCCGGGCTGAAATATTCAGACTCCCGTCCTCGAATTTCAGTCGTATGCGGTGGGTGACATTGTTCGCCAGAATAAGCATGCGGCGCAGGGCCTCGTTAAGACGGGCCTTGTCGATGATCGCTATCTTTTCATTGTAGAAAGGTATCACCTGTTCGTAATTCGGGTAATTCCCCTCGATCAGACGGCTGAAAATAATGATGCTGTTGGAGCGTATGCCCAGGTGATTCCGGTCTATAATCACCTCGGCCAGGCTGTCCTTATCCAGCAGCTTATCCACCATCTCGAGCGCTTTGGGCGGCACTATAACCGATATTTTCTCTTTCAGCTCGAAATTGCCCTTGCAAACCATCTTGGCCAGACGGTGCCCGTTGGTGCTGACCATCGAGCTGTCCTCCGGACCGACTTCCCAGAGCACGCCTTTCAGAATCGGACGGTCATCATCGTGACTGGTGGCATAGCTTGTCGCCCCGATCAGGCGGCCGATAACGGCCTGACCGATACTGAAAGCCCCGTCGAAAGCCTTCTCCGGAAAGGCAGGGAAATCGCTTTTCGGCATGCCCGGCAGGACGAAGCTGCTCTTTTCGCAGGTTATCCGCGCCCGCTCGCCGTCCTTTTCAATCGTAATGGGGCTGTTCGGCAGCTCGCGCACGATCTCGCCCAGCTTCTTCGCCGGAATGGTCAGTCCGCCGTTTTCAGTCACCGTTGCGGCAATACTGACGCTCAGAGAAATATCGAGGTCCGTGCCGATCATCCTGAGCTTTCCCTCAGGTTCCTTAGACGCTTCCAACAGGATGTTATAGAGAATCGGCATCGTGCTTTTGGCCGGAACGATGCTGTTCAGCGCATTGACTGCATGAAGAAGGTTTTCCTTGGTCACGCTTATTTTCATGTTTCAGCCCCCTGAAGTGTAATCAGGCCGTCTGGTGGTTATAATCTTTATTTAAATTTAAAAAAAATATTATCAGAACGTAAGGCCTGTGGATAATGTGGACAAGTCTGGAATCAGTTTAAATCTATCTGCTTGGGTGTCTGTCAGGAAGAAAAAAACTGTGCAGAAGTCAATTTTTCAGCACGGCTTTTCCACAGACCGATAATTACAGACCGAATAAAAGTGGTAATCCAGTCGATTATCCACTGAATGTTCAGGCTTGATCCACAGGTTGTTCACATGCATTTCCGGTCACGAAGGCGAACGATCAGGGAATCGATCCGTTCCCTGAAATCATGGTCCTGCTCCAGACGCTGAGATATCTTGCGGCAGGCATGCAGCACCGTGGTGTGATCCTTCCGTCTGAACTTTTCAGCTATTTCGGTAGTTGACATCTTTGTCAGCTTGCTGCACAGGAACATCGCCACCTGGCGCGGCTCGACAAAGCTCTTGGTTCGCTTTGAGGAGAGGATGGCGCTTTCGTTCACGCCGAATTCATCCGATACGACCTTGAAGATGCTTTCCAGGCTGATATAACTCGCTTCCTGCTCGAATATGTTTTTAAGCACCCGGCCGGCAAGATCGAGGTTGATCGCGCTTTTCTGCGTGTCGCTGTAATGCTTGAGATAATGGAGCGAGCCTTCGAGAAGACGGACATTGCTCGTGATGTTCTCGGCGATGAACTCCAGTACGTTCTGCGGAATTAGCAGACGGTTAAGCTCGCTTTTCTTGCGCAGAATGGCGATACGTGTCTCTAACTCAGGCGGCTGTATGTCCGCCACCAGGCCCCATTGGAAACGGCTGCGAAGGCGCTCCTCGAGATGGTTTATCTCGCGCGGCGGACGGTCGGAGGTCATCACTATCTGTTTCTGGTTCTCGTACAGGGCGTTGAATGTGTGGAAAAATTCCTCCTGCGTCCCTTCCTTCCTGGACAGAAACTCTATGTCGTCCATCAGGAGGACATCCATGCTGCGGTATCGGTTGCGGAACTCCATGGTTGTGCCGCTTTTAATAGCCAAGATCAGATCGTTCAGGAATTCCTCGGCCGAAATGTAGCAGATTCGGAGGTTCCGGTCTTTCGAGGTGGCAAGCAGCCTGTGTCCAATCGCCTGCATGATATGGGTCTTGCCCAGACCAACCCCGCCGTAGATAAAAAGAGGATTGTAGCGGGAAGAGGGCGCCTCGGCGACGCTCAGGGCCGCGGCATGGGCAAACTGGCTGTTACGACCCGCCACGAAATCCTCGAACGTGTAGCGCGGATTGAGCATGCCGACCAGCCGGCTGTCGCCTTTTTCCGTCACGCGTCCGGTGTTTTTCTTTCCGTTGCCGCTTTCGCGAGGCTGTCCGCCGCCAGAGGGTTCCTCGGAAGCGGCGAAGCTCCAGAGGTCGATCTGATCGTGTCCGTCATCCTTGAATACGAAGCTGACCTCAAATGGCCTTGACAGAATCCCTACCGCCACATCATTCAGAGTTTTCTGATAGTTCTGTTCGACATAGTAGGCGGTGAACTTGTTTTTCAGCTCCACGGTCAGGCCGCTCTCCAGCATACTTACCGCCCGGCTCGGGTTCAGCCAGGTGCTTATAGTCTGCTGTGAGAGACGGCGGGTGCATTCATTCAGGATCATTTCCCAGATCTGCTGGGCCGTATGTTCCTGCGTCAAAGCTGGTTCTCCTTCATTCAATAAAGGGATTGCTTCTGCGGATCTGATATAATCTCACCGGAAGGCCCCTGAAATCCTTTTAGAATCCGTCCAGATGTCTATCCGAAAAAATCACCGGCTTTCGAAACGTCACGCAGCTGGCGAGAATCCCATTCCGGCGGGACCTGATGCCGAGAGCCTCTCAGGGCAACAGATTCCCCCCCGCTGTAACCTGGCGGTAGGCTGACAGAAGTTTAACATATTGATAATATTTAAATTAGGGGAATAGAGGTGAGATGCTTCCTCAATACTCCACTCTAACTTAAAAGAGGCGGTGAAGTCTTGTCAAGTTAGACAGTGCATTAAATGCGGCATGTATGTTGTTACATTCAAACAGATTAATAAACAGCACAAGATGTTGTGTAAAGAAAAAATCAACACAAGCTGTGGTGTGCGCCCTCAATTTCCGCCGGGAGCGACCAGCCCGTATTTCTCGAGTTTGTAATACAATGTGCTGGTATTCATGCCCAGGCTGCGCGCGGTCTGAGTCTTGTTCCCGCCGCAGCGCTGGAAGGTCTGGCTGATAATCCTTTTTTCGATGTCCTCGAGCGTGGCTGCAAGGTCCAGGACGCCGGATTCAGGAAGACGGATTTCCAGTCCGCTTTCAGCCAGCGGGGGAAGATCCGACGCGGTCAGGCTTTCCCCGCGGCAGAGAACGATGGCCCGCTCTATGACGTTTTCCAGTTCGCGCACGTTGCCCGGCCAGGCGTACGAGGAAAGGACCGCCAGCGCGTCCGGCTCGATGACTATGGGCGGACGGTTCATGCGGCGGCAGACCTTGGCCGCGAGGTGACGGGCCAGCAGGGGGATGTCGCCCTCGCGCTCGCGCAGCGGGGGAAGGTGAATTGGGACCACGTGCAGACGGAAAAACAGGTCCTCCCTGAACCGTCCCTCCCGGACCTCGGCCTTGAGGTCCTTGTTTGTCGCGCTCACCAGGCGCACGTTGACCGAAAGGGTCTTCTCTCCTCCCACCCGCTCGAATTCCCGTTCCTGAAGGACGCGCAGAAGCTTGACCTGCACCGTGGGAGATATGTCCCCGATCTCGTCCAGGAATATCGTGCCTTTGTCCGCCAGCTCGAAACGCCCCTTGCGGCTCTTGACCGAACCGGTGAACGCGCCTTTTTCGTGTCCGAACAACTCGCTTTCCAGCAGGCTTTCGCTGAGCGCGCCGCAGGAAACCTTGACAAAGGGCTTGTCGCGTCGAACGCTTTTTACATGTATCTCCCTTGCCGCCAGTTCCTTGCCCGTGCCGCTCTCTCCGGTTATCAGCACGCTCGCGTCAGTGGCCGCCACGCGGCCCAGGGTTTCGAATACGGTGCGCATTGCCGGGCTTTCGCCCACAAGCTGGCCCGCCCCTGCGATTGCCTCCAGGTCCTCGCGCAGGCGTTCGTTCTCCTCGCACAGACGTTTGCGTTCAGCGGCATCCGCGCGGGCGGCCAGGGCTTTCTGCACACGCAGGCGGAATTCCTCGGGCGTGAAGCCCTTGGTCATGAAATCCACGGCCCCTGATTTCATCGCCTCCACAGCCAGTTCAACGGAGCCGAACGCGGTGATCAGGATCACATCCGCGTCAGGCTGTAGCTTGCGGGCTGTTTCCAGCACCTCCAAGCCGTTGGCCCCCGGCAGCTTGAAATCGGTGATCACCAGGTCGTAGCGGTTGTCCCGGAGGCGGGCCAGAGCGGATTCACCGCTGTCCACCGCCTCGGCGGAAAGGCCCATCTTGGTCAGGGTGATTGTCAGGGCGTCGCAGAGAGTCTTGTTATCTTCCACCACAAGCACGGAAGGCATGAAACCTCTTTACGTCAGAATTGATTTTCAAAATAAGAAAGGCTGAGGATAAATTAATCCCTGCGACAGGCTTTGTAAACAGATGGATTGTCCAGAAGGAATCCGGTTTCGATCCTTGCGATTGTTGAAAGCTATAACTTTTTGCAATGAACTCCCCCGCGGCAAACCGCGAGGAATCAAGAGGTAGGGGCGGGTTTCAAACCCGCCCCTACGCTGGATTTGAGAGGCTTCAACCCGCAGCAAGCAGCGAGGATTTCTTTCGATAAAAGCAATTCCGCAGGGGCACGGCGCGCCGTGCCCCTTCAGGACTACTGAGAGAATCCCAAGGGTCCTTTACGGTTGCTATTTATCTTGGGTCAGGATCCTCACCGCCAGCCAGCCGAACAGAAAATTGGAGGTCGAGACCTCCACGAAATGGCTCCAGCGCAGCCTGTCCGAATCGATTATCGGGTTGGGAGCGATCAGCATCGCGCCCATCAGGAGAGAGAAAGTCAGTCCGGTCAGAAGGGCGGCTTTGTTCAGGCCCACAGCGAGCATGCTGACAATCAGGACGGCGAGAAGGGCCCAGATATATCCGCGCACGATCTCGATAAGCGGCAGCCAGGCTGTCGGCTTAAGGTCACGGTAGAACTCGTGGAAAGCCGGGCCGGCCAGGGGCATGGCGACAAACGCCCCGAACAGGAAGAAGATCGGGATGTACACCAGGGCCACGAGTGTCATTCTCCAGACCCAGCGACGCGGCTCAGGGCCGGGGAGGCGCCTGGACGCCGCCTTTTCGCCGGACAGCTCCTGAGCCGGACCGGCTGTAGCGGCGGCCATCCAGCCAAGAGCCACGGCTGTCAAAAATCCCTGGGCCGTGCCCAGGCAGACATCCCGCGGGGACATCTTGTTCAGTTCGCTCAGGAAAATCAGGGACTCTATGCCGGTAAGCACCCCCACAACGCCGAAATAGACCGTGAAGACCGCGAGGCCCAGCTTGAGCCCCCTCCACGATGACCTGCGCACGAGTTCCAGGATCACGGCGGCCTTGAGGGCGGCCTCCGCCAGGAGGCTTAAATACAATACAACCGGCGAAGCTCCCGGAACACTGAGCGGGAACCCGAACAGAAGATCAGTCAGGCGCGAGAGCAAGAACAGCAGCGCGGTCAGGAGAAACAGTTTTCTCCAGGGATAGGCGCAAGATACCGTATTCACCTCAGCCTCTCGGGTTGATGGTTTATTTTCAAGCGGTTAAGAATTTTCAGGGGAATAATTATTTCAGGTTTTTGGTTCCCGTCCCCCCAGCCTCTCATCCAGGGCGACCAGACGCAGCTCGATTTCAAGAAGCTTCTGGCGGGTGTCCAGATCAGCCCGGTTGATTTTCTCGAAAAGCAGAGGCAGAGCCGATATCACCAGAAACACGAGAGCCATGGTGAACAAGACCAATTCGAGTTGAAAATTTCCTACCATGGACCCCGCCACCATGACCAGGATCGCGGCCGCATAACCCAGCGAGGCTTTGAGCCAGGCAATGTGCTTCACGTCCCGGTTACGGTCGTATTCACCACGCCGCACCAGGTCCAATCCCTTGAGCGACAGGAGCACAAGCACGAGACCGACTGACACGAGTAAAATGCGTAAAACAAACGGAATTCCCAACGGGTTCGGGACTTTTATAAAACCGAACGAAGGGATATAATCGAATGCCCCCATGAAAATCTGGACCAGGCCGATAAGCAGGCGCAGCCCGGACAGGATGAATGTCCCGGCGGTCTTAGGTGCGGACAGTTTCTCTATGAACATCTTTTCCATCTCCTCTTTGTATTTGCTGTGAAGGACCGGATTGATCTGTTCCTGAGACAGAAGGCGTTCCCGCAATTGTTCCCGGTTATCGCTCACGAGACGCCTCCTTCCCGGATAAGTATTTCCCGCAACGCTGCCCTGGCCCGGTGCAGGCGGCTTTTGACCGTCCCCGGCGGCAATCCGAGGATGTCGCCAATATCGGCCAGTGAGAAATCCTCCAGGAAGAACAGGGTCAATATCTCGCGCTGGGCCAGCTCCAGCCTGTCCAGTGCCCGGTGCACCAGGGCCGCGTTCTCGAACTCCTCCGGGCCGGGGCTTTCATCCGCAAGTGCTTCCAGCTCGGATTGATCGGCTCGATGCTGCCTGTCCGCGGCCAGCTCGCGTATCCGGTCCGCGGCGGCTCGCCGGGCCAGTGTGTAGAGCCAGGCGCTCAGGCGGCGCGGCTCGCGGATGGAGCCGATCCCGCGCAGGGCCTTGAGCCAGGTCTGCTGCAGCAGGTCCCAGGCCTCCTGCTCATCCCCGGCCAGCCGCCTGAGGTAGAAGAACAGACGGCGCTCCCAGAGAGCCACTATCTCGCGGAACGCTTCCATGTCACCGCGGCGGCAGCGCAGGATCAGCAGCTCGGAGTATATTCCCTGCCTGTCCGAGGCCATTTCGGCCGGATACGATTCAGGGTTGGTGTCTGTCACGGGCGGCTCGCCTCTGAGAATGCTGTCAGCGTTTGGAAACACGGTCTTGCTTCAGTTCAGCCAACTGCATTTCGATCTCCAGCAGCTTCTCGCATATGTTCAGTTCGGACTGCTGCACGCGGTTGTCGATGCCGATCAGGATGGCCAAAGCTATTATCAGCAGGGCGATGGGGGTCATTGTCACCATTCCCTGAACGTCCCCGAAAAACAAGCCGGTAAAAATCAGCGCGAAGGCCACTATCATTAATCCGGCGGAACCGTATCGTGTTATGAGGTTCGAATCTTTCCGCAGGTCCATGTTCTTTTTCCAGACCAGGCGCAGACCCAGCATGGCCACACCGATAGTGAACACCCCGGACAGTCCCCACAGCCAGCGTCCGGCTTCCGGAAGGTCGACAGGACGGTTGAACAATGCGCTGAAAACCAGTGCCAGGCCGAAAAGAAGAAGGACAAAGTCCCTGGCCCAGAAACCGAACCGTCTCAGTCCGGTTATTTCCTGAGTTAACATCTTTTCCATCTCCTCTTTGTATCTTGCATGAAGGTCTGGATTGACCGGTTCGAGGGAAAGAAGGGTGTCGCGAAGTTTGTCATGTCTGTCGCTCATCGTTCTCCTCCTTCCCTTTGAATTATTTCCCGCAGGGCGGCTTTGGCCCGGTGCAGGCGGCTTTTGACCGTCCCCGGCGGCAATCCGAGGATGTCGCCAATATCGGCCAGTGAGAAATCCTCCAGGAAGAACAGGGTCAATATCTCGCGCTGGGCCAGCTCCAGCCTGTCCAGTGCCCGGTGCACCAGGGCCGCGTTCTCGAACTCCTCCGGGCCGGGGCTTTCATCCGCAAGTGCTTCCAGCTCGGATTGATCGGCTCGATGCTGCCTGTCCGCGGCCAGCTCGCGTATCCGGTCCGCGGCGGCTCGCCGGGCCAGTGTGTAGAGCCAGGCGCTCAGGCGGCGCGGCTCGCGGATGGAGCCGATCCCGCGCAGGGCCTTGAGCCAGGTCTGCTGCAGCAGGTCCCAGGCCTCCTGCTCATCCCCGGCCAGCCGCCTGAGGTAGAAGAACAGACGGCGCTCCCAGAGAGCCACTATCTCGCGGAAAGCAGCCATGTCGCCGCGGCGGCAGCGCAGGACTAACAGCTCGATATAAGTTTCGTTCCTGTTCAGGGGCGCTCCTGTTTTCCTGTCACCGTAATATATGTCGCGAAAAGGAGCGGAAAGGTTCCTGAAATCTAACCGGAGGGCCTTATAAACAATACGCCGGGACTAATAGTTGCTTTTTACGCCGACGATTGTTATTATACAAGAGTTTGCAGGGGAAAGCCGGACTTTCCCACCCGTGAGGACGATGTGAGTTTTCCTGAATATACCGATCTTTCAACGGCAAAAGGAGTGATGACAATGCCTCTGGTTCCGATGAAACAATTGCTGGAAGTGGCCGCTAAAGGCAATTTCGCGGTCGGCGCATACAATGTCAACAACATGGAGCAGATCCAGGCGATCATGATGGCGGCCCGCGAGACCAAGTCGGTCGTTATCATCCAGGCCAGCCGCGGCGCGCTCAAGTACAGCAATTTCACCTACCTGAAGTACCTGATGTTGGCCGCGGCGGAGGAGAACCCCGATATACCGGTGGCCCTGCACCTGGACCATGGCAACAGCCTCGAAACCTGCAAGGAAGCAATCGCTCTGGGATTCACCAGCGTGATGATCGACGGGTCACTCAAGGAGGACAGCAAGACCCCGACCACTTTCGAGGAGAATGTGGCGGTCACCCGCGCGGTGGCCGAGTATGCCCACCCGCTGGGAGTGACTGTCGAGGGCGAGCTGGGCACTCTGGGTGGGATAGAGGATGGCGTGGGCAGCGGCCAGGTTCATCTGACCGACCCGGACCAGGCCATCGAGTTTGTCAAGAGGACGCAGGTCGATGCCCTGGCGGTGGCTATCGGCACCAGCCACGGGGCCTACAAGTTCAAGACCGAGCCTAAGCTGGCCCTGCATATCGTGAAAGAGATCAACGCCCGCATGCCCGACCTGCACATGGTGATGCACGGCAGCTCCAGCGTGCCCCAGGAACTGGTAGATATCGTCAACAAATACGGTGGCAAGATGCCCAACGCCAAGGGCGTGCCGATGGACCAGATACAGAGCGTGATTCCGTTCGGCGTGCGCAAGGTCAATATCGACAGCGACGGCCGTATCGCGATCACGGGAGCGATCCGCAAGGTGTTTGTCGAGACCCCGGAAAAGTTCGATCCGCGCGATTACCTGAAGCCCGCCCGCGAGGCCCTGGCCAAGCTGGTGGCGCAGAAGATGCGCGATCTGGGAACCGCCGGTTCGGCCGAGGGACTCAAGGCCCAGACCCTCGAGGACATGAAGAAAGTCTACAAGGCCAAGGGCTGGATTTGATTTGCCACTGACAGCCTGAGCAGGATGATAAAAGGGGCACGGCGCGCCGTGCCCCTTCATCATTTGCCCCAGGTTTGGAGAATCGAATGGTGCAACTGAGGAATGTCTTTTTCTATCTTTTTCTGCTGGTGTTGCCTTATTTGTTTCCGGTGGCTTTGGCCGCGGACGAGCATTCCTTTGCCCAGCGTTTTCAGGTTGGCGCGAACTGGAAGGCATCGAAGGAATGGTACTTGCGCGGAACAACACAGACACGTTACCGCGAGGGAATGAGTGATTTTTTCATGTTCCTGACCGATCTGGGCGTCGAATACCGTCCCGCAGCGTTCAAAAGGCTGCGCATGCCCATTCTTTACCGTTTCCAGGACAGGGAGAACGTGGAGGGCTGGCGCTCCAACCATTACGTTCTGATCGATCCCACCCTGAGCCTTCTGCGTTTAGGACGCTGGGAGATCGATTGCCGCCCGCGCCTCCAATTGAACATCGAGGAAGATTTCCGGTTGATATACCTCCGCCCGCTACTTCGCCTGAATCGCGGATTCAGATTTCACGAGCGCGCCGGACGGGCCTGGGTGTACTACGATCACTATTTCACCATGCAGCGCCGGGTCCGTCGCGCCTCGGCCGACCCGAGCGAGTTCTCCACGGGGGTGTCCCTGCCCCTGTCTCCCCGCTACGACCTGCTGCTCTATTACATGATCAATTCCTCGCGCGCCAAATCCTCACCCGACTGGATACGTATCCACCAGAGCTGCCTGGCTTTGAGCTTCAAGCTGTAAAATCTGAATTTGCCGCGAGAAAAACGAGGGCCGTCCTAATAGTTTTAAATGGGGCACAGCGCGCCGTGCCCCTACGGAACTACTTTAATTTCAAGCAAATAGAGATTGGATCAATTCGCAAAGAGCAAAAAGGGGGCTTTGGAGACAGCCCCCGGATTTTCAGGCTGGAAACAACTGCTCACATGAACCTATTCGAACGTGGCCCGGTTCTCCCGCACGAACTGGCGGAAATCCCGCGGCGGCTTCCCGGTCAGTTGTTCTATATCCCCTGACACATGGTCGTTATGGCTTTCGGCCCAGTAGGCCATGATTTTCGGCAGGTCGCGGGCCAGCCACTCGGGCGTCCCGGAGCGGATCATCGAGGCGGCGGCGGCCTCGGCTGTGACCGGTATATAGCGCACCTCGCGGCCCAGCTCCTCGCTCAGCACCTCGGCCAGCCGGGAGGCGGTGATGCTTTCCGGGCCGGTAAGGACGTATTCGTTTTCGGCATGGACCTGGCCGGTCAGGATAGCCCGCGCGGCGGCGGCGATATCGCGCACGTCCACCTGGCTGGCCCGTCCCTGGCCCAGGGGCGCGTAGAATGCGCCCTGCTCCCGGATCGTGGCGGCGTACCCGAGCGTGTTCTGCATGAAAAAATTCGGCCGCAGAATCACGTGCGGCAGCCCGGACTTGGCCAGTTTCAGCTCGTTCTGGGCGTGCCAGCGGAATATCTGCGAGGGCGAATCGGCCGAGACTCCCATGGCGGAGAGCTTGACCAGAAGGCCCGCGCCGGCTTTTTTCGCCCGCTTGAACGCCTCGTTCTGCTCATCCACTTGTCCGGGGCCGCCTGGGCTGGCCAGGAAAACCCGCTCCACGCCCTTGAACGCTGTTTTCAGGCTGGAGGGCCTGGCCAGGTCGCCCTGCGCCAGCTCGACGCCCGGAAGGCGCAGACTTTCCGCCCGCGAGGGGTCGCGGGTCATGGCCCGGACTGTCTGTCCGGCCGCGGAAAGCTCGCGCACAAGCTCCCGGCCTACGTTGCCAGTGGCCCCGATCACCAGAATCATCATCCCTCCCTGCCTGAAAAAGAAAACCGCACTTTACTTGATATAAATCAGACCGCCGGGGTGTATTCGGTGCGGGAGACAGGTATCTCCCCCTCCAGCACCTCCAGGAAAGGCTTACCCGCCTTGACCCCGGCTGTTCCATAACCCGTGGCCGTGCACAGGAAGCTGCGGAAATCGCCGCGGATCGAGGGCTTGACGTGCAGGGCCTTCTCCACGGCGTCGTAGCGCACGCCGGTCAGGCCCTGGATCAGGCCGTAGCTGCTCATGGCGCGGGCGTACCAGTGGCCGCACTCATACTCGTTGAACGGGTTGCGCACACGGCCATCGTAGCGCATCCTGCAGGCGCGCACGATCTCGAGGCCCGCCTCCACCTGTCCGGTGATCATCAGGTGGCTGGCCACCTGGTACTCTATTCCGGTCCAGACCTCGTTGGAATAGACAAACGGCAGTGAGAGGCTCCCGCCCTTGGGCCAGGAGCAGAGCAAAAGTCCGCCCTCAGCGCCAAGGGCATACGATGGCCGCTGGGGATTGGCGTGTTCGGAAAGGTCGGCGCGGAAATTGTAGCGATGGACAGCGGTCAGGTGGCTGGACACTTTCTGAGGGTCGAGGATATCACCCACGCCGCAGACCGCTGCTATCCAGGCCCCCAGGACTCCATCGCTCAGGCAGCCGGTTCCGTACTGGTATTTGGGGCCTTCTTTCTCCAGCAGTTCCTGCGCCTCGGGTGAGTATTCGCCCCAGGCGCTGTTTTTGGATGCAATCACCGGATTCCCGGCGCGCAGGCCCTCCCACTGGATTTTCTGGAAGAAATATTCCCCATCGTACAGGTCTTTCTCGACCACCGCGCGGCCTTTTTCGTATAACTCGCGGTATACTGCTATATCATCCCCCAGGGCCTCGCCCATCAGGGCCGCGGCATGCAGCGCACCCAGGTAGAAACTGGAGCACATCGGCTCCGGCCCCCAGAACTCGATATCGTAGGTGTTGTGGTGCGGCTCCTCCAGCACGCCGTGTCTGCGGGGGTCCCAGGTTTCGATGCAGTAGTCCAGGGAGCGCCGCACAAGGGGCCAGAACGAGGCGAGCCAGGCGTTGTCGCCGCTGATCCGCCACTCGCGGTAGACTTTCATGATCCCGCCGAGTTGGCCGTCGCTGGCGGCGTAGAAATCGTGCACCAGGGGACGGACAGGCAGGGCGGCGCGGAAAGCCTGGTGACCGGACTCATCCTGATCCACCTTGAACTCGGTCAGGCGCAGGCTGCGCTCCAGCGATGGGAACAGGTGCGGCACGGCCTGGGCGTAGTTCCAGACATGCGTGCAGCTTCCCTGGCAGCAGCCCTCATCGTCCCCACAACCCTCCCAGGCCCACATGCGGCCATCGGTCTGGCGCAGGACTGTGGGGCTTTTCAGTATGGTCAGGTTGGCCGCCACCGCCTCCACCACCTCGGGCGGCAGGGTGGTGTCGTAGAACGCGCGGCTGAATTTCTCCGATTTATCGCGCAGGGAGGACACGTTTTTCGTCCAGAAAGCGGCCAGATTCCCGGCATTGGCGAACTGCCCGCTGTACCAGGGCTTGTAGTTCTTCTCCGGCACGGTGGGGTCGCAACAGGAGTGGTCGCCGGTCTTGTCCGAGCAGCAATCCGGGTCGCCGCCCTCACGCAGGGTGGACTCGGGCACGTACCAGCACAGAAGCAGCCGGATCGTGCGGCTTTCGCCGGCGGCCAGGCTGAACGGCAGGTAGAGGCTGCCTCCCTGACTGGGCTTGCCGGAGTCATACGGCGGGTTCTGCACCACAGCGCCTTGTTCCACATTCTTCCAGGCCATGGTCAGCGAATCGAACCAGCCGCCGCGGAACCAACGGCAGTCGGTCTTCACGTCCGGCTCATCAAGCATGGCCAGGAACGCGCCCTCGGAGCCTGGCTTGTCCGCAATCGGCGGCTGGTAGAGCATGAAACCGCCTGGCGTCGAGCGTACTGAATTGTTTTCTCTGTCCAGGGCCATGAAATTGCGCGCATTATACGAGAATACCGCCTCGACCGTACTTTTCGAGGTGTTGCGGAAATTGTATTCCAGGGCGGCCACCGGCAGGCTGGAACTGTCCGGGTCGTTGGGAATGAACGGACTCCAGCCGGTAAGCGCAACTTCCAGCGGCAGTTTGTTGTCTTTCAAATTGATTGTGGCGAAAGGGAAGCGTGTCTCGAAGACCGCCGACCTGAAACGCGGCAGACCGAAGCTTTGGCCACGTGCGCCCGCGCCGGTGTCGCGGTTGCCGAAAGCTTTCCAGCCCGGCACCGGCCCCTCCAGAACGCGGGCCGTGTTTTTATCCCCTTTTACGCATACGGCGGCGAACATCAGCGGCTCGTTGAATATTTCCGGCCGGTTGCGCAGCGAAACGTGAGACAGAGCTCCCGTACCCTCCAGGCAGACCATCCCCGCGCCGAGGCCCCCCAGAGGAAAAGCCACACGGCTCAGGCGCTCACCCTCGTATGCACTATTGAACTTACGGCTCCCGCCGGCAGGACCGGATTTAACCGATGCGGCCGAGGGCGTCTTCGAGCATCCGATCCCGGCAGGCAGCGAAACCGCCGCCGTGGCTGCGGCTCCAGCCATCGCTCCCTTGACGAAATTTCTCCGCTTCATGCGTCGATCCGCTCCTTTCGAGCAGGATTTAAAATGGCGCCTTTAAAGGCGTGTTGAAAAATAATTTAAAAAACACAACCCCCTGTTTCCCCATTTTCCAGGGAGACTAACTTCTCTACTGCCAAGCGCTTGCAGTTGAACGGCAGTAGCTGGCTTTTCATCCTCCCTTGGAAAGGGGGAACTGAGGGGGATTTAACCCAATAAATCAGCTTACCTTTAAATGTTGCACTGTTCCCTGATGGTTAGCAAATTGCAGGAGCCGCGGGGTATTTATCGAGCCTTTGTCAAACAGCCCGCGGGCCAGATGCAGTATTATACATCCTTTCTTCCGCGGATTAAAGGAAAAACAGGAGGAAAGACCTTGAGACAAGGCAGCGTGGAACCGGATTTCAGGGCGCTTCTGGCAAGGGTGGAGAGCATCCTGAAACAGTCCCGGCCTGTGAGGGACCGTCTGGAGTATATCTGCCGCCTGCTGCGCGGCCGGGTGCGCCACTACGACTGGGTGGGGGTGTACCTGGTGGAAAGCCCCGGCTGGCTGATTCTCGGTCCATACGATGGCGAACCTACAGAGCACGCGCGGATACCGTTTGGACGAGGGATCTGCGGCCAGGCCGCCCGGACAGGCGAGACGTTCGTGGCGCAGGATGTCTCAAAGGAGAGCAACTATCTCTCGTGCAGCCTGAAAGTGCGCTCCGAGATAGTAGTCCCGATCCTGCGGGAGGGCCGGGTGCTGGGAGAACTGGACATAGACTCGCACACCCTGGCGCCGTTCACCTCGGCCGACAGGCAGTTCTTGGAGACGGTCTGCGACTGTCTGGCGCCGTTTCTTTCATGATTTGTTCAGCGCCGCGAGGCCGCCAGGCCAAGAGTTAAGCTGATAATGGCTGTCGCCAGCAGGAGGCCAAGGACCGCCAGGATGAACCAGAGGAAATGCGGATCGGTGGCCAGCCGCGCCCGGACAGTTTCAATGACCGGGCCTCCGGCCCACTGGTGGCCGGGATGTCTTGAAACCCCGGCGGCGGTAAGAATGGCGACCGAACCGCCCAACAGAATTAAGACTCCTGCGCTCAGTTTTCTCAGCCAGGATGCGGCGCGGACTGGAAGAGTGGACTCCGGACGCCAGACCAGGAACAGCGCTCCGGCCACGGAGATAAGGAAGACCCGGTAGCATAAGCGGTACAGATCGTTCGGAGTGATCACCTGGCGCAGAAAAGAATCCCAGGTGGGCAGCGAGTTGAAAAACTCCGGATAGAGCGGTGCGAAAAGACGGCCCTGCAGCGGAGCGTAGGGAGGGTACCGCAGCAGGAAAAACGACAGGGCCAGGAGGCCGGCCAGCCATGCCGCCGTATGGTCCTCCAGCGCCAGAAGGATCAGAAGAGGAGTAATCCAGACAAAATACCGCAACTCCAGTCCCATCCCCAGGCAGAACAGCAGCAATACCGAACTGAACAGCGCCAGCATGTCCCTGAAAGATGTCTGCTCACAAGCATTCTCCCGTCCTTTCCGCAGCGACCAGAAAAGAAGGGCCAGATAACCCGCCAGAAGGATCGCTTTCTGAACAAGGTGCGGCGTACCGGTGTCCATGATACGTCCGGTGGCCTCAGGGTGGAAGAAGAATTTGAATATCTCCGGCCCGGCGACAGCATACAACGGACCGATCACGATCAACAGCGGCGCGATCGCCCAGAGCGAAAGATGCAGCAGCCTTTTGAAACTGCCTCGGCTGAAATAAAGCGCCAGGGGCGGGATGAACATGATCGGAAGGATTTTGATCATGAAACCCAGGCAAAGCGCCGAAAGAGCGGGGCCGGGACGGCCTCTCCAGGCCAGGAACAGGGCCGCTGTAAGCAGGGAGGTGATTATCAGGTCATGCTGGCCGTGCGAATAGGCGGTGATTAGTGCGAACGGATTGAAAGCCCATAGTCCCAGGGCCGCCAGGCGCTTTTTAGGATCGCTGATCAGGAGAAACAGCAATGCCGCGATCAAAGCGTCGAACAGAAGGAAATGGCTTTTCAGCAGGAACAGGTTGCGGAAAAGAAGGTCCTCGCCCGGGGAATCAAAATAGGAACGCGCCACGGCGTTCCCGGCTTGCCCGCCGTTGTCCGCCCGATACTTGATCCAGCATTTCTCCAGCCAGTTGTCCAGCTCGGGCGAAAAGTGGTTTTCAAGGACTCGAAAAGCGGCGGTGGTGATGAAAAACAGAGGTGGATAGGTGGCGGTGCTGCCGGGAAACGGATTGTATTTCTGCCAGTAGCTGGAAAAAACCTCTGTCTCGCCGTGAGCCAGATGACCGGCCGAGTAACCCAGAAAAACCATGTCGTGATGGAAGGTCAACGGCATCAGGCCGATCCGGAGGAAAAGCCCCAGGGCCAAAATACCGATCAGAAGGAAGCGCTGTTTCCGGTCCATTGCTGTCCTGTCCCTTCCGGCGCGGCTTTGGGTCCCTGCCTGGCAAGACTGGCCTTAATGCTCCAGAGGAGTGCATGGTTCAACGCTCGAAAATCCCGATCAGCTCACGGTCCGCATCGATCACCCGGCTGACTGAATATTGCCTGAACAGATCGAGCAACTGCTCCCGCTCGAAACGATCCGGGCGGGCGCCCTTGTCCGTGGCTGTCGCCAGACGCGCCAGGCCCCGCAAAAGGCGGCTGTGGCTCTGGCTCAGATTGGACACCGGCTCGGCTATTATTATTCTTTCATGCCCGGATGAGAACAGTTTATCCAGAATCTTGCGCTGGCCGGGTATGAACTGATAAAGCGAGGCCTGCAGGACGAGTATCTGGCCGGAGGGAACTGGATCGGTCTCCAGGTCGAAGACACAGGCCTCGACTCCCCTGCGCCTGAGCCAACGCACGAAAACCGGGTTGAGGTCGAAACCGCGGTAGCGGATACTGCGCCGGCGCAGATAGTCGAAATACAGACTGGCATCCCCGCAGCAGAAATCGTCCACCTGCGCTCCATCCGGAATCTCGGCTGCGATCAGAGCATACCGCTTCTCGAAACAGCCGCCGTAGACGGCTTTCATCGCCGCCCGGTAGATCAGTGGATGCCAGTAGACAAAGCCTCTCACCTGTCCGCTCCACCGGCTGGCCGTATAGTGCGCAGCCGTTGCCTGAACCGCAGGGCCTGGCGAAGGTAATCCGCCGAATCCCGGAACACCTTGACTGTCGAAGTCTTTTCCGGGTTGCGGATGAACAGGCAGGGTATCTCACTGATCCGCAGCCCAAGATGTTCAGAGATCAGCATGATCTCGGTGTCCCAGAACCAGTGGTTGTTCGTGGCCAGATCGAGCAAAGGCAATATCCTGGCCCGGTCGAAAAATTTATAGCCTGTCTCGGTGTCTTTCAGGCCGGTCCGGAGCAGAGAGCGTATTATCTGACGGTAGCCGTGGCTCAGGACATGACGGCCGAGCAGCCAGAGGTTCATGTGCAGCTTATAGGTCCGGAAGCCGGAGACAATATCGACGCTTCCGTTGAGGATAGGGATGACACAGGGAAGAATATACCATTCAGGGACTTCAAGGTCGATATCGATAAACCCGGCCACCCGTCCCTCCGCCGCCCGGATTCCATCCCGCACCGTCGCCCCCCGCCCCATGTTTTGCGGGTGGAATATTGTTTTGACCGGCCAACCGGCATATTCCTCCAGCAAACGCCGGATTATGGCTGACGTATTGTCACGGCTGCAATCCTCGACAATGATCAATTCGTAATTCAGGCGGGTCCGGTCGAGGAATTCAACCACGCGACGGAAATTCTGATCGAGGATTTCCTCCTCGTTGTAACAGCAGATAATCAGGCTCAGATCGATTGGCGGCCGGGAGTCGCTCAACGCAGTATCCTTTGAAGGGTTTCCACGACCCGCAAGGCCTCAGTGTCAGAAAGCCCGGGATAGATCGGCAGACGGATCAGGCTGCGGAAAGCTGTTTCGGTGACAGGGAAATCCCCCTCGCGCCAGCCCAGCCTCTGTCCCATCTCAGACAGGTGCAGGGGATAAAAATGCGTGGTCGCCTGGATGCCCGCCTCTTTAAGGCTCCTGAGCACACTGTCGCGCCGGGCGGGGTCGACCTGGATGAAGAATATGTGGCAGTTCGGCCGGCAATAATCAGGGATTGCCCCCATTCGCAAAAGGCCATCACTTTCCAGATCGCGCAGGCCCTGACGGTATATGCGGTCCACCCGCTCCCGCTGACCGGTCAGATCGTTCAGCTTGCCAAGCTGCACCTCCAGCAGGGCGGACAGTATGTCCGAGAGAACAAAGCTGCTGCCGGGGCTGACCCAACTGTACTTGTCTATTTCGCCGGCCAGAAAGCGCGAACGGTTGGTGCCTTTCTCGCGGAATATGTCGGCCTTGCGGAACAACTCCTCGTCGTTTGTGATAAAAGCCCCGCCCTCGCCCGCGACCACATTCTTTGTAGCGTGGAAGCTGATCGCTCCGATATCGCCGATCGTGCCCAGAGCATTCTGGCCGTAATACGCGCCAATGCACTGCGCGGCGTCCTCGATCACTTGCAGGCCCCGGCGTTTGGCTATCTCCATTATCCGGCCCATGTCGCAGGAAACGCCGGCGTAATGCACCGGAATTACCGCCCGCGCGCGCCCGGTGATCCGCCTTTCAAGGTCATCCGGGTCGAGGTTTAGCGTGTCCGGCCGCACCTCGGCGAAAACAGGTTTCATGCCGGCCAGAAGGACAGCGTTGGCGGCCGAGGGGAACGAGAAGCTGGGCAGGATCACCTCATCACCCGGCTCGAGCTCCAGCACCCGCACCGCGCTTTCCAGCGCATGGGTGCAGGAGGTCATCAGCAGCACAAACCGCGCGCCCAGCATTGATTCGAGAGTCTTTTCCACCCGCTTGCTGACCGGAGCGTTGCCCTCCAGACGGCCCCCGCGCAGGACCCTTGTCACCGCATCGATCTCATCCTGCTCGATCAGGGGTTTGTTGAACGGTATCTGCTGCATTGTATCCTGTTATTGTTCCGATAATTGTGATTTCAAAACCATCGATGATTACCGAAAACTGTCTTGTCCACTAAATCATGTCTCTCGCTGAGCCGCCCGTCCCATCCAGATACGCTCGGTCAGGCGGCTCTGCTCCGGGCTTTCGCCGGGCAGTGCGGGAAAAACTGCCGGCCGCCCGAGCAGAAGGCGGTCGATCAGACAGTCCAGGATACGGGCCTCGCATGAGTCCGGCAGCAGCGTAACCATTTCCGGGCTGGCATTGACCAAGGCGCTCGTTGCCCGGAAAGCGCCCTCCAGGTTTGAAAATCTAACCCGGTAGACCAGACGGCTGTCACCGCTACGATAGAACGACAGCCAGCCGCCCCGGTGAAGAACCAGCCACTTGTCCTCGGGAGAGCACGGGACAAAACCAGCGCTCGCCCGGCGGAACTCCCGCCAGTCAAGGCTGCGTTGGTAACTGAACCGGCGCATCGCCGGGGCTTTGCCTGCCCGCGCGAAGCGCAGGAATATTAGAAGCGGGTCCATTCAGCCACCCCGCCTAAAGCTGAGGTCTCAGGAGCGCGAACCGGCGGTGTCCAGCAGCCTGGCGCAGCGGCGTTCGGCACGCGACTCCCAGCCTTTTTTGTGCCAGGCGTACCCGGCCAGCAGCGGGAAAGTGACCGTGGCCTCGCCGTAGACCATCTGCTCGAACACAGTGTCAACCTTGCCCCAGGAGCTGGCTTCTTTAAGCGTTGAGCCGCTCAGCGCGCCATCGCGCTCATCGGCCACGGTGAGCTGGATCGCGTATTTGTGCATCGGCGCGTCCTGGCCCAACACATCCGCCGCCACAACGATATCCTGAGCGAAATTTTTTGGCACCCCGCCGCCGATCATCAGCAGTCCGGTCTCTTTCGATTCCATCTTGATCCGGGTCAGCTCCAGGAAATCCTTGGCCGAATCAAGAGAGACGCAGTTGACTCCCTGACGTTTGTACTGGTGCTCGACCAGCCCGAACCCGGCGCTGCAGTCGGAGAACGCGGGGCAGAAAATGGGCACGTCCTTGCGGAAAGCTTCCAGCACTATCGAACCCTCGCCCTTGCCCTCGGATTCCAGGAAACGGCCCATCTCGGCGATGATCTCGCGTGAGGAATAAGGCCGCGGATCCAGGCTGTCCGCGATCCGTCCCACTGTCTCGTCGCACTCGCGCAGCTCATCTTCGTCGATGTACGTGTCGTAGATGCGGTCGATATGCAGGTCTCGCAACTCGGAGTCATCGACAAACGGAGTGCCCAGATAGTGGTTGAACCCCAGCCCCTCGAAAAAGTCCTGGTCCACGATATTCGCACCGGTGGAGACAATGGCGTCCACCATGCGGTCGCGCACCAGGGTCTGGATCGCCTTTTTCAGGCCCGCGCTGATCAGCGAGCCGGCCAGGCAGAGGATGATCGTGCAGTCGGGGTCGCGCAGCATGCGGTCGTAGATGCCGGCGGCGCGTGAAAGGTTGCGGGCCTGGAATGCGGTGCGGCCCATTGCCTCGACCAGTGGCACGACATCCGGGAAGGCGGTGATGTCGATATGCTCGACAGTCGCTTTTAGAAAGTCCTTCTTGGTCCTGGCGCTCATTATGAATCCCTCATGGTTCTTATTGGTTCGTAAATGTAACATCCACAATATAATATGGTTGCCCGTCAGGGCAGAATCATTCATTCCCTGGCGGCCTGCCCGCCAGTTCGAAACACAATCCGCGGTAGCGTCCGGCTGTCTCGCGCAGATCGTAATCCCGCAGCACTGTCTCGCGCGCTCTGCAACCCAGTATCTCGCGCAGGGCCGGGTTGTCGATCAACCGGATGAGCGCCGCGCGGAGCTCACGGGTGTTGTCCGGGCTGAACAGCAGCCCGGCGTCGTCCCTCTCCAGCAGCGTGTCGGTTATCCCCTCCAGTCGCGTGGCGGCGCAGGCCAGGCCGCAGGCCATCGCTTCGAGCAATGCGTTGGGCATGCCCTCGCGAACGGAGGGCAGAATGAATATGTCGGCGGCGCGGTAATAGTCCTCGATCCTGTCCGTGCTTTCGGCCAGAACCAGTTCTCCGGGCAGTTTGCCGGACGAGGCGAGGTTTCTCACCCGTTCGACCGCCTGCGTGTCGATTTCATAGCTGCCAGCCGCGGTCCGGCCGATCATGACCAGGCTCACCGGGCCATCTCCCAGGCCGCTCCAGCATTCGGCCAGAAGGTGCGGCCGCTTTTCTGCCGAGAAATGCCCGACAAACAGGATTAGAGCGCCGTTGAGCGGCAGACCCAGCCTGGCCCTCAGGTCCAGGCGCTCCTCGCGTTCGGCAGGCCGGAATCGGCCGGTGTCCACGCCGTTGGGCAGGAGCGCCAGCTTGCGCTCCGGGAAACCGCTTCCGCGGTAAGCCCTTTCCAGGGCCGGTCCGGGGGCCAGATAGCGGTCGGCCAGACGGTAGAACAGTCCGGGCAGCCGGCCGCGGCGCAGGACCGCCGAGGGGTCGTCCTCGCCCAGGCTGGTCATCTTGAGTATCACCCGCTTGCCCGGCCAGAGGCGGAACAGGACAAAGAACCAGCTCTTGCGGCTGAAACCGTGCAGGTGCACGATATCCGCCCGCAGGAACACGGTGAACTTCAGATACGCCAGGCGCGGCCACCAGTCAAAGAATGTCCACCAGCCGGGATTGCGGCTCACCGGCAGACGGTAGACCGGGACGCCGTCCACCCGGTCCCGGAACGGCAGGGAGCGGTCCAGGCAGGTGGTGACCACGCTGAATTCCAGGCCCTTGTCCCGCGCGGCCTGAATCAGGCTGCGGCACTGAAGGCCCGCGCCGGAAACCTCGGGGTGGTATGCCCCGGTGACCATGACCACGCGCACTGCCGGGCTGGAGGTGTTGCGTCCCTGTTCGACCGTCATGCACCCCCCCCTGCGGCCAGGACATGCCGGGAATGTCATATTTATCAATATTATGCCCGTAATAAACTAACAAAACCGGGGTTTACCCGCAAGGGCCAGCGCCATGACAGTCAGCGATGATGCTCTTGCCGGGCGGGAGGCTTTGTTGTAACATTCTGTTCGGGAGTATGTCGATAACTGGTTAAATGGGGTATTTATCATGCGCATGAATGACAGTCCGGCGCAGCTTGCCGCCGTGATAATGGCCGGTGGCGCGGGGACGAGGTTCTGGCCGCTCAGCACCGAGGAGCGCCCCAAGCAGTTCCTGACCCTGTTCGGCGAACAGAGCCTCCTGCAGCAGAGTTACGGCCGCCTGGAGGGGCTTATTCCCCCGGAGCGTATTATCGTGGCCACCAGTGAGCGCTACGTGGGCCTGGTGCGGGAGCAGATTCCCCAGCTCCCGGCTGAAAACATAATCGGCGAGCCGAAGCGCCGTGACACCGCAGCCGCGGTGGCCCTGACCGCCCTTCTTTGCCGCGAGCGTTTCGGCGACCCGGTTATCTGCGTGCTTACCGCCGACCACATGATCTCCCCGGCCGGGGAGTTCAGGCGCGAGCTGCTCTCAGCCGCCGGGGCGGCTTCCGGGAGCGGGGCGCTCTACACTTTCGGTATTCCGCCGGCCTATCCGGCCACCTGTTACGGCTACCTCGAACAGGGCGAGCTGCTTCTGGAGGACAACGGCATCCAGCATTTCCGCCTTCTGCGCTTCAAGGAGAAACCGGACAGCGACACCGCCGCCTCGTATCTGGCCGAGGGACGATACCACTGGAACAGCGGGATGTTTGTCTGGCGCGCGGGGGCTATCCTTGACGAGCTGGCCCGTCAGCTTCCCGAGCACATCCGGCTGCTGGAGCCGGTGGTGAAAGCCTGGGACGGTCCGGGCCGCGGCAAGGCGCTGGCCGGGGCTTTCGAGAGGCTGGAGTCCACCTCGGTTGATTACGGCGTCATGGAGGGCGCGAAACAGGCGGCGCTCGTGGCGGCGGGATTCCAGTGGAACGATGTGGGCGGGTGGCTGGCCCTGGAGGAATACCTGGAGCACGACAGCGCGGGCAACGCGCACCGCGGCGCCCTGGAGACCCTGGACGCCTCGGGCAACCTGGTGTTCTGCGAGGACAGCGGCGAAAGCGTGGCCCTGTTAGGGGTGAGCGGGCTTATCGTAGTGCGGGCGGGTGGAAAAACTCTCGTCCTGCCGAAAGAGCGGGCCGAGCAGATCAAGACTCTGGTCAGGAGCCTTAAGACCTGAGTGAATTTTTCCCCGCGGGTTCTATAATCAAGTTTTCAGCAGACGCGCCAGGTTGCCGCCAAGAATCAACGCCACCTGCTCCCGACTGAGGCGCGGGGTGCGGAATGGCGTGGGAAGACGCAGTGAGTCTATTTTCGCCCGCTCGACTGACGGGTTGCACCAGAACCCATCCGAACCGAACAGAACTTTTTCCACTCCCGCCCATTCGATCCCCGGTCCGTATCTGTAGTAAGACGTGCTGCCTGAGGTGTCCAGATACACATTCTCGCGCTCGCGGGCCAGCCGGCAGAAGCTTTCCATCTGACCCGGCTCATGGTCGTACCCCATGTGCGGAATAATCCAGACCGCTTCACCAAGTTGGCGGGTCAGCTCCTCCATGATGCCGTAGTCCTCGAGGTGAATCAATATTATCCGGATGCCATAGCGCAGGGCTGTCTCGACTACCTCGCGGGTCTTGTCTTTCAATTCCGGGCCGCGGGCGATTTCGTTCTGGTGCAGCTTGATTCCCTGCCAGCCCAGATCCCCGGTGCGTTCGAGTTCCTCGCGCCATTCCGGATCCACAGTGCGTACATGGGAGAAAGGTATAAAACGGCCGGGGTGTCTGCGGCAGCCCGCCAGCGTCCGGTCATTGGACTCGCGGGTCGGGGTCCAGCAGGTGAACACGACGCCGCGGTCAACACCGGCGTAATCGTAGTGTTCTATTATTTCGTCTATGAGATTCTCCCAGTATTCCCCGTAGGCCTCAAAATGCATGTGAACATCCAGCACCGGACAGATTGATCCGGCGGGCCCGGGAGACTCCTCAAGAGACGCCGCTCCGGCCGCGCTCAGGGCGCTGCCTGCCAGGAACTGCCGACGGGAAAAGGTTCGTCTTATGCTGGACATGGCAATCCTCTCCGGTACGGTCGCCGGTTGCGAAAGTTTTATAATTGCCCGGAACAGTCACTGCCCCGAAGCCAGGAAACGCCGGGCCGCCCGCGCCAGACCCCTCCCGTGGGCCAGCCAGATGTCCTTGCCGGTGAAACGGTCCAGGCCCTCCAGGTATCCGGTTTTTATCTCCATGATCAGGCCCAGCGCGCCTGTTGCGGCGGCTACAACCGACTCGGTGGCCGCATCGCTCTCTGCCAGCGTGTACGAGCCGGTGAAAGCGATCTCCTGCCTCAGGATCGATTCAAGATTCCGCGCCCGGACCTCCTGATCTTTCGGGGCGAAACGGACATAGTCGCCGTCCTCGTCCCAGACCATGTCGTTGTTGTGCAGGTTGATCCAGAGGTCCAGGCGGTGATCTTTGCGCCAGTCGGCCAGGGCTTTCTTGAGCTGCGTGATTTCCGGCGCCCTGGCCGTGTCATCGGAGAGCGGGTCGCTTCCGTGCCAGTGACGGTTGAGGTCCACGCCGCGGGCATTGAACCGCGTGCCGCCGTCTGAAGCGCCATCCGGATTGATCATCGGGCAGACCCGGAACACCAGGCTGCGCCTTATGGCAGCCGCCTCGGGGCTGTCCGAGGCCAGGAAGCGCAGAAGGCCCTCGGACGACCAGGAGCCGCCGCTCTCGAAAGCGTGCTGGCGCGCCACGATCCAGACCACCGGGCGGTTGTCCGGATTGCCCGAGGGTTCGGTGACAGTCACCACGTACAGAGGCCGGCCCTTAACCGACCGTCCCAGTTCCTCCACCCGCAGCGCCGGACAGGCGTGTAATTCCCCGAGAAGACTTTCCAGCCGTGAGAACGTGTAAGGGACCGTGTACGCCACCCAGACCGTGTCCCGGCTGAATACCTGCCTCATGCGGAACACCCGTCCCAGGCTGTCTAACTCGCAGCAGGTGAAACGCTCCCAGTGCTCCCGGTCGTAGGAGTACACCGGGTAAGTGTTGCGGCCGAACGGCAGGATGTTGCCCCGGACGCCGTTGTAGACCGTGTAATCCAGTCCCGAGGCTTCGATAGTCACCGGGCGGTTGAGGACATTGGTCAGGCGGCCGTAAAACCAGGTGACCGCGGTGTTGACGCTGTCCTGGTCCCAGTCTTTTTTCGGGACAAAAATCACCCGCGTGTTGTCTTCCACCCGCCATTGCGACGGGCTTCCGGACTCGAAATCCGCGCTCGCCTCGACCGGGCCGCCGGCCCATGCCGCGGAGGCGAGGGCAAAAAGAGCGGCCAGCGTCAAGGTAACAGGCATATTTGACAGGCCAAAAATTCTCATGAAAAGCTCCCGTTAAGAAAGCTACTCTTTCTTCTCAAACAATCCCCCGGTCAGGGCTTTGTTAAACGAGGCCTTGTCCCAGATCAGCACCTGGTCCTTGGACAGGTCCAGCCAGCCGAGCCAGTCATCACCCTTGCCGCCCAGCAGCCTGTCCCAGGCGCGGCTGATTTTTTCGCACCAGGGATTATCTATATAACCACGCTCAAGCGGATTCCAGTACAGGCGCGAATATTCCCCGTCATGCAGCCCGAAGGCCAGCTTTCCCGAGTCTTTGCGCATGAACATGTCCAGCGACCAGACACCGTCGCCCGCCAGTTTGTCCCCGTGGGTGCCGTCATCGTACAGCAACACCGGGATGTCGGCGTAGTAGCCCTTGGACTCGATAATGCCCCACTGGTGCAGCGGCGTGTAAGTGAAATTGCCGCGCAGGGAGAATGGCGGCTTGAAACCCGGCACCGCGGCGGCTTCCACCTGGATGTGCACTTTCACCATGTCGCCGAGGAATGTAGTCACCAGGACATCCTTCGACGGCTGCGGGATAGGCGACTTGACCGGCCGTATGGCGTATGTCTGGGCCACCGTCTTGTTCAGGGCGTGCTGGGCGGCGAAAGCCGCTGCCTCGGCCTTTTCAAGCTCAGCCGTGTTCACGCCGGTCTTGAACGGCGTGTAATCGCGCGGGCTGCCCACGCCCTCCAGAAGGACCTTGCGCCAGCGGGTGTAGAACGCGGCCATCCGCTTTTCGCCTTCCTCCAGAACCTTCATGGCCTGAATCATCTGCGGCGTATGCGAGTAGCGGCTCAGGTTCACCCCGGCTTCCAGCGCGGAGGCATCCAGGATGTCGATCGGCTTGCCGTCAATCTCCAGGCTGTACCAGCCCGCGGCCAGACCGGTGACTTTGAGCAGGTCGCTGTTAAGCTTGTCAGGCCAGTTCAGCACGCGCTTGATCAGGGGACGGGTCGAGGGGTAGGCGGGCGCCGGGAGACAGGCCGCCTTGCGGGTGAACGAAAGCGTGCCGGCCGCATTCTTGATTCCCTCGACTGTCGCATTCCTTAACTCTGTAACCTGGCCCTTTGCGGCATCGATTGAGGTCTCGGCCACCAGGTC
>CAYYNT010000015.1:0-39288 GCA_964473155.1 uncultured Gemmatimonadales bacterium | reverse complement strand
TTAACTCTGTAACCTGGCCCTTTGCGGCATCGATTGAGGTCTCGGCCACCAGGTCTGTCGCGCCCATGCCGTCCAGGATGACACAGCCCATCTCGAACTCGCCGTCGATATTCGGGTGCACGCCCTCGGCCGTGGTCACGAAAGCGCCGTCGACAAGACCCGCCTCGCGGTTATGACGGGTGTAGGCGGTGTTGAGGTCCACGAAGCGGCAGCCCTCGAGGGCGGCCAGACGGCCCAGTTCCCAGGAGTAGCGCTGAAGGACTTCCGGGTAGAAAAGAGAGCCGAGGTTTTTTGTGTCGTCCACCCGGCCGGAAACCTGATCCAGGCGCACGCGCAGGTCATAGGGCGTGGCTGAAACGAGCATTATCTGCGGATTGGAACGCTCGCGGAAAATGGCCAGCTCGGTTTTCAGACTGTCAAGGTAGATGCTGAGCAGCCTGGGATCGAACGGCTTGTAGCCGCCGTCGTTCATCCCCAGCATCACCACCACCTTGGTCGGGCGGCAGAGCTGGATGTCCCGGCGCAGACGGTCGACATTGGCCGTGCGGTCGCCGCCCCAGCCCAGGTTGTAGAACTGCACGTTCCAGTCCGGGTGACGGGTGACCACGTAGTTCTCGATCATCCGCGGGTAGATGCCATAGTCCGTGATGCTGTTGCCCCAGAAACAGACAACGTCGCCATCCTGGATGAAAAACTCCGCCCGCGCCGCACAGACAGACAAGATGCTCAGGAACAGAACGGCAAGCCATGTTTTGCGCATGATGCGCTCCTCGCTGATGGTAAAAACTGATTTAATTAATGGATGGATCAGCAGTGCCTTGTACAGTATTTCATATCGGTTAAAAGCGCGTTGAAAAATGATTATAAAACACAATCCCCTGTTTTTCCCTTTCCTAAGGGGGACTGCAAAACCACTGCTGACAGGCAGTTACATAAAGCCGACAGTAGCGGCCGTTCATCCCCCCTTGTCAAGGGGGGACTGAGGGGGATTTGATCCAATAAATCAACACACGCTTTAAAGATTGATCAGACAAGCCTCGCGGCGGCCATTTTCAGGGCTTCGGCGCAGGCCTCCAGCACCATCTGCACCGTTATTTCCTTCATGCAGCGGAAATGGCCCAGCGGGCAGGATTGCGGTCCGTGGGCCGAGCATGGGCGGCATTCCAGTCCGGGGACCTGCACCACAATGCAGCGGCTGGAAAGCGGAGCGAATCCCAGCTCCGGAGTCGTGGCGCCGAATATCGCCACCGTGGGCTTGTCGAAGGCCCAGGCGATATGCATGGGCGCGCTGTCCCCGCTGACTACCATGTCCGCCTTGCGCACGAGAGCGGCAAGGTAGCGCAGGTCGGTGCGCCCGACCAGGTCCAGGCAGGGCGCTGTCACATGCTTAAGAACAAGCTCGGCCTGCTCGCGGTCCTGGGACGCTCCGGCCAGGATCACCCGCGCCGCGTGCTCGTCATGCAGGCGGTTGATCAGTTCGCCGAAACGCTCGGCCAGCCAGCGCTTTGTGCCCCATACCGAGCCGGGCGCCACAAGCACCAGGGGTCCGGGGCCTTTGGGCAGTCCCACGCCTATCATACCGAAAACGTGGTTGGCTTCCTCGCCGCTCACAGGCAGGAAAGGCTGCGTGGAGAAACCGGCCGGATTGATTCCCAGGGGGACCAGAAGGTCCAGGTTGCGGAGCGTCTCGTGGCTGGCGCTGTCGCGACGGGTAAGCCTGGTGAACAGCCAGCGCCCGGCGCTGACATCGAAACCCACGCGCTCCGGGATGCCGCTCAGGCTCAGGAGCATGGCGCTGCGGAAACTGCGGTGCGGGCAGAGAGCCAGGTCGAACTTCTCGTACCGGAGGCGCAGGGCGGCGCGCAGAAGTCCGGCCGGGCCACGGTCACGGCCGTGCTTGTCATAGATCAGCAGGCGGTCAAGATAGGCGGATCCGGCAAGGAGCCGCGCACCGGCCGGAGTGGTGCAGAAACCTATATAAGCGCCGGGATAGCATTCGTAAAGCGCGCGCACCAGCGGAGTTGTCAGCACCAGATCGCCCGGGAAGGCGGTGTTGAAAACAAGAATCCGGTCGAAGCTTTTCAGTTCGCGGCCCTCTTGCCGGTTCAGTCAGTATCAGCGGGGAGTCATGGTCGCCACCGGGAGGATCATCTCCTCGGGCGATATCCCGCCGTGCAGGAAACTGCCGAAATAGCGGCTCTGGTATTCCCGCAGCTTGGTCGGATAAACAAAGTAATAATCCTCGGTGGCGAACATGTAATGCACGTTCATCCCGAGGTAGGGCAGCTTGGCCCGCTCGGCGTCCTTGACCAGGAACGTCACCGGCTCCTCGCTGCTGATATTGTCTCCGAACTTGTAGCGCAGGTTGGTCGAGGCGTCCCGCTTGGCGAACACCGTCACCGGCCTGGCGCAGTGCACGCTTCCGTGGTCCGAGGTCAGCACCACTGTCACTCCCTGGCGGGCGGCCTCCTGAAGGACGCCGAACAGGCTGGAATGACGGAACCAGCTCAGGATAAGCTCCTTGTAGGCCAGCTCGTTGGGCGCTATCTCCATCAGTATCTCGCTCTCGGAGCGCCCGTGAGTGAGGATGTCGATGAAATTGAACACCAGGGCGGTCACTCCGCGCTGCATCAGGGAGGGTATCTTTTTCACCAGCCGGGCGCCGTCCTCCTTGGTGAACACTTTCTCGTAACGCGGGGGGATACGCGGGTCCAGTCCCAGGCGTTCGAGCTGGGCGCTCAGAAGTTCGAGCTCGTACTGGTTCAGGCTGCCCTCGTCATCCGAACCGACCTGCCAGTAGTGCGGGAAGTGCTTCACTATCTCGAGCGGGAAATAACCGCTGAAAATGGCGTTGCGCGCATAGGGCGTGGCTGTGGGCAGGATCGAGAAATAGTGCTGGAGCTGAATGTCGAACAGCTCGGACACCATCGGGGCGATATGGAACCACTGGTCCAGGCGCAGGCAGTCGACAATGATGAAAATGACCGGATTGCCGCTCTGTGCGTGCGGGACGACAAACTCCCCCACCACGTCCACGCTCAGCGGGGGACGGTCCTGCCGGGCGGCCCAGGGCCAGTTCAGGTATGAACTGGTGACGTATGCGGAAAAATCACGCCGCCACTGGTGCTTGAGCTGGTCGAGCAGTCCGGCCAGGCCCTTTTCGCCGCTTTCGGCCAGACGGCCCTCCCAGGTGATAAGCTCGGAGTAGGTCTCGGCCCAGTCGCGCCAGCTGAACATCCCGGTGCGGCGCTCCTCAAGCTCGCGGAAACGGGAGACAAAATCCTGGGCCGTGCGCTGGTGGCGTATGCGGCTGCCCTCCAGAAGGCGCTTGCAGACCGAGAGCACCTGGTTCGGATTGACCGGCTTCACGATATAGTCATCCACCTGCTGGCCGATAGCCAGGTCCATCAGGTCCTCTTCCTCGCTCTTTGTCACCATGACCACCGGCACTCCGGGCGAAATCTGCCTGATTTCGCCCAGGGTCTCGATCCCGCGCTTACCCGGCATCTGCTCATCCAGCAGGATCAGGTCGACGCTGCCGGCGCGAAGAATATCGAGAGCATCCTCGCCGTTGGCCGCTGTCTCCACCTGGTAGCCGCGCTGCTGAAGGTAAATGATCTGGCTGCGCAGAAGCTCGACCTCGTCATCCACCCAGAGTATCTTTTTGGATAAATCGTTTGACATCGAATTCGCCCCGGCTCTAAATTTCAGTTTAAGGCACGGCAATCACCGTGTCATGAGTCATCTTATTTTGTTCGACCTGGAATTGTCGGCCGATACACTCTCCCGGGTTTCTTTGCCAGTTAATTTCAAACTTAGAGGCGGCGGGCGGACTTGTCAATGCATCTATCGGAAAATAACGGGCCGCGGGAAAAGCAGACCGGGGACGGGGTGAGAACGATCCTGGTCCTGCGGTTCAGCTCGATAGGGGACATAATCCTGACCACTCCGGTGCTGCGCGCGATGCGCGCCCGCTGGCCGGAGGCCCGGATAACTTTTGTCACCCGGGCGCGTTTCGCCGGACTTCTCAAGGGCAATCCCGCGGTGGATGAGATCGAAATCCTGGCCGAGCCGGGAGGCTATGCCGAACAGGACCGTCTGGCGGCGCGCCTGGAGCGCCGGAGATGGGACCTCCTGTCGGACCTGCATAACAGCCTGCGCAGCCGCATTCTTCGACGCCGCGTTCCCGCCGGTGTTGTCACTGTTTACCGCAAGCCGCTGTTCCGCCGCAGCCTGTTGATCTACGGACGGGTTGACCTTTACGGGCCGAATCCTGCTTCGGTGCCGGAACGCTACGCGGAGGCGCTTTCCGGCCTGGGTGTGCGCCTGGACGGCGGCCCCTGCGAGCTGCACCCCTCCGGCGAGGACTTTGAATTCTTTTCCGGCAAGCTTCCGCCGCGCTGGCGGGATGAAAGGCCGTTCCTGGCCCTGGCCCCCGGCGCGGCCTGGCCGGTCAAGCGCTGGCCGCCGGAGCGTTTCGCCGAGGCGGCGGCGGCTCTCTGCGCCGCGCACGGACTGAGGGCGCTGGTCCTGGGCGGAGAGCAGGAGCGGGAGATATGCGGACGGGTTTGCCGGGCACTGGGGCCGGAGCTGAGCCTCAACCTGGCCGGGGAGCTGCCGATCCTGGCCTCGGCGGCGGCGCTTTCCCGCGCGCGGCTGCTTATCGCCAACGACACCGGACTGATGCACGCGGCTACGGCCGTGGGTGCGCCAGTGGCGGCGATTTTCGGACCCACAACCCGTCATTTCGGCTATTTCCCGTACCGCGCCGCCTCGCGGGTGGCCGAGACACCGCTGTACTGCCGTCCTTGCACCCACAACGGACGCGCCCGCTGCCCGCTGGGTCATTTCCGCTGCATGCGCGACATAAAGCCGCGGCAGGTCATCGCCGCAGCGGAGGAATTGTTGAGCCAGACGGCTCCGCGGCGCGGAGCCGGAGAATGAAAATGTCATCTTCGCTGGCCCTGGCCCTGGCGGTTTTTATCTTCGCGGTCATTCCCGGCCCTGGAGTTCTCGCCACCGTGTCGCGCGCTATCGGCGCCGGGTTCAGAAGCTCACTGGCCCTGATCGCGGGACTTATCTGCGGGGACATGGTCTATCTTCTTTTCGCGCTGTTCGGGCTTTCCAGCCTGGCCGGGGTCCTGGGACGCTTTTTCTTTCTGGTGAGGTGGCTCGGGGGATTGTATCTGGTCTGGCTCGGCATTCGCATGTGGAGGGCCGCCGGACAAACCCGGTCAGAGAACGTAAGCGATAAACGGCGGAGGTTGTCCGGCGGTTATTTCGACGGTCTGCTGGTCTCGCTCTCCAACCCGAAAGTCATACTGTTCTACTGTGGTTTCCTGCCCGCGTTCCTCGATTTCAGCCGGCTGGGCGCTCTGGATATCCTTGTTGTCGGGACCATCGTGCCCGTATCGCTGGCTGCCGGGCTTATACTCTACGCCCTGGCGGCCCGGAGCGCGGGTGTTGTCCTGGGGCGCAGCCCGGCCGCAGCCTGGACCAGCCGGGTTGCGGGTGTTGTGCTGATCGCGGCCGGGATCATGATAGCGCTCAGGGATTGAGACCTTTCGATCCGCAAATCATTCAGACTTCAATTTCATTTCCCGGCCAGGTAGGGGCCGCTGCCCGGTGTTCCGGCCTCGCGCAGGAACCGCAGCAGGGCCAGGACGTCGCTCAGACTCACGGTCCCGTCCCCGTTGAAATCGAGCGCCTGGTCTGTGTCCCCGGAGGCTATGCGCAGAATCAGCGCCAGCGCATCTGACAGGCCCACCCGGCCGTCCCGGTTGACATCGTGCCGCAGCCCGGTCTGGCCCGAGGTCTCGGGCGAAACGGGCAGGGTCTCCTCCGCGCCTGAACCGAACCGCACCGCCCCGCCCAGGTCTCCCGTGCTGTTGAGCCGCACCTCCACCGGCTGTCCGCCGGAGGGTGTTATGCGCAGGACCACTTTCTGGCCGTCGTTCTGCAAAAGTTCCACCGGGGCCGGGGCGGTCTGGCCCTCATCGGTAACCTCCAGCACATGCAGAAACAGGTCGCGCGCGGCCGCGGCCGGGGGTTCCACCTCCAGGCGCCAGGGCACGTAGGGCGCGGCCGAGGTGGATTTGCCGGTGAAATTCTTGTTGCCGTCCGGATTATGCGGATTGCCCCAGAACTCGTATCCCGGCCCGCCGCGCAGCGTTATCGCGGCCCCGGCAGGAAGGAGCGTGCTGAGGAAAGCCCGCGAGCGCCCGCCGCTCAGAACTTCCTGGTCAGTGCGGCAGGGGTCGCTCAGCCAGGTGGAGACTTTTGCCCCGCTGTAATTCAGCACATGGTCCGCCACCTTGACTGTCTCCGTGCCGTCCAGTGTGGGGCGGGTGGGAAGGTGCAGGAACCAGGTCTTTGGGAAAGAGGCGTTCATGGCCTCGACCCGGTCGAAAATCACGAAGAATTCCTTCTCCCCGCGCAGATACAGGAACTGGCGGGTGATTTCGTTCAGCTTGCTCCTGCTGTATCCATCCCTGAGGTCGGCGGCGGCGTATGTGTAGCGTAGGTTGTGGCTGTAGGCGGTGATCTTGCCGCGCTCCTGGCGCTGGCCGCCCTTCTCGGTGCGGCCGGTATAGACCCGCCGGATCAGGCCCCCGTCGTTCGGGTTGTTGACCCCTCCGCTGGCATTCGAGACAGTGCGCCTGAACTGCTCGCTCTGGTCGTAGACGGTTATAATGTTGAACGGCATCGACCCGCCGGCGTAGTAGTCGTCATCATTGTGCCCTGTCCCGCCCGAGCGCAGCACCAGCCAGCCTTTTTTCGCGATCAGGAAATGTCCCTCGTCGTCCCGCGAGTGCGCGGCGTAGAACGGCCCGGCCCCGAAAAAGGCCCAGGTGGCGTCCGGGTCATCCCACTTGCCGCGCATATAAACATGGCCCGCACCCTCGAACAGGTGCGAAAGCGCCCAGCCGGCCTGTCCCGGCGTGAGAGTGGCGACAGCCGGATCGTAAGGGATAAAGCGGAATATCGTGTTGGCGCCGAACCATTCATCCGGCCATCTCCCGCGCTGCCAGCCCGCGGCGATCCAGTTGGCCACCGGGTCGCGGTAGCGCGCTCCCAGGATGGGGGCGACGTTTTTCAGCGTGGTCTGGAGAGTGCTGGGCGAGGCGTTGTCGTCTATATATGCCGTCCGGTTGTTGAACGGCACTGTCAGGAACACGGCCCAGCGGTTGAGGTCCTTGAGGAACGTCGTCGCGCTGCCGAGCTGGAACCAGTCCTGTCCGGTGGCGGTGCGCCAGGCCTCGAAGGCCCAGGGGGTGGTCTGGACATTGGCATATATGCCGTGCCCCATGCTTTCGGACCACACCCCGCCCATCATGTCGAACAGAGGCATGCATTCCTCAGGTATGCGTCTGCTCCAGGAGTCGAGAAAGCTTTTGCAGGAAGCCTCGTATGAGGTGCCGGCTCCGGAAAGGGCCAGGGCGACAAGAAGTTTCGGCGTTATCCCGTCCCGGCAGTTCGGCGTGTTCAGGTGCTCCGGCCCCCAGGTCTGATTGTAAAGCCAGTCGCCGTCCTGAAGCGTTATCTCGGCGGTGTTGGTGTAGTAGAAAAGCCAGGTCGCCAGCTTGTCGCCGTAGGTCTTGCGCTCCGCCGGGGTGAGGTAATCGTATATCCAGTCGTAGGCGATGGCGAAAGAGCCGAAATGCCCCGGCCCCACGGTGGACAGGACCGCGCCGGTCCCGTAGATCGGGTGCGCCGCGTCCCATTTCTCCCAGACCCGCTTGACCGCGCGGGCATAGACATGGGCGCTGTCGTTGCCCAGCTCGCGCTCCACCAGGTAGACCAGGCAGGCGGCGAGCATGTCCATCGGGCGGTGCCAGACATCGTCGAGGGCGTGGCAGGTTTCCTCGGCCACAATCCGGTCGGCTTCCTGTTTGAGCGGAATGTAATCCTCGCCCAGCATCCCGCCGTCATGGGCGCGGCGCGCCAGTTCAGGCAGACTGGACTTGTTCAGAAGGATACGCGGGTGGTCCACCAGGGTGTAACCGGCCGCCCCGGCCAGGACTGGAGACAAAAGGACCAGCAATATGGCTATCAGCATTCGCATCGGACGCTCCCGGAACAGAGGGAATAATTATTACATAGGGATGAACCCATACTTTATGGTTGGTTTCCACGGTCAACAAAAAAGATGCCACACTCTGGTTTTTCTATCGTATTATTTTTAAACGGATTAGAATATAGATTCGTAAAGTGCTTTCTCAAAAGCGTCAATCCATGGCCGAAAATGCAAAAATCCGAAAATATTTTAACCGGAAGGTGAGAGGGATGGGAGAAAGCAGACAGCGCGCCTTCAGCCAGGGAGGCGCGCTTGTCGTATCGGTCGCGGGCCGGCAGGGAATCATTCCGCCGCGGACTTTATCAGGCGGACCAGAGTCACTGCATCGGCCCAGTTGGCTGTCCCGTCTCCATTCAGGTCCAGACTTTTATTCGCCGGGTTGCTCATGGCGCCGAGCAACAGCTGGAGCACGTCGCGCAGGCTGCGCTGTCCGTCACCATCGATATCCCCGCGCAGCGGGAGCACCGGTACGCTGGTGTCGATCCCTGAACCCAGAGATACGTATTCACCGTCACCCGTGCGGATACGGGCGGTTGCTGCACCGCTGCGGCCGAAAAGCACTTCCACGGTCTGTTCGCCGTCAGCGGCCAGCCGCACCCCGGCCTCCGCGGTCCCGTCACCCAGGCGGGTCACATCGCACATCTTGGTCTGTGCACTGTCGCAAGCCTCGAACACGACCAGGAACAGGTCCTCCGCGGAAGGAATGAAGGGCGATATTTCCACCCGGCACTCCGGGGCAGGGCCGGTGTCGCGCGAGGGCGGATAATTCTGGTTGCCCAGGGTGTAAAGTTGAGCGCCGCTGTTAAGTTTGATCGTGGGCCGTTCCGGCAGGACAACCCTCGCGAAAAGACGGCCGCCGCCGTTGGTGATTTTCAGTTGCTGTCCCTCCACCTCAGGGACTTTCATTGCCTGGAGCAGGAAAGACTTCTGGTAGGAGGACAGCAGTGATTTGACCCGGTCGAACACCACGAAACGGCCGGGACGGACGTACACTATCTGACGGGAGAAAGACGCCATCTTGGAGGAATAGGCGCGGGAACAGTCCCCGGCGACATACATCCAGTCGCCATGGTCCCGGAAGGCGGTGATGTCGGCAATGTCATAGAGCTTTTTACCGGCGGTCCAGTCGGAGACATCAGTGGCCGCTCCGTTGTGGCTGGACCAGGGATAGTTCTGTCCCCCGTCGTTGCTCGTAACTGATCCTGCGCGGATGTCGTTGCGCCATGTCTCCTGGCTGTTGTACACGAGAATCGTGTTGTGCGCGATAGATCGCAAATGGTAGTTGACATCATGGTTGGTGCCGAACTCGTCGTAATGCCCGCCGTCGCCAAGAAGCTCCGCGTATTTGGCGATCATGAAATGGCCCACGTCCAGGTGCTGGTGCGAGGTGTAACGGTCGCCGCATTTGAAGAAGAAATAGGTCGCGTCCTCATCCCACGAACTTCGCGCATAGACATAACCGGGGCCGGGGCTGAGGTGCGAAAGCTTGAACGTTTCGAGGCTGCGCCTGGGGACGCTGGTGTCGTGCCAGAGGAAATCCTTGTAGGCATAGATTCCGACCGATGAGCGGGGCGTAGTCTCGTTGAAAGACTGCACGGCCTGGTGCGCCGCGTCATCACGATAGCGCGAGACGAGGATGCGGCGTGAGGAGAGCACCTTGTCCCTGTCGCCGCCGAACACCCTCCCGCCCCCATCGCCCATCGGTATCGGACGGCGCGAGCCGTAATCGCTCATCCAGGGGTAGGCCTCGAACATGCTGGCCACGGCTCGCTCACGGTAGAACCTGGGGGCCAGCTCGAAATAGTCCAGGCCCTCGACCCGGCGGGCCACCTCGCAGAACACCATCCATTCGTAAATCCAGTAGTTGACGTAGTAGCCCTCGGCCCAGCCGCCACCCTCCCCTGCCAGCTCGAGACATGGGTTGGCCCGGTCGCGAACCTCTTTTTCCAGGGCGGCCAGGGCGGCCGGGGCGCGCTGGTTCTCATAGTAGGCGGCGTAAGAGGCCAGTCCGATCCCCCACCACTTGTAGCCGTAGAAACCGTTGTGGAACGGCGAGGTCTCGGAACCCACGTTGCCGTCCACGGTCTTGTTGACATAATCGTAGAACTTCGAGCATTCAGCGTCGGTCCAGTATTCCCGGCACAGGTCAAAGACCACGGCGCAGCGGGCCAGGTCGTGGCCGAACGTGACATGACCGATCTGGATCGGTCCGTTGATATAAGTCATGGCGCGCTCGATGGCCCGCCGGCCGAGCGCGCTGTCTCGCTCAACCGCGCAGACCAGGGCCAGCGAGAACATCAGCTCGTGGTCTCCGGCGTCCGGATTTGTGATGACCGCTTTCATCCTGGAGTATTCAGCGGCGCGGGAGACTGCCAGCGCCTGCAGCTCCTGGCGCGAGCCGAAAAGCCGCGGATGCTCCTTTGTAACCGCATGACGGCCGCCTGTGCTCTGCGCCGCCGCCGTCCCCGTGTTCAGCGCGATCAGCGTTGCGGACAGGACAGCCAGAACACGCAAAGAACGCCCCATCTTCATCAAGATGCTCCTGGGAATTGGTTATTTATAATAACCATTAAAATCCAAAATTTTTCGTATAGATTATTTTCCGAAACCGATTCCTCCGGCTGGGAGGGAAATATTAAACCTGTTCAGTTTTGAGTCAACAACTTATTGCCCGGTCCGGCATCCAGGGTTATAATTGCTCTGATGCCTCGACAATCCCTAATATTCCTCACTCAGACGGCAGGACAATATGATGAGATCGGCGTGCAGTACATTGTTTAATGCGATGACAGCCTTATTGATACTGCTTGCTCCCGGCGTGGCTTTTCCCGCTGGGACGGCCCAGGCCGGTCCCCGCCTTGCAGAGCTTTATTCCCGCGATTTCGTGGAGAAAAACCTCCTTTCCCTGGAGAGATGGCGGCCTTATGCGAGCGTCTCGGAGCGGCAATTCTGGGAAAACCTTCCTGAGCCTGCACGCGCGGCGCTGGTCAAACGCGGCGAACAGGCCCTGGGCGGCCCCTGGCATTCCCTGCCCGCCAGCCTGTACCTTGAATTCGCCAGAATCGGAAACCGCTCGAATTACGAGGAGGTGTACTTCGCGCGGCGCGACCGGGTAAAGGACCTCGCCCTGGCTGAATGCGTGGAGAACAAAGGGCGGTTCACGGATGAGCTGGTCAATGGCCTCTGGCTGATCCTGGAGGAGACAAGCTGGTGCATCCCGGCGCATATCGGAGGTCAGAAATCCGGCCAGGGATTGCCGGATGAGCAGGAACCGATAGTCGACCTGTTCGCCGCCGAAACAGGCGCGCTTCTGGCCTGGGTCGATTATCTCGCCGGTCCGAAACTGGATTCCGTTTCACCGCTTATCCGCTCGCGGCTCCAGCGCCAGGTCAGTCAGCGCATCCTCGATCCCTGTCTGGAGCGCAGTGATTTCTGGTGGATGGGCTGGGGCGAGCGCGAGAGGGTGAACAACTGGAACCCCTGGATCTGCTCGAACTGGCTGACCGCCGCGCTCCTGCTGGAAAAAGACCCGCAGCGGCGGGTGGATGCGGTCTGGAAAGCCATGCGAGCTATCGACAATTTCATCAAGACCTACTACAGCGACGGCGGCTGCGACGAGGGGCCGAGTTACTGGGGACGGGCCGGGGCTTCGCTGTTCGACTGTCTCGAACTGCTGCACTCGTCCACCGGAGGCGCGGTGGATGTCTACAAGGATCCGCTGATCCGGAACATGGGCGCCTACATTTACCGCGCCCATATCGCGGAGGACTATTTTATCGATTTCGCGGACGCCCCGGCGCGGGTGGCGGTCCCCGCCGACCTGATCCACCGCTGGGGACGGCGGATGGGCGACCGGAACATGACAGACTTCGGCGCCTGGGCCGAGGCCAGGAAAGGTGTGCAGGGCGACGTGGATGACGGCAGCATCGCAAGACTGCTGCCGGCGCTGGCCAATCTCGGCGAATTGAAAGCCGCCTCGGGACGCGCCCCGCTCGTGCGGGATGTCTGGCTGGACGGGATCCAGGTCATGGCCGCGCGGACAAAGGACGGGAGCGCGGAGGGGTTCTACCTGGCGGCCAAGGGCGGACACAACGATGAGAGCCACAACCACAACGATGTCGGCAATTTTATCGTCTACTGCGACGGCAAGCCGGTGCTGGTGGACGCCGGTGTGGGGACATACACGGCCAAGACATTCAGCGACAGCCGCTACGACATCTGGACCATGCAGTCCGCTTACCACAACCTGCCCACGATAAACGGCGTGATGCAGCGCGATGGTCGTGAGTTCGCCGCCAGAGCTGTAAGCTACGGCCAGTCCGGCGGCGCGGCGCGCTTATCGCTTGATATCGCCGGGGCTTATCCGCCGGAGGCGGGAGTAAAATCGTGGAAGCGTTCTCTCAGCCTGAACCGGGGAAAGGACGTGCGCCTGAGCGACAGTTTCGTGCTCGAAAAGCGCCAGGGTGAGCTATACCTGAGCCTCCTGACCCCCTGCAAGGTGGAGACAGTCAAGCCCGGCGAGCTGCGCCTGACCGGGCCGCGTCCCCAGGGAACGCCCCTGGCGGTCTGCCTGCTCTACGACAGCTCCCGTCTGACCGCGGCAATCGAGAAAATTACGATAGATGACCGCCGCCTGATGGCATCCTGGCAGGGAAACCTGTATCGAATAAAGCTTTCCGCCCCGGAGGGCGGGCCTCTGGCGGACAGGTGGGAGCTGCGTCTGACACGTTAGGCGTTTTGGGGTGGCGGGATTCAGAATACGTCGATATCACCGAACGAGATACGCCAGCAGGCCGGGTCGGATAGAGAATCACGTGGAACCGCATTCCCTGCGCCATGAACCATAAGGTCGAACCTGTGAGGCGCAAGGCGGCGGGGCAGGCGAATGAATCCGGCGGAGCCAAGCACCAGGCGGACTGGATCTCCCGGCATGGCCAGACCAAGAGCGACATCCACTCCGGATTCGAACATGTCGGCAAGGACAGCCGAAAGTAAAATATTCGCGTTGCGCCGGGATACATGCGGGCCAAGGCATATTTCCATCACCACAGCCAGATCGACTCCCTCATGGCTGGTACGCCGTGTCACTACGAATCCTTCCGGCGAATCCACCGGCACGGAGAAAAGGCCGTGGATCATGTAGTCGCGGCCAGGGACGTTGGTGTAGCGCCAGTTGAGGTATTCGACCGTGCGTTCGGGGACTATCGAAGTCTCCGGATGCAGAGATTCAACCAGCGCTTGGTTGCAGGAATTGAAATTAATGAGGGGGCGCACATTTGCCGCTTGTTTCGGGCGGAAAATGCCTCGGTAGATCGAGCCGGGAAGGCTGGCCAGACTGCTGAACGGGATACCCCTGGAGCGTAGAAAACATTGCGGGCGCAATGGATAGCAGAAAAGGTCCGGGCTGCCGACATCCGTCCAATGAAACACACGCTGGAAAATTGGCCTGGATTTGGAGTTGGGGAAGCCGTAGAAAACATCGACACCAGCCTCGCGCGCGAGTGGTTCAAGAGCGAGCCAGAGCCTTGGGAACAGGCCCTTGGCTCGGTAGCGGCGCTCGGTCATGGACTCTACGCTCAAGCAGGCCTGGATTACCCTTGTTCCGATTCGCAGTTTGCGCGGCAGAAGAGAAAAATTTGAGACCGCCACGCCTTCCCGTTCGGCCAGCATCGCGAACGCAGTCCCGTATGGATTTTCCAGGTTTTCCCAACGCCAGAAGGAAAGGTCATTTTTTTCAGGCACTGGCAGGTCATCCATCCGGCGGCGGAGTTCCACCACCGCCGGCCCATCCTCTGGACATACCGGACGGATTTTGAACGTCTCAACGCTCATCGCTTGTTTCTCCAGGGGACGGGAACAAATGTTGCACTACTAAAAACTTGTAATAAAAATGTGCCTGCGGTCCTGGATTAACAACCCGCAAGAGGAGGTAAAGAATGAAGACTGCGGAGTTTCTTGCCCGGCTGGCCGAAGCGTTCAGCACATCACCTGCCCGGATAAGTCTTGACTCTGTACAGTCGGAGCTCGAAGGCTGGGACAGCATGGGTTCGATCAACCTGATCAGCCTGATCCAGGATGAGTTCAACCTGAACCTGAGCATGGATGAGCTTGACGGGCTGGAGAGCGTGAGAGACATTCTCGGTCTGCTCGAAAAGAAAGGCATAGAGCTCGAATAAGCTTACGGATCAGGGTTCGACATTGATCGAATAACCGCCGTCGACCTCCAGTACGGTTCCGGTGATCCAGCGTGCCTGGTCGCTCAGAAGGAACAGCACCGCCGGAGCGATGTCCTCTGGCGTGCCATATCCCAGCGGGTGTCTTTTTTCGAGAAGATGCACCTGCTCGCTCGTGAAGAAACGGAACAGCCCGTCAGTCATGGGCGTGCGAACTATTCCAGCCGAGACGACATTGACCCGGATCGGTATTGCGGATAGCTCCTTGGCCAGGCTTCGTGAGAAACCGACAAGTGCGGCCTTGGTGGCAGCATACACCGACATGGCCGTGGCGCCTGTCTGTCCAGCAGCGGAACCCAGGTTGACAATCGAGCCTCCGGCGCGCATGACTTTCAACGCCTCATGGGTGATCGTGAAAATCCCCTCAAGGTTGGTTTGCACCAAAGGCTCCCACTGCGCCGGGCCGGTGGATTTGAACGGACGGAAAAGCATCCTGCCGGCAGCATTCACCAGATAATCCAGCCCGCCGAAATGATCCATAAGAGTCACCATCACCGCCTGCACCTGTTCGAGAGAGGCGGCATCAGCGGTCAGCACCAGTGGTTCTGCCCCGACTTGACTGATTTCCTGCGCTACAAATTCCAGTTTTTCCCTGCCCCGTGCCAGCAGAGCCACCTGGCAACCCTCTCGCGCCAGGCTCAGGGCTATCTCGCGTCCGATCCCTGACGAGGCCCCGGTCACCAGGGTGACTCTGCCCTCGAATCTTTTCATCGTCCTCCCCTCCAGCGAACCAGCGTCCCGGCCCAGCTGTAGCCAACCCCGAATCCGAGCAGTGCCAGCACTGTATTGTCGGCAATCCGTCCGTTTTCTGCCGCTCGGGCGATTGCCAGGGGAATCGACGAGCTGACAGTGTTACCTGTGTTTTCCAGTTCCAGCACAACTTTTTGCGACGGCAGCTTCATCAGTTTCGACAGGTGGTTCAGCATGAATGCATTGGCCTGATGGAATACTACATAATCGATTGCATCCTGTTCCATTCCAGCAAGATCCAACAGCGAACGATACAGTCCTGGAACAGTTGTGACAGCGAAACGGAAGATTTCAGGACCATCCATGAAAAGGTTTGCCGGTCCTCTGGACTCAACGTCATACTCCGGCCGGTGAACCAGGCATTGCGGCCCAAGAGCATGCGCCCCGCTGCGTTCGACAATCAGGCGGTCATAACCCTTACCGTCGGTCCCGTAGATAAATGGCCCAAGACCGGCTTCTTCAGCGGTTGAGGCCTCCAGCAGAGTCGCGCTGGCCCCGTCGCCGAAAAGCGTGCGGTTTGCGATATCCCTCGGATGTATCCAGCGTGAATATATTTCGCTTGTCAGCAGAAGACCCTTGCGGGCCTGACCAGAGGCGATCAGAGCGGAGGCGATCCCCAGCCCGTATACATAGCCGGAGCAACCCTGGTTGAAATCGAAAGCCATGCAGCGTCCGGGCAGGCCAATTTCCTGCTGCAAACGGCAGGCTGTGGCCGGAAGTGCATGGTCTGGCGTCTGGGTGCAGAGAATCAGAAAATCGATTTCACCAGGCTCAAACGGAGTGCGGTGGGCAAGGTCCCGTACGGCTTTAAGTGCAAGGTCCGAGACAAATTCAGCGGGCGAAGCGATATGGCGAAGCCGGATGCCGGTTTTCTGAAATATTTTTTCCTCTGTCCAGGCCGGATCTCCAAATTCACGCACCAGTGTTTCGTTGTCCAGAACTTGCTCGGGCAGGAAATAACCGATATCGACTAAACGAACCGGTATTGTATGCATGCGATTCTCCCCGGACTGCTTGAAGCTGATGATTCTTACCCGCAAATGACATATAGGTTGTGCCTGGATGACAAAAAATAAAGCAGGATTTGTGCCATCCGGCTCACAGTTGAATGTGCCAATAGGTCAGGTGAGCGATAGTTCACTGGCGAATACTTTTGAAATGCAATCGAACCGGAAAACCGACATTATCCGGCGAACTTTCCGCTCCATTCCTCTCCGTCCTGAATAATGAATCAATCTCTGTTCAAACGGCACGCCTTTCAAAAGCGGCTGATCTACATCCAGCTCCCAGGGATGAAAATAGCATACCGCGGGCCGAACATCCCGGTTGATCCTGTTCAGCAGCAGCTTGATCAATGCAGCGGGGTAATGTCTCCAATAAAAACCCCCGGCGACTGATAACCGCAGGCCCATGAATTCAACCGCAGCCGGAGGAAACTCCCAAAGCTTGGTCCCCGCAATCCGGCAAGGGGTCAGCGGTGCGCCGGGATCGCCGTAGATACGCATCCGGATAGGATTTATGCTGCTGTCGTAGCGGAAATTCAGCCCCTCCAACACTTCCCAGGCCCATTGGTGTTCCCGGGTCAGCGACCACCAGGGAGCACGGAAACCTATCACCTTGTTGACATCCGCGCAGACAGAAATTAAATCGAGCGCGCGCCGGAGGTCATCGCGGAACCTTTCTGACGACAGCTCATGAACAAGCCCGTGACTATAGCCGTGGCATGCAATTTCGTGGCCCTGTTCCGCCACCTGCCGCACCAGGGAAGGATACCGTTCCGCTACATGGCCGGAGACGAAAAACGTGGCCCGGACTTTCTGGGCCTCCATCATGCACAGTAGTCTTTCTGTGTTGGATTCTATCCGGCCCGCGAAGCTTGGGTATTCTGACTCTGGAATTGTAAGGATTCCCTGGTAGTATTCCTCGAAATCTATCGAGAGGGCATTAAGCATCGGTTCTGTTCCTTTCTGTACCCAGATAATTGTATTCTAAAAAAAATACCGGAAGATGCCGGATTGTCCAGAAAAAAGGGGTCGCCCCGCAACGGGACGGCCCCTTTTATTTACAGCATCCTGCGCCTGAGTGTCAGTCCATGCCTTTAAGCCCGATACGCTCCCAGACCGATTCGCCCTCCTTGATCTCGACCGCTTTGAGCTTCGGGTAGGTGCTGAAGAGGAACCAGGCCAGCGGGACCACGCCCACGAGGATTATGACCGTGTCCGGGATCATCCTGATCTCGCCCAGGAAATGCACGACCGGCCGCTCGAAGAAATCGGCGCTGCGCGCGGCCCAGAGGCCCTCGCGGAAACTGGTCCAGGCCTGCATCACTCCCACCGGGAACAAAGTGCCCAGGGTCATCATCCCCAGCCCCAGATTGAAACCCCAGAAAGACACTTTAAGCAGCTTGTCGTTCCAATACTCTTTCCGCACCAGGCCGCGCCAGGAGAAAAGCAGCAGCCCTATCGAGAGCATCCCGTACACCCCGAACAGCGCGGCGTGACCGTGGTTCATGGTCAGGTAGGTGCCGTGCTCGTAGTAATTGACTATCGGCAGGTTGATCAGGAAACCGAACAGCCCGGCGCCCAGGAAATTCCAGAACGATGAGGCGACCAGGAAATACATCGGCCATTTGTACGGGAAATCTATTCCTTTCTTACGGATGTCCTTGTATTCAAGCAGCCCTCGCACGATCAGCCCGAAAAGAGGGACCGGTTCGAGCGAGCTGAAAACGCTTCCCACGGCCAGCCAGAAGCTGGGACCGCCGTACCAGAAATAATGGTGCGAGACTCCCAGGATACCGCTCAGGAAGACCAGGGCCGCGGTGAAATACGCCACCACCAGAGCGTCTTTCGCGCTGGCCAGACCCATGGCCACTACGACCACCGAGATCACCGCCACGCCGAAGAACTCGAAGATGCTCTCGACCCAGATATGCACCACAAACCAGCGCCAGTAATCGGCCACGCTCAGATGCGTGCCCCGTCCGTAAAACAGGCCGAAACCGAAGAAAGCCACCACCAGAATTGCGCTCAGGGCGTAAAACACGATCAGGGCGCTGAAATGACTATCGCCGTTTTCCCGGCGCGCACGGAAATGACCGGCGATGGCTCGATAAACAATGAACAGCCAGGCGATCAGGCCCCCGAAAAGAAGGATCTGCCACAAGCGGCCCAGCTCAAGATACTCCCAGCCCTGGTGACCCAGCCAGAACCACCATTCGCCCAGCTTTCCCTTTATCCCGGCGACTTCCCCGGCCAGGCTGCCCACGGCCACTAAAAGGATGGCGGCGAAGAGGATATTGACCAGCAGGCCCTGGGCCCGCGGTTCCCGTCCCCCCACTATCGGGGCCAGATAGATCGCCGAGGCGACCCAGGTTGTGGCGATCCAGAATATGGCGAGCTGAAGGTGCCAGCTCTTGGCCCAACTGTACGGGATAATCTCCGCTATCTTCTGCAGGTAAAAAGTGGAGGGGTTTACCGTGTAGTGCGCCAGCAGCCCGCCGAAACTGGTCTGAAGAAGAAAGAGGAGGATGACCACCAGGAAATACTTGGTCGCCTTGTATTGGCTGGGAGTCAGCGGCATGTCCACAAGTTTGGCGGCCAGCGATGCGCCCTTGGCCTCGCCGTACCAGATGCCGTAGTGATGAACAAGCCAGATGAATATCCCGAGCACCAGGAACAGCGAGATCAGTCCGCCCAGGGTCCAAATGTACACCGCGGCGGAGGGAGTGTTGCCGGCCAGACGGTCGGGGGGCCAGTTGCTGGTGTAGGTGTATTCGTCTCCAGGCCGCAACGTTCCGGCGGCCCAGGCGGTCCAGAAGAAAAAGCGCGCGATCTGACGGCGCTCGGTTTCGCTTTTCACCGTGCCGGGCAGGAAACCGTAGCGATGCTCCCCGTCCCGGAAAGTTTTCTCCCAGAATTCATATATCATTTCCAGAGAGGCGCTCTGGTCCGGGGTCAGGCTCAGAGCGTCGCGGCCCTTATCGTAGCGGTTGGTCTTGATCTGCTCCGCCACCTGCACTTCCACTATCTTTTTTTCGGTCGGACCCAGGCTGGCGTAAGGAAGGCCATATCTGCTCTGAGCGATCCTCTCTCGGATGGACTCACCCATGAGCCGCAGCGTTACGGCCGAGAATTCCATTCCACGCTGTGAGCCGTGTCCCCACACGCTTCCATGATCCATCAGACCGTAGCGCTGGTAGACGTTCTGACCCTCGATAATGTCTTTCTTCCCGAACAGCACTGCTCCGGAGACGTCCAGCACCTGCCCGGGATAGGGCGGGACCTTGTCTTTGGCGAACCAGCCCCCGACCAGCAACATGCCGATCGCGAAGAAGAACGAGATTATCGCCGCCCATTTCAGCAACCGTAAGGACATGCAACCCTCCTTCTGGTTTATTGATAGTTTAGATGCAGACAGCCAAGCGCGGAATTGAAAAGCATCCGGGTGAAGGATCAACTCGTCCCAAGGACTGGGTTTTATAAAGAATATTAGAAGACCTTAATATCAGAAAATAAAACCAAAAATTGCTTTTCCTTGCGGTTATCTTGTCAGCTCAGGCTGATTTATGGGCCAGTTGGGCCACTGTGGTTTTTTTCAAGAAAGAGATGTAGCGTTGACGGACGTCGCACCACATGCTGTCCATCGGACAGCGGCTGCGATCCTTGCAGGGCGCTGAACCCAGGATACAATAATCGAATTTACCCAGGTCCTCGAGCGCTTCGAGGATTTCGTAGAGCGTTATTTCCTCCGGCGTGCGTCGAAGACGGAAACCGCCCTGACGGCCGCGCTGTGATTCCAGAATGCCCTTGCGCACCAGGATGTGAAGAATCTTTGAAAGATACTGTGACGGGATATCCAACTCCCGCCCCATTTCCTGAACCAGATGGTAGTGGTCGTTGTTGTGAGCGCCCAGATAGGCCAGAGCGCGAAGAGCGTATTGTCCGGTCTGTGATATCATGACTATGTCATCCTCTTATCTTAAATAAAATATTGTATCCTTTGTTACAACCTGTCAATGATTTTTTCTAAAAAAATCAATCCGCTTACGTTTTCTGCCGATAGAGTTGGAAAAATCTATTGATTGAGTCCAAAAAAGGGAAAGGTTTCGGATTGAAGCTCGCGGAAGACAGATTTGAAACACCGTCATTGCTGCCTGTTGGAAAGCTTCTTGGCCGCATCGAGCCGGCGCCGGAGCGGATTCTCCTGGTCCGCTGCGCGCCGGAACCGCTTGTGCGTTTCGCCCAGGTGGAACTCGCCAGCGCTTTCCCTGAGGCGGCGATAACTCTGCTCTGCCAGCCCGGAAGAGAGATGGATGGCCTGGAATGTCTGGTTTGTCCGGGCCAGGGGTTCCTTCGTCTTGAGGATATGGACATCCGGTCGCTCAGGGGCCTGTGCTGCGATCTGTTTGTCATACCCTGTTCCTCTGTAAAAAGGCTTCAGCCTTCGTACCACAACATCAACCGGATCGCGCTGGCTTCGAATGCGCCGGGGATTGTTCATCTCTACAGCGACCGCCAGGCCTCGCTTTGCGGGCCGGAATTTCTCGTAAGGCTTGAAAAAGGATTTCACGCACCCTTCCTCGAAAAAAAGCGGCAAGTGATTACCGAGCTGGCGGAATATACCGGAGAGCATCCCGAGGAAGTCGAGCGCAAATGCGACCTGGCCGGGCTTAAGGCGGTGGCGCTCTGGCGTGAAAAGCAGCCCGCCGATGAAAATGCGGTCTGCCGTTTCTATCAGGAGAATGATTTCTATCTTTACGAACTGATGAAGACCGAGTACAACGGTGATGAGGAGGATTTAGTGCGTGAGGTCCTGTCTCTTTGCAGTCCTGGGGACAGGGTGCTGGAGTATGGCGGCGGTTGCGGGACACTCTCGATTGCGCTGGCCGAGAAAGGCTGCCGGGTGACGCACCTGGACCTTGGCGGGCCGCTTCTGGATTTCGCTGCCTGGCGTTTCAGACGGCGCGGATTCAAAGTACGCATCCATCCGTTGGATGAAAAAGCCGCTGACCTGTGCGGGCCATACGATACCCTGGTCAGTATTTACGTCCTAGAGCACCTGTTCGATCCCGAGGGCGCTATGCGTGCTATGAGACGCGCCCTGGCGCCAGGAGGAAAAATGATTATCGCCGTGGATTTCGAGGAAAGTCCGGTCAAGAACGAACCACTGCCTCTTCATCTCTGCCGCATGAACCGCGCGCGTTACCATGAGCTGGCCCTCGAACTGGGGCTCGCTCACCGCGAAAGCCGCGGTCCGCTGGATATATTCGAAAGCTAAAGATATGGTGATTTATTGGAGCAATTCTCCCCTGCCACCACAATTCCCGGTTATGGATTGCAGGGGAAATCGAGGGGGATTTGTATTCAAACGATTCGTATTCATAATTCAGAATTGATGGCAATAAAAAAGCCCCCGGTCTTGCAATCCGGGGACTTAAAATGAGACTATTACCTGATCGAGAACCGCGGCGGCCAGACAGACGTCCACCTGATACACTACACTAAATAAATAAATCTGCGGCCTCCGACGCCCAGGGCGTTTCTCACAGGTCAGTAGTTCTCGACAAACAGCTCGAACACTGCCTGCGGGTGCTCACAGGTAGGGCAACGCTTGGGTGCGGAGGTGGCCTCTATAACTCTGCCACAGACCCGGCACTTCCAGAATACTTTTTTCCCGCGTTTGAAAACGAACCCCTCCTCCACATTGTGCAGGAGCTTCAGGTAACGCTTCTCGTGCTCCTCCTCCACCTTGGCCACCTCAAGGAACAGGCGCGCCACCTCCGGGTAGCCCTCGGCCTTGGCCACCTTGGCCGCTTCAGGATAGAGATTCGTATGCTCCTCGTTCTCACCATCGGCTGCGGCTTTCAGGTTGAAAGCCGTATCACCGATTGCCGTGGGATACATGGCCGTGATAGTAACCGGGTCGCCGGGGAGGTGGCTGAAAAAGCTGCGGGCATGTACGCGCTCGTTATCTGCGGTCTCCAGGAAAATAGCCTCGATCTGACGGTAGCCCTCATCGCGGGCCGTGGCCGCGTACATGGTGTAACGATTGCGGGCCTGGCTCTCGCCAGCGAACGCGGCCAGAAGGTTGTGCTCGGTCTTGCTGCCTTTCTTGACCATCTTTCCTCCAGACACACTGCGGTTATGGTTTAAATCACCAGAACAACGGGAAAATATCAGGGGAAGGGGTGGTTCGGAAAATTATTCAAGCTGTAAAAACGGAGGTCTCAGCTAAAAGTTACTCTTTTGCGAAAGATTTGTCAAAGCCGGGAATGAAAAAAATGATATTCGGCTGAAAAAAGAACAAACAGACGTGTTGCGCCATGACTATAAGAAAGGAATATAGAATGTTTTTTGAGATAATATTTTTGAAGGGATGGTAATGTCACAGAGAAAATGGAATGACATCACTTTGAAGCGGGGAAGACATCTTCTGACTGAGAAAGCGCAGGCCTCAGCCAGCGCCCACCCTCCTGAAGCCAGCCTGTGAGGCGGGCAGATTCCTCGAGGTCGGGATCGAGCGCCACCCCGCACCAGTAGTCCAGGGAATCGGCCTGTCTGGACTGGATACCGTCGAGATTCGGATTAACCAGGCCGCGTATGACATCCGGATCAAGGATCGAGGGAATGCCCAGGGCAAGCCGGTCGTTCATGGAAAGACCATCCGCCTTACGCCCCCGCTCCAGTTTCAGGTCCGGGCCACGGCGGCAGGCAACCTTACGATGGTCAAGAACACGGTGCATGGGAATAATCCAGCGCGAACGGACCATTTCCTGAAAACGGCGCATGGTTTCAAGCTGAGAAGAGTTCAGATCGCCCTGGAACCAGCCCTCCACCTCCACGGAAAGAGAAATATCCGAAATGTTTGACTGCCCGTCCCAGAAACAGCGGTAATCATGGGGCGACCCGGCATGATCGCGGGCGTTATTTTCCGGGTCCGCAACAAGGAAACACAGCCCGGATTCATCGATGTAGTAATTTGCAACGGACGTGCGGTAGATATATCTGAGACTGAAATGCTGCCTGCCCTTGGAGCGCAATATCTGTTCGCTTTCGGGATCCAGGCCTGTGCGGTGCCAGAGAAGCATGTCAGGATAGGCCCGGCTGCCATCTGGAAGACGGCGCTCAAGGGGTGGATAGTAACGCTCGCGGCGTTGACGGTAGGCCTTTTTCCGGGTGACATGGTATTCCAGCGAAACTTCAAGACCATTGGAATAGACCATCTTTTTCTTGTCCCGGGCAATGAGCTTCACCTCGGGAATGCTGTCGTAATAGCGACCCTGGGGCAGCCAGAACGGAATATAGTAGCGCTGTCCCGGCCAGAGAGGCTGATTTCCGTTGTAGTGACGGATTATCTGGGCCATGTAGCTCAGGTGGGATTCCCTGTCCTTGTGATAGGGGTAACGCTCTGGAAAAACAGAGGGATCGGGGACATATTTCCGGGCAAGGCTGCGGTAGGTTTCACCCTCGACGGCCGTGTGCAGCATGTCTCCTGGATTTACGGGGAAAAGGCTGTCACGAGGCGCGAAAAGGGCCGGATCGGTGAAAGCGGACTGAAGGCGGTCCTTGATTGATTTATGGTTTTCGGCAAGAAGATAAAGAGGTATGAGATAAGTGCGGTCGCGGGAAGAAAACTCCCGGTCCATGCGATGGTAAAGGTCGCGAAGATCACTGATTACGCTGCGCTGGATAAGGTCCCGGGCGCGACTGTCCTTGAGGCCGGCGGGAATACAGTACCGCGCGATTATATCGTTGACATGACGCAGCCCACCGGCATCGATCTCGAGGAACAATATACCATCAAGAAGGGAAAGTGTATCAAGGATTGAGGGGCGGCCGGAGGAAGCTGTCGAATTTGTTTTTAATGGAGCCGGCTTTGAAGGAGAATAGCCCTCAGGAGGAACAAGTATCAACGTGCCGCGCGGGATTACTTTTGCCGAGCGTATCTTCCTGAACGCAGGATTGTTTACCTTGTTATACTGGAATATTTCCTTCCATTGCACAGGATTGATATCGTTTTCGATCAGGGTTTCCCAAAGGCTTGCACCCATGCGCACCTGGCCTGGCTCCAGACCGCCGGTGGGCTCTTCCTGAGCTATCAGGAGGCCCGAGGGAAAGGAAGAAGGGACCAGGGAGCAGAAAAGGATTATAACCGCCGAGACGAGAGCGCCGGGAAACCTTGACTTAGTGCGGGACGCCAGGGGAATCATAAATACCTTGGAGAAGTTGGAGTGTTCAATTTTCAAAATACAAGACGACCCCAAAAAATACAATGCATAAAATACAATGCATCCTTTGTTATTATTTACGTTGATCCAACAAAATGGGAAATGGAAGACAATGGTATAAAATGTATCAACTATTTTGAATATAATTAGTTACAGAAAACAAGTCTGCTTGTAAAGGAGAAGGAAAAGCAATATCAAAGAACATCTGGCGCTGTTGTTCGAAAACCGCTATCTTATGTTATTGCATTGTAATAGAGCAACGGTGATTTTAAGAAACATGGAGAGGTCCAAAGCACATGGCTCTTCTGGCCGATTTCGGAACATCATGGACCAAGCTTTACGATACGGCAACCGGCGAAGGCGTTATAAGACGGACAAAGGATCTCGGACCACTGCAAGCCGACCTGGCCACCGGGCACAATACCCGCGAGAGGGCCAGTAGAACAGTCAACGAACTTATCGCCCTTGGCTCAGGGGCGCTGGCGCTTGTAGATGAAAATGATTTCACGGTGCTGGATATCGGCAGCCGGGATGTAAAATACCTTCGAGTGTCCGGCCGTAAGGTGGACGAAATGAACTGGTCAGTAAAATGCGGAGCCCTGACCGGTTTCACCCTGGAACTTCTGTTAAGCTATTTCTCACTCGACCCTGCGGCGGTCCGGACAGGTGAGCGCGCTCTCGGAATAACCTGCGGAGTTCTTGGAATGGAGAAGATATTCGAGTCGATAGCCGCAGGTGAAAGTCCCGAGCGCGCAGTGGCTGAGTTTACGAGGGGACTGGCATTGAACGCCTGGAATTTTATTGGATCTCCGCGAGGTTTTTACCTGTCCGGCGGGATGTGCGACAATCCCCTTTTCCTCGGTTCTTTTCCGGAGGGCGTCGAAGTGATTCCTCTGGGCAGGTTCGTCCTGGTGGAGGGGTTGAGAAAGGAGTATTCAAGGAATGGCTTATAAAGGAGAAAAGATAAAAGCGGTAGCAATGCTTTCAGGCGGCCTGGACTCCACGCTGGCCGTGAAGATCGTGGCGGACCAGGGTGTGGAGGTGACAGGGATCAATTTCAACACGGGTTTCTGTCTTACAGACCACAAACGTAAGATGCTTGGGTTAGGAGCTGACATTGATCCTGAATCAGTGCGTAACGAGGCCCTTCAAGCCGGAGCCAAATGGCGCATCCCGGTGGAGATTATAGACATATCCGCTGAATACATGGACATACTGACCAGCCCGAAACACGGGTACGGCAGCGCGGTAAACCCCTGTATAGACTGCAGAATTTACATGCAGAAAAAAGCTAAGCAATTTATGGAAAAGATAGGGGCAAAATTTATAATCACCGGCGAGGTGGTGGGTCAGCGGCCGATGAGCCAGATGCGAAACACACTGAGAATGATAGAGAAAGAAAGCGGCCTGACCGGGTACGTGCTTCGACCTCTTTCGGCCAGAGTTCTTGAGCCGACCGTACCGGAGATAGAGGGCTGGGTGGAAAGAGAGAAACTTTACGGATTCTACGGCCGCACGAGGAAGCCACAGATGGAGCTGGCGCGGGAACTCGGTCTCAGCGATTACCCTCAGCCTGCGGGGGGCTGTTGTTTCCTGACAGACCGAAATTACGCCCGTCGTCTTAAGGACCTGTTTCAACACCAGGAAAAGAAGACAGTCACAGCGGAACAGGTGCTTATGCTGAAAGTAGGAAGACATTTCCGTCTTAACGAGCGTGCAAAAGCGGTGGTAGGCAGGAATGAAACAGAAAATCTGTTTCTTGAGAAGAACACTACTGAAATGGTGACAATAAACTGCGTGGATGTTATGGGACCGCTGACAGTTCTGGAGGGGGAGATAGGCGAAGAGGAGATCCGTCTTGGAGCCGAGCTGACTGCCCGCTACAGCGACGGGAAAAGAGACATGGCAGTGCGTGTCGAGGTGAGAGGCGCGGCAGAGGGATCAAGAATATTGGAGACGCGGGCGTTGGGTGAGGATGAATGCGAGAGGATGCGGCTTTGAGTATGGATAGAAAGGAAAGCATAACTGCGGGCGAGGATACGATAGCTGCAATTTCCACAGCACCAGGTATTGGCGCAGTTGCTATTATAAGGCTGAGCGGAGTGCGGGCCTGGGAAATAGGACGCAGCCTGGCAAAGGACAGGGAAAAGTACGACACCATTCAGGAGCGCATAGCGCGCGTTATAAACCTCGTTCACCCACAGACAGGCATTCCCCTTGACCAGGCGCTGATCGTCAAGTACAGAGCGCCAGAAAGCTTCACGGGAGAGGACGTGATTGAATTTCAATGCCACGGTGGATACGCGGTCCCGGCGGCTGTGTTGGGGGCTGTAAAGGACGCGGGGGCAAGACAGGCTCTTCCGGGTGAGTTCACGCGACGGGCATTCCTTAACGGGCGGCTGGATCTGGCGGGAGCTGAGGCGGTTGACCTTCTGGTCCAGTCCCGCTCGGAAGCAGGGCGTCTTCTGGCCTTAAACAGTCTGAACGGTGCGCTTGGACGCGAGGTCGAAAAGCTTAGAGAGGAATTGATCGAGCTGAAAGCCACGCTCGAGTACGATATAGATTTCCCTGAGGAGGAGCCGCTGAAGGATCTGGACAGGAGGTTGAAAGAATCCCTCAATCGGGTAGAGCAATCCCTGAAAAAAATATTGAAGGGAGCAGAGAGAAACCTTCTTCTTTCGCGTGGAGCGCTGGTAGTGATAGCCGGAGCGCCTAATTCAGGAAAAAGCTCACTTTTCAACGCTCTGGCCGGACATGAGCGCTCGATAGTAACTGATATGGCAGGTACAACGCGTGATGCGGTGGAGACCGAAATCCAACTAGACGGAATATTGTTTCGTCTGGTTGACACCGCGGGATTGCGTAAGGGGCGATCAGAGGCAGAAAAGATAGGAGTGGAATACAGCCGGAAATACATTGAGAAGGCTGATATCGTATTGTTCCTGCACGAGACCGGGGAAAAAGTAAAAAAAGAGGAATCGAGATTTATGGAGGCTCGGCCGGACAATATAATACGGTTGTTGAGCAAAGCCGATCTTCTTTCCGAGGGGCATCCGGTTAAGGAGGGATACATTCCGGTCTCGGTTCGAAGCGGTGAGGGCCTGGAGGAGATAAAGAAGGAGCTGAAAAAGCATATTGTTCCTGGAGACGGCAATAAATATATAAACCACACCGGTCCTCAGATTACCAGTCAACGTCAGAAAAGCCTGATCGAAGACGCCCTCAGGGAGCTTGAAGGAATAGATAAAAGAAACCCATCTGAGCTGATCGCCGCTTCGCTGGAGGAGGTTTGTTCCCTGCTGGGAGAAGTAACCGGGGTAATACAGAACGACGAAATACTGAACAGCATATTCAACCGTTTCTGCGTCGGAAAATAATTATGGCAGTGTTCCACGTGAAACATTGCCGATAAAAACTATTTTGGATAATGTTCCACGTGAAACATTCCAGAACCGATTTCGATGTCATCGTTGTCGGCGGGGGTCATGCCGGTTGCGAGGCAGCCTGGGTCAGCGCCAGGCTGGGCGCCCGGACTCTTCTTGTCTCCTCCAACATCGACAACCTGGGTCAGATGTCCTGCAACCCGTCTATCGGCGGGGTGGCCAAGGGCCAGCTTGTCCGCGAGATAGATGCTCTCGGCGGCCTGATGGCGCGCGCCGCAGACCGCTCTTCAATTCATTTCAGGATGCTGAACACCAGCAAGGGGCCGGCTGTCTGGTCACCACGCTGCCAGGCGGACCGCAGTCTTTATGTCCGGGCTGTCCGCTCTCTCGTCGAGTCCAATCCCGGAATCACTCTCTTTCAGTCCATGGTTTCGGGTATAATATGCAAGGATGGCCGGTCTGCGGGCGTTGAGACCGTGGAGGGCAAAGCCTTTTCCTCTGCGTGCGTCGTTCTTGCCGGGGGGACATTCCTCAACGGTCTTATCCGGATAGGAGAGCGTTCCTGGCCCGCGGGCCGGGCCGGCGACCCGGCATCGACAGCGCTGGCGGAAAACCTGCGTTCTCTCGGCCTCCCGGCCCTTCGTTTCAAGACCGGCACCCCGCCGCGCATTGACGGCCGCACTGTGGATTATTCAGCCCTGACCGAACAGCCCGGAGACAGCGAACGCTATCTATTCTCTTTCTTTCACGAGTGCGACCCCCTGCCCCGGAAAAGTTGCTGGCATGCCCGCACCAGCCCGCGCACACGCGAGATCGTTCTTGCCAATCTGTCTCGCTCTTCTCTCTATGGCGGATACATCGAGGGCCGCGGACCGCGTTACTGCCCCTCCATCGAGGACAAGTTCGTAAAATTCCCCGAGCGCGAGGTGCAGCACCTTTTTCTCGAACCGGAGGGCCTCGACACCTGGGAAATATACCTCAACGGCTTCTCCAACAGCCTTCCGCCAGAGGTCCAGCTTGAGATGCTTCACAGCGTCCCGGGCCTCGAACAGGCTGTCATGGTTAAACCGGCTTATGCTATCGAGTATGACTGTTACGATCCTCGGGAGCTTGAATTCACTCTTGAATCAAAAATGGTCCGCGGTCTTTTCCTGGCCGGCCAGGTCAACGGCACCTCCGGATACGAGGAGGCCGCCGGGCAGGGCCTGGCTGCCGGACTGAATGCCGCGCAACAGGCTCTCGGGCGTGAGCCTGTGGTTTTCTCGAGATCTGAAAGTTATCTTGGCGTCCTGATAGATGATATTGTCAGCCGCGGAGTGGATGAGCCTTACCGTCTTTTCAGCTCGCGGGCCGAGTTCCGTCTTTCCCTGCGCCAGGACAACGCCGACCTTCGTCTTTCCCCTCTGGCTTTCAGTCTCGGTCTGATCGATGAAGCCTCATTCGCCCGCGTCCAGCGAAAATCATCGCGCGCGGACGCTTTGCTGAACGAGCTCCGTTCCATCCATCTTTCACCAGATAAAGCCAATCCATACCTTGAAAGCATCGGTGAATCTCCGGCAGTCTCCGGAGTGAGCCTCGAAAAAATAATAAAACGCCCGCTGGCCAGTCTGGCTGGACTTCTTTCTTATCTCGGACGGAATATTCCGCCGGAGGAGCGGGATATAATGCTTCAGGTGGAGATGGAATTGAAATACTCCGGTTTCATGGACCGCGAGCGTATTCGCGCGGACCAGATGAAACGCATGGAGGCGGCCCGCATTCCGGAGAGACTGGACTATTCGAAGCTGACCGCGCTTTCCAGGGAGGGGCGTGACAAGCTTGAACGCATCCGCCCGGCAACGCTGGGTCAGGCGATGCGCATTCCCGGCATGAGTCCGAGCGATATCAGTCTTCTGATGGTGGAGCTGGGGCGTTTGCGCGGTTCTTCCAAAGACAGGACGGTTGAGCCGGAATAAATCCCTCCTCTATTTTCCTCTTTCTGCTTCCGGCCATATGATCTTGTGCAACTGCACCTGCATTTTGCAAAGAAGTCTGTCCTGAATCATCCATTCCGCGAGTTCGGACGGGGAGAGTCGGCCGGGGACCGGGGAGAAAATTACTCTGTCGCTTCTATCCAGTCCGGTTTTTTTCATTATTCTGACTGCCCACTCGTAATCCTCTCTTCCGGCCAGCACAATCTTTATTTCGTCTTCTTCCCCCAGCAAATCCAGGTTCCCCCAGTGAAACCCCTTTTTCGCTCTGGCGCTTGGCGGCTTTATATCGATTACTTTCATCACCCCGGCCGGGATATTATCCACCAGTCTGGTTCCGCTCGTTTCAATCTGTACTTTGAAATTTTCCTTTAAAAGTTCCCGGCAGAGTTCCGGAAGCTCATTCTGCATGAGCGGCTCGCCACCAGTGAGAATGATTCTCTTTGTTTCTTTTGACCTGCATATCGCCAGGATATCCTCTACGGCACAGTCCTTTCCTTTTTCCTTTCTGGCGTACAGTGTGTCGCACCACTCGCATTCCACATCGCAACCGCTGAACCTTACGAATGTGCAGACATACCCCTGCCAGGCGGATTCTCCGGAGAGGCTGCTGAATATTTCGCATACTGAAAGCATCTATCTTCTTCTTCCCTCAGTTGAATCTGCCCTCAATCAATTTACCACAGACAGGGCATTCGCCACCGCTTTTCAGTCTGTATTCCTCTATAGTGAAACCCGACCTTTCAATAAGTCTTTCACCGCATTCCGGGCATATGGTCGCTGTTCCTGTTTCCGTGCGCATATTCCCGAGGTAGACATATTTCAGACCATTTTCTTTCCCGATTTTGTAAGCTTCCAGCAGAATATTTTCCTGCGTTGGGGCCATTCCTCTCATTTTACCCGCCGGATAAAATCTTGAAATGTGCCAGGGAATACTTTTGTCCGTTTCAGATATATATTTCGCTGTCATTTCAATTTCTTCTCTGGTGTCGTTCATCTGCGGCGTCAGGAGAGTTGTAATCTCTACCCAGACATTGCCTCTTTTCAGTTGCTCTATTGTCTCCAGCACCGGCTGAAGAGACCCTTTCAATACTTTTCTGTAAGTATCCTCTTTGAACGATTTCAGATCAATATTTGCCGCGTCTATCCAAGGAATCAGTCTCGCCAGCGGTTCCGGATTAATGTAGCCGTTTGAAACCATGGCAGTCCTCAGACCCTCTTTTTTTGCCAGGCAGGCGGTTTCGAGCATGTACTCGTAGTACACGGTCGGTTCCGAGTAGGTGAAACAAAGAGTTTCAGCCCGGCTTTCGAGCGCCATCCTGACAGTATTCTCCGGTGGACAATATGAACCGCAGATATACTTTCTTTTCCTGCAATCCATTGAGAGATTTTCATTCTGGCAGAAAGGGCAGGAAAGATTGCACCCCTCGGTGGCGATTGAGAAGGCCCGCGAACCGGGGTAAAAATGATAGAGAGGCTTTTTTTCGACAGGATCGTTCTGTGCGGCAGCGAGCTGATTCCAGCAAAGGCTGATCAATTTTGAATCTTTATTCTCCCGGACCGAGCAAATTCCTCTCCCTCCCGGTGGTATCCGGCACTTATGAGGACAGAGAAGGCATCTGACAGCTCCATCTGTCTCGACACTGTAAAAATCAGCTTCTTTCACTTTTCCTGGCCTGCGTTTGAAGCAGAATTCGGGGCGGCTCCGCCGCCGCCAGCGGCCGAACCTGTGCTTGCGCTAATTCTCTTGTTCACATCGAAACCGTAGGCCGCCTTCAGTCTTTTGGCATCCAGAAGGTTACCTTTCTGTTCGAGCTGCGCTATTAACTGAATCACCTGCACGAGAATTTCTTTCTCCTTTTTGGCCCACGCATCAGGAAAGATACGGAAATCCATTTCTTTCCGCATTCTTTTGTACTCTGCCGTTCCATCGGCCAATTTGCAGATTGCGTCGCAGGTAGTCTTGTAAAAACACGCCTCACCCTCTTTCATATGCTTGAAAATCTGGCAGTTCTCATCCAGATGAAAGAATTTTCCCCTCAGTTGCATAACACCTCCGCTTTTAAAAACGCTCTTTCACCTTTGCCTGAACGATCCAGGCATATTTGAATCCGAAATTTACCGCCTGCTGCCTGAGATATTCAGCTTCCTGCCGGTTCTGACAATCCCCGACCCTCAGGCTCCACCGGCCGGAATGGTTATCGATATAGCTTTTAACCTGAAATTCTCTCTCCACCCGTTCTACCAGACGGTCAAGATCCTTTTTATTTGTGGAAGAGGCGAGCTGAACTCGATAACCGCTTATTAATCCGTTCTGCTCTATTCTAAGTGAGGCGGTGGATTCTATCTTCCCGGCTTTAATATAACTCGATGAATCGGAGACCGGACTTTTCCTGTACATAACCAGAGTATCAATGGCGGCCGTTCCTCCGGCCAGCGAATCCAGCCTTGATAAACTCTCTGTCGCTATCACGGCAGTATTCTTCTTTTCTTCCTTTTGTCCGGGCGTCCTTATTTTATTGATAACTGAACAGCCGGTCACCATTATCAGCAAGCCGCTGATTATCAGTAACTTCAGCGCCCGGAACTTCGAGTCGGCTAATCTGTCCCTCATGTCCGATTCCCTGTCCTTTATTCGAATAATACTTTTTCCAGTTCTGCCATATGATTGTCAAACTCCATGAAAACCTTCGTCTTATTTTACATTTTCCGCGTTTTCATCCACCGATATCTGTTCTTCATCGTTCGCTTTCGGAAGGCTTTCCATCAGCCAGCGGCGTTCTTTCGCATCTGCCACGGCATGCGGCACTTTAATCGGCATATATCCTTCGAGTTTATATCCGCATTCCTCCAGAGCTTCCTGCTTCTCCGGTGTGTACCAGGTTACATGCACCCTTTCATCCGGCGCCACCCAGGCCAGCACCCCTCTGAATATCCCCAGGCGTCCGACATTGCGCCCGTCTTTCTGTCCGCTGTCGGCCGCTCTTTTACTAATCTGTTCCGGTATTTCTTTCAGGCCGAATTTTTCAATATTGGATTTTATTTTGGCCTCTTCTTTTGCGCTGGCAAGAGTATCACGTTCCTGATGGCTTCGTTCGAACTCCCCCTCCGGAAGAACTCTTTTTATACTCTCCATGTCCTCTGATCTGTCAGTGCAGTAAGGCAGCGGCTCAATTTTCTCCGGGAAATGATACCCGGCCTCGGCAAGTATCTTTTGTTTTCCAGGCGTAACAGGTGTAATCAGAGTCACCCGGTCCGGAGTAACAATGAACAGGAACTGGTTACGCTCCAGATATCTTCCAACCATTTCCGGGCCTGCCTTAGGGGCTCTGGCGCACCGGGCGATAAAATCCGCCGGCAAGTCCGTCAAAGACCTGCGCATCGCAAGTTCTCCGGCCAGGTGGTCGAGTTTTTCCTGCTCGATCTCCTCATTCTCCTGGCGGCTTTTTTCAATTTCACCTTCAGGGATATTATTTCTGCGCCAGTTGACATCCTCCTCCGAGTCTCCGGAATGCGGTATCTGAAAGCGCTTGTTTGTGTACTGGTAATTTTCCTTTTTCAGTATCTCCACTTTAGATTCAGTCTGCGGCGTAATCCATATCTGCCCATCCGGGTCGATGAAAGCGAGCCATTCATTCTGGATCATATACTGACCGATCAATTCTGTAAGCATCTGGCCGGTGGCAGCCGACCTTTTGACCAGATCATCCGGGGGAGTTTCCGCAATATTTCTTTTTTCTCTCAGTATTTTAATTTCTTTTTTCTTCTTTTCCTCAACAAGCGCCCCAATTTCTTTCTGACATCTTTCCAGCTCTCCTTTGGGCATGTTTGCTCTCAGCCATTCCATGTCCTCTCTGGTCTCAGAGCCGTAAGGCACCTTTATCAATCTGTCCGGCGCCGTGTATCCCGCCTCCTTCAGTATCAATTCTTTTTCCGGTGTAAATGGCGTAATCCAGTAGTAGCCATCCTTGTATATGAACGTAGTCACTCCGCCGCGGGAGCAATAATGCCCGATAAGCTCCAACTCGCGCAAATCTGTCCTTACACAACGCCTCATGAAATCTTCATCCAACTCCTGGAGCTTTTTCGCATCCAGGATTCTTTTAATCTTTTCATCCTGATCCTTTAAGGCAATTTCTTCCTGCTCTTTTCTGCAACGGTCTATTTCCGCCTGTGACAGGTGCCTGCGGATAAAATCCAGGTCTTCCGGGCGGCCATCTGAATGCGGGACTGTAAAGCCTGTGGGAGCGGAACGGTAATTCAAGTCTTTCAAAGTGGCCGTTTTTGACGGGGCGGCGGGAGTGATGTATACAAATGTATCCGGGGTGACATATCCGAGGACCGAGTTGCGTACGAAATACTGTCCGGCAAAGGCAGGCTGCTTTACCTCTGTCCTTATCGACCGGTCTATAAGATCGTCCGGAATGTTTTTGACATTCAGCAAGCGCTGCCGCTTTTCAGCCATTTCTTCTTCGCGGCGGCGTTGTTCGTCTATGTTGGATTTTATCGCGGCCGCCCATTCATCCGCCGGTATATTTTTCTGCAGCCAGGCTATATCTTCTTTTGTTTTAAGGGAATGCGGGACTTTAATAGCCGAACCCATGAATTGATAACCCAGGCTTTTGAGCTTTTCGACTTTCTCTGAAGTCCCTGGAGTCACCCAGGTGACTCCGTCCGGATCGGTGAAAGAAAGCACGCCGTTGTGCAATCCCGCCAGCCCGATATTACCGCTCATCTTTTCGCCGCTCGCCGCTGAGCCGGCCAGAATATCCGGCGGCAACTCTTTCAAGCCCAGTTCCTCGATTCTTTTCCTGGCTTTTTCCATTCTCTCACGGTCGCGAGCCTCGCGCACCTCGCGTTCAGTGCGCTCCCATTCGCCGAACGGGATATGAGCGGCCAGCCACTGGCGGTTCTCCTTGCTGTCCAAGGCGTACGGCACCCTGATCATCGATTCGACATAAGTATAGCCATGTTCCTCGAGCACCGCTTTCTTCATTTCAGAAAATGGAGTCACCCAGGTGTTTACATCCCAGTCCGTGAATGCAAGGATACCGTGAAAACTCGCCGCCAGCCCGGCATAGTAGTAGAACTTCTCCTCGACCATGGCGCAGCGTTTCAGGAATTCAGCGTCCAGAGGCCGGAGGCCCTCGCTGTTGGCCTTCAGAATTCCGGCCATGACCTTCCCGTCCTGCTTGGGCATCTTGTTCTCTTCCACGGAACGCAATATCTCAATACGGGGGATATCTTTCCGCAGAATACGCTTGCTTTTCACTGAACCGTCCGAATAGGGGACTTCTATCTGCGGGCGGCGGTTGCGGAAACCGTTGGCTTCGAGTATCTCGATTTTGATCTTGGTGCCGGGCGTCAGATACAGTTTCCCGTCAAAGTCTACGAAGGCGATTACACCGCCCTTGTAACCATAAAGCAGTTTTTCTTCCGGCCGTTTTTCCTCCAGCACGATACAGCGCTGGAGAAATCCGGGCGGCGCTTTCTTTTCCTGCGTTTCCACCGCGGCATCCGCGGCAGCTGTTTTCGTTTTGTCTTCCGCCATACCGGCCTGCTTAAGGTTATACTCTTTTATCACATGGAATTTAAAGATATGTCCGGTTGTCCGGGTGTCAAGACATCATGGCTGCGGCGGGCTTTCAGGGCGTAAGTACTTGAAATAATAGAGCACAAGTTTCAGATACTCATTGTTCACCAGGATCAGCTCGCGCTCGCGCGTCCACCATGAATCCAAAGAGATTTTTTCTTCTTCCAGCGGTGCGCTGACAAATGTAAGTCTCGTGCTGTCAGACTTGAACACCTTCCGGTAAGTAAGCTCCGCCCGTCGCATGTTGAGGGGGCTGGAAACAACGATCAGCGAGCGCAGTCCAAGCTCTCTGACAGTCTGCCTGGTGGCGTGCGCGTCCTCCCACGTTGACCCGATATCGCGGTTGATCGCCAGCGCGGAATCCGGAATGCCGTTCCTGGCGGCATCCTGACGGACACTTTCCACCGGGTCGATCGGCTGGCCGAAATAATATGTCGTGTCGCTGACATTGAATATCAGCAGCGGCGCGTATCCCTGCTTGTACAACTCCATGGCTGTAAGACATCTCGACCGCTCGCCGCTGACTGCAACAATCGCATCCGACTGAACCGGCGCTTCGCTGAAATACAGATACTCCGCCGCCGTCCTGCAAACAGAACGCCAGGACAAAAACAGGCTCAGCGCGGTAATGATCGACAATACGACGAGACTGAGAAAAAAGATTTTCAGGAAGCGGCGCATGGCCTGCCCACTGTCATTCCATCCCCTGCATCATTTAGCCGATTTGGCTCCGGTCAGAGCATCGATATTCCGCTGCACCAGCGGGACCAGCTCATCGTCCGGCTTGACGGCGATAAACTTGCGGTACGCCTCCACGGCTTTCGCCGTATCGGACTGCATCTCGTACAGAAGGCCCAGGAAATACCAGGGCTGCGGTTCGCCCGGATTGACGACCGTGGCCCTGAAAAATGCTTGCACCGCGCTCTCGTAACGTTCCATCCGGCTGAAAGCCTGCCCGAGTTTCAGATATACCGATACATCCGTCGAATCTATGTTGGCTGCTTTCTCGAACTGGTCTTTTGCCTGAAGGAACATGCTTTTTTCCATATACACATCACCCAGCAGTTTCAGGGCTTCAGTCATCTGTGGATTCATTTTCAGCGCCCGGCCGAGATAGATCACCGCCTCATCCAGCCGTCCCTCCAGATAATAAGTCCCGCCGATCCCGTAGGGCGCCCAGTAAAAAGAGGGATCGCACTCCTGGGCTTTCTGGAACTCGCCCCGCTTGGCCGGCATTTCGTTGAGCGACCGGCCGTACAGGTAGTGGTACACCGGATTGCCGGGATTCTGCTCCACCATGTTTCGGTACATGTCCGAAACCTCTTCCCCGCGTCCTGCCCCCTTGAAAGCGTCCATATACCTCAGGTGGGCCTGGATGAAATTCGAATCCGCCTGGATGGCCTGCCGAAGCTTGTCCACCGCCTCGTTGAAACGGTCTGCCCCGGCCAGCTTCAGGCCCTCCTCGTACAGTGCAATCGCCCGCGGATTGTCCGTATCCAGCCGTCTGCCCGTTCCGGCCGCGGGGAGACTTGCCGCAGAAAGCGCAAACAGCGCGATGACCAGAGAAAGTCTGTTAAGCTTCGATCTTGCTGACATCCCCACTCTCCTCCTGATACATTAATCACAATCCGAGGCTTGCAGTTGTGTATTTCTCACGATGGATTCATCTTTCCGCCGGGGCCAGCTCGCGCAGCACCTCATCCACCAGCGCCCGCGCCTCTGCTATGGGCGGAAGCATCCCGCAATTATCGATCTCCGTGCCCAGCTCGAGCGCCCGGCGCAGCTTGTCCAGCAGTTCCGCGCGCCCGGCCTTTTCCGCCGCGTCCCAGGCGATACGGTACGCCTCGTAGTCCTGGATGCCCTGGCGGAGCAGTTCCCAGCGCATGCTGTCCAGCGGTCCGTCCGGCCCCGGATAAACGAAGAACATGTCCCCGCTGGGCCAGGTGAAACGGACCTGTTCCCAGACATTCTCCGGATAAATGTCCGCCGCCCAGCGGATATAACCGTCCAGCCCGTATTTGCGCGCCAGCCAGGGCATCAGGCGGCTCTCGCGGAGCTGAGAGAACAGGAACGTGTTCGGGTAGACCGGCGCGCAGCAGGTGTAGAAACCCACGTATTTCCCAGGATCCTCGCGCATGCGCCGTACGAGCGGCTTATACTTTTCCCACTGCGCCGGGTCCATCATTACATCGTAAAAGAAAATTATCTCATCGCCCCACTTGCGCTCATCCCCCGGATAACCGCCGGAGCTGGAGACCTTGAAATCCGGGGCGTACTGCACGACGAAATCGAAAATGGTCTTCATCACCCCGGCCGGCTTCTCATCGAACCCGAGCATGGCCCGCCCGAACCAGCCCTTTTCTTTCAGGTGCTCGCGCAGCACGGGCAGGAAAGCGATCCAGACTTCTTTCCACAGCGGGTCGCCTACATTCAGGGCCAGGTTGCGGTGCTGGCCGGTGGAGGTGTCGAGGTAGCGGATATCGGCCTTGGTGGAGGAGCCGGGCCCCATTACCAGGGCATACATATCTATCTTTTCGCGCACTCCGGCATTCAGCATCATCTGCACGTAACGGTCGAACACCATGAAATCCCAGGTGAATTTCTCCGCCGCGCCGGGCTGGAACTCACCGGGGTACTGCCATTCGACGAACGTGTCATCCGCCAGGCCGCGCACGCTGTCCCACGGGTCGTGGATGATATGGGTCATCACGGCTTTCATCCCATGGGCGGCATAGTTCGCGGCGTAGCGCTCCAGGATCTTCCAGTGCTCCTCGCTCCAGACCTTCACCTTGTGCGCCCGCGCCACGGCGCTGGGGTCCTGCCAGATATTGAGGTAGAAACTCCAGTCCGGCGGCTCCGGAAGCGCGGCGGGCAGCACCTCGACCACCAGGGGCAGGCTGGCCGGGGCATGCGACCGCGCGCTCAGGCGCAGCTCGCTCCGGTAAACACCGGCCTTGGCATCCCGCGGCAGCATGACCGTGATCCAGACCGGCTGGGCCGTGTTGGCCGGGACATCCACCGAATCGGTCTCCAGAAGCGGATCGGCGGTCAGGGACTGCGTCTCGTCCACCGGCAGGTAGCCGCCGTAGCGCACCCGGCAGTCGGCAATAGCAGCCCCTGCCGGTCCGCTCAACGCCGAAAGCTCACCCCGCAGCGCGCGGATATCCTGTGAGCCGCGCACGGCCACCTGGGCCGAGAGCGCCTCGCCGGCCAGGCCGGTTAGACGGATAACGCTGTCGGCCGGGCCGCGCAGGAAGGCCCCGGTCTGGATACGCACCTCGACAGGGACAGGCCAGACAGCCAGCTCCGGTTTCAACTCGTTCCGGGCGGGCCGGGAGCAGGCCAGGGCCAGGCAGACAACGGTCAGGAGATACATCGGGACGGTTTTCATCCAGACCTCCGCAACAAGGTTCATTTGCCTGGAGTGAGCTCGCGCAGGACCTCATCCACGACCGCCCTGGCCTGAGCGATCGGCGGCAGCACGTGGCAGGCGTCGATCACGGAGCCTTCCCCGGCGGCGCGGCGCAGTTTGTCCAGAAGGTCGGCGCGGCCGGCCTTTTCGGCCGCGGCCCAGGCGATCCGCAGGGCCTCGTAATCCTGGATGCCCTGGCGCATCAGTTCCCAGCGCATCCCGTCCAGCGGCCCCGCCGGTCCGGGATAGACAAAATACATGTCGCCGGAGTGCCATTTATAGTTCGGCTGCTCCCAGACATTCTCCGGGTAGGCGTTGACCGCCCAGCGCGTGTATCCGTCGAACCCGTAGCTCCAGGCCAGCCAGGCCAGAAGGCGGCTCTCGCGCAGGCTGGAGAACAGGAACGTGTTGGGGTAATAAGGCATGCAGGCGGTGTAGAAGCTGACATAGCGCCTGGGATCGGCGTGCATTTTCTCCACCATCGGCTTTATTTCCTGCCAGCGCTGCGGGTTGACCATGTCATCGAGATGGTAAACGATCTCATCGCCCCACTTGCGCTCATCGCCGGGGAACCCGCCGGACAGGGCGACCCGGAAATCCGGGGCGTTCCTGAGCAGGAAATCGAATATCACTTTCATCAC
>CAYYNT010000014.1:0-69345 GCA_964473155.1 uncultured Gemmatimonadales bacterium | reverse complement strand
ACGTGAGGGCGGCCGTACGGTGGGCGCCGGCGTGGTCACCGAGATCCTGGAATAAATGTGAAAATATATGTGACCGCGGTCCGTAAACGGGCCGCGGCCGCCTTGGCCGATTAAAACAGGAGATTACGAACCATATATGAAGAGGGGGTAGAGCGCCCGCCTCTTTGTATTGTTTGTAATTGATTTGTTTTTAACAAGATATGAATTAGTTAGCCGGTTTTTCATGAATCCGGCGCGACCGGTACAAAATAAGGAAAGGTACGCCGAATGCGGGTCAAGATAACGCTGGCATGTCAGGTTTGCGGAAGACGCAATTATAACCTGACAAAGGAAAAGAAAACGCACCCCGAGCGCATGGAAGTCAGGAAGCACTGTGCTTTCTGTAACACACACACCGCTCACAAAGAAACGCGTTAGCCTAATCTCTAAAAGGAACAGGCACGCAGGCCTGTAGCTCTAACGGTAGAGCGCCGGTCTCCAAAACCGGATGTTGGGGGTTCGAATCCCTCCAGGCCTGCCAGAAATTTTGAAATCAAACCGATGATCGGGATTTCAAATGGCGAATCAGGTGGAAAAGACAGTTGAGACCCAGAGTCACCTTGAGCGTGCGGTGCAGTTTCTGAAAGAGGTGCGCGCCGAGGTGACCAAGGTCACCTGGCCCGGCAGCACCGAGGTGAAGGGCGCGACTGCCGTGGTGATTGTGGTCTGTATCATCGTGGCGTTCGTGATCTGGGGAATCGACAAGGCAATCAGTCTGGGAATGGACGCAATTTTCTGAGCCGTCAGCCGGACGGCCGGCGCTGCGCAACGATTCATCAGGCAATTGGAATTCAGCCCTGGAAAGAACTGATGGAAGAATGCAAGTGGTATGTTCTTCAGGTGTACAGCGGCCATGAGAACAAGGTCAAAAGCCGCATTGAAAGCCTGATCGCCAATCCCGGCGAGGACAACATCCAGGCCCAGATCGATGAAGTCATGGTGCCGATGGAAGAGGTTACGGAGCTGAAGAACGGCAAGAAAGTCAAAGTTCTTCGCAAACTGTATCCGGGCTATGTCCTGGTCAGGATGCTGCCGACCGAGGAAACGCTGCACGTGCTGGGGAACACCCAGGGGATAATCAAGTTCGCCGGCGGCGGCGTGAAGCCGCATCCTCTGCGCGAGAAGGAAGTGAACAAGATCATGCGGCGCGAGGAAAAAGTGATCGGCGGGCCGGTGGCAGGCGACGAGATTCCGTACAAAGTCGGAGATTTCGTCGAGGTTATCGACGGGCCTTTCACGCAGTTCAACGGGCGGATCGAAGAAATATATCCCGAGAAGGGCAAGGTCAAGGTGGTTGTGAGCCTGTTCGGACGGCCCACTCCGCTGGAACTGGATTACCTGCAATTGAAACCGTTATAAGAAGCTTCATTCTTTCAGGAGATAAAGGTGGCTAAGAAGGTTACAGGATTCATCAAGCTGCAGGTGCCAGGCGGCCAGGCCAATCCGGCTCCCCCGGTCGGACCGGCGCTGGGGCAGCACAGCGTCAATATCATGGAGTTCTGCAAACAGTTCAACGCCCGTACGCAGGACCAGATCGGCACTATTATTCCGGTGGAGATTACGGTCTATCAGGACCGCACGTTCACTTTTATAACCAAGACCCCTCCGGCTCCGGTCCTGATCAAGAAAGCCGCGGGACTGGCCAAAGCCAGCGGAGAGCCCAATAAAACCAAAGTGGGGAAAATCACTGAAAAGCAGGTCGAGGACATCGCCAGGCTCAAGATGCCGGATCTGAATGCCAAGTCGATCGAGACCGCCATGAGCATGATCCGCGGCACGGCGAGGTCGATGGGGATCGAAATAGTCGGTTAATCCATAATTCGGTAGGTTATTATGCCCAAAACAGGAAAGAAGTACGAGGCGGCGGCTGCGTTGGTCGACCGGCAGATGCGCTACACGATCGAGCAGGCGGTGGAGATATTGCAGAAAGCGAAATACGCCACTTTCGACGAGACCGTGGAAACCGCATACCGTCTGGGCGTCGATCCCCGTCATGCCGACCAGGTGGTGCGCGGCACGGTGGTTCTGCCTCACGGCGTGGGCAAGAGCCTGCGCGTGCTGGTGATCGCCCAGGGTGACAAGGTGGCGGAGGCGCAGGAAGCCGGCGCGGATTTCGTGGGTGGCAAGGAGTTCGTGGACAAGATCGCCGAGGGCTGGCTGGATTTCGATACGGTGATCACCACCCCGGATATGATGGGTCAGGTCGGCAAGCTGGGCCGTGTCCTGGGGCCGCGCGGTCTGATGCCGAACCCCAAGAGCGGTACGGTCACTTTCGAGATAAGCCGCGCGGTGAGCGAAGCCAAGGCCGGAAAAATAGAGTTCCGCGTGGACAAGAGCGGAAATGTCCATGCCCCGATCGGCAAGCTGAGTTTCGAAAAGACAAAACTGGTGGAGAATTTCACCGCGCTGATGGATGCGATCAACCGCGCCAAACCGTCTGCGGCCAAGGGTACATATATCCGCAATATTACGGTCACCAGCACGATGGGGCCGGGAGTGAAACTGGACCTTAACCTCTATCGGTGAAGCCGGGTCTTGTAACTGTTTCCGGCGTCCGGCAGTCGAGGGAGTTTAACTGTCATGCTCAGGAAAGAGAAGGAAAAAGTAGTCGAAGATCTCAGGCAGAAGCTGGCTTCCTGCGGAAGCTTCATTCTGACTGATTTCAGCGGCATCAATGTCAAAGACATGACGGAGCTGAGGAAGACTTTCCGCGCGGCCTCGATCGAGTGCCTCGTGGCCAAGAACACTCTGATCCGGCGTGCAATGAAGGACATGCCTTACGAGAAGAACCTGGATCAGTTTCTCAACGGCCCTACCGCTATCATAATCTCCCGTGACACCGGGGTTGAAGCGGCCAAGATTGTCAACAAGTACGCCGAGGGGAGTCAGAAATTTCAGGTTAAGGCCGGTATGCTGTCCAACAGTGTGATCGACAGCGCCCAGGTCAAGGAAATCGCCTCTCTGCCGTCCAAGGAAGTGCTCGTGGCCAGGCTGCTCGGAACACTCAACCGGCCGGTCACCGGATTGGTATATGTGCTTAACGACATGATCGGGCGGGCGGTCCGCGTAATCGGCCAGGTCCGTCAGACCAAAGAGGCGCAGCCAAGCTAATAAGGTCACTTTAACGTTAAAACTCCATATTTGGGAGGAAATGCAGGATGACTACAGCAACAATGAGTAAAGAAAACATCATCACAGCCATCGAGAGCATGACCGTTCTCGAGCTGAACGAGCTTGTCAAGGCGCTTGAAGAGAAGTTCGGTGTTTCCGCCGCCGCCCCGATGATGGCAGCGGCCCCGGTTGCCGGCGCCGCTGCTGCGGCCCCGGTGGTTGAGGAAAAGACTGAGTTCGATGTCGTGCTCACCGGTTGCGGCGACAAGAAGATCCAGGTGATCAAGGTCGTCCGCGAGTTGACCAGCCTGGGCCTGAAGGAAGCCAAGGACGTGGTGGACAATCCCGGCAAGCCGATCAAGGAAGGCGTGAGCAAGGAAGAGGCTCAGGCAATGAAGGCCAAGCTGGAAGAGGCCGGTGCTACTGTGGAGCTCAAGTAAAGCCGTTTCCGAGTATCATTATTCGAGTGCCCAGGAATTCGGGTCCGTGGCCGGAAGAAGCTGCCTCGGGCAGCGCGGACTGGCCTCAACGGTACGGAGGTACGACCGGAGAACACCGAACGTTTCCTTTCTTTCGGGCCACGTGAACCTGAAGCCCGGGAATAATGATACCAGATGAAAGGGGGACTCTTGAGCTCGATCGGTCTGGCCGCCGGGATTTCGAGAAGCAGAACCGGATGCGTGTCCGCCGGCGCGGATGCAGCGACAGATGCCGCGGCTGATCGGTCTGAAGCAAAAGACGCCCCTTTCATTTTGGTCGGCAAAGAATAAAGCGGATCTCGAAGATCTTTCGCCGGAAATGATTTTCGAATCGATCCGCTTTATTTAACATTGCCACAAAAAAAGGAGAATGGTTTATTCATGCGTAGACAGGAAACCAAGACCATCTCTTTCGACAAGTTGCAGCGTACTATCGAGATGCCGCACCTGCTGGAGATTCAGACCCAGTTCTTCGATATGCTGCTGCAGAAAGACACGCCTCCCGAAAAACGCGAGAACACGGGCCTGCAGGCCGTGTTCAACGAGGTTTTTCCGATCCACGACTACCAGGAGAACTACACCCTGGAGTTCGTGCATTACAGTCTGGGAGAGCCGAAATACACGGTGGACGAGTGCCAGGAACGGGACATGACTTATGCCATCCCGCTCAAGGCCACTCTGCGTCTTATCACCAAGGAGACGGTTGGAAACAAGAAAAAGATAAAAGACATCATCGAGAAAGAGGTGTTTCTCGGTGAGTTGCCGCTTCTTACCGAGCTCGGCACTTTCGTCATAAATGGCGCAGAGCGTGTGATTGTCAGTCAGCTCCACCGCTCTCCAGGCGTCATCTTCGAGGAAACCACTCACACCAACGGGCAGCGTCTGGTCTCGGCTCGCATCATACCGTTCCGCGGAAGCTGGGTCGAGTTCACAGTCGACATACACGACACGATCTACGTACACATAGACAAGAAGAAGAAATTCCCGGCCACCACACTCCTGAGGGTGCTTGGCTATCCGGCCGACAAGGACATTATCGACCTGTTCTATAAGAAGACGACGCTCGAACTCAAGAGTGTGATCAGCAAGACCAAGCGCAAACGCGACGTCTCGACCGGCTACCTTGTGGCGGAGGATATCATCGAGGAGGAAACCGGCGAGGTGGTCGCCGAGCACGGTTCCGAGCTCAGCAGTCAACTGATCAAACAGCTTATCGGCAAGAGTGTCGAGAAGCTGGATGTCTATGTCTCGCGAATAAAGGGCCTCGATAACAAAATCCTCAAGAATACCTTGCGCAAGGACAACTGCCACAACGAGGAAGAGGCGCTGATTCGTATTTACAACGCGTTGCGCGGGAGTGAGCCGCCGAATATAGAGATAGCGCGTGATTTCATAAACAAGCTGTTTTTCAGCCCGAAGCGCTACGATCTTGGCGCTGTGGGCCGTTATAAGATTAACCAGCGTCTCGACCTGAAGATACCGATCGATACCGCTACTCTGACCAAAGACGATTTCGTCGAGATTATCAATTATCTGATCCGCTTGACAGAAGGCCAGGGCGAAATCGATGATATCGACCACCTGGGCAACCGCCGTATCCGTTCGGTCTGCGAGCTGATCGCCAACCAGGTGAGCCTGGGCCTGACCCGTATGAGCCGCCTGGTCAAGGAGCGCATGAGCCTTCAGAACACCGAGGGCCTGACTATAGACGATCTGGTGAACAGCCGCACTATCAGCGCGGTGATCAACGCATTTTTCGGGTCCAGCCAACTCAGTCAGTTCATGGACCAGACAAATCCGCTGGCCGAGCTGACACACAAGCGCCGTCTGTCGGCGCTCGGCCCCGGTGGTCTGACCCGTGAGCGTGCGGGATTCGAGGTGCGCGATGTGCATTATTCTCACTACGGCCGGATGTGCCCGATCGAGACGCCGGAAGGTCCGAACATCGGGCTGATAACCAGCCTTACCACGCACGCCAGGATCAACAAGTACGGCTTCATCGAAACGCCCTACCGCAAGGTGGAGAATGGCCGTGTGACGGATCAGACCCGCTACATGGACGCTTTCGAGGAAGACAAGTACATCATCGCCCAGGCCAACGCTTTGCTGGATGAAAAGGGACACTTCTTGCGCGACCAGATTCTCTGCCGCCTGAAGAACGATTTCCCGCTGATGCCGCCGGAAAAGGTGGAGTATATGGATGTCGCGCCTGAGCAGATAGTCAGTATCGCCGCGGCGCTGATCCCCTTCCTGGAGCATGATGACGCCAACCGCGCGCTGATGGGCTCCAACATGCAGCGCCAGGCCGTGCCTCTGCTCAAGCCTGAATACCCGGTTGTGATGACAGGCCTGGAAGAGCGCGTGGCCCGCGACAGCGGCACCGTGGTCACCGCCCGCCGTGGCGGCGTGGTCGAAAGTGTGGATTCGACCCGTATTGTGATCCGGGTGAATGAGAACGAGCGCACCGAGCGCGGCAACCTGTTCTCCAAGATGCCGGAGAAGGATGTCTATAAGATGCGCAAGTTCGTCCGGACCAACCAGGACACGGCTATCAACCAGCGGCCTCTGGTGGATGTCGGACAGGAAATCACGCGCGGAGACATTATCGCCGACGGGACTTCGAGCGATCAGGGCAAGCTGGCCCTGGGTCAGAATGTGCTGGTGGCTTTCATGCCCTGGTACGGCTATAACTATGAGGACGCCATTGTCCTGAGCGAAAAGCTGGTCAAGGACGACAAGTTCACCTCCGTTCACATCCAGGAACTCGAGGTCCAGGTGCGCGACACCAAGCGCGGCACCGAGGAGATCACCTGCGAGATTCCCAATGTGGGCGAGGACGCGGTGCGCAACCTGGACGAGCGCGGAATAATCCGTATCGGCAGCCACGTGTCGCACGGCGATATCCTGGTGGGCAAGGTAAGCCCCAAGGGCGAGACCGAACTCAGCCCCGAGGAACGTCTGCTCAAGGCCATTTTCGGCGACAAGGCCGGGGATGTCAAAGACACCTCGCTCAAGGTTCCGCCCGGAGTCGAGGGCATTGTCATAGACGTCAAGGTTTTCAGCCGTCTGGTGGATGACAGCCTGATCCGCGACCAGAAGGCCGCTGACACGGAAAAACAGCGCAGCCAGGAACGTGAGAGGATCGCCGAGATCAACGGCTTCCTGAAAGAGCAGATCCTGGAGATGCTTAAAGGACAGAAAGCCGTCTGCCTGTACAACAAGCAGACCCAGAAGCAGCAGGTCGAGGCGGGCAAGACTCTGACAAAGAAAGATCTCGACGGGATCGATCTCGACCGCATAGAGCTGGCCACTATCACGGTGGAGGATTCGGCCGTGACTGACCGGATCAAGGACGCGGTGGCCCTCGCCGAGAGGAAGATACATAAGGTGCGCGATTACACCGAGCGCCAGATCGAAAAGATCGTGGCCCCGGATGAACTCGCTCCCGGCGTGGTGCAACTGGTCAAGGTGTACGTGGCCGAGATACGCAAGGTCTCTGTGGGTGATAAGATGGCCGGACGCCACGGAAACAAGGGTATCGTGGCCAAGATAGTGCCGGAGGAGGATATGCCGTTCCTGCCCGACGGCACTCCGGTGCAGATTGTGCTTAACCCGCTCGGCGTGCCCAGCCGCATGAACGTGGGTCAGATTCTGGAGACCCACCTGGGATTCGCCGCCAAGCTGCTCGGTTTTTCGGTCAGCACGCCGGTGTTCCATGGAGCGACAGAGGATGAGATCGTCGACCTGATTAAGACCGCCGGACTGCCTGAAAGGGGCAAGCTTCAGTTGCGGGATGGCAGGACAGGACGGTATTTCGATTATCCCGTTACAGTCGGGTACATATACATGCTTAAACTCAGCCACCTGGTTGAGGACAAGATTCACGCCCGCTCCATCGGGCCGTACTCGCTGGTTACGCAGCAGCCGCTGGCCGGTAAGGCGCAGTTCGGCGGACAGCGGTTCGGCGAAATGGAAGTCTGGGCGCTGGAGGCCCATGGCGCATCTCATACCCTGCAGGAAATGCTGACTGTCAAGAGTGATGACGTTGTCGGCAGGAGCCGGGTCTACGAGGCCATTGTCAAGGGCGAAAACCTGCCGGAACCCGGGACACCGGAGTCTTTCAACGTTCTGATAAAGGAACTGCAAAGCCTCGGCCTGAATGTGGAACTGGGCGAGGACGGCGAGTAGGGAGGTATGCTCTCCCGGCCGGAGGCTGAAAGACGGCGGGACTGACTGGAGCGGGCGGCCGCGTATAAAAACCGCGGCCCCGCGATGATACGGGGCGGTTGACCGTTGGCTCCATACAATCGACAACATTAACCCTGACGAGGGTTGCCATGATCGATTTCAGAAATTCGCGCGAGACGACAAAGTCGAATTTCAAATACATCAAGGTCTCCATCGCTTCTCCCGAGCAGATCAAGCAGTGGAGCTACGGCGAGGTCACAAAGCCGGAGACGATCAATTACCGTTCGTTCAAGCCTGAGCGGGACGGGCTGTTCTGCGAGAAGATATTCGGGCCGGTCAAGGACTGGGAGTGCAACTGCGGCAAGTACAAGGGCATCCGCTACCGCGGCGTAATCTGCGACAAGTGCGGCGTGCAGGTGACCCTTTCCCGCGTGCGCCGCGAGCGCATGGGGCATATCCAGCTCGCCGTGCCGGTGGCCCATATCTGGTTTTTCAAGAGCCTGCCCAGCCGCATGGGCTATCTGCTCGACATGACCCTGCGCGATCTTGAAAAAGTCCTCTATTATGCCAATTACGTGGTGGTAGATCCGGGCAAGGGCAACTTCAAGAAGAAGGAACTGCTGACCGAGGACCAGTATCTCGAGGCCGAGGACCAGGAAATCGAGGGATTCAAGGCCGCGATCGGCGCGGCGGCGATCAAGATGCTGCTCGAGGAGATTGACATCGAGGACCTGAGCAGCCAGCTTCGCTCGCTGGTCAAGGTGGAGACTTCCCCGCACAGAAAGAAAGCCCTGCTCAAGCGGCTCAAGGTGGTCGAGGCGTTCCGTCTGAGCTGCAACCGTCCCGAGTGGATGATTATGGACGTGGTGCCGGTCATTCCGCCGAACCTGCGTCCTCTGGTTCCGCTGGAGGGTGGACGGTTCGCCACCAGCGATCTTAACGACCTGTACCGCCGGGTGATTAACCGCAACAACCGGCTGAAAAAACTGATCGAAATGCGCGCGCCCGAGGTAATCCTGCGCAATGAGAAGCGCATGCTCCAGGAGGCGGTGGACGCCCTGTTCGACAACGGGCGACGCACGCGAGTGGTTCGCGGGCGCGGTAAACGTCCGCTGAAAAGCCTCAGCGACATGCTGAAGGGCAAGCAGGGATGTTTCCGTCAGAATCTTCTGGGCAAGCGCGTGGACTATTCCGGCCGTTCGGTCATCGTGGTAGGGCCGGAACTGAAGCTCCATCAGTGCGGCCTGCCCAAAACCATGGCCCTGGAGCTGTTCAAGCCCTTCATAATCCGCAAGCTGGAGGAGAAAGGCTTCGTCCAGACCGTCAAGAGCGCCAAGAAACTGGTCGAGAAAGAGCGCCCCGAAGTCTGGGACATCCTCGAAGAGATAGTGCGGGATCATCCTGTGCTGCTCAACCGCGCACCGACCCTGCACCGTCTGGGCATCCAGGCTTTCGAGCCGATCCTGGTCGAGGGCAAGGCGATCCGTATCCATCCGCTGGTCTGTCCGGCGTTCAACGCCGATTTCGACGGCGACCAGATGGCCGTGCACGTTCCGCTCAGCTACGAGGCGCAGATCGAGTGCCGCGTGCTGATGCTCAGCGCGAACAACATCCTTCTGCCTTCCAACGGCAACCCGGTGGCCAGCCCGAGCCAGGACATAGTGCTGGGCTGCTACTACCTGACCCGCGAGCTTTACGACAAAGAGGGTGAGGTTCAGCCTGAGCCGCCGAAGTTCAGGGAAGCGGATGATGTTATCCGCATGTACGACAACGGCGGTCTGAATCTGCACGGTTGGGTGATGCTGCAGATGGGCGGACGCTGGATTAAAACCACGGTGGGACGCATACTGTTCAACCAGGTGATACCTAAAGAGCTGGGCTTCATCAACAAGTGCATGAAGAAGTCGGCGATCAGCGAGATGGTTTTCGAAAGTTACCGTAAAGCCGGTCTGGCGAGCACCGTTGCTCTGCTCGACCGTCTTAAGGAACTGGGATTCCGCTATGCCACCTGGGCCGGCATGACAGTCGGCATAACGGACATGATGATACCCAAGCGCAAGGTCGATCTTCTGGATAAGGCCCGCGCCGAGGTCGATAAGATCACCAAGGCGTATCAGCAGCGGCTGATCACCGACGGTGAGCGTTACAACAAGGTGATCGACACCTGGACCCACACCACGAGCGATGTGGCGAACGAGATGTTCTCGGCGTTGCGCAAGAGCACCAACGGATTCAATCCGATCTATATGATGGCTGACTCCGGAGCGCGCGGCAGCCGCGAGCAGATCCGTCAGCTCGCCGGCATGCGCGGCCTGATGGCAAAGCCGCAGAAAAAAATCACCGGCCAGGTGGGTGAAATCATCGAGAGTCCGATCGTATCGAATTTCCGCGAGGGTCTGACCGTGCTGGAGTATTTCATTTCCACGCATGGAGCGCGCAAGGGTCTGGCTGACACGGCCCTCAAGACCGCGGACGCCGGATACCTCACCCGCCGTCTGGTGGATGTCTGCCAGGATGTGACGATCACGGAAGATGATTGCGGAACGATCATGGGCCATGATGTCTCGGCCCTCAAGGAAGGTGAAGAGGTTATCGAGCCGCTGGCCGATCGTATTGTCGGTCGCGTTGCGCTGGAAGACGTGATCGATCCGATTAACAAGGACCCGGACGGCAACCCTATCATCATAGTTTCCGCCGGACAGGAGATATCTGAGGAAGAGGCCCGTCTGATCGAAAGCAGCGGGCTGGAGAAGGTGCGTATCCGTTCGGTCCTGACCTGTGAGGCCGAGCGCGGGTTGTGCCAGAAATGCTATGGCCGCAACCTTGCCACCATGGCCACAGTGGAGATGGGCGAGGCGGTGGGTATAATCGCCGCGCAGTCTATCGGCGAGCCTGGAACGCAGCTTACCCTGCGCACGTTCCACTACGGCGGAACGGCGAGCCGCATTACCGCTCAGAGCCAGAAAAACACACCGGTCGACGGGTCCATCGAGTACGACAACATGAGCGTGGTTATAGATCAGGAAGGCCGGATGGTTGTAGTCAGCCGTGACGGCGAACTGATCATCAAGGACAAGGAAAACCGGGTGCGCGGACGGTCCAGCGTGCCTTATGGTTCGACCATAAATGTCAAGGACGGTGACACGGTTGAGCAGGACCAGATCCTGTTCGAATGGGATCCGCACAATAACCCGATCCTCACCGATATGGCAGGTACGGTCAGACTGGTGGACATAGTCGAGGATATCACTCTGCGCGAGGAGCTGGATGAAATAACCGGCAAACGCCAGCGGGTGATAATCGATGACCGGGAGAAATTGTACCACCCGCATATCGAGATTATAGACGAGCGCGGGGAAAAAGTCCGCGACTATATAATCCCCACCGGAGCGCATCTCATGGTGGGCGATGAGGAAACAATTGCTTCCGGCACATTGCTGGCCAAGCTCAGCCGGGAGATTTACAAAACTCGTGATATCACCGGCGGTCTGCCACGCGTCGCCGAGCTTTTCGAGGCGCGCAAGCCGAAAGACCCGGCGGTTATCACGGAAATCGACGGGCGGGTGAGTTTCGGCAAGATCATCCGCGGCAACCGTCAGATTATCGTGACCCCTGAGGTGGGAGAGCCGCGCGAATATCTTATCCCCTACGGCAAGCACCTTCGCGTGCATGAGGGCGATGTGGTGCGCAGCGGCGACCGGTTGAGCGAAGGTCCGATCAATCCGCACGATATTCTGCGGATCAAGGGCCCTCGCGCGGTGCAGGAATACCTGCTGAACGAAATTCAGGAAGTCTACCGTCTGCAGGGCGTGAAGATCAACGACAAGCATATCGGCGTGATTGTGCGCCAGATGCTGAACAAGGTGGCGATTGTCAATCCGGGAGATACGAATTTTCTGGAAGGTGAGAGCGTGGACAAGCACGTCTTCCGCCGCGAGAACGAGCGGGTTATCCGCGATGGCGGAGAGCCGGCCACAAGCCGTCCGCAGCTTCTCGGAATCACCAAGGCCAGCCTGACCACGAGCAGTTTCATCTCGGCGGCCTCGTTCCAGGAAACCACCCGCGTGCTGACCGAGGCGGCGATCAACGGATCGAAGGATGATCTGATGGGACTGAAAGAAAACATCATCATCGGTCATCCGATCCCGGCTGGGACCGGGCTGCTGCGCTACAACGACGTTATCTTCCCGAAGAGCGCCGAGGAAGAGGAAGCGGAGCAGGAGACCACGATCGAGCAGGAAATTCAGCTTTGATAGCGGTTGTATGAAAAAAATACGCGGCTCGCACGAGGGAAAGGGTTGTCGCTGGGGCGGCGCGGGCGGCTTAGATGCTGAAAGATCGTACGAGTTCGGAAATCACGGGACGTTCGACTGTGAGCGCCCCGTGATTTAAGTATAAGTTTTTTATTGACAAGCGGGAAGATTGCGCCTATTTTTAATAATCCATTTTTTCGGGAGGATTGCTTGCCTTCGATTAACCAGTTAGTCCGCCATGGCCGGAGGGCGGTTAAAGCAAAAACATCCTCGCCGGCCTTGACCGCGTGTCCTCAGCGCAGAGGTGTCTGCACGCGTGTCTACACGACCACGCCGAAAAAGCCAAACTCGGCGTTGCGTAAGGTGGCCAGGGTTCGTTTGAGCAATGGCTATGAGGTCACCTCGTACATCCCGGGCGAGGGGCACAATCTTCAGGAGCATTCGATTGTGCTGATCCGGGGCGGCCGAGTGAAAGATTTGCCGGGTGTGCGTTATCATATCATCCGTGGTACTCTGGATGCCAGCGGCGTCACCGACCGTAAGAAAAGCCGGTCGAAATACGGCGCCAAAAAGCCTAAATCCTAAGATAGAACCGGACCATGTCGAGAAGAAGAGTTGCTCTTAAAAGAGAAGTGTTGCCTGATCCTCGTTATCAGAGCACGCTGGTCAGCAAGTTCATCAACAGTCTGATGCTGGACGGCAAGAGAAGCAAGGCCGAAATGATCCTTTACCGGGCCATGGCTTTGCTGGAGGAAAAAGTCGGTCAGCCGGGGCTGAATGTGTTCAAGCAGGCAGTCAACAATGCCAAGCCGGCGCTTGAAGTGAAGAGCCGCCGGGTGGGTGGCGCCACTTACCAGGTCCCTGTTGAGGTCCGTCCGGACCGCCGCACGGCCCTGGCTTTGCGCTGGCTGATCGGGTTCGCCCGCGAGCGCAACGAAAAGACAATGGATGAGCGCCTGGCTGCCGAGTTGCTGGCCTGCTACCGTAACGAGGGCAGCACGATCAAGAAAAAAGAAGACACCCATCGCATGGCGGAGGCCAACCGGGCGTTCGCGCATTATCGCTGGTAAGCGCGTCCGGCGGACCTGTTCCGTGCGTAAAGAATGATTTTACCGAACGAGCCGCTCTTGTGGTTTGTGGGGAGCGGCTTTGTCTACGATTTCCGGAATTAAAATTGCCGGATGTATGGCAATTTGTTTCCTTTGGATGGTGGAGTATATGGCGCGCAGGGTTCCATTAAAAGATATACGCAATATCGGCATCATGGCCCATATCGATGCGGGCAAGACCACGCTTACCGAGCGTATTCTGTTTTATACCGGTAAGACGCACCGCCTCGGCGAGGTGCACGAGGGCGCCGCAACCATGGACTGGATGGAGCAGGAAAGGGAGCGGGGCATCACTATCACCTCGGCTGCCACTACCTGTTTCTGGAAAGAAAAGCGTATCAATATCATCGACACTCCGGGGCATGTGGATTTCACGGTCGAGGTGGAGCGCTCGCTGCGGGTGCTGGACGGCGGAGTGGTGGTGTTCTGTGCTGTAGGCGGAGTCGAGCCGCAGTCCGAGACAGTCTGGCGTCAGGCCGACCGGTACGGAGTGCCACGCATCGCTTTTATCAACAAGATGGACCGTATCGGCGCTGATTTTTACGGCGCCGTGGATTCAATAAAGGAGCGCCTGGGCGCCCGGCCCGTTCCGCTGCAGATACCGTTTGGCGGCGGTGAGATGTTTACCGGGCTGGTGGACCTGGTCACCATGAAGGGTGTGGTTTACGAAGAGAGCAGCCAGGGCGCGGTGTTCGAGGAAGTGGAAATCCCGAAAGACTTGGTCGAACTGGCGCAAAAGATGCGTCACGCCATGCTCGACGGCATCGCGGATTACGATGATGATCTGATGACCAAGTATCTGGAAACGGGCGATGTGGATGATCCGGAGTTGATTCGCCGGGCGATCCGTAACGGGACCTGTAAGGTTAAGATCATTCCTGTGCTGTGCGGAAGCGCTTTCAAGAACAAAGGCGTGCAGCGTCTTCTGGATGCCATCACGTGGTACCTGCCATCGCCGGAGGACATCCCGCCCGTGGTCGGCCATCTTCCCGATGGTGAAGAGGGCGAGCTTGTCGAGCGCAGGGCCTCGGATGATGAGCCGTTCGCCGGTCTGGCTTTCAAGATCATGACCGACCCGTACGTCGGCCGTCTGACTTTCATCAGAGTATATTCCGGCAAGCTGAATTCGGGCTCCTATATTTATAACAGCGGGCAGGATCGCAAGGAGCGGATAAGCCGGATACTGCAGATGCATGCCAACAAGCGCGAGGAACGGGAAGACCTGTTCTGTGGCGACATCGCTGCGGTAATTGGCATGAAGCAGACCAAAACCGGTGATACCTTGTGTGAAGAGGACCATCCGATAGTCCTTGAAAAAATGGTCTTCCCGGAACCGGTGATTTCGGTGGCGATCGAGCCGAAAACAAAGGCGGACCAGGAGAAGCTTTATATCGCTCTCGAGAAGCTCTCGGACGAGGACCCGACTTTCAAGGTGCGTAATGACCAGGAAACCGGCCAGACCCTCATTTCAGGCATGGGCGAACTGCACCTTGAAATACTTGTCGACAGGATGCTGCGTGAGTTCAAGGTGGAGGCCAATGTCGGCCAGCCCCAGGTGGCATATCGCGAGGCGCTCGAAAAAGCCAGTCCGGTTGAGGTCAAGTTTGTCCGCCAGACAGGCGGCCGCGGCCAGTATGCGCATGTTAAAATGGAGTTCTATCCCCAGGAGCGCGGCAAGGGATTCGTGTTCGAGAACAAGGTGGTGGGCGGCAATATCCCGCGCGAATATATCAATCCGGTGGAAAACGGTATAAAGGAAGCGCTGGCAGGCGGCGGCGAAGCGGGTTATCCTCTGGTGGATGTGCGCGCCGTGCTGCTCGACGGGAGCTACCACGAGGTGGACTCCAGCGATATGGCTTTCAAGATCGCCGGCTCGATGGCGGTGAAAGAGGCCGTGAAAAGATGCGGCGTGAAGCTGCTTGAGCCGATAACATATGTTGAAATAACCTGCCCGGTGGAATACCTTGGCGATGTCATGGGCGACATGGCCAGCCGGCAGGGAAAGGTTGCGGGCATCATTCCGAAGAATGAGGTGCAGGTGATCAGCGCCTCGGTGCCGCTGTGCAAGATGTTCGGATACGCCACGAACCTGCGCTCGCTGACCCAGGGCCGGGCCATATTCTCGATGCAGTTCTCGCACTATGCCGAGGTGAACAAGGAACGCACGGAGGCCATTCTGGCCGGGGTGCGCGGCAGGAATTGAGCTTGGATTTCCGAGAATAAAGAATAGATAAACGTTCATAAATACTATCAGGAGTAAATGCAATGGCCAAGAAGAAATTTGAGCGTACGAAGCCGCATGTGAACGTGGGAACGATCGGTCACGTGGATCATGGTAAGACGACCCTGACGGCGGCGATAACGAAGGTATTGGCGAAGAAGAGCCTGGCGGATTTTGTGCCGTTTGACAAGATTGACAAGGCTCCGGAGGAGAAGGCCCGCGGCATAACGATCGCGACGTCTCACGTGGAGTATCAGAGCGACAAGCGTCATTACGCGCACGTGGACTGTCCTGGACACGCGGATTACGTAAAGAATATGATCACTGGGGCGGCTCAGATGGACGGGGCGGTTCTGGTGGTGAGCGCGGCGGATGGTCCGATGCCGCAGACGCGGGAGCATGTTTTGCTGGCGCGTCAGGTGAACGTGCCATATATCGTGGTGTTTTTGAACAAGGTAGACATGGTGGACGATCCTGAGCTGTTGGAGCTGGTGGAGCTTGAGGTTCGCGACCTGTTGAGCAGCTACGGATTTCCTGGTGATGAGATACCGGTGATCCGGGGCAGCGCGCTGCATGCATTGGAGAGCGGGGAGCCTGGCAACGAGACAGGCAAGTGCATCATGGAGCTGGTGGATGCGATAGACAGCTACATACCGGAGCCGAAGCGCGATATAGACAAGCCGTTTTTGATGCCAGTGGAGGATGTGTTTTCGATCACGGGCCGTGGGACAGTGGGGACAGGCAGGATAGAGCGCGGGATAGTGCGGGTTGGTGATGAGGTAGAGGTGGTGGGTTTGGGAGCGAAGCGCAAGACGGTGGTGACTGGAGTTGAGATGTTCCGGAAGCTTCTGGATGAGGGGCAGGCCGGGGACAACGTCGGATTGCTGCTTCGTGGAGTGGACAAGCGGGAGTTGGAGCGGGGCCAGGTGTTGGCGAAGCCGGGTTCGATCACGCCGCACACGAAGTTCCGCGGGACTGTGTATGTGTTGAAGAAGGAAGAGGGAGGCCGTCACACTCCGTTTTTCAACGGGTACCGTCCGCAGTTTTATTTTCGGACGACCGATGTGACGGGTTCATCGCAGTTGCCCGAGGGCGTCGAGATGGTGATGCCTGGTGACAACGTGGAGTTGCTGATAGAATTGATCACGCCGATCGCGATGGAGAAGGAGTTGCGCTTCGCGATACGTGAGGGCGGCCGTACGGTGGGCGCCGGCGTGGTCACCGAGATCCTGGAATAAGTCACATAAACCGCACTCTGTTCAAGAGGCTTACGTGCAGGGACAGAAGATAAGAATACGGCTGAAGTCTTTCGACCACGCGTTGATCGACCGGTCCACCGAGGATATAGTCAAGACGGCTATGGAGACGGGCGCAGAGGTGGTGGGTCCGATTCCGCTGCCCACAAAGCGCAGCATTTTTACGGTTAACCGTTCACCGCATGTCGATAAAAAGAGCCGCGAGCAGTTCGAGCTCAAGACACATAAGCGCCTGATCGAGATCTACAACAGCAAGCCCCAGACAATCGACGCGCTGACCAAGCTTGACCTGCCCGCCGGGGTGGATATCGAGATCAAGGTCTGACGGATCGGACTGGCGAAAGGCTGACGGACGGCGCCGGAACAAATGCGCTGCTCCGTGTCAGGGGACAACTGAGGACTTTATAATCCTCGAGAGGTATTGATGCTTGGATTAATTGGAAAGAAAATGGGCATGACCCGCCTGTTCAGCCAGGAGGGCCTGGCAGTGCCGGTGACGGTTATTCAGGCCGGACCGTGCAAGGTGACTCAGGTCAAGACCGGTGAGACTGACGGGTATGAGGCGATCCAGGTCGGATACGGCTCGCGTAAGGAAAAGAATGTGAATCGCGCGGCCAAGGGACACCTGGCCAAGGTGCCGGGATTCATGCCGGTCCGTCTCGGGGAATTCCGCATTCCAGCCGCTGCTGAGTATTCAGTGGGCCAGGAACTGGATGTGACGATCTTCCAGGAAGGCGAGAAGGTCGATGTGATCGGAGTGATGAAAGGCCGCGGTTTCCAGGGCGTGATGAGACGCCATCATTTCAACGGCGGCCGGGCGACGCACGGCAACACCTCGCATCGCGTGCCTGGTTCGGTCGGAGCTTCCGCCGATCCGTCGCGCACATGGAAGAATCTGAAACTTCCCGGACAGATGGGTAATGTCCGCCGGACGCAGAAGAACCTTCAGGTCGTCAAGGTGGACGTTGAACGCGGTATTCTGTTTATCCGTGGAGCGGTGCCGGGTCCGGCTAACGGCCTGGTGACAGTCAGAAAACAAAAGTAATGTAATTGGCTCCGGGATGGATTCAAAGCTTCGGAGCCACAAGCGCAACAGATTGAGGAAACCATGACGCAGGCAGCAATTTACAGGCAGAACGGAGAAAAAGCGGGTGAGGTGGGACTCCCCGAGAGCTATTTTGGGGCGGAGGTAAAAGAGGGTCCCGTCTACTATGCGGTGAACGCCCTGCTGACCAACCAGCGTCAGGGTGATGCATCGACGAAGACCCGCGGAGAGGTGAATTTCAGCACGAAGAAGCCCTGGCGCCAGAAGGGCACCGGGCGTGCCCGAGCGGGTATGCGCACCAGCCCGGTATGGCGTCACGGCGGAACGGTGTTCGGTCCGCATCCCAAGGAGTATGACGTGCGCACGCCGAAGAAGGTGCGTCGCGCCGCCTTGGCCAGCGCCCTGAGCGCCAAGGCCCAGGAAGAATCCTCGGTGGTGGTGATCGAGAACATCGAGATGACGGCCCCGAAGACCCGCACGGTGGTGGAATTTCTGAAGAAAGTGGATGCCAGCGGCAAGCGCGTGCTGTTCATGCTTGGCGCTGTGAATCCGGTGTTCTTCAAATCGACCCGCAATCTGGATCGCGTGCAGGTGAAACCGTTCGCGGAATGCAACGTCTACGACGTATTGCTGGCCGAGAAACTGGTGATAGAGAAAAGCGTACTCGATCAACTGGAGCAGAAGTGAAGATGGATGCATATCAGATAGTGCAGCGCCCGCTGCTGACAGAAAAGAGTGACCGTCTGCGCGAGGGCAGCAGGCAGTATTGCTTCCAGGTTGATCCGAGCGCCAATAAACTCGAGATCAAACAGGCGGTCGAGGAACTGTTCAAGGTTAAAGTGGACAAGGTGCGTGTCTACAACCTTGAAGGCAAGAAAAAGCGCATGGGCCGTCACGAGGGCCGCCGCGCCAATTGGAAGAAGGCATTCGTGACTCTCAAGGGCGAATCTGTAATCGACCTGTTCGAAGGTGTATAAGGTTCAATCAAACCTGTGGACGTAAAATGGCTCTTAAGAAGCTGAAACCGGTAACGAGCGGCACCAGGTTCCGTCAGATCAGCGCCTTTGACCTGATCACCAAGAAAGAACCCGAGCGCTCGCTCGTGGAGACCCTGCCCGAGAAGGGCGGACGCAATCACCACGGTCATGTGACCGTGCGCTACCGCGGCGGCGGCCACAAGCGCCTTTACCGCCGTATCGATTTCAAGCGCAACAAGATCGGGATCAAGGCCCGTGTGGCGGCGATCGAGTACGATCCGAACCGCTCAGCGTTCATCTGCCTGCTGAATTACGTGGACGGTGAGAAGCGCTATATCATTCACTGCCAGGGCCTGAATGTAGGAGACTGGGTCGAGTCCGGCCCCGGTGCGGATATCCGTCCGGGCAACGCGCTCCAGCTTTCCGATATTCCGCTGGGCACAATGGTGCACAATGTGGAGATGAAGCCCGGCAAGGGCGGACAGATCGCCCGCAGCGCCGGAAGCTCGGTGCAGATCGCGGCCAAGGAAGGGCGCCATGTTCACCTGAAGATGCCTTCCGGTGAGATGCGTCTCATACCGCGCGAATGCATGGCCACTATCGGCGTGGTGGGCAACTCGGAGCACGAGGGTATCTCGTATGGCAAGGCCGGCGCCAAGCGCTGGATTGGTGTTCGCCCGCACGTGCGCGGCGTGGCCAAGAACCCTGTCGACCACCCGATGGGCGGCGGTGAGGGCAAGAGCTCGGGCGGACGGCATCCCTGCACTCCGTGGGGTAAGCCGACCAAGGGTTACAAGACCCGTAAGAAGAAGAACCAGTCTGACAAATACATTATCAAGCGTAGAGGTTAACCCGTTACAGGGGTGAATAAACAGCATGTCCAGATCGATAAAAAAAGGTCCTTTCATTGAGGATTCCCTGCTCAAGAAGGTTCATGCGCTGAACACCGCCGGGGAAAAGAAGGTGATCAAGACCTGGTCCCGCCGCTCGACCATCAGCCCGGAATTCGTGGGGCACACCGTGGCCGTGCACAACGGGAACAAGTTCATTCCGGTCTATATCACCGAGAACATGGTCGGGCACAAGCTGGGTGAGTTCTCCCCGACCCGTTTTTTCCGCGGACATGGCGGCAAGCTGGCTGAACGAAGCACGGCCCGCAAGTAGGAATGTGAAGAGCCGGGAGTGAATGAAAGGGAATACGGGTTTAGCCGTTGCGCAGAGGTCCGGTGACGGCAGGTTTTAACTCAATCTGCAAGAGATGAAGATGATTGCTCAAGCGAAAGCCAAGTACGTGCGCATCTCCTCGCGCAAGGTCCAGCTCGTGGTCGACCTGATCCGCGGAAAGAATATCGAGGAAGCGTTCACCATTCTCCGCTATACACACAAGGCGGCCTCCCTGCCTGTGCGCAAGCTGGTGCAGTCTGCGTATTCGAACGCAGTGAATCAGCTTGGCAGCATGGACCTGGACACCAGGAGCATCATCATCAGGGAGATTCGGGTGGACCAGGGACCGACCATGAAACGCTGGCTGCCGCGCGCGATGGGTCGCGCGACACCGATGTTGAAACGAACGAGCCACATTTCAGTGGCCCTGGATGTCCCGGAGCCTGAAACCGCGCGGTGAGCCGGATCAGGTTCACGGCATGCGCCGCAGGCGGCGGGAAAACTATAAGGCAATAAGGAGTCTCAAGTGGGTCAGAAGACACATCCAGTTGGATTCAGACTCGGAATAGTCAAAGGCTGGGAATCGGTCTGGTTTTCGGAACGTGATTTCTCGCGCCTGCTCAAAGAGGACGAGCTGATCCGCAAGTACGTGCACAGCCGGCTGTCGCACGCCGCAATCAGCAAGGTGGTTATCGAGCGTACGCCGCAGAAGATGACGGTGGTCATCCATACGGCGCGTCCGGGCGTGGTGATCGGACGCAAGGGCCAGGAAGTCGACAAGCTGCGCGATGAACTGGCGCATCTCTCGAAGGATGAGATTTTCATCAAGATCGAGGAGATCAAGAACCCCGAGCTCGACAGCCAGCTTGTTTCCGACGGGGTCGCGTTTCAGTTGAGCCAGCGGGTGAGTTTCCGCCGGGCGATGAAGAAGGCCGTGACGTCGGCAATGCGGATGAACGCGCAGGGCATCAAGATCAAGTGCGGCGGCCGTCTGGGCGGGGCTGAAATCGCCCGTTCCGAGGGTTATCATGAGGGCCGGGTGCCTCTGCACACTCTGCGTGCTGATATCGATTATGCCACCAGCACGTCGCACACGACTTTCGGCACTATCGGCGTGAAGGTCTGGATCTGCAAGGGTGAAGTGATACAGCCGCGGCGCAATGCAGCCGTCGGGCGTAAGGCAGAGTCCGCCTCGGCGCGTTCCTGACCGGAGCGGCCAGCGGTTTCCGGAATAACAGAAAAGTCAAAGCAATGCCGGTTTGATGAGCCGGCCTGAATTCGAGGAGTAATAATGCTTGCCCCGAAGAGAATCAAGTACAGGAAACAGCAGCGCGGCCGCATGAACGGGGCCGCGTGGCGGGGTTCATCCGTGAGCTTCGGCGAATACGGACTCCAGGCTCTTGAACCGGCATGGATCACGAACCGTCAGATCGAGGCGGCCCGCGTGGCGATGACCCGTCATATCAAGAGGGGCGGGAAAGTCTGGATCCGGATTTTCCCGGACAAGCCGATCACCAAAAAACCCGCTGAAACCCGCATGGGCAAGGGAAAGGGCGCCCCGGAGGGTTGGGTGGCCGTGGTCAGGAACGGCCGGATTATGTTCGAGATCGGCGGAGTCGAGCGCGAGCTGGCGATGGAGGCTTTACGTCTGGCCTCTCACAAGCTCCCGATCAAGACTAAGGTCATCTTCCGGGAGACCATAACGGAGGAGGGGGCCGAAGAATGAAAGCCCAGGAAATCAGACAGTTGAACGCGGATGAAATCCGTCAGAAGTTGAGCGACTTGAAAGAGGAGTATTTCCGGCTCTCTTTCCGTCACTCCGTGCACAAGATTGATAATCCGCTGCAGCTCAGGCGCATGCGCAAGGATATAGCGCGTTGTCTGACCATCCTCGAGCAGATAGAGTCCGCTTCGGGGAAGGCCGCCGGCGCCTGACGAGTGAACGGGAAAACAGCCGTCAGTAATTGTGGAGAAAAAATATGGAAAGAACTTTTCGTAAAACACGTGTCGGCATGGTGGTGAGCGACAAGATGGAAAAGACCGTGATCGTGCGTATCCAACGCAAGATCAATCATCCGGTCTACGGCAAAGCCGTGTGGCGCTCCAAGAAATTCCAGGCCCACGATGAGGACAACCGCTGCAAGGTCGGAGATCAGGTCCGGATCATGGAGACCCGCCCGATCAGTAAAAACAAGTGCTGGCGCGTGGTGGAGGTTATCTCCAGCGTGGTCGAGTGAACTCTCTCCGGGCAGTGGTGTAAACGGCCGAAAACGGGAAAACGAATTCCCAAACCGTGGACAGGTGAAAGAAAATGATACAGCAGGAAACAATTCTCAGGATAGCGGACAACTCGGGAGCCAAAAGAGCGCTTTGCATCAGGGTGCTTGGCGGAACCCGCCGCCGCTACGCCCGGCTCGGAGACATTATCATCGTGGCGGTCAAGGATGCTCTGCCTAACGGAGCCGTCCGAAAGGGAGATGTCGCCAAAGCGGTGGTGGTGCGCTGCGCCAAGGAGACACGCCGGAAGGATGGGAGTTATATCCGGTTCGATGAAAACGCGGCCGTGATTATCGACGAAAAGAAAGAGCCGCGGGCGACCCGTATCTTTGGGCCGGTGGCCAGGGAACTGCGCGAGAAGCAGTTCATGAAAATAGTTTCACTTGCCCCGGAAGTGCTTTAATCACACGGAAACGAAGGCGCCTCAAGATGCATATCGTGAAGAATGACAAGGTGATAGTTATATCCGGCAACCACCGGGGACGCACGGGTGAAGTGCTCAAGGTGTACCCGGACAAGGAACGCGTACTGGTCAAGGGCCTGAATATGGTCAAGCGCCATCAGCGCCCGACGCAGAAAAGCCCTCAGGGTGGAATAGTGGAGAAGGAAGCCCCGATCCACGTGAGCAACCTGATGCTTTTCGATGACAAGAGCGGCAAGGGAGTGCGTGTACGCAGCAGCAAACTGAACGATGAGAAGGGCAGCAAGGTCAGGATCAGCAAGAAGAGCGGTGAGGTTCTGCCTAAAAAACCGAGGACCTGAAACAGCCGTCCGCTGCGGTCCGGATTCTCGCCGTCTAAAGGGATGAATTTCTAACAAGCAGGTATACAGGCGATGGCCAGACTCAAAGAGAAATACAACAAAGTGATTCAGCCGAAGTTGAAGGAAGAGTTCGGCATCAAGAACATCCTCGATGTGCCGCGTCTCGAAAAGGTTGTGATCAACTGCGGCATGGGTTCGGCGATCCAGAACCCCAAGGAACTGGAAACCGCCCAGCAGGAGCTGCGCCAGATCACCGGGCAGCATGCCGTAATTACACGCGCCAAGAAATCGATCTCCAATTTCAAACTCCGCGGCGGTATGAAGATCGGCTGCCGGGTGACACTGCGTGGCGAACGGATGTGGGAATTCGTCGATCGCCTGATCAGTGTGGCCATACCGCGCATCCGCGATTTCCGCGGCATTCCGAACAAGAGTTTTGACGGGCGGGGTAACTACACTCTTGGAGTCAAGGAGCAGGTTATCTTCCCCGAGATCGATTTCGACAAGATCGAGAAACTGCACGGGATGGACATCACTTTTGTGACCACGACGGAGAAGGACGACCAGGCTTTCGCTCTGCTGCGCGAGCTGGGAATGCCGTTCCGAACCGCTGCGCAACGGACCGCCTGAGGCGGCTAATACAGGAACCTCATCCAGAAAAAGAGGGTGAATAAGTGGCCAGGAAAGCCTTGATCGAGAAATGCAACGGCAAGCCAAAATTCAAGGTGCGCCAGTACAACCGCTGCAAGAGGTGCGGCCGCTCGCGGGCGTATTACCGCAAGTTCGGCCTTTGCCGCATCTGCCTGCGTCAGCTCGCCCTTCAGGGCAAGATACCGGGCGTGCGTAAGGCGAGCTGGTAAGAGGCGCCGAATAAATCGAATATGATTGAGCGGGCCGCCAGGTCAGGCGGCCGGCATGAAAAAACGAATAATACAGCGCAGAGAGAGCAAAATGACGATGACTGACCCCATTTCCGATATGCTGACCCGCATCCGTAACGGGTATAAGGCCAAGCATATCCGGGTGGACGTTCCCTCGTCGAACCTGAAACGGGAAATCGCCCGTATCCTGATGCGGGAGAACATGATCCGCAACTGGCGCGAGGTTCCCGGCAATTATCAGGGCATCCTGAGGATCTATCTGAAATACGGTCCTGGCGATGTTCCGGCGATGATAGGTTCACGCAGGGTAAGCAAACCCGGTCTTCGCATCTATCGCGCGTCCGAGGAGCTGAAACGTGTTCGTAACGGTCTGGGACTGACGATAATTTCCACCTCCAGGGGAGTTATCACCGACCGCGAGGCGCGTAAGCTGCATGTGGGCGGCGAGGTGCTGGCCGAGGTCTGGTGAGGCCCGGTAATTTGCGGTTATCAATTCGATCTCAGTAATCTGAGGTAAATACGGGAGGACCTCGTGTCCCGCATAGGAAAACTGCCGATTCAACTGCCCAAGGGAGTTACTATCAGCCGCGAGAATGACAATCTCGTGGTTGCTGGCCCGAAGGGTAAAAATGTCGAGCGCATTCATCGTAACATGATCCTCGAAATCACAGAGGATCAGATTGTGGTGCGCCGTCCGGATGACAACAAGTTCAACCGCTCGTTGCATGGATTGACCAGAACCCTGGTGCTGAATGCGGTCACCGGAGTCACCACTGGCTTCACCAAGCGTCTGGCCATCGAGGGCGTCGGTTACAAGGCCTCCATGAGCAGCAAGACCAAGGGCGCCCTTACTCTGGACCTGGGGTTCTCACATCAGATCGAGGTTGTTCCGCCGGACGGTGTTTCTTTCGAGGTCCCGGCGCCGACCCAGATTGTGGTAAATGGAATCAACAAGCAGGTTGTAGGAGAAATTGCGGCAAAGATCCGTGGTTACCGTCCGCCGGAGCCTTACAAGGGCAAGGGCATACATTATGACGGCGAGCATATCCTGCGCAAGGCTGGCAAGGCTGGAGCCAAGTAGCAGCGTAATCTGACCGCCGGCCGAAACCCTTCGGGATGAAGGCCTGCGGAACTAACATATCCTCAAGCTGTACGGGAATACACCGATGAAGGCGTTCGACAGAGAAACAGCACGATTGAAAAGACATGTGCGTATCCGGAAAAACATCTCCGGCAGCACCGAGCGTCCCCGCCTGGTTGTTCACCGCTCGCTGAAGAACATCGAAGCGCAGATTGTCGATGACAAGCGCGGGGTGACGCTGCTGGGTATTTCTTCCCTGAACGGTGAGATCGACTGCAGCGGGAAGAAGAAGACGGAAGTCAGCAAGCTGGTCGGCATGACGCTGGCCCGCAAGGCGGTCGAAAAGGGTATCACCCGGGTGGTGTTCGACCGTGGCGGTTACCTGTATCACGGCCGGATCAAGGCTTTCGCCGAGGGCGCCCGTGAAGGCGGCCTGGAGTTCTGACAGCGAAATAATATCTGTATCCTGAAATTCCTGGCAAGGAGTTGCGGAAGTGGATTTCAACAAGGAAAAAAGCGAACTGATCGAGAATGTCATCACGATCAACCGTTGCGCGAAAGTGGTGAAAGGCGGACGCCGTTTCAGTTTCAGCGCTCTGGTGGCGGTCGGCGATGGCAAGTCGAAGGTCGGTCTGGGCATGGGCAAGGCCAACGAGGTGAGCGACGCTATCCGCAAGGGAGTGGAGATCGCCAAGAAGAACATGCTGGAAGTGCCCGTGCTCCGCGGTACGGTACCGCACGAGGTGGTCGGTGAATTCGGCGCCGGCCGTGTCCTGCTGAAACCCGCCGCGCCAGGCGCCGGCGTGATCGCTGGAAGCAGCGTTCGCGCGGTGCTCGAATGCGCCGGGATTCAGAACATTCTGTCCAAGTCGCTGGGCTCTAATAACCCGCATAACATGGCCAAGGCCACGCTGGCAGGTCTGCTCAGCATGACCACGCTCGACGCTGTCGCCCGCCTGCGCGGAGTGACACGCGATGAGGTGGCCCGCGGCGACCGGGTCATGATGGAGGCGACCTGTGACTAAGAAACTGAAAATCACTCAGATAAAGAGCGGGATCGGCGCTCCCCCGAAACAGCGTGCCACCCTCGAGGCGCTGAACCTTACGCGCCATCAGACCAGTGTCGTGCACGGCGACACCCCGCAGGTTCGCGGGATGGTTTTCAAAGTGCGCCACCTGGTCAAAGTCGAGGAAGCCGACTGAGACTGAGACTTCAGACAGAAGCCTTCAGACAAAGCTAAAACTCTAAGAATGGAACGGTCCGATGAAGTTGTCTGATCTTAAAAAACCCGAGGGGGCGAACAAGGAGCGCAAGCGTGTTGGACGCGGGCGCGGCACCGGTCATGGCAATACGGCCGGGCGCGGCCACAAGGGACAGAGAGCGCGCAGCGGCGGCAAGGTGCGCGCCGGGTTTGAGGGCGGACAGATGCCTCTGCAGCGCCGCATCCCGAAGCGCGGATTTTTCAACCCCTTCCGTACTGAGTACCAGGTGGTGAACCTGCAGGATATCAGCCGCATCGGGCAGCGTGAAAGCCTTACCCCGGATGATATGGCCGACTTGGGACTGATCAGCCGTAACAAGGGTCCGGTCAAGGTCCTGGCCAAGGGTGAGTTGACTTTCGCTGTCTCGGTTTCCGCCCACGCTTTCAGCGCCAAGGCCCGTGAGATGATCGAGGCCGCAGGCGGCAAGGTGGAGGTGCTTTAATGCCGGTACAGGGACTGCAGAACATATTTAATGTTCCCGAACTTAAAAGGAAACTCGGTTTCACCCTGCTGATCGTGATCATCTACCGTATCGGCGGGCATCTTACCACTCCCGGAATAGATGTCGGCCGGCTGATGGAGTGGTTCGGGAGTCAGCAGAATACCCTGTTCGGCCTGATGGACATGTTCGCCGGCGGAGCGCTCCAGCGCGCCACGGTTTTTGCGCTGGGAATCATGCCCTATATCAGTTCGTCCATTATTTTCCAGCTCCTGCCCCCGGTGTTTCCGTATTTCGAGAAGCTGATGAAGGAGGGCGAGGAGGGGCGCAAGAAGATCAACCAGTACACGCGTTACGGAACAGTGGTGCTCAGTTTCATCCAGGCCGTGGGTATAGCCACATTCCTGCAGAGCCTTGGCGCGGTGAGCATGCAGAACCTCTGGATGTTCCGGGTGACCACTGTCGTCACCCTGACTACTGGCGCAGTCTTCATAATGTGGCTGGGTGAGCAGATAACGGAGCGCGGGATCGGCAACGGCATGAGCCTGCTGATTTTCTTCGGAATCGTGGACCGTTTCCCCGGCGCGATTTTCCAGTCGATCGAAATGCTGCGTAACGACGTGATCGGGATAATCCCGATGCTGCTGCTGATTGTGGTGATGGTGGCGATCGTCGCCGGCGTGATCGTGATGACCCTGGGCGCGCGCAAGATACCGATCCAGATCCCGAAACGCATGGTCGGACGCAAGGTGATGGGCGGGCAGCAGACGCACCTGCCGCTGAGAATAAACAGCGCCGGTGTCATGCCGATCATTTTCGCCCAGTCGATTATTGTCGTGCCGGCGACTCTGGGCACGTTCCTGGCCCCGGGAAGCATTCTGGAGGATATCGCCGCCTGGTTTCAGCCGCGTACGGATTCGTATGTGATCATCTACACGCTGATGATTATTTTCTTCACCTATTTCTACACCGCGGTGATTTTCAACCCGGTGGACCTGGCGGAGAATTTCAAGCGCCAGGGCGGTTTTATCCCCGGCATACGTCCGGGCGCGAAGACGGCCGAATATATCGACCGGGTCCTGACACGCATCACTCTGCCAGGCTCGATTTTCCTGGCTGCGATTGCGGTCCTGCCTATGTACCTGATGCGATGGATGAACGTGCCGTTCTATTTCGGCGGCACCAGCCTGCTGATTGTGGTTGGTGTGGCGCTTGACACGATTCAGCAGATGGAGAGCCACCTGCTTATCCGTCACTACGATGGCTTCATGAAGAAGGGCAAACTGCCCAGCCGCCGTTCAATGTGACCGGGAGTGAACGCAGATGGTGTTTCTCAAGACTCGTTTCGAGATTGATAAGATCAGGGAAGCGGGCAAGATAGTGGCCGAGGTGCTGGCCAGGATGGAACAAGAAATACGTCCGGGCATTTCGACTCTTGAACTGGATGAGATTGCCGAGTCCATTATCCTGTCGTATCCGGACAGCCGGCCGGCATTCAAAGGTTATGGCGGGTTCCCGAATACGCTCTGTGTCTCCCTGAACGATGAGGTCGTTCATGGGATTCCCAAGAGCGGCCGCAGGCTTAAAGAAGGGGATGTGGTGAGCGTCGATGTCGGCGCGTTCCACCGCGGATACTACGCCGATGCCGCGGCCACGTTTTGTGTCGGACCGGCGGATGAGCGCCGGGCAAGGCTTATCGACAGTTGCCGGCGGGCGCTGGAGGCCGGGATCGCGCAGGCGGTGGTCAACAACCGGATCGGGGATATCGGGGCAGCGGTTCAGAAAGTGGCGGAGGCGGACAGATATTCCGTGGTCCGGGACCTGGTGGGACACGGAATCGGACAGAGCCTGCACGAGGACCCGCAGGTGCCGAATTACGGGCGGCCGAAAATCGGTTATCCGCTGAAAGAAGGGCTGGTGCTGGCCATTGAGCCGATGGTTAACGAGGGGACCCACAATGTTCGGACCCTCGATGACAAATGGACTGTTGTCACGGCGGATGGTAAGCTCAGTGCGCACATAGAGCACACAATCGCCGTGGGGCCGAACGGTCCTGAGATATTGACCCTGGCCTGAAACAGCGCCGGCTCAACACTTTTGCAGGAAACTTTATGCCTAAGGAAGATGCAATTCAGGTGACCGGTACGGTGATCGAGCCGCTGCCGAATGCGATGTTCCGGGTGGAGCTTGAAAACAAGCACGAGGTCCTGGCTCACATAAGCGGAAAGATGCGGATGAATTTCATCCGGATTCTTCCCGGAGACAAGGTGGCTCTCGAGCTAAGCCCGTATGACCTCAGCCGCGGACGGATAACGTACCGGTACAAATGATATAAATACCAGGACAGTGGAGTGAAGATGAAAGTACGCAGTTCAGTAAAGAAAATATGCGAATACTGCAAGATCATTCGCCGGCGGGGGGTAGTGCGTATTATCTGCAAGAACCCCAAGCACAAGCAACGTCAGGGTTGATAACCCCTAACGCCAATACCAGTCTGGAGACAGTTTATGGCTCGTATAGCAGGAGTAGACCTCCCGAGGAATAAGCGGGTTGAGATTGGCCTGACTTACATTTTCGGCATCGGGAGAGCATCGGCCAACGAGATTCTCGAAAAGACCGGGATTAACCCGGACACCAAAGTTGCCGATCTGACGGATAACGAAGCGGCCCGTCTGCGCAGTGTGATCGAGCGGGACTACAAGGTCGAGGGTGCGCTGCGCACCGAGATCAGCATGAGCATCAAGCGGCTGATGGATATCGGCTGTTACCGCGGTCTCCGTCACCGCCGCAACCTGCCGGTGCGCGGGCAGCGCACGCACACGAACGCCCGCACGCACAAGGGACCGCGCAAGGCGATAGCGGGTAAGAAGAAGGCCAAGGCTAAGAAATAACAGGCAGCCTGCGCCGTGAGTACGGAGCGATTTTGTCCGTGTCCGGTGCGATCTTAAACTTACAGGAGTATCAATGGCCAGTCCATCCAAAAAAGGATCGAAGGTAAAAAAGAAGGTCAAGAAGGTGGAAGCCGAGGGAGTGGCCCACATCAAGGCCAGTTTCAACAACACCATCGTTACCATCACGGATCTGAACGGTAATACGGTGAGTTGGGCCAGTGCGGGCAAAGTAGGCTTCAAAGGCTCGAAGAAGAGTACACCTTTCGCTGCGCAGACAGTGGCGGAGAACGCAGCGCGCGAGGTGATAAACCTGGGGATGAAGCGGGTGCACGTTAAAGTCCAGGGACCTGGAAGCGGACGCGAATCGGCGATCCAGGCCATTCAGGCAGCGGGCCTCACCATTAAATCGATCCGGGATTGCACCCCGATCCCGCACAACGGATGCCGGCCGCCCAAGCGCAGGCGTGTATAATATATCAGTGATTTTTGGAGGAGCCTAAATGGCACGTTATCTGGATGCCAATTGTAAACTCTGCCGCCGGGAAGGGACCAAGCTCTTCCTGAAAGGCGAGCGTTGCTTCACCGACAAATGTGCGGTGGAGCGTCGCGCTTTTGCGCCGGGGCAGCACGGAAGGAACGCCGCCCGCCGCCGCAAGACCAGCGATTACAACACGCAGTTGAGAGAGAAGCAGAAAGTCAAGCGGATTTACGGTTTGCTTGAAAAGCAGTTCCGCAACTATTTCGTGAAGGCGTCACGCAAGAGCGGTGTCACGGGTGAGAACCTTCTTCAGCTTCTCGAAACCCGTCTCGACAACATCGTTTACCGCCTTGGGCTTGCGCCCAGCCTGAAAAGCGCCAGGCAACTCGTGCGCCACAGCCATATCACGGTCAACGGCAAGGTGGTGGACATCCCGAGTTATCAGGTGATACCGGGCGAGGAAATTTCGGTGCGCGAAAAGAGCCGTCAGCTCGGACTGATCCTTTCGACCATCGAGCGGCGCGGCAAGCAGGAGCCGGTCAACTGGTTGAGCGTGGATTACAAGTCGCAGACCGGCCGTATGCTCGAGATACCCGGCCGGGCCGATATCCCGGTGGCGACGCATGAGCAGTTGATTGTGGAATTGTACTCGAAGTAAACCGCAGTGATGGGGCCGGAAGCAGTCCCGCGGCGAAAAGGCGATCTGTTCGTGGCGGGGAGGCCGAGGCTGAACGCTGCGCAGCAGGATGGAAGTAATGTTAACCCGGGATTAATTTCCCCCTTAAGCTTGATAATTCAAGCGGGAGATATACGGGTCATGAATCTAAAGAATATTGTTCTGCCATCCAGAATAGAAAAGAACACCCGGAATTACTCCGAGACATATGGAGAATTCAGCGTGTATCCGCTGGAGCGGGGTTTTGGTATCACCCTGGGCAACGCTTTGCGCCGCGTGCTGGTCTCCTCGCTCGAGGGAGCCGCTATCTGGGGAGTACGGGTGGAAGGCGTGCTGCATGAACTGTCGAGCATTCCCGGTATTGTTGAAGACATGCCGGAAATAATAATCAACCTCAAGCGGGTGGTGCTCAAGCGCCGGGATGAGGAAACAGTCGAGGGAGTCTGCAAGCTCGAGGTGCATGATCCCGCCGAGGTTACGGCTGCAAAAATCCAGACATCTCCGGGTTTTGAAGTGGTGAACAAGGACCTTTACCTGTTCAGCCTGAAGGATAAGAAAAATGTCCGTATGGAGCTGATGGTCAAATGCGGCCGCGGATATCATCCATCCAACAGCCATGAAGCGCCGGATGATGATCCGCAGTTCATTCCCATCGACTCATTGTTCTCGCCGGTGGTTAAGGTTTCGTTCGATGTCGAGGAGCAGCGTGTCGGGCAGCGCACGGATTATGACAAGCTGGTGATGAAGGTGAACACCAACGGGGCGATCACGCCGGAGAAGGCGATGATCAACGCGGCCGAGATGCTGATCCGTCATTTCGAATTCCTCAAGACTTTCAGCGAGCCTGAGGAATCCAAGCCGACAGCCACCGATCTGCGCAAGAACCGTCTCAAGGAATTGTTCAACCGCAGCGTCGAGGAACTCGAACTTTCAGTGCGCAGCAGCAACTGTCTGAAAGCCAGCAATATCAAGACACTGGGCGAGCTGGTCCAGAAGTCCGAGAGCGAGATGATCAAGTTCCGGAACTTCGGACGCAAATCGCTGAATGAAATATCAGAAATCCTTTCCCGTCACGGGATGCATTTCGGGATGAAGCTGGAAAAGAACGAAAAAGGCGAATGGGAAATCCTCGACGATGAGGGCGAGGATATCAGGACTGAACCGGCGGAATGAACGCCGGCGTAGAGACTGGGACGACACGTTACTGGAGCCGTCCGGATAATCACCGGTGAGCTTCAAAATGGTTTCAAGCGATTAAGGGAATACTCATGAGACACATGAAAAAAGGCAGGGCCCTGAACAGGTCGCAGAGCCATCGCCGGTGGATGCTCAGCAACATGGTGACCAGCCTGTTCCAGCATGAGCGGATAGAGACCACCGTGGCCAAGGCCAAGGAGGCCCGTCCGCTGGCGGAAAAACTGATCACGTTCGCCAAACGCGGCGACCTGCACGCACGCCGTCTTGTCCTGCGCATAGTACGGGACAAGGAAGTTGTGGACAAGTTGTTCGGCGCTCTGGGCGACCGCTATCGCAACCGTCCGGGCGGCTACACCCGTATCCTGAGACTCGGCAACCGTCTGGGCGACAACGCCACAATGGTGATTTTCGAGCTGGTCAAGGAAGAGACGAAAAAGACCGGCGGACGCCGCCGCCGTGGCCGCAAGAAAAAGGAAACTCCGGCCGCCGAGGCCGCTCCGGCCAAGGCCGCGCAGGCTCCGGAAGCGGTGGAAACTGCTCCGGCGGAGACGGTGGAAGTAAAGGAAGAAGAGAAAAAGTCCGAATAGGACTGAGTTATGAGACTTGAAAAAGGTAAGGGATTGCCGGGAACGCCCGCGATGCCTTACCTTTTTTTATGACATGAAATGAATAAGCAGGAGTGGATCGGGCGGATGCGACTTAAAATGGCGCTGGCGCTGCTTATAATAACGAGTGTGGCTTTTCAGGAAACATTCGCGGCCAGGAAAGCCACAATACGGATGCGGCCGTCGGCGGGAGCGAAAGAGGGTAAGGTTGCGGAACGGACGGTGAATGGCGGACGGGCCATGTGGGTCGTGCGGACCAGCCTTCTTTCCCGCGAAAGCATTGACCGCATGATCGAGCAGGCGGCCGGGGCCGGGTTCAACACCCTTTTCGTTCAGGTGAGCGGGCGCGCGGATGCCTATTTCCCTTCCAGGGTATTCCCGCCGGCCGAGGACTATGCGGAGCGGGTGGCGGGAGCTTTCGATCCGCTGGCCTATGTGCTGGAGAAAGCACATGCCCGTCGCATCGAAGTTCACGCCTGGGTCAATACGCTGCTGGTGTGGTCGGCGCCAAAACTTCCCCGGGACAACGCCCACGTGGTGAAGGCCCATCCTGAATGGATAATGATGAATTATTCCGGAGAGCGCATGAGCCAATATCCTTTCCAGCGCTATGCGAAACTCAGGATCGAGGGGGCTTTCCGCAGCCTGGCCGAGCCTGAATCGGCGCGGGAACTGGAAAAGTTCCTGCTCGACCTGGTCAGCCGCTATCCGGTGGACGGGCTGCACCTGGATTATATCCGCTACCCGGCGGATGCGGTGGATTACAGTCCGGCGGCAAGACGGCAGTTCGCGACTCTGTGCGGTGTGGATCCGCTTCAGTTGCGAACCGGGCGGGAACAGCTCGAAAGCCGTCTGGGACGGGCCGCCGTGGACAGCCTGTCCGAGCGCTGGCTGGCATTCAAGGCCTCGCTGGTCACGCAGTTCGTGGAAACCCTGCGCGGCCATCTGAACCAGGTGCGTCCTGGTATGCCGCTGTCGGCCGCGGTCAAGCCGGATATCGGCCAGGCCTATCGCACTTACGCCCAGGACTGGACACGCTGGGTGCGTCAGGGACAGCTTGATTTCGTGGTCCCGATGGCTTACAGCAGCAAGCCCGGCCTGGTGTACGATCAGATCGAGGCCGCCTGCCTGGCTGTGGGCGCGGGGAATGTCTGGGCCGGAATAAGGGCCTGGGATACCACGGTATCCCAGACAATGGAGCGGGCACACCGGATCGAGCCGCTCGGAGCGGGCGGGATAAGTTTTTTCTCGTACAACGGCATGGAGAACAACCGTCAGTTTTTCCAGAGCGTGCGGGCCTGGATGCTGGGGCGTTGAAAGCTGGATGCATCAGGCTTTCTTGCCTGACCGTTCGGATGATTGACCCTCCCGCTCCTCGCGCTTGACCTCGTCCCAGACACGGTCAAGTTCTTCGAGCGGAAGGCTGCCCAGGCGGAGGCCGCGCTGACGGAGCTTTTTTTCCAGAGCCTTGAACCTGCGGGTGAACTTGGCGTTCGTGCGCTCCAGGGCTAACTTCGGGTGCACGTCGAGAAGGCGGGCAAGGTTCACCACCGAGAACAGCAGGTCCCCGATTTCCTCCTCCATCGAATCCCTGTGGCCTGTCTCCACCGCCTGGCGCAGCTCGCCGATCTCCTCCTCGACCTTGTCGAACACCTCCAGCGGCCCGGACCAGTCGAAATTGTATTTGCTTACCCTTCCCTGGATGCGATAACTCTTGAGCAGCGGCGGCAGGTTTCTCGGCAGACCATCCAGCACCGAGCGCTCGGGAGCCTGGCCCCCGGCGGGCAGAGTTTTTTCTTTTTCGTTCTTCTTGATCTGTTCCCAGGCGAACAGCTGGTCCTCGCGGCTGGCGAACCTCGCCCCGGCGAAGACATGCGGGTGGCGGCGGACCATCTTGTCGCGTATTTTCGCCACTACGTCCGGCAGGGTGAAACTGCCGGCCTCCTCGGCCAGGGAGACCTGGAAGCAGAGGTGCATAAGAACATCGCCCAGTTCCTCGCACAGGTGTGACGGATCTGAACTTTCAATAGCCTCAAGCAGTTCGTAGACCTCTTCCAGCAGGTAAGGCTTGAGCGAGCGCGAGGTCTGTTCATGGTCCCAGGGGCAGCCCTCCGGAGAACGCAGGAAAGCCACCAGTTGCTTGAGTTCTTCCACCGTGCGTATGCCGTCGAAATCTTTTTTCTCTGTATCCATTAGCTCCTCTTGCCGGTTGGAGTGTATAAAATGAAAGATAATCCGGTGGCGTTCAAAAGCCAAGTCTGTACAGGGATCGGCGGCAGGTCCGGTTATGCGCTCTCCGATGTCAGCCTTGCTCTTAACGCGATTGATAAGTATATTATCAGCTTGATATTTCCGGCCTGACCGGAGAGTCCGGCGGCCTGACAGCGGGCATTCTTCAAGAGTGGCACAAATATATGGCAGAAAGCAGGGACCTTCCCGAGAAGGTGGATAATCCAGGCGGCGCGGTCGAGGCGGCAAAAGAGTTCGATGAGTACGGAAATCCCGACGAGGACGATCTCAACCGCAGGAGCGAGATGCCTTTCCTGGATCACCTGGAAGAGCTCCGTCAGCGCATCCTCTGGTGCCTGGCATTTATCTTTGCCGGTATTGTCCTGGGTTTCTGGCTGAACACCAAATACGATCTGCTCGCAATAATAGTCAAACCGGTATTGCCGTATCTGAAGGATGGTAAATTAATGATCATCAAGCCCACAGAGGGTTTCATGATCGCCATGAAGTTGTCTTTTTTCTTTGGCCTGCTGTTTGCCTCCCCGGCCATAATCTACCATGCCTGGGCCTTTGTCGCCCCGGCTCTGCTGAAGAAAGAGCGGCGGGTTGTGTTCCCGCTCCTGTTCGCCTCTCTGTTCATGTTCGTGCTGGGCGCGGTGATGGCGTTCTATGTCACTCTGCCCCTGGGCATGGCGTTCCTGTCCAAATTCCAGTTCGCCTCCACCGAGTTCATGCTCACGGCCAGCTCGTACCTGGACATGGCCACCCAGATGGTGCTCCTGACCGGGGCCGTGTTCGAGCTTCCTATCGTGGTCATGCTGCTGGCCCGGCTGGGTCTGGTGACTCCCGAGTTCCTTCGGTCCAAGCGGCGCCACGCTATCCTGGTAATCTTCATCATCGCCATGGTGGTTACGCCGCCCGACCCGGGCAGTATGATTCTGGTCGCCGTGCCGATGTGTTTCCTCTACGAGATCAGTGTCTGGATCTCGCTGGTAGTGGCGCGCAAGAAGAAAACCGCCGACTCGCAGTGATACGGCCGGAGTCGTCCGTGGCGATAAGACTGACCGCGCTGCCCCCTGTCATTCTCGCCGCCCTTCTGCTGACCGCGCTGGCTGTGGAAGCCGGTGCGCCCAGAGGGGCGCCGCTTGGGCGAACTTCCGTCCCGCGCAGCCTTTCCAAAGCTGTTGGGGACACTGCCGCCTCGATTGCCGATTCCCTCACCTCAAAATCGAATATCCCCGAGCCGGACTCCACCATGCGCGCCCTTGCCGAACTGGGCGGCGGCGGCAGTGAGACGATCATTTACAGCGGGGAGCAGATCACTTTCCTGGTCCGCCGCGGGGTGATGCTTCTTCAGCGCAAGGCCGAGGTGACCCAGAACAGACAGAAAGTGCAGGCCGATTCTCTTATCGCCTACAACCGCCTGACCGGGGAGATATTTGTCAGCGGGAAACCCGCGCTGGATGACGGGACCGAGAAAATAGAGGGGACGCAGATGCGCTACAACGTGGAGCGCGACCGCGGCATGATCTCGGGCGGGCACACCACGTTCGGCGACTGGATCCTGGACAGCCGCCGCCTGAGCAAGGTCGGCCCGGACAGCATCTATGGCGCGGACAACGCGTTCACCACCTGCGACCTGACCGAGCCGGGAAGCCACTACCATTTCGAAAGCCCGCGGATAAAAGTGATCCGTGACCGCCGGGTGTTCGCCGCACCGGTGGTGCTCAAGGTGGGACGGGTCCCGGTGTTCGCCCTGCCGTTCGTGTTCTTTCCGGTCACTCGGGGCAACCGGGTCAGCGGAATACTCCAGCCGCGTATCGGTCTGAACAGCGTGATGCGCAGCTCCGGCACGGGCCGCACGATAGGCAACCTGGGATATTTCTGGGCCATAAACGACAATGTGGACGTGATGGGGGCGCTGGATATCCGCACCTCCAGCCAGACCACCCTTCGCGGGCGCACCCGCTACCGCGAGCGATACGGGTATGATGGGGAATTCGACCTGCGGCGCATCTGGGACAAGTCCAACGGCTCCACGGATTACAGTATTTTCGGCCGCCACAACCAGAATGTCGGAGAAAAGGGCCGTCTTAACGGGGAGATCAATTTTACCAGCAGCCGGAACCTGCTGAGCCGCACGGCGTTCGACATCCAGGATGTCCTGCGCCAGAGCCTGAAAAGCCGGGCCACTTTCTCCTGGCGTCCCTCCTGGGGCTATATCAGCTCTACCCTGGACCATCAGAAGATGCTGCAGCAGGGGACCTCCACCTCCACGCTGCCCTCGCTGGCGCTAAGCCTGAACAAGCGCAGCCTTTTCCCGGAGCGCAGCCGGAACCTTCCGCGCCGCGCCGGGCTGATCAATGCGGGCTGGCTTTACAACATGACCTGGGGCGCCTCGACCGCCTACAGCAACACCCGTAGCGGCAGCGAGACCGCCGACACCCGGAGCGTCCACCGGGCCAGCGGCAGCATGGATTTCGACACGCCGCAGACCCTCTACGGCTGGCTCAAGATAAACCCGCGCCTGCGCTACTCAGCCGAGACCAGCCGCGACAATCAGGCGACAGATACGGGTTTCGACACCCGCCAGAGCCTGAACCTGTCCAGCTCGTTCTCCACCCAGATATACGGCGTGTTCGACGGTCCGAAAGTGGGGCCGGTTTTCCGCTGGCGTCACAGCGTAATGCCCCGGCTCACTTACACCTACCAGCCCGACCTGGCCGGAGACCGCCCCGCCAGCCGGGTCAACCGCCTGGATTTCACTGTCTCCAACGATATCGACTACAAGTACCGCACGGATGAGGACCAGAGCAAGGCGCAGTCGTCAGGGCCGAGGCAGGCCCAGGGGCAGCCGGGGCAGGAGCCGGGGGTGAAAAACGGCAAGCTGTTCTCGGTGCGAAACAGCCTGGGCTACGATCTTATCCGCGCCGCCCGCCGCGACACACTGGGCTGGAGCGACCTCAACACCTCGTTCACCAGCAGCCCGGCCAGTTTCCTGAACGTTCAGCTCATGATGAACCATCAGCTCGTGGAACCGGGCCTGGTGGAGCATTTCAAGCCGTTCATGAACAACCTGAGCACCACGCTCACCCTGCGCGGCACGTACAAGGCGGAGCAGGGCGGCAGCATGGCGGAACAGGAGGAGGAGGCCTATCTGGAGAGCCAGCGTTACCCGGATTATCAGGGCAGCGCTTTCGACATGACCCGTCAGCAGCGCTACGAGAACCAGCGCGACATGTCCTACGCCCGCAGCATGCCCTGGACAGTGAACCTGAGCCACAGCCTGGCCCGCACGCGCGGCGGCCTGAACAACAACCAGAGCCTGCGCTGGTCGCTCACATTCAATCCCACCCGCGACTGGCACCTGGTCTACAGCAGCAGCTATAACTTTTCACGCAGCGGCCTTCAGGGCCAGACATTCATTCTCAGCCGCGACCTGCACTGCTGGCAGGCGAACCTGAGCCTGATCACCCTGCCGGGCGGACGGTTCGAGTTCACGTTCAGCACCTTTGTCAAGGCCAACCCGGCGATCCGCATGCCGGATGTCCGCCGGGCGAGCAACTGAGCCGTGAACATAGGGAATCGGGAATAACGTACAAGGTGGCTTTATTTTGGCGAACGTCAGGAATTGTGTCAGTACTGGTCTGACAGGAAATACTATTCATCCCTGAAAATGCATTATGGCGGCTCAAGCCATGGGGCAGCCGACGTTGTTCTCGAATATGTAACCTTCCCCGTGTTCCCCCAGATCGATGACCATCCGGTCCATATATCCCTGATAGAGCGTGTTGTTCGCTATTATGGAATGGCTGAGCTTGCGCAGGATTAATCCGGCCTGCGGAGTGTACAAGCCCTTGCCGCCGTCGTCGCGCCCCGCTGCGCAGGTATTGGAAACGAATGTCAAACCGCTGCACTCCTCCAGGCGGACATGGCAGGAGTGTTCCCCCTCGGCCAGAAGTTTGCTGTCCTTGCCGCAACGGCGGAATACGTTGCCGGTAATGGCGGTGGTGCGCATCTGCCTGGCGCAGATTCCGGCGCCCCAGTTGCGGTCGAAGGCGTTGCCGGTGACGTTCCAGGCATCCCCGGCGACCAGATACAGGCCGTATCCGCCGTTCCATTCCACGCGGTTGGCGGTGAACATGACAGTCGCCCCCACTTTGTCGCAGCCGAAACCGTGGCTGCCGTTTCCCGAGAACTGGTTGTCCGTCACGAATCCATCCCAGCCGGTTATCTGGACGCCGCATCCCTTGTTGTACTGCATGATACTGTGGCGGATGATAAACAGCCAGATGCGGAGCAGATAAACGCCATGACCGGAAAACCCCGCTATCTTGCAGTCGTCGATGACAATGGAGTCTTCCTTGTCGCTGTATTTTTCCGCGTTGTTGAGGAAGACTCCATGGATTTCTTTCCGCGCGTCCCGCCTGCCCTGCAGGAACAGCCCTCTTAGGTGCACTCCGAAAGCGCCGGTTATGTTGAGCAGGCAATCCGCCTCATCGGAATCCAGCAGCAGGGTCGCTCCAGCCGGGCCCTGATATCCTCACTGGGGTTCCGCCAGGAGTGTCGTATGCTGGTGGACGGCGAGATCGTGGCAGGGATAGCGTCCCGCCGGGAAATAAACAGTGCCGCTGACAGCGCCTGCCGCATCGAGGGCTTTCTGGATGGCCTCGGAGTCCGGCGTTTCCCCGTCACCCAGAGCCCCGAAATCACGGACGTTGAACACGGATGAACCCTCTGCGCCAGTGGCTTCGGGCTGAGATGCCGAGGCCGATCCGGTAAGATGAGCCATGCCGAACAGACCTGTGCACATGATGAAGTCACGCTTCGAGATGTTCATATGGGCATCTCTCTCCAGGTGAAGTTATCGGATGATCCAGGATATCAGCCGGAATCGATGAAAGATTCAGATAGAGGCAAAAAACAACCCGGAACGGTAATTGACTCCCAGTAAGCAGATACTGGCAACCCGCCAATCCAACAAATATTATTTAAGGCAGTCTATTTAACAGCACCGTCTTCAATGTTTCGTGCTTCTTCTGAGATTTTCAGATAAATCTCCCTGGCCTTATTATAGCGATCCCGCACCACATTCAGGTCATGAGTGAAGTACCTGTTCCACTCACCGCCGGGTGTGGTTTTTTCAAGAATATTATCTATCCATCTGACAAAAAACAACGCGTCTTCGGCGCTGGCCCGGACCGGAGCGTCATCCACCGTTACAAACACCGCGGAGGCGTGAACCTGATAGCCCTCCTGGCTCATCCGCCTGGCACATAACCAGCCGCTCCTGGTGAAATCCTGCGAAGTCTTCAGAATCAGAGGCGCGCCCGCATCTACAGTTCCACTCTTACTTGCCACTACTTTTCCGTTGCATATCAGTTCCACTCTGCCGGTCAGTTTTTTTGCGGCGGACCATTTTATTTCCGCCTGAACCGTTCCCTTTCCCTTCAACCGGATTTCCTGGCCCGGACCGATGCTGTCATTCACCACGAATTCCAGGAATTCATCGTGCGCATTACGCGAGACTACGGTGCTGCCTTTTGCTATCCCTTCTATCCAGTCAGCGTAGGTCAGGGGTTTATCCTTGACCCGCACATAAGTCAGAAGAGTCCCCAGCGGTTCGTTATCGTTGCATGGATAATCCGTTCCGGCTGCAAAACCCGGCCGGAATCCACAATTCAGCAACCTGTAATAGGCATGGATAGCTGAGTCACTGCCACGGACATCGTCCGATATGAAATCTATCGTTCCAAGAGCGGTTTCTACAGGATAGTCTATCGGTATGCAGCAGTTCAATTCGCTCTGTATCGTATCATTTAGATACCACATATGGGCAAATCCGCAGACGGCATTCTGTTCTTTTGCCCACTCCGCTATCCTGTTAGGGGATTCATCCCAAATCTGATGGGCCTCTTTCAGCCCCAGCAGGACAAGATGTCCTCCCAGCGCCTGATGCTCAAAGTTGGAATATGTGGCATCCCAGTGCCATTCCGCATCCCAGTGTATTATCCGTCCCTCTTTTGACTCCGGAGCATCCTTTCCGTTGACTTTCGGCAAGTCTGATTCCGCATCTTTCACCTCTCCGTTGCCCATATCCGCCAGTACGGAGATTACGGCCAGATCTTTTTCTTTCATTTTCGGCAAAAGTACGCTGTCAGGCACAGGATCTCCGCCGCAGCTCCGGTGCACGTGCATATCTCCCGCATACCAGTCCGGCGGTTCCGGTCTCAAGCGTGTTGATGATGATGTTTTACCTGCCGTTGAGTCTGTTTCGCCGTTTCTTTCATCGGACTGACAAAAGGCTGCACCGCAAAATGCAGATGAACAAAAAGCCAGCAATAGACTTGCCGAGGTCAGTCTTAACGGGAAGTTAGGCATTTGTCAGTCCCATCAAAAAAGTTGCATACCACTTCAGATTGTTTTTCGTCAGACCATTCCGGACAGTCGATGCTCAAACTTAAGAAACGCCGATCAGAAGTGCAAATGGCTTATAGGTGTTCTTTACCCGCGATAAATAAGCATAAAAAAGGGGCACGGTATGCCGTGCCCCGCAAATATTTTGGATATGCGTAAGGGCGATTCATGAATCGCCCCTTACGTAATCATCCAGTCAAATCCGTTTAAAACCGAGTCTGTTTTAACGGACGTTCTCGGCGATAGCCTCTTCCAGCACCTTGAGGCCCTCGCGCAACAGACGCTCCTTGATCACCAGCGGCGGGTTGATCTTCACCGTGGCGCTGCCCACGCCCACCGGGGCGAACATCAGGAGGCCTTTCTCCACGCAAGAATTCACGATGTTCCAGGCCAGGTCGCCATCCGGCTCGATCGTACCTTTCTTGACCATGTGCAGACCGGCCACCATGCCTTTGCCCTGCACCGAGCCGATAACCGCGGGGAACTTCTTCTTCAGGGCCTGAAGGCCCTTGTGCAGGATACGGCCCATCTCAGCGCCGTGCTCCACGATCTTCTCTTCGATGATCGCCTTGATGTTGGCCACGGCGGCGGCGGCGCAGACCGGGTTGCCGGTGTGTGTGCTGGTCATCTCGTTCGGGCCGTACAGGTCCATCACATCCTTGCGGCCGACCACGGCCGAGACCGGCAGGCTGCTCGATATGCCCTTGCCGAAACAGGCCAGGTCGGGAAGGATGCCGTAATTTTCCCAGCCGAACAGCGTGCCGCAGCGCCCGAAACCGGCCTGCACCTCATCACAGCAGAGCAGCGCGCCATGCTTGTCGCACCACTTGCGCAGGGCCTGCACGTACTCGGGCGGAGCGAAGCTGGCTCCGCCTCCCTGGTAGGTTTCCATCAGGACACCGGCCACCATGTCCGGGGTGATGTTCTTCGCGGCCAGCGACTTCTCGAACAGCTCGAAGCTGGTGTCAGGCGTGCGGAAACCGTCCGGGAACGGGACCTGGACTATGTTCGGGTCCAGATTGACAATCCATTCCTTGAGGGCCGGGCTTCCGCCCAGCATCTGTGCGCCCAGTGTGCGGCCGTGGAAATCGCGCTCGAACGAGACCACGGTAATCTTGTGCTTGCCGTACTTTTTCAGACCGTATGTGCGCATCAGCTTGAAAACGCACTCGACAGTCTCGCTGCCTGTGGTCAGGATGAACGCCTTGTCCATCGGCTTGGGGGTGACATCCACCAGGAGCTGGGCCAGCTCGGCGCGCGGGTCGTTCGGGAAGCAGTAGCTTGTGAGCAGGCCGCTTTTCACCTGGTTGATTATCGCCCTGTTGATTTTCGGGTGGTTGTGCCCGGCGTTGGTGATCAGCACGCCGCTGGACCAGTCGATCCACTGGTTGCCCCACTTGTCCCAGACCGTGGCGCCCTTGGCGTGGTCCCAGAGGACCAGGGGCTGGCCGCTCATCGAGAGCGGCTCGTTGCGGCGCAGGCTCTCGATAACTTGCAGTGACTCGGGAACCGGGATGGCGGTCTTGATCTTGCGGTTGGGCGTATCGACAAACGGCACTTTTTTGGGTGTGGTGGAAAATGTCTTGGCCAATCTCTCCTCCTTGCAGTTTCTCATTAAGTAAATGGGATAGTCGGCGGGAAAATTCAAAACTAACAGGAAAGGACCGGAAAGTCAATGTATCGGGCTTGCGGTGATTATTCCGCATGTTTTAGTATATCCAGAGGTTACTTAATTCCATGCGGCTTGATTTTACAGCCCGGATGTATTATAAATCCTCACTCGGCCGGGAGATCAGCGGTGTGGTGTGATAGTCATCCCGGCCGCCTGGCTCAACCCCTCGATTACGAACAATAATAAACAGATAAGAGGTCCGCATGCGCGTTTTGATCACCGGGGGCGCGGGTTTTATCGGCAGTCATCTTGTGGAGCATTTTTCAGGCTCCGGCCACCAGGTTCGTGTTCTGGATAACCTTCGCACCGGCCATCTCGCCAACCTGGAAGGCCTGGACTGCGATTTCCGGCGCGGATCGGTCACGGATATCGCGGAACTGGAAAAGGCGATGGATGGCGTTGATCTGGTTTTTCACCTGGCGGCGATGGTCAGCGTGCCGGAAAGCATGGAGCACCCGGATGAGTGCGTGCGGATAAACACCCTGGGTGCGCTCAACGTGCTTGCCGTGGCGAGGAAAGCCGGAGCGCGCAAGGTGGTTCTCGCCAGCAGCGCCGCGGTGTACGGGGACAATCCGCAGGTCCCCAAGCGCGAGGACATGCTGCCCGAACCGAAAAGCCCCTACGCCGTGACCAAGCTCGATGGAGAATACTATCTGCGGATGTACCGCGAGGCCTGGGGGCTGGATACGGTAAGCCTGCGCTTTTTCAACGTGTTCGGGCCACGCCAGGACCCGGCCAGCCAGTATGCGGCCGCGGTGCCGATTTTCGTGCACCGCGCCCTGCGTCACGAGGACCTTGTGATTTTCGGCGACGGAGGCCAGGTGAGGGACTTCATTTTCGTGAAAGACCTGGTCCGGGCGATCCTTCTGGCCGTGGATCGCGGCAGCGAGGTTTACAATGTTGGGCGCGGGGAATTCATCACCGTGCTGGAGCTGGCGCAAAGAATAAAAAGTGTCACTGGTTCGCGTTCGAAAATCGTGTTTGCCGGGGAACGTCCTGGCGACATCCGGGCCAGCTATGCCGACATTTCCAGGCTGCGCGGACTGGGTTTCACTCCCTCAGCCGACCTGGACAGCGGTCTGGCTGCAACCGTAGAGTATTTCAGCGCGAAACTTAGTTGAAACTTTTCCGGGACTGAAATAGTTGACAAAGTGGTCCTGGATTGCTATTAAAATAGTTTATCCTTTTGCTGTGATTTTCTTTGGGCAGTGGACGCATCGGATTTAAGCACGCCTTTTTATGTAAGAGAAATCTAAATAAATGGCATGCCTGCTGTCAGAGAAGGTGAGTACAGTTTCACTGAATAATGAAAACAACATTTCGGACCTGACACCGGTTCAGTTTTGGAGCGGGGGAGAAAAGTGGAGATGCATATTGGGCGCAAGGAATTTCTGAAAGTGCTGGGAGCCGGGGCGCTGGCCGCCGGCATGGCTGGATGCGGCGGAGACGCCGGGAAGGGTGAGGGCGGCGGTGCGAAGACTACCGCGGGCGGTGGCGCAGCCCTGCCGCGCCGCCGGGAGCCGGTGAAAACCTCCGGCCCGGTGATGAGCGTGGTGACCGGCAAGGACGCGGATGCAATCACTCGCCGCGCCATTCAGGAACTGGGCGGCATTGGCGTGTTTGTCTCGCGCGGCGACAAGGTTATGATAAAACCCAATATCGGCTGGGACCGTGTGCCGGAGCAGGCCGCCACCACAAACCCGGCCGTTGTCACCGCCCTGGTGGCTCTGTGCCTGGAGGCCGGAGCCTCAAAAGTGACAGTGCTTGACAACACGATCAACGACCCGCGGCGCTGCTACGTACGCAGCGGGATCAAGGAAGCGGCTGAGAAGGCCGGGGCCGAATGCCCTTATCTCGAAGATTTCAATTTCAAACAGATCGAGGTGGGCGGCGAGCTGATCAAGCAGTGGCCGGTGTACCAGCCGGCAATGGAAGTTGACAAGATAATCAACGTTCCGATAGCCAAACATCACAGCCTGAGCCGCCTGACAATCGGGATGAAGAATTTTTACGGTCTGATGGGCGGACGGCGAAACCAGTTGCACCAGGATGTGAACCTGAGCATTGTCGAAATGACGGCGTTCTTCGCTCCCACGCTGACAGTGGTTGACGCGGTGCGCATACTCACCGGCAACGGTCCCTCGGGCGGCAGCCTGTCGGATGTCAAGCAGACCGACACGGTCATCGCCTCGATCGATCCCATTGCCGCTGACAGCCGCGCGGCCGGCCTGTTCGGGATCGATCCGGCGGAGATACGATACCTGGCGCTGGGGCAGGAAAGAGGCCTCGGCTCGATCAGCCCCGAGGCGTCCCTGATCCGGGAGGTGGCTCTCTGATGCGCAACGCGAGACGGATCAGCCAGACAGTGTTTTTCGTTCTGTTCCTCTTTCTGCTGGTCATGACAGAATACAAGGGGACCGATACGATCGCCTATCCGGTGAAGATATTTTTCGATATCGATCCGCTGGTGGCGATTTCCACTTTTCTGGCCGAACACAGCGTCCCGCGGATGCTGCTCTGGAGCCTGGCGGTGGTCGGACTGACCGTGAGCCTGGGACGCTTTTTCTGCGGCTGGGTCTGCCCGATGGGCACGCTCAACCATATTCTGAGCCATAACCGACGAAAGCCCAAGGACAAGATCACCAGAAACAGATATGACAAACGTCAGAGCTGGAAATACCTGGCGACGGTGTTTTTTCTGCTGGCTTCGGTGTTCGGCCTTCAGATAGTGGGCTTCCTTGATCCTTTTTCCGTGCTCATCCGCTCATTTGCCCTGGCGGTCAATCCGGTGTTCAACTGGCTGGTTCGCGCCGCTTTCTATCCGCTGTTCGCGCTGGACTGGCCCTGGCTCAATACAGTCATCCAGCCTGTGTTCGGTTTTCTGCGCGGTCAGGTGCTGTCGTTCGAGCAGCCGTATTTCTATCAGGGCCTTTTTATCGGCCTTATCTTCACGGCCATCGCCGTTCTCAACCAGGTGCGGCGGCGTTTCTGGTGCCGTTTTCTCTGCCCGCTGGGGGCGCTGCTCGGAATCCTGAGCCGTTTCAATTTTCTTCGCCTGAGAGTGAACAAGGAAACCTGCACCAATTGCCTTCTGTGCAGCCGCAATTGCGAGGGCGCCTGCGAGCCGCAGTCCTCGGAAACCTGGTTGCGCACCGAGTGCCTGTATTGCTGGAACTGCGTTGAATCCTGCCCCAGCCGCTCGATTTCGTTCGGTTTCGGCCTGCCGTCGCGGAAGGAGCGGAGCGTGGATTACAGCAAGCGTCAGGTGGTGACCTCGCTTGGCGCGGCGGTCGGGGCGGTGGCTCTCTGCCGGATCGACCCGCGCAAGACTCCGCCGTTCGCCTCGGGTGGCGATGTCAGGGAGTCGAGAAAATTCAATCCGGCCCTTATCCGTCCGCCCGGAGCGGTCGACGAGACCGAGTTCCTGCACCGCTGCGTCAAGTGCGGCGAATGCATGAAAGTCTGCATCAAGAACGCCATACAGCCCACGCTGATGGAAGCCGGGCTGGAGGGATTCTGGACGCCGTACCTGAGGATGCAGCAGGGTTACTGCGAATTCAACTGCACTCTCTGCGGGCAGGTCTGCCCCACTCAGGCGATCAAAAAGCTAACTCTGGAGGAGAAGCACCAGACCAAAATAGGCCTGGCCTTTTTCGACAAGAACCGCTGCATCCCCTACAGCCAGGGGCACAACTGCATTGTCTGCGAGGAGGTGTGCCCCACGCCCAAGAAAGCGATCTGGTTCGAGGAGGTCGAGGTCCTGGACAGCGCCGGCGAGAACAGGATCAAGGTCAAGCAACCGCATATCGATCCGCACCTGTGCGTGGGATGTGGAATGTGCGAATTTGTCTGCCCGCTGGTGGATAAACCCGGAGTGTACGTGACCTCCATAGGTGAGAGCCGCTCGCCCAATAACCAGATGCTGCTTGATATCTACGGCTCGGGATTGACCTGAGACGGCTTGGATGTTAAAATCAGAGGCAAGGCGATGCGGGGGCGGAAGATACTTTTGCCCCCGCTTGTTTTCGGCCCTTTGTTTTGCAGTGTGCATAAAGACTTTCTGCGGGCATGAATGATGAATACAACCGGCCGGGAGAAGCGCCTCCATACCTCGCGGATCAGGTTCGCACATATGTCTGCACGTCATTTCAATCCGGCTGTTTTCCTGTTGCCGGCTTTCATTCTTGCGGCGGCTTGTGTCCTGAATGCCGCGGTCGAGCCGGATTCGCTTCTGCTGCGGAGTCAGATAGTCCGCCGGGACACTCTCGCGACCGAGTTGAATTCATTGCTGCGTCTGGGAGCCGAACGTCTTAAGCGGGATGATCCTGAATCGGCGCGCCAGGCGTTCGACCGGGCTCTGAAGCTTGCGCCGGAGGACGAGAAAGCCTGGATCGGCGTGGGGCGCTGCCATCTGGAGCGCAAGGACAGCCGGGCGCGACTGATACAGGTAATGGAGCGTTGGTTCGATCTCGACAATGTTTCGCGGGCGATCAGGTGTTTCGAAAAAGCGGTGGAACTTTCGCCGGGCAGCGCCGAGGCCCATTACTGGCTTGGTTCGGCTTGCATGAAACGTTATGGGAAGGATGACCTCGAGAGAGCTTTGAATCATTTGAAACTCTCGCTCGGTCTGGGTGGATTCAACCGCGACCTGGGTTTCAAGCTGGCCCTTCTGAACAAGGCTCTGGGCAACCTGGAGGACGCCGAAAAGGTGCTGTCGGAGATAATCGAGGCCGAGCAGGGACGGATCGATCCGCTGGCCGGGCTTGAAATGGTAAAGATCAGCCTCGGGCGGCGCAATTACGACAGGGTGCTGCGTCTGTACTGGGAGGGAGTGAAAAATATATCGGGGCGCGAGGAATTCAAGGCCTACTGGGACGATGTGGTGATGATTGCGGATGAGGAGGAGCAGGAGGAGTATGATCAGACGCCTCCGGCCCAGGCCGAACAGTTTTTCCGTCAGTTCTGGTTCAAACGGGACCACGAACTGGATCTTTCCCCCGGTATGCGCCTTCTGCGCCACTATTACCGTCTGGCCGGGGCTGACAGCCTGTACCGGGTTCCGTTCGCCAGGCGCAATCCCTCGGTCGGTCCGCTGGCGGCGAACTATCCGGATATCGATGTGCCATATGACGACCGCGGGCTGGTTTATATCCGTCACGGACAGCCTGACAGGACATTCTCCCAGATCGGCGAAGGGCTCCTTCCCAATGAGACCTGGGTCTACTACCGTCCGGACGCGCCGGACCTGGTGCTGCATTTCGCCGCTCTCAACGGCAACCAGGAATATCAGCTTATTACGGCCCTTTCATCCGTGATCGGACGCCAGAATGACTTCCTGGCCGACATGGAGGGCAATGTCTACCCGCGGGACGACGAGGAGGCGGCTCGCCTGAACTGGCTGCGTGATCTATACGGCAGCCGGCAGGAGGTCGGAACAGGCATCTATTACCGTCTGCTCAATCATCCGGGCGATCCGTTCACTCTGATGGAAGAGGAGGCGGACAATGCTCTTTTCATCAGGCGGGCGCTGCACAGCGAAAGCGTGGAGTCGCCTTACCGGCGTTCCCTGCGTTCGTTCTATGATCTGGTAAGTTTTCGCAGTCAGGCGTCTGACAGTGGAAACCTGGAATTATTCCTCGGAGTGCCGGGACGGGATATAACCATCTTGCGGCAAACGGATGCTTATTACTATGACATCGCTTTCGAGATGCTGCTCTATGACAGGCAGTGGCGGCAGGTGGGCCGGATTGAGAAGGTGGAGCAGCACAAAAGCTCGTTCAATCCGCATGACCTGGTTGACCGCCTGGTGCTCGATCTGGGCGGCCTGGATATTCCGGCCGGTGACTACAGTTACTTTATAAGGATACAGAACGGCGAGGCCGTGGGGCAATATAACGGCAGTCTGCGCATGGATTCTTTCAGCGGGGATTCGCTGCAATCGAGCCAGATACTGACCGCCAGGAATATTTTTGCCTCTCCGGCGGATTCGAGTAAATTCAAACGTTACGGGCTTGAAATTTATCCCAATCCCTCCAAGGTGTTCCATCCTGCTGAAAAAATGTTTGCCTATCAGGAGATCTATAACCTGAAGCCCGCGGCGGACGGGACATGCAGTTACCGGGTGACATATGTAGTCAGCACGGTCAGCCGCGACCGCAATGTTTTCGGCGCCATGTTGGATACCTTCAAATCCATTGTCGGCGCCGGTCCGGGCGAGGAAAAAGTCGTTCTCTCGGCGGATAAGACCCGTGTGCCTCTTGGCCGTGATCTGGTGCAGGAGGAAGTGGCGATAGACATCTCGGACAATCCGGATGGAGTCTACGAACTGTCGGTGCGGGTGGAGGACCTGAACCTGGCGGGACGGATGACGAAGCGCAACACGCGGTTTGTGGTGAAGCGCTGAACTGTCAGGCGACGGATTGGTGGTTTGAATCTTCGCGAACGCTTCGGCTGTTCCAGTGTATTATGCTTATCGAAAGGTATCGGCTGTCCGCAGAAACCTGGAGTCTGGGGAGAGAAAATGTCCTCTGGATCGGCAAGAATCACGCTGGTGATCTTACTGTTAGCCGGTTTGAATATATCGCAGTTTTATGGGCAGGAAGTCCAGAACTTCGAGAACGAAATCCCTTTTAATCTCAGAATGGCGTTTTTCCGCGGACCCGCAGACAGCACCCGCTGTCTGATCACCGTGGCTGTGGAAAACCAGAACCTGCTTTTTTTAAGGCGGACAAATCATTTCGAGGGCTCTTATGAGGCTTTTCTGAGTATGCGGGAGACCGAATCTCATGATATTTTACGCGGCTTGTGGCGAAAGGATTTGCGAGTACCGAGCTACGACGAGACCACACTCGAGAAGCATTTCGATCCGCTCCAGACCGAAATGAACGTGAAGCCGGGCAAATATGAGGGATTCGCCGAGGTCAAAGACCTGAACGCCCATACTTACGGCAACGGACGGGTGTCGGTCAATATTCCGGATCTGACAGAGAAGCTGCCTAAGCTGAGCACCCCTTTTTTCTACGAGGCTGTGGAGAATTCAGATTCACTGATCAATCCGCAAGTTGAAATATCCGCCATCAAGAGCGCTTCCTTGCAATATGCCTCCGGGCAGCCTATATTCCTTCTGGTTGAGGTTTACGCGGGCTCATCCAACCCGCCCAGCGGCTGGAAGCTGACCGCTGAGGTGGTGAAAGCGCTGATGGTTTTCCCGCGGGTTGAGGCGCCTCTTGCGGATGGCCTGCTGACTCAGCGAAAGCTTATCCGTCTTCCCTCGCAAACTCTTGGACTGGGCAGCTACGAGGTGGATGTATATCTGCGGGACGCAAAGAACCAGTCTCTGGCGCGCGCGACCAGTTTCACTTTCCGTATCGTCAAGTCCGAAAGCTGGGTAAATGACAACTACATGCAGGAGATACGCTATCTGCGTTATCTGGCCAGCGAAAAAGAGCTAAAGGCTTTGATGGCTTTTCCGGAAGATCAACGCCAGGCGGCGCTGGATGGTTTCTGGCAGAAAATGGACCCCGTGCCTGCCACGGCGATCAACGAGCTGAAAGTCCAGTACTTCGAGCGGATCGATTACGCCAACAACCATTTCAGCACCGATCAGCGCGAGGGCTGGGAAACGAACATGGGTGAGGTCTATATCCTGCTCGGACCGCCCACTGAGATCTATGGCAGCCGTATGAACCAGATCTGGGTTTACGAGGTTGAAAATCTGGTGCTGTATTTTTTCAATCAGAACCTGCGCAACCGCGAGGAGTTTGACCGGTATGTACGCGAAAGGCGCTGGTGGCGCAATTGAGGATACTGAAAACTATATATCATAAAACTTGAGGAGCGCTGAGATCATGATGAATATCAGTTCTGCGAAGGGTTCCTTTCTTCCGGCCCTTCTGGTCGTTGCGGCTGTAATCACCGCCGGTTGCGGTGGCGCAAAGAACAAGCAGGAAGAAACCGCTGCCGGGTCGGCGGCCGGAGGCGGCGCGGCCCTTTCGATCCTGCCGTCCGGCCAGGCAGCCGAGGGCTGGACACGCAGCGGTGAACCGCGCGTATTCAACGCCGATAACCTCTGGGAATACATAAACGGCGGGGCTGAGGGATACCTGATCTATAACTTCCAGGAAGTGGCCACCGCCGACTACCAGGGACCGGACGGCCTTCAGGCTGTCGTGGATGTCTACCGCATGGCGGATGAACTTTGCGGTTTCGGCATTTACTCCTCTGAGCGTCCCTACGAAGCCCAGTACAACCAGATCGGCTGCCAGGGTTATTTTACCGGCAACGCCCTGCATTTCTGGCAGGGAGCCTACTACGTGAAAGTGACCTCGTTCAAGGAAGGCGGCGAGGTGGAACCGGCCTTGCGCAAGCTGGCTGAAGCTGCAAGGGCCAACATTGGCGGGCAGGCGGTCATTCCGCCGGAGCTGGAGGCTTTCCCGCCTGAGAATGAGATCCCCAACACCGTGCGTTACCTGGCGCGCGATGTCCTGGGACAGAGTGACCTGAAAAATGGTTTCACCGCAGAGTACAAGGACGGTGATACCGAGTACAAGTTGTTTTTCATCCTGCACGATTCGGTGGATGAGGCTCAGAAAAGCTACGAATCTTATAAGACCTTCATGACCAAATACGCCAAAGATCTGGAAGACCACAGCCAGGACGAGGTGGCCTGGTTCTCGGCCAAAGACCCGTATTACGAGAAAGTTGTGGTCATGCAGGCGGGTAAGGTCATGCTCGGCGCCCTGGGGCTTCAGGATGCGGAGCGGGTGAACGATTATCTTGGAAAGGTTCAGGAAAAACTGGCTGCTCTGGGAAGAATCTGACACAGGGTGGCGCGTTATGCCGGACAAGTTGGAATGGTTTGACCAGGAGAAGATTAGAAAGCCAAGACGCACTTTCTTCGGCGGCAGTCCAACCGTGCGTTATGGCCTTGTTGTGGTGATGTTGATGTTTATTTTCCTTAAGTTTTATCCCAAGATGTACGAGGGGCAAAGGCTCGGCGGACCGATCGACGATTTTTTCCGGAAAAAATACACTAACATGCTCCTGGTCTTTCCGACAGGCGGAAACGCTGCGGACAGCGTGGTGGAAAACTACACCCGCCGCGTCGCCGTCCGTCTTGGGGAAAAACTATCTGCGGATATCCCGGTCCGGGCGGACAAAAAGGTGAGCGCCCGGACCATGAGAAGGAAATCGCTGCTCCTGTACGGGCCACTGGAGCACAATCTCATTTTGAACAAAACTGAAGACAAGCTGCCAATCCGCTTCCGCGATGGATATCCCTGCCGCGCGGATGGTTCCGTGATCGCCGTGAGGGACTGGCGGCTGATTTTCCTTGCCCCCAATCCTGAAAACAGGACCCAGTATTTTCTGATTTATACCGCCGCCACGCCGGAGCAACTGGTCGGGATAAATTTTATGGGCAGTCCCAATTACGTGCCCCACGATACTACGGATTATGTCCTGGCCGCCGGGGACAGCGTCCTGGCCGCGGGTTTTTTCGACAAGGACAGCAGCGGCGTCTGGTCGCTGCCGCCAGGCGCCCTGGACTCAGCCGGGCGCTGAGAGCATGGGCGCAGTCTGCCGCGCGATGTGGAAACGCTCCCGGAACAGCCCGATGAAATTTTACTATCTGACATTGGTTTGCGCCGTATTGTCTGCGGCTTTTTTCCCATCCTGCGCCCGGCGAGAAGACGCCGCCGGGCCTGGCATGTTCCGTTTCCGTATCCCCGCCGATCCGGTGTCGCTCGATCCCATTCACAGCGTTGACCTGGTTTCCCAGACCGTGGTGAACAATCTTTTCGATCCGCTGGTAAGGCTCGAACCGGAATCTGGAGAGGTGGTCCCCTGCCTGGCAAGTCGCTGGGAGCCGCTTGACTCTCTGGGACTGGCCTTCCGCTTTCATCTTCGCACCGATATGATTTTCCACAACAGGCGTCCGGTCGTGGCCGCCGATGTGCGCTATTCGTTTGAGCGGATGCTCGATCCGCGTTCGGCCAGCGAGCGCCCCTGGATACTGGCTCCGCTGCGCGGGGCGGAACGCTTTCGCGCGGGCGCGGCTGTCAGCGTGGAGGGGATAGAGGTGGAGGATGACAGCACCCTGGTCCTGCGCCTCGAGCGCCCCTGGGCGCCTTTTCTGGCGCAGCTCACCATGACCGGGGCGAGCATCGTGCCGCGGGAGGAGGTGGAGCGTGAGGGTGAGGAGGCTTTCGGGCAGGCCCCTGTGGGCAGCGGTCCGTTCCGTTTCTCCGGCTGGCAGCACGACAACTGGGTTCGACTGGAGCGGTTCGAGTCATACGCTCCCGGAATGCCGGATATTCAAAACCTCGAATTCACGGTGGTCCCGAGCGTGTCCGTGGCGCTGGAAAAATTCGCCGCGGGCGAACTGGACCTTCTGGAACAGCTCCCGCCGGGACAGGCGGAACTGGTCCGGCGGCGTTTCGGCGCGCGGCTGCATATCTGGCCGGGTCTGTCGGTGCGCTATATCGGTTTCAACCTGAGCCGGGAGCCGTTTAAAAGCAACCGTTCTCTCAGGCTGGCTTTCAATTACGCGGTCAACAAGCGGGCGATTACTGAGGTGCTTGGCGAGGGCGTGGATGCAGTCTCATGCGGACCTCTTCCGCCTGGCCTGCCCGGTTATGACGATAAAGCCGCGGGTTATCCTTTCAGCCTGGAGCGCGCGCGGAGTATGCTGGCCGAGGCCGGATATCCTGAAGGTCGCGGCCTGCCGGAAATCACTCTGCTGTACAATAACGATCCGCAGGACCGCCGGGTCTGCGAGTTTATCCAGGCCTGTCTGAGCGAGATCGGGGTGACAGTGCGCCTGAAAACCCTGGAGTGGGCGGCGTTCCTGGCCGCGGTCCGGGCCGGGGAGCCGGAGATGTTCAGGGGAAGCTGGGTCGGCGATTTCCCGGATGCCCACAATTTCCTTTATACGCTGTTTCACAGCTCGAACTGGGGGGACGCGGGTAATTACACCCGCTATGCCAGCCAGCCGGTGGACAGCCTTCTTGATCTGGCGCTCAGATCCACCGGCCAGGAACAGAGGGCTGCCATTTACCGCGAGGCAGGGAAGCTGATAGTTGACGACGCGCCTTGGATTTTCACCTATCATCCCGGTCAGGTGGCCCTGACCGGTTCCCGCTGGTCCGGACTGAAATATCCGGCGGCCGGCATCTGGGCCACCGAGCTGTGGCGTCTCCGGGCGGCCGTGGCAGAGGTGGGGACAAGATGATACGTTTTCTATGGCGGCGGTTGCTCAGTCTGATCCCTGTGCTCTGGGGCATCGCCAGCCTGGTGTTCATCCTGATGTATGTGGTCCCGGGCGATCCGGCGCGGCTGATGGCGGGCCAGCACGCGGATGAGCAGACCCTGGCCTCTTTGCGCCGGAACATGGGCCTGGACCGCCCTCTCCATATCCGCTACGGGATGTTCCTGGCCGGTCTGGCGCGAGGCGACCTCGGCTATTCCTACCGTCAGCGGCGGCCCGTGAGCCAGGTTCTGGCCGAAAGGTTTCCCGCCACGCTGCGCCTGGCCCTTGCCGCGGTGGCTATAGCGCTGGTTCTCGGCGTGGGAGCGGGAGTGCTGGCTGCCGTGAACCACGGCCGGGCCGCGGATTTCGTGGTAATGCTGTTGAGCCTCGGCGGCATTTCCACCCCTGTGTTCTGGCTCGGGATGATGCTTATCGTGGTGTTCGCGGGGGTCCTGGGCTGGCTGCCTGTCGGCGGGTATGGTGACGGGTCTCTGCGCTATCTGGTCCTGCCGGCCCTCAGTCTGAGCGCGATAAGCACGGGCTATTTCGCCAGGATCACGCGGGCCGGGCTGCTGGAGGTGCTGCGCTCGGATTTCGTCCTGGCGGCGCGAGCGCGCGGCCTGACCGAGAGCCGCATCCTCTGGCGGCATGCCATGCGCGGGGCGGCCATTCCCCTGGTCACGGTGGTTGGCGCGAACCTGGCCTCGCTTCTGGGCGGCTCCGTGGCCACCGAGACAGTCTTCGCCTGGCCGGGCGTGGGACGGGCTATCTATGACGCGATCCTGGTGCGTGACCTGCCGGTGGTCGAGGGCGGAGTGATTCTTCTGGCCTTCCTGTTCGTCGTCTCGAACCTCCTGATCGACCTTCTTTACGCCTGGATCGATCCGCGGATTCGGATTACTGCCGAGCCTGAGCGGGAGGCCTCAAGATGAAAGGACGCGCCGGGAAACCCTGGAGCCTGCGTTTCGGCCTGCTTATCGCCGCGCTGCTCGTTTTGTCAGCCCTGGGCGCGGACTGGCTGGCCCCCTACGATCCGTTCCGCGTTGACATCGAACAGGTGATGGCCGCGCCCAGCGTTGCCCATCCTTTCGGGACGGATTACCTGGGGCGGGACGTGCTCAGCCGGGTGCTGCACGGCGGGCGCATATCGCTGGCGATCGGTCTGATAGCCGTAATCATATCGGGCGTTTTCGGCGTGGCCGTGGGTGCTCTGGCGGGCTACCGGGGCGGCTGGCTGGATGATGTCCTGATGCGTCTGACCGATATTGTCCTGGCGTTCCCGACCGCGCTGTTCGCTCTTGCGGTGATGGCGATATTCGAGGACCCCACCGTAACCAAAATATTCCTGGTCCTGGGGCTGGTCGGCTGGGGAGGGATTGCGCGACTGGTGCGGGCCGAGGTGCTTTCGATCAAGGAACGCGACTATATCCTGGCCGCACGGGCCGTGGGGGTCAGCCCGGCGGGCATCCTTCTGCGGCATATACTGCCGAACACCGTGGGCGCGTTGAGCGTGGCGCTCACCCTGGGGGTGGCCTCCAACATTCTGACAGAGGCCTGGCTCAGTTTCCTCGGGCTTGGCGCGCAGCCGCCGCAGCCGAGCTGGGGCGCAATGATAACCGAGGGCCAGTACTACCTGACCAGCCGTCCCTGGGTCTGCATCTTCCCGGGCTTGGCGATCCTGCTGACTGTCCTGGGATTCAACATGGCGGGAGACGGCCTGCGGGACTGGCTCGATCCCCGGTTGAAACGAAAGTCTTGAGCTTGCGGACCTGTTTCCGTAAAGAAACCTGCCTGGCGCATGACTCCGCTTCAACTTCTGCTTTAATTCTGCTACAGACCTAATTTCCGTTATGGTTTATGGCCTGCGAACATTACGGCCGCCATCGGGTTGCCTGCGCCGAATCTCGTTTTCAGCGTATCAAGGAACATTTCCCTGTCTGCCCGAAATTTTCGACTATTCTGGCCGATGAGGCATCTGTTTTCTTGAAATTTATCAGGGCCGTTGACCGCAATGGCGGTTTATGCCTCGTCTTGTATTATGCAATCTGGGCGCCGTTTTACACCGCCCTGATTCCTTTCTCCTGTACTGTTATTTTTATGTAAGCACATTCGGGTTTTCAGCATGTTTCTTGGCCACCGCCGCCGCGAGTTCGTCGAGTTGCGCGTAAGTTGTCGCGTCCGGCAGCCCTTTCTGCATTATAGTTGCGAGCACTTCAACTTTAAGGTTCGGGATCAACCCGGCGATTTGCTCGACCGCTTTGCTGCCCCAGCCGTACGACCCGAAAATGGCGGCGTATTTGAGTTTGGGTTTCAGCACGTTGGCGAGATGAGCGGCGTAATGGATCGCCGGATGGGAGGCGACATGGACTGTCGGGCCGCCGACTATCAGCGTGGCGGCATCGACCAGCGCGATGGCCAGTTTGCCGATGTCCGTCACCGCCAGATCAAACGGCTGTACGGAGACGCCTTTGGCGTCCAGCGCTGAAATCAGATATTTGGCCATCATTTCCGTCGAGCCATGCATGCTGATGTAGGGCAGAACCACTTCATTCTTCATGTTTGGCGATACCCAGTCGCGGTAAGCATCGAGAATGAAATCCGGTTTGTCATAAACCGGTCCGTGACTTGGCGCAATCATATCGAAATCAAGTCCGGAGAGCTTGTCCAGATTGATGGTGATGATCCTTCGGAACGGCATCATGATTTCCGCATAATAGCGTTTGGCGGCTTCATAAACCTTTGCCGGATCAGTTACGAACAGGTCCGTCGTCGCCAGATGCGAGCCGAAAAAGTCGCAGGAAAACAGGCATTTGTCCTCGGGCACATAGGTGCACATGGTTTCCGGCCAGTGGACCCACGGCGTATAGACAAACTGAAGGGTTTTTCCGCCGAGCGGAACCTGTTCGCCGTCAGCCACAACCTGTATACGCTCCGCGGGAATGACCAGATGGCTTATCAGCATATCGCGGGCTTTTTCGCTGCAAAGCAGTTTTGCGGAAGGGAAACGGTCGAGCACAACCGGAAGGGCGCCGGAATGATCCTGCTCCGAATGCTGTGAAATCACATAATCTATCTGACCCACCGAACCCAACTGCTCCAGCAACTCTTTCTGCAAAGCGGGATCGGCAGTGTCGATCAGCGCGGTTGCCTGTTGGCCGCGGACCAGATAGGCATTGTAACTTGTTCCGTCCGGCAGCGGAATCAGCGAATCAAAAAGCCGCCGTTCCCAGTGGGGGCAGCAGATGGCTTCTATTCCAGGTTTAATCTCTCTCGCGCGCATGTCAGATTCCTTTTGGTGTATAACGTCAGGAGATATTGGAAAGTTGACGTTGAAAAGTAACAAGCATATTTTGTTTAAAGCAACTGTTTTTTCTGTTCACAGTTCCAGGGGTGGACAGAATCCTGCCTCTTGAGTTTTCCGCTTTATATCTCTGATAATGTATTCCGATTCACAAGTGGCAGGCATCAGGACTTCTTGCTCCGCTGTCGTCATAACCATGAATCTGGAGGCGCGCAGACTGATAACCATTGCCTGACTATAGTTATCAGTCGGTCACAATATTCAGAGCCATGTTTGATTTATGGCTGATAGCGCCCGGCTTGCTCTGAAGGGATAGACGGGCCGGACTCAGAGAAGGAACCCGGCCGCTTTGCCCAGGTCGCCCAGGGACAGACGGCGGCGCTTTCCGCCCAGATGGCGCGTTGTTTCCTGCTCTTCGACCAGCGGGGTGCGGATTTCCACCGGTTCCTGGCGTTCAGATGGCTGGCCGTTGGGGATTGGAGGCAGCGGAGTTATCAGGTCCGCGCCAGGCCGTCCGGCGGGTTGCACCGCCTTGGGACGGACAAAGAGGAAATTTTTGCGGATCATATCATCCTCCATGATGATATAAGTGCCCGCGGCATTCCATGCCGCTTTCTGTTCATGCCTGCCGGGATTATGCAGGCGTATATATATTATCGGTGAATTGAGCTGAGACTTGAAGATAAACCGGACTGGGGGAGAACTGTATGCTCAAATTAATTCCGTTGGTCAACACTCTTTTGACTGCCTATGGCTATCTTCTGCTTGTTCGGGTGGCGCTTTCCTGGTTCCGGGTCAACTACTACAACCCCTGGGTGCGGCTTCTTCTGCGCTTAACTGATCCTTTCCTGGAGCCTTTCCGCGCGATAATCCCTTCTATCGGCGGCATTGATTTTTCTCCGATCGTGGCCTTCCTGGTGCTGAACCTTCTGCGCTCTGTCCTGGTGCGGCTGATGACGGGGATGTAGGCCGGAGTTTGCGGAAAGAACTAACTGCCTGAGATCAACACAAAAGCCTTAAAAGATATAGGGGGCTGTCCCAAAAATCTCAAATGTGGGGCACGGCGCGCCGTACCTCTACGGAACTGCTATTATTTCAATTGGTTATATATAGCAACAATTTGCATAGAGTAAAATCGGGAACTTTTGGGACAGCCCCATTTTTAACTAATTACCGGCAAATTGAAGCGACGGCGGCGTCACTCGTATACCAGAGCCTTGATCGGGTCCTGGCGCGAGGCCCAGAGCGCCGGGTATAGCGCTCCCAACGCGCCGACCAGCACGCCTAAAACCACGCTGTTGATCAGCAGGCTGCCGGATATTTCCACCGTAATGAGCTGGAACTTCCATTCGATGGCGTTACGGCTGAGCACGGCCAGGGCTATTCCTGCCAGACTGCCCAGCAGGGAGAGAACGAGCGCCTCGGTCATGATTGTGGAGAGTATGTAACCCCTTGAAGCGCCCAGGGATTTCAGAATGCCTATCTCCCGAGTGCGCTCGACCACCGTGGTGTACATCGAGAGCAGGATCACCAGGGCGCTGATCACCAGGGCGGTGTAGTTGATCGCGCGGATGAACTGGTTGAGCGCCTCGATATACTTGCCCATTGAAGCGGCGATGTTCGACATGAACTGGGTCTCGACGCCCTTGATGTCGCGGATGATCTGCGCCGATACCTTTTCCACCAGCTCGGGAGAGCGCGCGGTGACAAAGAAAAGGCTGACCCGGTCCGGCTGGCTGGTAAGCTCGGCCAGGGTCTGGTAGGGCAGGAAAATACGGGTCCCCACACCCGGTTGCACGATCCCGACAATTTTGAAATGACGGCCGAGCAGTTCCAGGCTGTCGCCCACTGAAAGGCGCTCCAGCGCAGCGATCCGGCTGTCGATGAACATCTCGTCCGGCGCCTGGAGCATCCGTCCTTCAAGGAACACGAGCTGGCCGCCCAGGTCGCTGAATTTCTGCGGCTCGATACCGAAAATGTTGTAAGGTGCGCTGCCGATCGTGGCTTTCCAGATCAGCACCGGGCTGACTGTCTTTACTCCCTCGATGGTGGAGAGCTGGTCTCCAAGCTTGTAGGGGAGCACTCCCGAGCCGAACAGCAGCGGGTTGCTGCCAGTGCGGATGACCGTGATGTCGGCTCCGATGCCGCGGATTCGTTCGGTGAACTCGTTCAACACGCCGTTAACCAGCCCCCAGAGGACTATGAACAGGCTGATGCCCACGGCCAGGGCCAGCACGCTGATCGCGCTTCTCATCTTGCGCTGGAACAGGTTGGAGATTGCCAGACGGAACATTAAAATTTTTCCGGAGTTTGAAATCACGAGGAGATCGCGGCAGGCGCCACGAGAGAAAAATAAACATATAATTTATCCAACGGCTGAGAATGTGTCAATGATTAACCCTCGGCGGAAGGCCCGGTTATCGGGTAACAGCAAGATTTGATTGACTTTAAATCGACCGGATGTTAGCTTGAATCGTGAAGTTGATCGCTGTGGCGGCACATGAGAACCCTTCTCCGGGCAAGGATGGAGGCGCAAGAGTGGGTGAGAACTTGCTCGGCCTGAAGAAAAACTGGACTGATGCGCTGGAAAGACTTCAGGCTCCTTTGGATGGGGAACTTCAGGATGTCAGAAGCCGGATAGAAGGGATACTGCAAGCCGATTTCACCCCGGTCAACCAGACAATCGGCCACCTGTTCAGCCGCTCGGGCAAGATGATTCGCCCCACGCTGATGTTTCTGGTGGCTGACCGCGAACGCTGTGATCATTCCACTCTGATCTCACTGGCCGCAGCGGTTGAAATAATACACACCGCCTCGCTGGTGCACGATGATTCGATAGACAGTTCCACTCACCGCCGCGGTATAGAGACTCTCAATTCGAAATGGAATCACAAGACCAGTGTAATTATCGGCGATTATCTTCTGGCCCAGGCATTCGAGGCTCTGGCCGGACTGGCCTCGCCGGCCGTGATCTCCGAGATGAGCGCCGCCTGCCGCTGCCTGGCCCTGGGCGAGATGCGTCAAATGTCGATGGAAGGCGACCTCGCGGCGACGGAACAGGATTATTTCAATTTCATGCATGAGAAAACCTCCAGCCTGTTCAGCGCCACGTGCGCGGTTGCTGCGCTCGTGGGCGACGGGCGGGATATGGAGCCGTTGAAACGTTTCGGCAGCCTGTTCGGAGCTATCTTCCAGATCACGGATGACCTTCTGGATTACTCGGACTATGCCGGAGACACCGGCAAGCCGACAGGTCTGGATTTGCGGGAAAAGAAAATGACTCTGCCCCTTATCCATGCCCTGGAGGTAATGGACCCCGTATCCCGCGTTGAAATCGAAAGAATATTTGCCGGGCAGGACATGTTGAGCCTTGAGGATGCCGAGCGGGTGGCGGCGCTGGTTATCGATAACGGCGGCATAGAATACGCTATAGACCGGATTTCGGACCTGGCCGCCGAGGCCATCGAGGTCACCGGGGAATTTAAGGATGCCGGCAGGACTGCAAAACTCAGAGAACTGGTGGAACTGATAGTTGAACGTGACAGGTAAATTGAAAGGCCGGATTGTAGCCGCTGTTCTGTTGGTAATACTGATTGCCGGCATACGCTACCTTGCTTCGGGAGATGACGCTCAAACTCTGCCTGAGGTGCGCACATGGTCGTTTGACAGTTTTACCATGGGCACACTTCTGTCAGTGAAAATCCGCCTTCAGGACAAGGAAGAGGCCAAACGTCTGGCGGATCTGGCCCGCGACGAGATCGCCAGGCTGCACCGGGTGTTCGACCCGCATGACCCGGAAAGCGAACTCAGCCGGTTGAACGCTTCGCGGGGCGGCTCCGGGCCGGTGGAGTTGAGCGAGGATATGTCTGTGGTCCTGGCGGCGGCCTTGCGCACCAGGGATTTGACCGGAGGGGCGTTCGAGCCGGCGCTGGGCGATGTAAGCCGTCTCTGGGGATTCAGCGAGGAACGCCGCCGCAATCATCCCCCGGACTCGTCTGAGATCAAGTCCCGTCTGGACTCAACCTCTCTCAGCCGCGATATGGAGCTTTCGGCGGACCGCCGGAGCGTGAGCCTGGGAGCGCGGTGCGGTATCATTGAGTTGGGCGCTATCGTGAAGGGATATGCCGCCGACAGGGCGGTTGAGGTGCTGCGCCAGGCCGGAGTGAGGAATGCCCTGATCGATCTGGGCGGCGAGATCGGCGTGCTGGGAGTGGGTTCGGACGGGGTTTCATGGCGCGTGGGCGTGCAGCATCCGCGCCGCAGGGACAGCCATATCGGCGCGCTGTCCCTGCACGAGGGGCTTTCCGTGGCCACATCCGGCGACTATGAGAGGTTCTTTGTCGACAAAGGACGCCGGTACCATCATATTCTCGATCCCCGAACCGGCTATCCGGCCAATGGCGGAGTGGTCGGGATCACCGTGGTCACGGAAAAAGGGCTGGAGGCGGATGCCATGTCCACGGCGGCTTTCATCCTGGGGCCGGAAAAAGGGCTTGCCCTGCTGGAGAAAGAAAAGTGCGAGGGGCTGGTGATCTATGTCGAAAATGGCAGGACCGAGGATGGGAAACTGCTCTGGCGCGCCACCAGCGGTTTCTCGAAATATCTGCCGCATCCGGACCTCGATGGTCTGCCGCTGCCCTGAGCGGCGTGGAGCGGAACCATGCGTGAATCTTTCAGGCTGCCGCCACTGTTCACTTTCCTCGATCTGATACTGGTGCTGATTGTCGTGGTTTTTTCTGCCGGCTTCTACCGCCACGGTCTGTCAGGTTCTCAGAGCGGACCGCTCGTGGCGGTTATCCAGGCCGATAACCGCGAGGTGGCCCGGCTGGGCCTGGGAGCCGATACCACGCTCTGCGTTCGGGGCGCTCTTGGCGATATTACAGTTGTGGTGTCCGGCGGGGCGATTAAATTCGAGGACTCACACTGCCCGTCGCATATCTGTGAAAAGACCGGCTGGGTGCGGCGCGCTGGAGGGGCGATAGTATGCGCGCCGAATCGCGTGCTGGCCCGTTTGGAACGGGCGGACGGCACAGGTGGCGCAGCAACCGGTATGGACGCTCTCAGCCGTTAGGAGATAAGATGTTGCAGTCACTGGACGCCGCCGCGGCGGTTTATTACGATCCGGCGCGCGACTTGCCGGGAGTCAGACGGCGCACCGAGGTCTTGAGCCTGGTGGCCATGGCCACCGTTTTCGAGCTGGTGCTGTTCGTGCTGGATGCTCTGATACCGAAACCGGTGCCCTGGATCAAGCTGGGACTGGCCAACATTGTCACTCTGAGCCTGCTGATCTCTGCGGGCTGGCGCGAAGCCCTCGCCGTGCATGTGATGCGTCTTATTATCAGCGGGGTGTTCCGGGGCGGGCTGTTCACGCCGTTTTTCATGCTGAGTTTCGGCGGCGGGATGCTGTCATTCCTTGTAATGCTGCCTCTGGCTCTTTGGCTGATGCCCTGGATCGGGTTTGTGGGTGTGAGTCTGGCCGGGGCGCTGGCTCATAATTTCACGCAACTTCTTCTGGTCGGAGCGGCCATGGCCGACAGCGGAGTAGTTGGCCTGCTCTGGCCGCTGGTGGTTGTTTTCAGTCTCGTATTCGGCTGCTTCACCGGCATATGTTCGTACTATCTCTGCCGACGGATACCGTTGCTGGCTTCCGGCCGGTTGCACAACGGTCAGGATAACGCGGCGCGGGTCGAGCGGAGCTGAAAGATTATACGGCGCAGGCCAGGAGGATCAATTGCAACATCAGCGCAAGCAATTTGCCGTATACTGTATCGTCCTGATCACAGGCATGTTGCTGGGCGGTTACATGGGTGAGTTCCTGTCCACGATAATGCCGGACGGTGTGGCGAAGGACTTTTTCCTGACCTCGGTTGTGGGAAAGTTCGGGCCTGTTTCGATCGACCTGATTCTGATAGCGCTGACCGTGGGGCCGCTGGTATTGAAAATAAACCTGGTGAGCGTACTGGGACTTTTCGCCGCGTTTTACATTTTCCGGTCCTTTATCTGATACCGGCCCTCCGGATCAGATGTGGAGGGAGGTTCGAAATGCGGCGTCAATCGACTTGTCAGGACGTCCCATAAGCCTTCCTTTTAGGGGTGACCGGCCGGTCATTTCTATAGGAATGATTTCTTTGCGCGCGTTGGATTTTGCAACGATTCACAAAGAATAAAAGCAAGGTCTTTTGGGACGGCCCCGGTTTTTTGGGGGATACAGACAAAAAAATAAAGGGCACGGATAACCGCGCCCCCCGGAAATGTCAGCGAATATCAATCTGCATGTTTCAAAAGCCGCTGGTTATCCTTTCGGATCAAACCCAAACCGCTCGATTATCACCTTGTTCCGGCCGGTTTTCTTGCTTTCGTACATCAGCTCATCCGCGCGGCGCGTAAGCCTTTCCCGGTCTATATCGGCTCCCGGCGACGGCTCGGCCAGCACCCCGCCGATCGAGACAGTCACCCGGAGAGAGTCGCCGTTGGAGGTGATAATATCATCCGCGACACGCTGGCGTATTTTTTCCGCCACCTGGGCCAGTTTTTCCTGCGACACGTTGAGGATCAGAGCGATGAATTCCTCCCCGCCCCAGCGTCCCAGTATATCGGAGGCGCGGATATTCGAAGACATGCAGCGCGAGACGCTCCAGAGGACTTTGTCTCCCGCGTCATGTCCGTATCGGTCGTTGATGCTTTTGAAATGGTCTATGTCGATGAAAAGCAGCCCGAATCGCAAGCCGTAGCGGCGCAGTTCATCGGCTTTGGCTTCGACCAGTTTCTCGATATAACGACGGTTGGCCAGACCGGTGAGCGGATCGAGCATCGCCAGGGTCTTGAGTTTTTCGATCACCTGCTGTGTGGCGATCCGGGCCGTATTGTCGCGGAAAATCTGAACGGCGCCGATGATGTTCGAGTCCGGGCCCTGGATCGGGCTGACCCTGGCTGACACCGGAATCCTGCGGCCATTGCGGTTGGTGATGAAACAATCAAACTCACGCGGCTTGCCATCGACAAGAGTCTGCTCGACCAGGCAGGCGCTCAGGCATTCACCCTCGCCCTCGGCCTTGTCGTGCATCCGCACCTGGATGCACGACACCTTGCCCATCGCTTCCTCTTCCGTATAGCCGGTCATGGCTTCGGCGGCTTTGTTCCAGAAAATGATCTTTCTGCCCAGGTCAACGCAGTAGATGGCATCGTACAGGTTATCAAGAAGGTTCTTGTAATAGAACGCATCCATCCGCCACGCTCCGCGATTTTACCGGCCTACTGGATCAGGTTGAGATCGGACTGCTTTTTCTGGGCTTCGGCCTGCTTTCTGGCGGCGGTCGAATCCATTTCCACTTTTCTGAGATCCTCTATTTTTGTTTTTTCAAACAACTCGCCGCTGTACAAAGTATAGAGGTTTTGCATTCTCTGTCCTGCAAGCTGCTGCTTCAGATTTTCCCTGGCCTGTTCAAAAGCGCTCATATCAGCTTCAGTGCGGCTGAGAACCTGCAGGAGGTAATAGTTGCCGCCGGTCTCGACCAGGTCGCTCTTGACTCCGACCGGCAGACCGAAAGCAGTGCCGACAAATGCGTTGCTGCGTCCCACGCCGGTCAACCCGGTGAGACGGGTGAACTCGGGCGAGATTTCGAGTGAAAGGCCCTTTGCCGCGGCGAAATCTCTGAGGCTCGTGAACTGAGCGTAATCTGTCATCAGTTCACGGGCTTTTTTCTCGGCCAGAGGTATTTTCTTTTCGCGGGCGAGCTGGGCGCGGATAGCGGTGGCGGCATCCTCGAAGGGCACGGTTCCGCTTTCGACCCGCTCGATGACTTTGATCAGGGCTACGCATTCTTTTCCGGCGTACCCGACTGATATCGGATAGCTTATCGCTCCGGCGGTGGATCCGTATACATAGTCCATAAGCTCGCGTCCGGCCTGGACCCCCGGTATCTGTCCGCCGATAACGAACGTTCCGCTGTTCTGGACGTTCAGCGCGCTGTCGGCAGCCACGGCCTCGAAGCTTCCGCCTTCACGCCGCATAAGATTGCGCAGCGTGCGGGCGCGGGTGCGCACCTGGTTGACCTGCTCGGGCGATGGGCTTATCATGCGGGCTATGCGGCGGGCACGCACGCGCTTGACGCCCTCGACAGTCTTGACACTGTCGAGACGCAGGATAAAAATGCCGTCGGTTCCAAAGACCGGAGCGCTGATTTCGCCCGGTTTCATAGTGAAGGCTATCCCGGACATCAGGCTGTCCTGAATATCGCCTTTGGCGAACCATCCCAGATCGCCGCCGCTGGAAGCGAACGGGTCCTGTGAATATTGCAGGGTCAGGCTGTCCCAGGATTCGCCTTTTTTGAACCTTTCGAGGACCGCAAGCAGAGTGTCGCGCACCTGCGCGGTGTCCTTGCTGCCGGGCAGGATTGGCAGCAGCGCCAGAGATATCGAGGCCAGGTCGGGACGCCTGAAATTGTCTTTGTGCTCGTCATAGTATTTCCGGATTTCCTCATCGCTGACCGGCGCTTCGGAATCCTGAACCAGGGAATCGGTGGCGAAACGCACGTATTCGACAGTGGCTTTTTCCTCGGCGGCCTTGTAATTGAGCTTCAGCTCATTGTCCGTGAGCTTGTAAAGCGAGGCCACTTCCATGAAGAGCTTGAAATTGGGTATCTTGCTCCGGGCGTCCAGTTCCAGTTCCGACACCAGCGGAGCCATGCGCGGATCAGCCAGGGCGGACATATACTTGTCGTAATCGAACCGTCCATCAGTCTGCAGGGCCGGTTCCTGCATCAGCTCGGGCAGGGGATTGGTGCGTATGTACTCCACCACTTCACCATCCGTGACCCCGATTTTCCGGCTGGAGAGTTCCTTGCCCATGATCACATCGCTGACCATCTCAGACCAGACCTGCTCACTGAGCTGTTCCACTTCCCAGGAGGAAAGGCCGCCGCTGCTTCGCTGGCTGCTGACTCTCTGTATAGCCAGGCGAAGACGGTCATTGTAGAGCTGACGGTCAATCTTTTCATCGCCCACGGAACCAGCATACTTGATTCCGCGGTAATCCTGCCTGTTCTGCTGTATCAGGTATTCGTCCAGACCGGTCAGGGTGACGGCCATCCAGCCTACGAAAAAGAAAATCAGAACGAAAAAGATAACCTTCATGTTGTTGCGGAATGTCTGCATCATGGCTGGTAGACCCTTGCTGGTTTGTTGTATGACTTAATTAAATCCTTTTCCGGACACGCCGTGGGGTTATCCGCCGGATTCCAGGACGGTGCGGATTCGCTTCACGGTCCGGCGAGGAAAAGGATTTCTCGATTTGACTGTTTGACTAAACCTCCTAATATAAGAACGATAAACAAAAAGGCAAGTACAAACTGTATTTTCCGGACCTTCGCGCGAAGGTGCAAAACGATTAAAGCATTGACAGATAAGATGGTGGTGGCTATTATGTATAGTTAATACGTGGAACAGGCTTTTTCTTGAGCGGGGCGGTCTCACGGTTTCAGAGACAGGAATGAGGTCATGGCGCTCGAACAGGAAATCCGGGAACTCGAACAGCGTTTTGCGGATGCTCCGGAGTCCAGGCTGTTTCTGCCGCTGGCCGATGCTCTGCGCAGGGCCGGTGAACTGGAGCGCGCGGTCCAGATATGCAGCCAGGGTCTGGAAAGCTACCCGGATTTCACCAGTGCAAGGGTTCTCCTGGGTAAGTGTCTGGCCGGACTCGGCAGTCACCACCAGGCGCGTGAGGTTCTGGAAGGCGTCCTTTCGGAGGATGAGAATAACCTCGAAGCCCTTCGCACTCTTGGGCAAATCTCCCTGGATGAGGGAGAAAAGGACCGTGCCGGAGATTATCTCAGCCGCGCGCTGGCTCTTGAGCCGGAAGATGAGACACTGGCCGCGGTTCTGAAAGACCTCGACGGGCAGTTGCCAGGGAGCGGCGCGGCCGACGCGGAAGAAGAACAATACGGCGGCGGTTCTGGAGAGGTTTTTATCACGCATACGCTCGGTGATCTCTACCGGCTTCAAGGGCATTATCAGCGCGCTTACGAGGTTTACAGCCATCTGCTCGACCGGTTCCCGGAAGATCCTTCACTGGCGGTCAAGCTGGAAGATGTAACAGCGCGCCTGAAGCAGAAAAAGACCAGCCCGGTTCCGCACGAAACCGCCGCAGAGGGGAAAGCGGAGCCTGCCGGAGCCGGGATTGCGGCGGCGGAAATTCCGGATGCTGCCGCTGCTGAGGAAGAAACCGTACCGCAGGACCGGCAGGCGGCAGATGAGGAACTGAGCATGGACAGGCGGATCGACCGCATTTTCGCCTCCGTGCTGGAGGGCCGGGAATCTCCGCTGCCGGAGCAGATGCAGTCCTCCGGGGCCGGTTCTTTTATCAATATGTTCGAACGCTGGATCAAGGGACTCAGACTTCTGGAGGCCGGATGAAAGCGATAGCGGTGATCAACGGCCCCAATCTGAATCTGCTGGGAAGCCGTGAACCGGGAATCTACGGAAAAGCTTCCCTGGCAGAGATTGAGAAGGCCTTGCGTAATCGTTTCGGCGGGCGGTGTGAACTGAGTTTCTTCCAGTCCAACGGGGAAGGGATGCTGGTTGACCATATCCAATCGCTGGCCGGACGGGTTCATGGAATAATCATCAACGCCGGGGCATATACGCACACCAGCGTGGCGATACGCGACGCGCTGGCGGCGGTGGCCCTGCCGTATGTGGAAGTGCATCTGTCCAACGTGTTTGCCCGCGAGGATTTCAGGCGCGTGTCCTATCTTTCGGATAAGGCCGTGGCCGTGCTCAGCGGCTTCGGGGCCCGGGGTTATGAACTGGCCCTGGAAGGCCTGCTTGACCGTCTTGAAGGATAAGATTCAAGTCAGTTGCAACGGTGACTCGATCCGGCGCTTTGAAGTCCCTGATATATGACGGGACTGAGCGCCGGACTGGATTTAGGGTGTAACAGAATAATCAGGGAAATAATTAAGGAGGCTTCCTTGGCCAGTACAGCGGATTTCAGAAACGGCATGGTCCTCGAAATAGATGGGGACCTGTTCGCGATCGTGGAGTTTCAGCATGTCAAACCCGGCAAGGGCGGAGCTTTTGTCAGGACCAAGCTGAAGAAAATCAAGACCGGCCAGGTGCTCGAACGCACTTATCGCGCCGGTGAGCGTTTCACCGAGGTGCGCCTGGAGCGCAGGCCGCTGCAGTACCTGTACAATGACGGGCAACTGTATTATTTCATGGACAACAGTTCGTATGAGCAGTTCCCGGTGTCCGAGGAAGTTATGGGCGACCAGGTGAAATATCTCAAGGAAAACCTGGAAGTCTCCGGATTGTTCCAGGAAAGCGGCGAAATCCTGGAAATAGAGCTCCCGTTTTTCGTCAACCTGAAGATCGTGGAAACCGATCCGGGGCTGCGCGGAGATACGGCCAGCGGCGGAAGCAAGCCGGCTCGCCTGGAGTCCGGCGCAGTGGTCAGCGTGCCGCTGTTCCTGAATGTGGGCGATGTAATCAAGGTTGACCGCAGGACCAACATGTATCTGGAACGCGCCTGAACCCATCCGCCGGTTGATATAGCCCTGCCGCGGTTAAAGGGCGGGGCGTCCTGCCGCGCGGAAGCGGACCGATCACAATGAACCCAGGGGTTTTCATGGATGTAAGATACCTCAAGAAACTGATCCAGCTTGTCGAGAGCAGCGGGATCAGCGAGCTGGAGATCGAGGACGGTGGAACGAAGGTGCGGATCGGCAAGGGGCCGGTCATGACAGGCTCATTCCAGCCGGTGATCCAGGCGGCTCAGCCTGTTTACCATTCCGCCGCGGCAGACAGCGCGGCGCATTCCAGGGAAGAAAAACCCGCGGAAAAGAAAGAGGAAAAGAACCTGCTGGAAGTCCGCTCGCCCATGGTCGGCACTTTCTACCGCGCCCCGCGGCCGGGCGCGAATCCCTATATCAATGTGGGCGACCGGGTTGAGGTAGGCCAGACTCTCTGCATTCTCGAAGCGATGAAAATCATGAATGAGCTGGAGAGCGAGGTGGCCGGGATCGTGCGCGAGATATGCGTCGAGAACGGCCAGCCCGTCGAGTTCGGCCAGCGCCTGTTCCTGGTCGATC
>CAYYNT010000013.1:0-73786 GCA_964473155.1 uncultured Gemmatimonadales bacterium | reverse complement strand
ACAGCGCCGCCAGCCAGCTCAAGCCCGGCGATATCGACTGGGAGAAGATTTTCGGCAAGGACGGCGTCCGCTGGTTCCACTGCGGCGGCATTTTCGCCGCTCTGGGTCCTGCGACCGGCGATGTGATCATCGAGGCCATGGAGTGCGCCAAGAAACACGGCACTATCACCAGCTTTGACCTCAATTTCCGGCCCAGCCTGTGGCAGAACCACGGCGGCACTGAGAAAGCCAAGGAAGTCAACCGCCGGATCGCCCCATTTGTGGATGTAATGATCGGCAACGAGGAGGATTTCACCGCCGCGTTCGGCTACGAGGTCCCGGGAGTGGACAAGGGCCTGAGCAAGCTGGACCCGCAGGGCTTCAAGCTGATGATCGGCAACGTGGTCAAGGACTTCCCGAATTTCAAGGGCGTGGCCACCACCCTGCGTAACGCCAAGACCGCCAGCACCAACGACTGGGGCGCGATCCTCTGGATGGACGGCGAGTTCAACGAGGCCCTTCAGCGGCCCGACCTTCAGATCTACGACCGCGTGGGCGGCGGCGACAGTTTCGCCAGCGGCCTGATCTACGGCCTGATGAACGGCAAGACCCCGTCCGAGGCGGTCAACTACGGCGCGGCGCACGGCGCGCTGGCCATGACCACTCCTGGCGACACCACCATGGCCACGCTCAAGGAAGTCGAGAAGGTGATGAAAGGCGGCGGGGCCAGGGTGCAGCGGTAAACCCTTATCAGGCTTTAATGGTGTGCTGTTCTTTCTGTCAGACTGTTATGCAGGGGTGTGGCACGCCGCACCCCTGTATTTTTCTCAAACGATTGCTTGTCATTTGCCCGGTCTTCCTGCCCCTTTCCCTTAACCGCCGACTCGAGGGCAGAAACCATGCGTCACAGTCTGTCATTTTTACTGTCTTTTTTGCTGCTTTATTCATCCGCATCAGCCCTGGATCATCCCTGCCTGTATTTTTCAGCCGCGGACCTTCCGCGCCTCAAAAACGAAGCCGCCGGGGTGAAAGCCTTGCAGTTCCAGCGCCTCAAAGCCTGGGGCGACCGGAACATCGACACTGCTCCACCACCCGGGATAGGTACGAGCGAGTCCCTCCACGAGAACTATTTTTCCGTGGTCACAAATTTCGGCCTGCTCTACCAGCTCACCGGGGACAGACGGTACATCGAGGCCGGCAAACGCTGGCTGGATATCCTCCTGGTTACTGACAAGGGGAGCGAGGGCAACTATCATATCGGGATATTCGCCGCCAGCCTGGCACACGGCTACGACCTGTTCTACACGGGCCTCACGCGACAGGAGCGCGAACGCCTGAGATCCAAGCTGATTGAAGTGGCCGGGGAGGCGCGCTACGGGGCGTCTCATTCCTGGTGGGCGGGACTCTACACCCACCACGATTTCTGGATTCCGTTAGCCGGGCTGGGGATTGCCGGGGTCTGTCTGCGGGGAGAGTGCTCACAGGCTGATACGCTCGTGTCTTTCGCCGCCGGGGAGCTTTCCCGGGCTACTGGCCTTCTCGGGGAGCGCGGTTACTGGCCCGAGGGAGTGGCCGACTGGGTCTACGGCATGGCTCCCACGCTGATGTTTTTCGAAGCCCTGGCGCGGGCCGGCGGTCCGGATTTATACGAACGGAACTGGTTCAAAGCCACAGCCCGGGCACGTCTCCAACACTGGCTGCCGGATGACAGCTACATGTATATCGGCGACAGTTACCGTTCCGGGCGCTACGGGACCCTGGGTTCGGTGAGCGCGCACGTGCTGATGAAGCTCGCGGCGCGCTATCGGGACGGACACGCGCAGTGGCTGGCCCTTCGGGAGGCCGCGGTGGACTCCGCCGGGCCTCCGGGTCTGGCACTTGAGGCCCCCTACGCTTATGCCAGTTGGAAACTCCTACCCGAGCGCCAGGTCCATGGCCTGGCCTGGCAGTTCCTCTGGTACGATCCAGCCTTGAAACCGGCGCCGCCTGAGACTCTGGTCCAGGATCAGCTCTACTCCAACTGGGACACCGCGGTTTTCCGGGCTGGATGGGGCGTGGACTGCCCGGTGCTGGCTTTCACCGGCGGGCACCAACTCGGCAGGGCGGCCACCGGCGCCTGGAAAGCCGGTCTTGACAATCTGCCCGGAGGACTGGCCCATACACATCTCAACGCCGGATCCATTTACCTCTGGGCGGATGGTGGCTTCCCGCTCGCCCCTCCAGGGTACGGGGGACGGGATGGACGGTTTCAGAACACCATTATGATCGATGGGCACGGCCAGCTTTTCGAGCCTGATCGACGAGGGAACCTGACTGCTTTCGAATCAGGGGATGGGTGGGCCATGGCCACAATGGAGCTTGCCCCCGCCTACCCGCCGGATGTCAGGATTGACCGTTTCACCCGCACCCTGGTCTTCCTCAAGCCGCGCACTGTCCTGATCCTGGACCGCCTGACCACCCGGGACGGCGACAAGAAATACATCCGGCGCTATGAGTGGCTCCTTCACACCGATCCCGCCGAGACTGAGTGGACCGCCGGGGGAGATTCCCTGGCAGCGCGGGGCAGGAAAGACGGGCGCACGAGGCTCGCCGGGCGGATATTTCCCACCCGGCGCTGGCTCTTTGAAACCCAGTCCATGAACCGTCCGGATGGAACGCCGACCAGCCGGGCGCTCAGTCTCACCCTGGCCGGTGAAGTCCCGGTGCAGGTGGAGATCGCTGCCCTGCTGCACGCACCGAAGCCCGGAGCGCAGACAGCCTGGCTCGCCGACGCCCAGTGCCTGAGAGATGGAGGGGCAACCTTAATGATAATACCCGCCGCGGATGAAGAACCCTCTCGCGCAGTGCTTTTTGCTTCCGCGGATACGCTTTATCTTGCACCGCCGGCCGGTCAGTGCGATTTTATCCTTGCCGTGGGCCTCAAACCCGGTGCAGCTTACAGTCTGGATCGACAATCCGGGGAACGTGACAGGGGAATCTTACTGGTGCAGGACAACCAGGGCCGGTTGCAAAGTGATGAATCCGGCTGCCTGGTTCTTAAAAGACCGTACTGAAAGAAAAGGATCGTGAAGATGAATTCGAAGGAAAGGGCGTTGCGAGCACTTCACCGTGAAACGCCGGACCGCGTGCCGTTCGACCTGTCGGGCGGGTTCGCCGGGGCGGCCTGGGACCGCTTTGTCGAAAAGAGCGGCAGCAGTAATCACTTCGACTATTTCAACCTGGATGTCGAGTTCCACGAGGTGCTGGAACCGCGCGCCGCGTTCGATTACCAGGCGGCCTACTATCATGACCGTCTCCCGCAGGGCAAAGGCTTCCATTTCGACCGCTACGGCGTGATGCACGAGGAGACCGAGGGACTGCATTTCACCAAGATGATCGCGCCGCTCACCGAGCATTCCCTCGATGCCATCCGCTCTTTCCCGCTGCCGGATTACAGGGACCTGGACATCTACCGCCAGGCCGCGGCCCGCATAGAGCAGATCGACCGCAAGGGCCGTCTCAGCGCGCTGGCCCTGGGAGCGGAGACCATTTTCGAGGTCTCATGGCCCTGGTACGGGATGGAGGAGTTCCTGGTGATGCTGCTCACCGAGCTTGAGTTGTGCGAGGCGGTGTACGACCGCTGGCTCAATGTCCGTCTGTGGCAGCTCGAAGCCTACGCCAAACTGGGCGGGCGCTACGATGTCCTCTGGCTGGGGGATGATATCGCCAACCAGCACGGGATGCTGATCCCTCCGGACCTCTGGCGCGCCACGCTCAAGCCGCGCATGAAAACAATTATCGAGTGCGCGAAACGGCACCAGCCGGATGGATTGATCTTTTACCACACGGACGGCAAGGCGACCGAGGTGATCGAGGACCTGATCGAGATCGGGGTGGATATCCTCAATCCAGTACAGCCCGAGTGCGTGGACCCGGCTGAGTTCAAGCTTAAGTTCGGCGACCGTCTGGCTTTCTGGGGCACGATTGGGATTCAACACACCCTGCCTTTCGGGACAGTGGAAGAGGTGCGGCAGGAGGTGAAGACCCGCATCGAGACCGTGGGCAAAGGCGGTGGTCTTCTGATAGGGCCGTCGCACGTGATCGAGCCGGAGGTGCCCTGGGAGAACGTGATCGCGTTCGTGGAGGCGGTAAAGGAGTTCGGGAGTTACGGTTGATTTTTCTTGTAACTTCAGCCGCTCCTGATAAATTTAACCATGTAGACCAATACGTCCTGTCTCTCCGCAGACATCCCGGCCCGGCCGGTTTATCGAATACGATCATCGAAGAAAACAACGCAGCCTGCCTGCGTTGTTTTTGGCGCGGTTCATCCGGATTCCGAACTATTCTGTCCTTATAATACAATACTCTCAGGGGGAGACTTGGCATGGAAAACGCCCGCAAGGACACCCTTTCCACGGTGCAGCTTTCGTTCCTGACCGTGCTGCGGATTGCAATCGGCTGGCATTTCCTGTACGAGGGCGTGGTCAAGCTGTTCGACCCATCCTGGAGCGCGGCGGGCTATCTGGCCAGCTCACGGACATTCGGCTGGATAGTCTCCAGTCCGTCTATCCTGAACGTGGTGGACAAAATGAACGCCTGGGGCCTGACCCTGGTCGGCCTTGGTCTGATGTTCGGGGCGTTCACCCGCGTGGCGGCGTTCGGCGGGATAGCTCTTCTGGTTATGTATTACATGGCGCACCCGCCTCTGATCCGCATGCCTCTGACCACCCACACCGAGGGCAGCTATCTTCTGATAGATAAGAACCTGGTGGAGGCCCTGGCCCTGGTCGTTATTTCGATGTTCCCCACCGGCAAGTTCCTCGGGCTGGATGCTCTTCTGGCCGCGCGCAAAAGCTCCCCTGAAAAACCCAAACCAGCGCCGGAGGCCAATCCGGTGATGGAGAGCGTGAAAAACGCCCCGGTGCCGCCCGGACTGTTCAACCGCCGTCAGATTCTCACCCCGCTTATCACCCTGCCGATATTCGGCGGATTTGTCTACGCGGTGCTGAAAAAGCGCGGCTGGGAAAGCTGGGAGGAGAAGCACCTTCTGGCCGCCCAGGGCGCCGAGGCGGTGACCAGCGCCACGATCAAGACTTTCCAGTTCTCCAGCCTCAAGGACCTGAAAGGTACTATGCCCACGGGTAAGATCATGGATGTGACTCTCAGCCGGATGATCCTGGGCGGCAACCTTATGGGCGGCTGGGCGCACGCCCGCGACCTGATCTACGCCTCGCAGCTGGTCAAGGCCTATCACAGTGACAGAAAGGTGTTCGAGACCTTCCAGCTCGCCGAAAAATGCGGTGTGAACACGATCCTGACCAACCCGGTGCTGGCCCGCGTGATCAACGAATACTGGCGGCGCGAGGGCGGCAAGATACAGTTCATCTCGGACTGCGCTTTCGGCGGGGATGCGATCGAGGGGATCAAGGTCAGTATCGACGGCGGGGCGCACGCCTGCTACGTGCAGGGCGGCATCTCCGACCGTCTGCTCAAGGAGGGCAAGGTTGAGGAAATCGGCAAGGCGGTGGATTATATCCGCACCCAGGGTGTCCCGGCCGGAGTGGGCGCGCACGACCTCAACACGGTAAAGGCCTGCGTGGACCTGGGAATCAAGCCGGATTTCTGGGTCAAGACCCTGCACCATGTGGATTACTGGTCGGCGCGGGTGGGTGAGACGGAGTGCGACAACATCTGGTGCAACAATCCATCCGAAACAGTGGAGTATATGAAGAGCCTGGAGCAGCCCTGGATCGCGTTCAAGATACTGGCCGCCGGGGCTATCGAGCCGAAAGTGGGCTTCCCGTTCGCGTTCAAGAGCGGCGCGGACTTCATCTGCGTGGGGATGTACGATTTCCAGATCGTGGACGATGTCAACCTGGCCCTGGATACCCTCAACTCCGACCTGGGCCGCGAGCGCCGCTGGATGGCGTGAGAGCGACGAGGTATGCTGGGTTTTTATCAGCAGCAAAAATGGGCTGTCCTTTCAAAGGGCAGCCCATCGTTTTAAATAAATCATCCTGCTATAAAAATACATCGAGTGGAGAATTAAGTCTGGTGTAAAAACTGCAAAAAGACCGGCTGTTTAACCGTACTAAAACATTCTCTCCAAAACAAACTGTTTTACCTTTGAAGCAATTAAAAAAGCGCTTTTTGCCTCTTCCAGGGAAGGCATATTAAAATCATCCGGATACCGGATTGTGACTGCATAAGGTTAAAGGGTTTCTGCCTGTTCCAGTAGCTCATTAAACGTTTCATCCAGCAGCACGGCCTGTTCCACGAGAGCTTTAAGATTGTGGCTCAAGGGGTATTCCATATCCCGGCTGACCAGAAATCCTTTCAGATACTTCTCGACTGCCTGCTGGCAATGGAAACAGACCGCATCGGCCGGAATATCCGCATCGGCGGAAAGAAGTATCTCCGCACTGCGAAGGTCGCTGGCGGCCTTGGCAAACCATCCTTCCACCAGGTCGTCATTGCTCATACACAACCTTGCCTTCCCGCATGACAGTCGAAACAAATGAAAGACGCACGTCTTTCCATTTTTTCACTTCTTCGTGTGTATAAAAGAGAATGTCCGTGGGCACGTCCGGTTCGGGCAACGCCAGTCTCGTCTCCAAGCCCCGCCTGTGCCTCGGCAGTTCCTTTTCCCGATCCGAAATCACCAGAATGTCCAAGTCGCTTTTTTCCCTCTGCTCCCCTCTGGCGCACGAGCCGAAAACAATGACTTTGTCCGGTTGGTAGGTTCGGATAATAGTGTCCGTAATATGCCGAATTTTTTCCGGGGTAATCATTGCCCTGCTCGCTTTTATTAACCAGCCATCAGATCAACGCTAACATAGAATGCAGCTTTTTCACCGATTTCGCAACAGCTTTTATTTCCATATCAAACATTCCAATTAGCAGGCTTCAGCCTCTTTTCCGCCCGAAGCCGGTCGCCACGGCAATCAGCATCAGTGGGAAGAGAACGATGCTGTAGAATATATACACCGCCATGCTGTCCCAGGACAGCACCGAGACAAACGGGTACCGATCGGCCAGGTCGCGCTGGATCGCGATGGCGGCCACGATCACCGCGGCATAGGGCAACAGGAACGGGAAAGAGCAGGAGATCGTGTCCAGAAGGTTGGCGCTCCGGTAGGGGTGAATATTGTGCTGCTTTCTGATCCGGTTTGCCAGCGGACCCACAGTGACCATGGCTATTGTGTTGACCGGGACAAAAAGATTGGCTATTGAAATGAGGATCACTATCGCTGTCTCCGCTCCGCGCACGGTGCGGGCCAGGCCCCGGTTAAGACGGTCGAGCATCCAGTCCAGGAAGCCGCCCGCCTCCAGGAGGCCGTTGGCCGTGACCAGCAGCATGGTCAGCACCGAGATCGGGACCATGGAGAGCGCTCCACGCACGGCGCTGCCCCCTACAGTCCCGCCGCCGGTCAGGTGCAGCACCCGTTCCAGGGGGAACACTCCAGCAAGCGGCCCAATAATTATGGCCGAGGCCAGGCCGATATTCAGCGCGGCCAGGAAGCTTCTTCCGCTCAGCGCCACAAGGAACACCAGCGCTCCGGGGATCAGCATCGGCAGGCCGCGCGGATTTGCCGTGGCGGCCAGAAGAGTATCGGCCTCGGATGGCGAAAGCGTGGAGCCGCCCCCTCCGAAAAGCATGAAAAGCGGGCAGGACAATCCCGCCGCAATCAGACTGTATTTCATGCGGGAACGCACCACCCCGCCGACATCGGTTTCCTGCGTGGCTGCGGAGACAATGGTCGTATCCGAGACCGGGGCCAGGTTGTCGCCGAACGCCGCTCCTGAAAGTATCGCCCCCATCAGTGCGGCCGGGTTTGCGCCCAGGACTATCCCGGCCGGGTACATCACCGCGGTGAACCCAAGCACCGTGCCCAGGCCCGTTCCCACCGATACCGCGAACAGGCAGGCCGAGATGAATACGGCCAGCGTGAACGCCGCGCCGGTGAGGCTCGCTTTCCAGCCCAGCCAGACAATCGCCTCCACGAGGCCGCTGTCCGCCAGGATGCCCGAGAACGCCCCGGCCCAGAGCCAGCAGACCACCGCCACCCCGACCACCCGGTTCGCCATCAGGCTGAAAACCATGTCCGCATACTGGCCGGGCTTCCGCGCAAACGGCATGCCCAGGGCGATCCCTATCATCGCCGCGATCAGCATCCCCTCCACTGCCGCGGCCTGGCAGACCACCAATCCGACTGCGGCGGCAAGAAACACGGCCAGCGGGACTGTCGATGCTGCTCGTCCACCGCGGAACTCGAGTGCCGGGGTGCTGTCTGTCATTTGCCTCTCCCTGTTCCGGAATGAGTTTTACCAGCCATATCAAGCTCAATTGCTCTGCAAGGCATTTCATGCCCGGTAAGCTACAGGTTCGCAGAGGGCACGCAGGTTCCGCGGCGGCGTGCCGGAGGGTATCTCGCAGCCTGCGCCCGCCATGAAAGGGTTTCCCACTGTCTCGTACGTGCGCAGGACCTTCTCCCGGATGGTTTCCGGCGTCCCCGAGGCCACGCCCGAGGCCGGGTCGATATTCCCGCACAGGGCCACGCTACGGCCCACGGTATCCCGCGCCAGACGCATGTCCACCATGTGGTCCACGTCCAGGATGTCCACGCCCAGTTCCGAGATACCGGGCAGAAGCCGGGTGATGTCGCCGCAGATATGCAGCCGCACGCGTGCGCCAAAAGAATGCACGGCCTCCACCAGGCGTTTCTCACGCGGCTGGATCAGGCGTTCGTACTGGTCCGGCGAGACCTGGCTGGCGATAGCGTCCCCGATCCCCACCGTGTCCGCCCCGGCCTCCACCTGCGCGCGGGCGAACCCGATCCCGGCCTCCACGCAGCGGTCCATCAAGCACTCGCAGAACGGCTCATCGTCCATCAGGTCGATCAGGAAATTCATCACCGTACGCAGGTCGGCCGCCTCTGCGGCCGGGCCCTCGATCCAGCCGAGGATTGAATGCCCGCCGCGGTCGCGGGCCTTGAACAGGCGCACCGCCTCCACCCGGTCGAGCATCCGTCCTCCGGGGGCCAGCGGGTCTGGGTGCGGAAGGCTGTCCAGGTCTTTGGAATCCATCAGCGGCGGGTGCGGGCAGCGCGGGACGCCATCCGCCACGTACTGCACCTGCCCGCCGAAACCGTGGGTCTCGCGGTAGGGGTCGGAAATCACGCTGAGCTGGTCCATCCCGAAATCGCGGGCGCAGGCGAAATTCGCCTCCACCAGCACGCGGTGGTCACTGGCGAACGCACCGTAGTTGGAGCCGATATACTCGGCGGCGAATTGCATCAAAATAGGCAGGCGGGGCAGGAAATCCACCGTTTCACCGCGCAGGATGGCATTGTATCGTTCGAGGGAGGTCATGTAGTCACTCGTTTATCCATTCTGGTTTGTTGTACAATCCCCGCCCGCTGAAGCGGTCTGCCCTCTTGTCAAGGGGGAATTAACAATCCGGTTCCGTGGCGGGGGTACTCTTGAATCAAGTCTGCTCTTTAAGCCAACCCCGCTCGGAAAATATCTGCCGCACCCGCTCGAAATCCTCGACCGTGAAACCGATTTTCATCCTCTTACCGCGCAGACTGGCGACAAAAGCACTCTTGCGCCTCGGACGCCGCAGGTCCTGCGGGAACCAGGTGCGGAAATCGCCGGTACCCTGAAGGCGGTACTTTCCGGTCCAGAGAGTCAGGGCCACGATATCCAGGCGCTCAAGACGGCTGAGTGGGACGTGTTTCCGGCCGAAAGGCCCGAAATAGTAGCCGTTCAGGATAAAGCGGTCGGGATAGATTTCGATATGCCGGTCCTGGTAAAGAAGGCTCGTATCCCTGACTTTGCGCGGCTGGACAGGAATGAACAAGACAATCAGGATCGCGACTGAAAAAGTAACTACGGCTATCGCGGTGATAACTGACGGATCGATAACCACGCTGTTTCCTCAGGAAAAGGATTCACTGCTCCACAGACGGATACCCGCGGCTGTCCCAGGCCACCGGCGCAACCCAGGGATAGCGGCCAGTTTTCTCCTTGTCCCAGGCGTGGTAGCAGATCCACCATTCGCCATCCGGCCCGAGGAACATGGAGTTGTGTCCCGGACCCCACTGGCCCTCCACGGTCTGAAGCAGACTGTACGGCGCACCATCCGGCCCGCGCAGCCGCTCCCAGGGGCCGTCGATGCTGTTTGAGCGGGACACCAGCACGTGGTAGGAGCCATCGCGCCAGTTGCCCATGCTGGAGAGAAGATAGAACACGCCCTCCCGGCGGATCACGAATGCTCCCTCCTCCCACCCCAGGGTCTCATCGGGGAACACCTTGCGCGGTTCGTTCGCCAGGTGCAGAGGGTCAATAAAACGGTCCACCAGGAGCTGTCCCACGTGCGGGTTGCCCTCGTTGCCGGTGTAGAACAGGCGGCCGTCCTGCGGGGTCAGGAAATACGGGTCCCCGTCGATAGAAGGCTGTTTCACCAGTGTCTCGCCGCTGTCCACATACGGCCCCTCGATACTGTCCGCTGTCGCAACCCTTACGAACCGCTTCTCCGGGTCGCCCGAGGAGTCGGCGGTGTAATAGAAATAGAACTTCCCCTCAAGCTCGATCAGCTCCGGGGCCCAGTAGTTGGCATCCCGGCTGCCCCCGTACTCGGGACGGACAAGCACGGGGCCGAGTTCTTCCCATTTATGCAGGTCATCCGAGCGGAACATCAGGTAACGGCGGTCCGCGACGCCGCGCTTATGCTGGGTGCCCACAACGTACCAGGATCCGCCGCGACGGATACAGAACGGGTCGGCGATGGGGCAGCCGGTGGCCAGCTTCCAGGGCTTGCGTCTTTCAGGACCGGCGGCGCAAAGGTCCGCGCCGAGTGCGGCGGCCAGGAGCGGCGCGCCGGTCAGGCCGAGAAAATAACGGCGCTGCATTCTGCACCTCGTTGTTAAGGATTTTCAGGCAGTCAACAATCCGCCAGCGTTCAGTGGCCCTCGCCTGCCAGCATTCGCAGGGCATGGAAAAGCGCCGGGAACAGTGCGTCCAGCGATTCCATCACCCCGCCCGGAGAGCCGGGCAGGTTCACGATCAGGGTGCGCCCGCGGATGCCGGCCCGCCCGCGCGAGAGCATGGCCATGGGCGAGCGCTCGCCGCCATAGGCCCGCGCCGCCTCCACGATCCCCGGGGCCTCGCGCTCGATCACGCTCTGCATCGCCTCGGGCGTGACATCCCGCGGCCCGGCGCCAGTGCCGCCGGTTGTCAGCACCAGGTCCAGTTTAAGCTCATCGGCGAACCGTATCAGGGCGGCACACACTTTTTCAGGATCATCCGGAATAATCACGTACTCCGGCGCCGCGAACCCGCCGGTCTCCAGCCGCTCGACAATCAGCCGCCCGGAGCCGTCGCTGCGCTTTCCCGCCGCCACCGAATCCGATATCACCAGCACCCCGGCGCGAGCGCCTCCCGGCGGTTCGCTCTCCCAGGCGGACTTGCCGCCGGTCTTGGAGATAAGCCGCACCTCTTTTATCACCATCGAGGAATCCAGCATCTTCAGCATGTCGTACAGGGTGAGCGCGGCCACCGAGGCCGCGGTCAGGGCCTCCATCTCGACCCCGGTCTTGTGCACGGCCTTGACCTCGGAGCGGACCTTGATCCAGTCCGTGCCGAAACTGTAGGTGACTCCGGCGAAATCGACAGGCAGGGGATGGCAGTAGGGGATTATCATGGAGGTATTCTTGGCCGCCTGGACCGCGGCCACGCGGGCCACCTCCAGAGGGTCGCCCTTGGGGGTGCGTCCCTCGTGCACCATGGCGATTGTTTCCGGCTGAAGGGTCAGGACCGCCTCGGCCACGGCGATCCTGAGAGTCCTGATCTTGCGTGAGATATCCCGCACGGTTCACCTCCCGGTGCGCATAATTATCTTATGTGGGTGACATAAACTCTATTTTACTGTATATCCCGCCACTGGTAAAGAAAAGCCCGCACTCGGACACAGTCTCGCCGGTCATGCGCTCCCAGAGTTCGGCGTAAAGCCGAACCTGTGGGGCGTACTGCCGCTCGAGGGTTTCGTAACCCTCCGGCCCCGGCTTGTCTGTCTTGTAGTCAACGATCACCCAGCCGCCGGATTCCCTGAAAACAAGGTCAATCTGACCGCGGATTATCACCGGATGCTCAAGCGTGCTCTCCGGGTCCAATGTCTCGAACGGGACCTCGGCCATCTGGACTTGCGCCGAACGCGCCCGTCTCCAGATATCTGATCCGGCCACGGCTCGGACTGTCTCAAGCGCGCTTTCGAGCCTGGCCGGGTCCATGTCCTGTTCGCGCAGGGCCGTGAGAGCCAGGTCGCGAAGGCCGGCCTCCGGATTTACGAGATGCGTTTGCAGCAGAAGGTGCACCAGCGAGCCGAATTCCCTTCCGTCCCCGTCTGCCCTTCCGGTTTTGACCTCCTGGGCCATTCCGGCTTTTTCCCGCGCCGTTATAATAGAATAACTTTGAAGAGCGGCCCTATTCCATGCGGCCTCTATCTCCCGTCCGCCCGCATCTGGATCGAGCCGGACCGGCTCCGGAGCGCTTTCCACAATGTCAGGCGGGCCGTACAGCGGAATGGTTTCGCAACCCTCAAGCGAATCGGCGAAAAAACTCCAGGGATTCAGGTTGTTGCGGCTGGCGCGCTGGGTGATAACCAGCATGGAACCGGCGCGGGTGGCCGCTACATACAGAAGGCGCAGGCGTTCGGCCTCCAGGTGCTCCTTCTCGCGGGAGGCGAATATCTCCCAGCTCTCGTGGCAGGCCAGAAGCCGGGAGCCGAACTGCCCCAAGCTCTCGGAGACAGTCAGGTAGCCGCGGGGACTGTCGCCCTCGCGGTCCACGTAAACCTCCGGGGCGGACTGGTTCTCGCCGAAAGGATCGGCCAGGATAACCACCGGCGCCTCCAAGCCCTTGGCCTGATGAAGGTTCATCAGGCGGACCGCCGGGCCTCCGCTGCCTAAGGCGCTCAGGCTTTCCTCCTGCCGCGCGCCGGAGGCAAGCTCGCCCAAGCGCTCCACCAGGGCGGTCAGGCCGTTCTGCCCAGCCGAGGCGGCCCGGACCAGTTCAAGCGCGCGGGCCAGGCTGCCGGCATGGATATCGCCGCCGGGACGCGCCGCGGCCGAGGCGAAAAGCCCCAGGCGGACAGCGATCCGTTGGAACGCAGCCGTTGGAGTCAGGCGGCCCAGCCATTCCGCGCACTCCCGGAGACAGCCGAACACGCCCCTGAAGACTTCTGTCAGTTCCGGACTCAGTTTTTGCGGGAGCGTCTCCCGATAATTGAACTTCCCGCCCGCCCGGACGAAAGCGTAAAGCTCGCGGTCGCTCACACCGAACGCCGCGCTGCGCAGAGCAGCAACCAGCCGCACGGGGTCATCCGGGCGGAGCAGAGCGGCAAGTATCAGATGCAGCAGCTTCAGTTCCTCGACCTGATCGAGCGCCCCGCCGCCGGTCACCGCGCAGGGCAGGCCGTGACCCTCCAGAGCGGAGGCGAACTCGCGCAGATGGTTGCGGTTCCTGGTGATGATCAGGAAATCTCCCGGCCCTGCTTTCAGAGGGACGCCGCGCTCGAGCTGACGGGCCGTGCGGGGCAGGGTAAGACCTCTGTCCAGGGCCTGACGGATAAAACGGGCCAAATGGACAGTTTCGACCCGCGTGACCTGGCGCACGTCTTTCTCGAACCGCAGCGCCCGCACTCCGGACAATTCCCCGCAAGTCTCCGGGAACCGTCCTGGCTGAAGCGGCATCCAGTCCGGAGAACAAGGTCCGGTTCTCTCTTCAAAGGCTTTATGGAAAGACCCGTTGATCCATTCGATCAAATCCGGATCAGTGCGGAAATTCGCGCTAAGGCTGACCACCATCCCGCCCGCCGCCTCGATCCGCGCGCGCACCTGGTTGTAGGTGACAATATCCGCCCGGCGGAAACGGTAGATCGACTGCTTGGGATCGCCCACCACGAAAAGCGAGCCCGGAACAGGCACGCACCTCCGCCAGTCGGTTTCCTCCGGATCGGCGGCTGTAAGAAGAAGAAGCACCTCCGCCTGCAGCGGATCGGTGTCCTGGAACTCATCCACCAGCACATGGCTGAACCTGGCGCGGAAATAGCGCCGCACACGGGCATTGCTCCGTAAAAGCGCAGCGGCCCGGCACAGGAGGTCCTGGTAGCTCAACAGGCCGCGCTCGTTCAGCAGTTCCTGGTACACCTTCCTTCCGGCCAGGGCGAAACGCAGCGCCGCCGGGTAGCGGTGCGCCAGCCAGCGGCTGAGCCACGGCGCGGCGAATTCATTACGGAAAGCCTCCCAGCGCTCCCACTCCCGCAGCGCCTGTTCCTTCTTACCCGGCCAGACGTAATGGACAAGTTTCAGCGGCTTGAACACCTCCAGCGCCTCGGCGAGTCCGGCGGGACGTCCAAGATCGAGAAGACGCACCAGACGCGGAACAAGACGGTACGCCGGGATAAGCTTGTCGTTGCCCGGATCGTCGGGCAGCTCCAGGGAGGCCATATGAGCGCTATACCCACGCAAAACCTCAACCAGAGCCGCACTGTCCGGCAGAGGGGTCTCCGGAGCGGGCCAGCACGAATCATCCAGATCGCCGAAACGGCAGAGAGTCTGGTAGGCCCTCTCCAGCGCCGCGGGTTCAAGCCCCAGTTCGTCCAGACGGTCCAGGGAATCATCTCCCTCCGCGTACAATCCGGAAAGATAGAGCTGCCAGGCCTCGGCGCGCAACTCGGCGTCCGTTTCCTCATCCGCTTCCTCGAATCCGACACGCACCCCGGCCTCCACCGGACGTTCCCGCAGCAGACGGGCGCAGAAAGAATGGATGGTGCCGATAAAAGCGCGGTCGAGGTTTTCCAGCGACCGGGCCAGACGCTGCCGCAACGCGGGATCATTGCAGGAGGACGCGCGGCGTTCCAGCTCGGCCACGAACCGTCCCCTCAGCTCTGCCGCGGCCTTGCGCGTGAAAGTCACGGCGGCGATGTTCTCCACCTCGCAGCATCCATTGGAGAGCAACCCGAGCAGACGGTCGACCATCTTGGTGGTCTTCCCCGTCCCGGCGGCGGCCTCCACCAGAAGGCAACGCTCCAGGGCGTTGTCGATCAGGTCGCGCTGGTCCCGGTCTGGAGGCAGAGCATTTCCGTTGATGCTCATTCCGCCTCCCGCGGCCGGAGCCGCCGGAACGGTTCGAGGACTAAGTTATCCAGGTTGCGCAGCTTGTCGGATGAAGCGGCCACCGTTTCGTGAAGGTCGCCGCAGGCGGCCTGGTGTTCGCAGTGCTTGCAGTCCGGCGGCGCGCCGGATGAACTGTCCTCATCCGTGGCGATGAACGCGCCGGAGGCCAGTATATCGCAAAGGTTTTTCAGAACTTCACTCCACTGGTTCAGGTTTTCACGCCTCCAGCGCATGCGCTGCCCATGCCCGCGCGGACCGGGAAAAAAGAAACCGAATGCCGTGGCCTCCGCAGTATCTCCGTAGAAAGCGCGCAACGCTCCGGAAGCCATCTCCACATACAGGGCCGGCTGCATCACCCGCCCCTGGCGGACCGGATCGGACAGGCTGTACCGTGCGGGGCCGCCGGTCTTGTAATCCCAGATCACAAACGCGCCGTCCGGCTCGCGGTCCACCCGGTCGATCCGTCCACGCACACTCAGCGACCGGCCGTCCGGAAGACGAAGCCGTACGGACCGCGGCGCATCCTCGCCTGTCTCCTCCCGCATCCCGATAGACCACTCCAGATGCACCGGCGTGCTGCGGCGGCAATGCTCGGCTTCCTCGGTCAGAAATACGGCGGCTGTCCGCTCCAGCTCGCGCCGCCTGCGCTGGAAAGCTCCGGCCGAGGCTGGTGGATACCGCCTGACGTAACGCCGGACAGTCTCATCGAGCAATGTGGCCAGCCTCACGCGCTGCTCAGGAGTGTCCTGAGGCTTCGCGTTCCGCTGCGCAAGCTCGTGTACGAAATCGTAGAACAACTCGTGCAGAAGGCTCCCGGACTGGAGGCTGTCCAGCCAGAGCGACGGGTCGGCCTCGTAATCCTCCGGCGGTTCGATTTCAAGGCCATAGCGGAAGAAAAAGGACAACGGGCATCTTCCCAGCCTTTCGAACGCCGAGGCGGACATGCTCCGCTCCGCCGCAGCCGTTGGATCGAGATTGTGTCCGGCCTCCGGGCAATAGCCGTCATAACCGGTCAGATATCCACTGCGCCTGGCTTCCAAGGCCGCGCGCCCGCGTTTCAAGTGCGGGAAAGCCTCCTCCAGCGGGCCTCGCGCCAGTAACGGCCTTTTGGAATGACACAGAGCGCGAAGCCACCACTCCGCGTTGTCCAGACATGCGCTGCCCGGCGAGGGCGCAAACGAGGCTGCAACCGGCAGAGTTTCAAGCATCCGGCCCTGGTCAGCCGAGGGATCGCCGGTCAGAAGGCGGTGCACATGCAGCAGCACCGGACTGGGAAACATCTCCCGTCCATCCTCGATACCGCGGCAGGAGAATCCCAGATAGACCCGGCCTGACAAGCCCTCGATCAGACCGGTGAAATCCTCCAGCGCCTGCTCCTGCCGCGCCGCCGCCGTGGGCAATCCCGGCGAAAGTCTGGCCCTCTCGGCATCCAGCAGGACAGGGTCCTGAAGAGCGCCGCCGGGAAAGCGCCCGTCATCCAGGCCCAGTATGAAAGTGACCGGACGGCCGCTGTGCCCTCCGTTCCGGATATTGTCCACGTGCATACAGCCGGGAGCCGCGCTGGTCCCCAGAACGGTCAGGGTGTCCAGCATACCGGTCAGGAAAGCCCGCAGGTCCAGGCCGCTGTCCACTTCCGCCCATTTACTCAATTCGTTGATTCTCTTGCGCAAAGCCTCCCGGGCGAAATTGTCCGGCTCGTTCACGCTGCGGGCAAAACGATCGAGGAAAGAAACCGCCCGCCCCAGCAGTACCGGATCTGTGGAACCGGTTTCGGGCGTAATATCCAGCAGACTCCTGATGAATCCTTCAAGCCGGCGGACAATAAGGATCTGCCGCTCCAGATAGTCTGTCTCAAATTCCTCGCCGGATTCATCCACCCGGCGGGGCATTGATTTACGGTTTTCAAGCGCTTCAATCCAGGAGCGCATGCCTGGCAGATAATGCCCCCTCCCCATCCCTATAGGGGCCAGCCGTATACTGGCGGCCAGTTTGGCATGTGTGGCCTCGGCGCCGTCCAGTTCCAGTAATCCGTCCTGGATCATTCCGGCCAGTCTCGCCTGGGGAAAGCCCCGCGCCTGCCAGTCCAGCCAGGCGGCCAGGGCGCGTCCTGGACGGGTCAGACGAACGGGGATTCCCTCGGCGAAAGTCACCGGCAGATTACCGGGCCCACCCGATTTTTCAAGCTGCAAGCTGGTGATCAATTCATAAAACAGCGGCACATAGGTGGAGCTGTCCGTGTGCAGCACCTCCACCCGGTCCAGCGGCAATCCTGATGAAAGGACCCGGCGCAATGCCTCCCGCGCCTCGTTGGACTCTCCAACGGCACGAAATATTTCCACCCGGCATCCGCTTTCAGGAGCCAGCGCTTTTGACAGCCGTTCCTGGTCGAAACCCTGGCGGCGCGACAGCGCATCCTTTTCCGTGCAGACCAGACAGCCTTGCGGCAAATGATCGAGCAGCCGCCTCTCCAGACCGGACAGCCGGGGGAGGCCGGGAAGAATAACAATAAGACCTTCCGGCAGCGCGCCTTTATCCTCGTTCAGCCGGCGAATCGCCAGTTCCAGCACCCCGGCGTAATCTTTCAGTCCCCTTCGCTCCAACTCATGGAGGTACTCTTTCAGAATAAGACGCAGGTCGATGGATTTGCGGGGATCCTCAAAACGGCCCGGATCGAGATCATCCGGGGTCAACCCGGCCAGCCGCAAATCTGTCAGCGCACTATAGACAGTGTCGAACAGACCCTCGCCGGGCGGCTGTTCAAGCAGGTAACCGCCGCCTTTTCCCCGGAGACGGGAAAACAGAAGTCCAGCGCAAAAAGCGCCATCGCCGCTGGACATGAAATCCAGTTTCGGCCGGGCCAGGTAAGGCGCGGCCAGTTCGAACGCCATGAACTTGATTGTCCGCACCCTCATGTTGACCGGGCTGATCCCGGCCGCGGCGAGACGGTCCAGCCATTGAAAGCCGGTCCGGCGCGAGTGCGCCAGCAGCCATTTTTCACTGATCGGGTGCTCGCGGCAGATTTCAGCCAGCCTGTTGATCATGTTATTCATCGGCTCTCCAGTCGAGATATGAAATTCCGCTGGATAAACCTACAAAAACATTGCCTTTAACTCCAGGCTTTAATCAGCGGGGGAAAAACCGCCATTCTGAGGGGAAAGATCATTCCGAGGGTGTATCGGGCGTGGAGGATTTTTCGAGATCGACGATGTGGCTTTGACCGACATAATTGGCGGTTCTGTATCGTGAAATGCCGTGCAGTTTCTTGACTATGCCGGCGACTCTCAGCACCTGCTCGCGAATCGTCATCAGGGACTGGACATTGGTTTTGCCGCAGGTGCAGGCTTTGCCGCTCATGATAGCCAGTTCGCTGTAACCGAGCGCAGCCTGCAGCGGCTGATTAATTTCGTGGCAGGCGGCCCCGGCCAGCGCGAGGGCCGCGGAAAGCCTCTCGCGCTGAAGGCTTTCCTCCTGGCTCTTTTTTGCCTCGGTCATGTCGGTGAGCATCAGGCGCATCCCGTCATACTCTCCCGACTCATCGTATATCCGGCTGAAACGGCACCATGCGGTAATCTTCCGTCCTCCTGCAGCCAGAACGACTGACTCGCCTTCCCAGAAATCCGCCTTGCCGTTCAGTATTTCAGTTATATGCTGAGTAACGTCCGGTTCGGCGAATATAACGTCTATGCCAGCGTTTTTAAGTTCTTCGAGGGTCTGGTTGAACAGCAGAATGAAAGCCGGATTGGTGTAGACCGCATGTCCGTTTTCATCTGTTATCAGGATCGCCTCGCTGGCGCATTCAACCGCCGAGCGTATGCGCGTCAGTTCCCGCTGCACGATGGAATTCAGGCGCTGCTGCCGCGTGATACGGCTGAACGCCCAGAAAAGACCGGCCAGACCGATCAACCAGAATGCGATATATGAAAGGCCGGCCTCGAGAAAATGCCCCTTCACCATCTGCGCGGCCGGCTCCAGAGGAAGAGTTATGCTGATACCGTTCTGGTTGCCCATCTGATTATTATGACATGAGCAGCATTCATCGAGTTGTGCCACCGGCCCCATATAACGGAGATATTTCCGGCCGTCACTAACGTCAATTGAGAAAACTTCGTTCTTCCCGGCAGCCAGCTTCTCCAGGGCCGTCTTTTCCCATTCATCCGGCAGGTTGTTTTCTTTCAGCGGCTTGAGGCTTGTTATACGCAGATAAAAATTGGGCATGCCCATGCATGTGACCGCATGGCGCCCCTGGAGAAAAGCACTGCCGGAAAAGCCTTTCTCTGGAGACCGGAGAGCACCGCTGTCAGGAGGAGCCAGCGGCCCCTCTCCCGGCCGTACAGTCCGCTTGCCGGCCAGCCAGTCGATCAGCAGCAGTTCGCGGGTGAAAGAATCGCGGGCCTCGCCCAGCGCATATTCGAACTTCAGCTTGTTCTGAGTATAGATGTACCAGACAAACGAAAGCGCGACCAGCAAGGACCAGACAACGGCCAGTGATTTGATTCCGCCCGGGGTCGAAACGCTTTCATAGTTGTCCTTCTTCTCGCGCATCCGCAACGACCTCGCCATTGATATCTTTTATGTTCGTTCCCGGATTGAGAAAACCGGTCCGTCACCCTGCAGTAAAATGATAAAAGCATACACCATGCCAACCGAAAGGCAAACTGCTATTTAAATGTTTTTCATAGTGTTACCCATAATACCCATATTCATCGAAGAGCCATTTCGCCCGTCATCCCGCCCGCAGATGTACGAATTCGCTCATCAAAACACACCTGTACCGCTTTTTCGCACAATCGGAAAGCATGTCAAGTTTATTCTGGCAAACAGCCTGAAAAAACATATTTTTAGCCCGGCTCTTTTCGAGGGATGAAAACAACCATTTCAGGAGGTCAGATGCGAAACTGGATGCATCGCATTCACTTATACGGAGGCCTTCTTTGTTTTCCATACCTGATTATCTTCGGGTTCAGCTCACTGAATTTTAATCACAGCTTCGCATTCACCCGTCCGGAAACGGTTGAGACAAGCTGGGAAGCGGCCGTGCGGATCCCGGAACTGGACGATGACATCAAGCAGGCCGAGGCTTTGCGGGATTCCCTGGGGCTGATGGGCTGGCCCCTGCCCTGGGAGACAGGCCGGGATTCCCTGGGCGTTCTGCATTTCGGTCTGTCTCGTCCGGGAAAACATTATGCTGTAACTTATTATCCTAAGCGCGGTTTTGTCCGGGTCCATGAACAACGTTTCGGTTTCTGGCGGGTCTTTAACAACCTGCACGCCATGGAAAAAATTCCGGGGTCCCGTTTCAGTGCTGTCTGGCCCTGGTTCACCGAGTTCTGCACTGTCTGGGTGGTTTTTGCTGGAATAAGCGGTATAGCGCTCTGGGGGCAGGGAAAGCGCGAGAAGCTTTCCGGAATGGCTGTACTGGCCGTGGTGAGCGGATTGTCGCTCATTTTCATGCTTTTTGTCTGGCTCAGGGGGTGAACATGCGGGAACTTGTGCGGAAAATCCACCTGTATGCCGGCCTGGCCGCGGCCTCCTTTCTGATGATGTATTTCCTGACCGGGTTCGCGATGATCCACGAGAAATGGTTCCCGCAAACCGAACCGGAAAGGACCGTACGGACCGAGCGCCTGGGAGTCACCGGTAATCTGTCGCCGGAGGAGATGGCGTCACAACTGGAGCGGCGTTTCGGCCTGCGCGGCAAGAGAATGGAACCGAGCGGCCTGGCGGACGGCTCCTGGCGTTTCGGCTGGATGAGGCCCGGGTTCAATGCCGATGCGCGGGTCTGGGCCGCCGGGGACAGCCTGACCCTGACCGAAAACCGTCAGGGATTGCGCGGCGTTCTTGTCGGCTTCCACCGCCTTCACGGCTACGGAGGTGGCGCGCTTTACGATCTCTGGGCTTTCTTGTACGATTTCGCCAGCGCTGCGCTTATCGTGTTCGGATTCAGCGGCCTCTGGCTCTGGGCTGGCGGAAAAAGCGGACGGAGCGCCCTGGGCTGGCTGTGCCTCACATCCGGGATGGCTCTCACCGCGGCGATGATACTCTATTTCATGTACATGCCCTGACCGAAACCGGTTGAGACAGGCCTCGACCAGGAACTGCAATCCAGCCGGACATAAACAGACAGGGGGTGCGGCCAATGCGCCGCACCCCCTGTTTCACTGTTACGTCATGACCGCTTTGGGCCGCACTCAGGGCGCGGTGGCGGTCAGGCTGAACGAGACGCTGCTGCTTCCGCTGCCGATAGTGGTGCTGGCGGTGATTGTCACATTGCCAATGGCGGTCGGCGTGGCGGTGGTTTCCGCGAAACCGTCCTCATCCGTGAACACTCGCAGGTCCTGAAGCGTGGCGCTGCCGGAGCTCACGTTGAAAGTGACAAGCTGGCCGCCCCTGGCGTTGCCGTACTGGTCTAACACCAGGACTTTTATGCTGCTGCCCCAGGCTGTCCCGCTCTTGGCGGTCTGGCTGTCGCCGCCGGCTTTCAGGATCGAGGCCGCGGCATCCGCCTCCACGGTGATATTAAAGTTGATCGGCGAACCGTTCAGCGAGCCGTTGGCGGCCGAGACCTTCATCGTGCCGCTCTTGGTGCTCAGCTGGCTGATCACACCGGTGGCATTGCCGTAGATATCGGTGCTTAGTGAAGTCTGCGCAAGCTGCGCCGGTCCGGGTGTCTGGCCGATCGAGAAATAGACAGCCGCGCCAGCCACCACGTTGCCGTACTGGTCGACCACGTTGACAGTCGGCAGGTTCAAGCTCCTGCCTGCTGTGCCCGACAGGTCGGTGGCGCCGGATACCGACATGGCTCTGGGTGTCTGAGGCAGAGCGGTGGTAAAGAATATCACGCTGTCCTGGCTTCCGTCCGCGAACACTGCCACGGCAACGACATAATTATTGTCCCGCAGCATATCCAGATCATCCGGCCTTCCGGTTAGCGTCCCTGTTGTCCAGCGGACAGCGGCTAAACCATCCTTATCCGTCAGGGCTGTCAGTCTACCCGTTCCACCGGGTTCTCCTGCTGCTGAGGCATTCAGTGATCCATCCCCACTCGGACTGTAAGCGGTCATCAGCACCGGGAAATTAGAGATGGGAGCTCCGAGAGTATCACCATTGACCCCGGCCCTTGTCGTATCCACCACCCTGACCACGAGCGGCAAGGGTAAAACGGTACTTACATAATATGGTGTCTGATAATTTCCGCTCGTTATCACCAGACGGTTGGCGGTGTCGGGGTGAGGCAAGGCCTCGGAATGAACAGTCAGGCTCCTTTGTGTGCCGTCCTTGCGGCGCACCTCGGCCACCACCGTGTTGTCCAGGTCGGGGCCGGGGCCAAGCTGCCAGATGAACACTATCAGTCCGTTGGCATCGGAAGTGAGATTCAGCACCACCGCCGAAGGTACTGCTTCACCTTCTTCACCGATAAATCCTGCATCCCCCGCAGGCACGCTTATTGGCGTAGTCACCGTCAGCTTGACATTCGCGTTGGCCAGACGGTTCCCGTTCTCATCCAGTACTGCCAGGACTACAGGCAGAGGCAGGACGCTTCCCACCTCGCCTTTCTGTCCCCCGCCGGAAATGAGCACCAGCGAATCCGGTCCGGCGGCCACCGTCCCGGCCGTGCCCCAGACGTTCAGGTAAGCCGAGCGTTCCTCGCCGTTGTCCCGTATGATCGTGGCCCTCACCCGGTTGAGGCCCGCGTTCGGCCCCAGGGTCAATGTAAGCTGCGCTATTCCCTCGCTGTTGCTGTTGCTGACTGCCGTGAGCAGCGTCCCGGCGTGCTCCACTGTCCAGGTGACCGGCTGGTTGGGCGAGCCCGCGCCGAACGTGTCTGTCACCGCAACCACCACCGGCACGGGCAGGGTGCTGCCCACCGGGGCGACCACGCTGTCGGCCGTCACCATGCGTATGTTGTAGGCATTATGACGGACATCCGGGTCGATCTGGCCCCAGATACGCCACTCCACCTTGCGCGCCGACCCGTCGGGCAGAACGGCCGAGGCGGTGATCTGGTTCATCCCCGTCTGAAAGCCCAGGCGCAGGAAGTTGCTTGCCACGCCGTAATCGTCAGTCGTCTTTTCCGCGATATCGAACGAGCCGCCGCCAATGACAGCGGTGTAATAGACCGTGAGGCCCTTGACCGGCTTGCCCAGCGAATCCACCACTAACACGGCCAGGGGAATCTTGAAAAACCGTCCCACCGAGCCGACCGTGTCCGCGCCCAGCGGTGTGGCGGTCATGCGGAAAGCGTCCGACGGGCCGCTGGTTCCCCCGCCTCCGCCTGAGGTGGTGTCCACGCTGCTGCTGGCGCTGGCGCTGAACCTCACCGGCGAGCCATCCAGCGCTTGGCCATTGGCCCGCGACGCCGAGGCCTCCACCGTGTACTGAATATCCGCCGAGGCCCCCAGGGTCAGATAAACCGAGGTCATGCCGTTGTTGTTGGTCACTACATCCGTGCTGCGGCTGTTGCTGCCGGTGAACTGTCCTGAGGCCGAGGTGACCTGGAAACGCACACCGAAAGCCGGGACGGGGTTGCCCTCATCATCCAGCACCTGCACGGTCAACGGCTGAGGAAGAGAGGCCAGCGCGCGGCCGGTCTGGTCATCCCCGGAGACCATGCGGATACGGCGGGCATTTGCCGCCACCTCGGTGGGCGAGCGCGAATCATCGCCGCAGGTGGACATCAGGGCGGCCAGGGCTATCAACAGGATCAGGCGGAGCCTGTAATCGAGCCTGGTTCTCATTTCAGCGCACCTCCGGGCGCGCCCGGCAGGCTGTCCGGAAGCGCTCCCCCAGAGTTATCGCCCGGATGGATAATCCGTGTGTTGAGGATTATTATCAGCTCCTCCTGCGTCTTCTCCTTCTTGTCATAGCTGAATATCCGTCCTAAAAGCGGGACCTTGCTCACTCCGGGCACACCGTTCTTGACCTGTGACTCGGTGTTGACCGTAAGGCCCGCGATCACCCCCGTCTCGCCGTCATCCAGCAGAAGGCGGGTGCTGGCTTCCTGGGTGTTGAAGAATACACCGTCCGGGCCATCGTCGGCGTCAGAGTTCTCGGCGTGTATCTGGACCAGAATCTTGCCGTTCTCCGTTATCTGCGGCGTCACCTCAAGCTTGACTCCGGTCTCGATCATCTGGGTGGTGGCCCGCGCGCCGGTCTGCGCCGTGCCGGTCGTGCCGTAATCCACCACGCGCAACGGCGTGCGGCGCCCGACCAGCACTTTGGCCGGAAGGTTGTTCAGCGTGGTTATTACCGGCTTGGCCACGGTATGGGCCTTGTTCATGTCCTCCAGGGCGCTTATGACCATCGACAGATTCATGCCCTTGCGCACGGTGCCGACAGCGACAGTCGAGAACGGGTCGGTCCCCAAGCCTTTCGCGCCCTTGACCTCGGCCTTGAAACGGGTGTCGGTGAGCGGGTTGTTGACATTCGTGGCCTGCCAGTTGATGCCGAGTTCGCGCAGCGCGCGGTGGTTGATGAAACTGAGCTGCACGCTTATCTCGACCTGACGGGTCTCGCGGTCGAGCTCGGCGATCACCTGACGAATCTTCTCGATACGGTCCGGGATGTCGATCACCATCACCGAGTTGCTGCCCTCATCCGGGTTGAGCTTGCCCCGCTCGCTGAGCAGGGTGGCCAGGGTGGGGGCCAGTTCCACACTCTTGTGGAAATTGAGGCGGAAAATCTGGGAAATAAGGTCCTCGACCTTTTCGGCCTGGCGGACGTTCTCGATGGTGTCCACGTTCAGGATGCCGTTGGCCTCGCGCACCGCCAGACCGTTGTTTTCGAGCAGCGAGTACAGGGCGATGTCCCAGGGCTGGTCCATTATCCTCGCGGTGATGCGTCCGGCCACGTTCTGGCTGGCGATGATGCTCACTCCGCTGTATTCGGAAAAAGCGAGCAGCACGCTGCGTATGTCGGCGTCGTGGAAATCGACGCTTATCCGGCGCGCGCCATCCCTGAGCGGGGGCGATTGCGCCACGGACTGTCCGGCAGCCATCATCAGCGCCAGCAGGGCCGTGAAAAACATGCCCCTAACGGCGCGGAGGCGGCCCGCCGGATTCATCGACAGCCGGCGCGGACTCCTGCTGCTGCCGGCCACCGCCGCCGGCGTCCTCAGGAGATTTGCCATTGTCATCCTCCACAAGTGGTTTCAGGTCCTTGATCAGGGTGCGTAACACCCCGTACTCCCGTATCCGGAAATGAATCCGGGTCTTCTCTATCAGGCTGACCTCTGCGACTCCCAGCCAGTCACCCTCGTGAAGAAGGAAACTGCTGCCCGTGGGCAGGCTGAGTATCGCCACGCTCATGCCGTCCGGGCTGTACAGCACGCCGGTAAGCTGCATGTCGGCCAGGCTGGGGCCCAGTGACTCGCCGGGGCGGTTTTTGCCGAACGGCGAGTTGAACGGGTCCTGACGGCTGGTGGCCGGGTAGCTGAAACGCTCACGCCGCACGAAATAGTCGCTCAACGAGGAATCCGGAGTGAGCAGGCTGTCCTTTCGCACCACCTGGACAAGACTATCCCTGGCCATGGACAGGCTGTCGGCCGCGGCAAGCGCCTCAGCCGCAGGCGCAAGCCACAGGCAGACAGCAAGAATGAGCGATGCGCGACAGGCGGACATTTTTACTTTTTCGCCTCCGTTTGTGGCTGAGCGGGCGGCGCCGGTATCATAAGATACGTGGTAAGCAGCACTGAGGCGCTCACTGTCTCGCCCGGCTGGCTTTCCGTCCCCACCTCGCGTGTCAGGCGTAATCCGGCCGGTTTGACAATCTGGCGCATCCCGGCCACGTTCGACAGGAACGCGGCAGTCTGGTGATAACCGCCGCGCAGGGTCATCTGGTAAGGGCGCTCCTGGTAAAGCTCGTGCTGCACCGGCGGCTTGGGCTCGAACAGCGAACAGTCCAGATCCAGGCGGTCCGCCTCCAGGGTGACCTCCTGCAAAAGCCGGGGCAGGTTTTCCTCTCTCGGCAGAAGGGATTCAGCCAGGTCCAGTTCGCGAATACGATTCTCGAGCTCCGCCCGCAGAGCGGCCGTATCCGCGGCCTGTACGATTGCCCTGGCCGTGGCCAGATCGGTCTCCACCCTTGTCACCTCGGCCTCGATCTGAGTGATCTCTTCCTGCTTCGGCTGGAACACGTAAGCGAACCAGGCATATGCCGCGCCGCATGCCAGAAGGATCACGAGCAGGGCTTTCTGTATTTTCGGATCGCTGGTGCTGATCGCCATTTAGTATCGCGCTCCGTTTGCGTTCAGTTCGAGCCGGTTGAATCCGCTCCGAAATCCTCGAGATATACGTCCCAGAGGTGATAGGTCTTGCCCGCCTGGAAAGTGAATCCGCTGCCCAGGTCCAGGAAACGCGCCTCCGGGCTGACCATCATTATACGCATACTCTCCTCGACCATGACCGGTTCGAGGTCGGCCACATCTCCGCCGTCCGGGTAGCTAAGGCTGAACTTGGCCTCCCAGCGCCCGTTGGCGTCGGTCCGCACGAATATGTCCGGGATTATCGAGGGGCTGCTGCTCTCCTCGGATTTCTCGATGACGACTGTCACATCCGCCACACCCGTGCGCTGTGTGCGCGAGCGGTACACCTGACCGTCCAGGGTCACCAGGTTGGCCGAGTTGACATTGTGCTCATCGCTGCACCCCAGGGCGGTGAGCAGCAGCACCGTGAGGACTGCGCGAAGCGTATGGAACGTGACTCCGGGTTTCATCTGAACCTCATCCGGTTCGGGGTTTCCGGCCGGGATGCTACCTGCCGGCGGCGGCCGCCACGTGTGTCGTGTCGGCCGACTCGTTCAATTCGCAGGCGCATTCGATTATAAAATATTTTGTATCGTAGGACCCCTCGCGCCGCTCGGTGGAGCTTATCAGGCTGACCTGCGAGATCAGCGGTGATTTTTCGAGACGCTCCATCAATTGTCCCAGCAGCAGGTTGCTCATGGTCAGCCCCTCGATCCTGATCCAGAGGTTCGGGAAGGGGCTGGTTTCGGACACGTTCTCCAGCCAGGCGTACTGGGGCAGCGCACCGCTGATCTCATCCAACAGGCGGGGCCAGATATAGCGGTTTCTGTCCACTTCCTGGATGATATCCATTTTGCGCGTGACCTCGCGGGTGGTGTTTCGCAGTTCGTCGATCCGCATCACGACCTGGTTCATCCGGACCAGCTCGGAACGCGCCTGTGAACGCCGCTCCTCCAGCGCCGACTGCTTCCTGGACAGCCAGAACTGCCCCCCCGCCACCCCCAGGGTGACAATCAGCGCGAGGCCCGCAGCCATCACCACAACCGGATCGAATTTCAGGTCCAGTTTGATTTTCGGCATGGATGGCCCGGCCTTTTGGGCCGCGGGTTTTACCTTTTTCAGTCTCTTCCGCCTCTCCGGCGGAAGAAGATTAATCTTAATCATCCGAGCCTCATTCGCTCAAACGGCCGGCCCTCATTCCGGGACACGCAGACCCAGGCCGACAGCCAGCATAAGCAGCGGAGCGACCCTCTCGACAGGTTCCGCACGGAAAAGCTCAGGTTTACAATGCAAGCGCACCAGTGGATTGAACACCTCCGCCGGAAGTCCGACCTTCTCCTGGAATATTTTTTCCAGGCCAGGAATATTGGCGCAGCCTCCGGAGAGGAAGACTTTATCGATATGACCGCTTTCCTCGGTGCTTTCCAGGAAAGCCGAGGCGCGGTTGACTCCGATTGCGACATCATCCAGCAGCGAGAACAGGTAAGGTCCCAGGTCGGGCGGCTGCTTGCCGTCCTCGGAGGCCTGGCCGATCAGCGCCAGATATGACTCGTCCTCGCTCAGCCCGAGCTGCCCCTGGATCGTTTGAACGAGCTGGCTGGCGCCCACCGGCAGGTTGCGGGTGAGCACCGGCTGACCGTGCTTTACCAGTCCGAGGTGCGTGCTCTCGAAACCGAAATGCACGATGCAGCGGCAGCTTTCCGGGGTCGGCTCCAGACCCGCCTCCAGGGCGTTCATCAGGGCAAAAGTGTCTACATCCAGGACCACGGTTTCGCAACCGGCGGCTTCCAGCAGAGCCAGCTTTTCATCTATCAGGTCCCGTTTTGCCGCGACAAGAAGCACGTTCATCCGCGGCTCGGAGCTTTCCGGATCCAGTATCTGAAAGTCCAGGCTGATCTCGTTGATCGGGAACGGCACGTGCTGTTCGGCTTCCCAGGCGATTGTCTTGCGCAGTTCGTCTGGTTTCATCCTGTCGGTCTGTATGTTCTTTATTATGACCTCCGAACCGTTCAGGGCCACACTCACCTGACGGTTGGCCACACCCACTGTCTCAAACAGTATGTTGATCGACTCGATAACCGGAGCGCGATCCACCACCTGCCCGTCGCGCACGGCGCCCGGAAGAATCTCCGTAACACCGTAATTCACCAGGGACGGGACCTTGCCTGAATGGTCGATCTCAGCCAGTTTTATCGAATGGCTGCCCAAATCCAGACCGACCGTAGTGGAACCGCGGGACTTAAAAAGCATTCTTTCTCCTTGGTAAATAAGGAGTTTAGCAACACTTGCCGAGAGTATACCACAACCGCGTCCGGTTTGTCAAGCAGGCTAATAATATAGTGCTTTGAATAAGCATCATTTAGACGGGTGTCCCGCTGAAAGAAAATACCTGTAATGTGTCAACAAAATTTTCTTAATTGCCGGATTTAAAGTCCCCGGCAGGCCACGGATTATTTCCGCGGTTGCCGGAGCCGTCTGGCGGGATGGCTGAGCGCGGTTTCCAACGAATCTTAAGGGTGCTGAATTATATCAAGGATATGTCATTGTATCATGACAAGGCCGGCGGGGTCAACTATTTTCAAACCCCAAAAAGAAAAATCCCCCGGGGAATCAAGAACGGCATCAATCTCTTTGCATCCTGGAAAATTCCAGCCGGGCGTCGCGGGAGTATCATCCGGCAGAAAACTGCTTAATTCAGATAATTCTCCCCGGCCTTTTTCTCATTGGCCTGGCGCAACTGACGGATGGCCTTCTCTTTGATCTGGCGCACCCTTTCGCGGGTTACGCCGAAAACCTCGCCGATTTCCTCGAGGGTCATGGGTTCAGTATTGTCCAGACCATAATAGTATCGAAGAATCCGGGCCTCGCGCTCCTTGATCGTGGAAAGCATCTCCTCGATCGCCGCGCTCAGTTCCTGCTTGAACATGCCATCCATCGGCCCGGGGGTTTTATCATCCGGAATGGAATTAAGAAGAATTATATCGTCCTGCGGATTGGAACTGGATTCCAGCGAGTATTGCGGCTGGTACAACGGCATCATCCCCTCCAGATCGTCGCTGGCGATGTCGATCTCCTGCAATATCTCCTGCGTGGTCGGATCCCGTCCAAGCTCCTGGCTCAGGGTGTTTAGCGCCTTCTCCATCTTGAACATCGCACTGGCCTTGTTCAGTGGAATGCGCACCACGCGGCTCTGTTCGCTCAGATACTGGATGATCGCCTGTTTGATCCACCAGACTGCATAGGTGATGAAACGCACGCCCTTTGTCTCGTCAAACTTGTGGGCCGCGCGGATAAGCCCGATGTTTCCCTCATTGATAAGGTCCGAGAGCGCAACCCCCAGGTTCTGGTATTTCTTGGCAATCGAGACTACAAAACGCAGGTTTGAGAGCACTATTTTTTCGATTGCCTTCCGGTCGCCATCCTTGTAGGCCCGCGCCAGGCTGACCTCTTCCTCGGAACTCAGCAGCGGGTAATTGCTGATTTCCTTCAGGTATAAAGAGATAGAATCTTCGTCGAACCTGCTTTTCCTGATCAGCGGTTTGGACTTGGCTTTATTTTTGTTTTCCTTGCGGTTCATGTTCAAGCGCCTGACTCCAGCTCCTGGTTTGACCGGAATGATGAGTTGACAATATCACTAATAAACTGTAAGCGGCGGTAGAGTTCCAGCCGGAAAAGGTCCGGCTCAACGGTTGAACATACCGAACTGGCGCATTATGTCCTGCCCGCGTACGAGTACGGCGTCAGATGGACAGTTGGGGCACTGTCGCGGATCATCCGGGTAAAGGGCAAAGACGGATTTGCATTTTATACAGGCAAAAAGCTGAATATCATTTTCCGCCGCCGTATCTGGATTGGACTCGATACTTTTCAACTTATTTCCCAGGTATTCAAGGTCCTGGAATTCAAGAGTCTCGAGGGCGGCTTTATGTAACCGCCCGGCGATTTCATCTTCCATCTCGCGACGGCGTTTTTCGAGCTTTGCCATTGCATTTTCAGCACTGACCTCAGGAGACGCTGCCGCCTGGTCTGGTTCAACAGCATCCGGCGCTGATTCACGCTCCGGCGGCGCGTCATCCGTCTTTTTCTCAGCAGCCGTGCTGTCTGCCTGGGGAGAAGACTGCGCACCATAAGCTGCCGCCGCTGGCTCAACCGGGCGAGTAATAAGACCCTCCTCCGGCATCATCCCCGATACTGGCGGACTGATCAGCATCCCTGAGCCGCAGTTGCGGCAGCGGGCCTTCTTCGGGCCACCCGCGACAATATCGTCGCGCACCTTGAACTTTGAGTTACAGTTGTGGCAGATGATTATCATACGCAATCACCGCCTGGCGGGAAGTGGGGTTGCGGGAGCCGGCGCAGATATGATCCGATTCAGGTCATTCTCCGGCCGGCAGGAAACCGATACAGAGCATGCGGTTAAGTTTCCGCCCGTTCTGCTTGCAGGTTCTGCGGCAACGGACACATGTTTCATGCACCCGTCCGCGGGTATTCAAGGATGCCGGGTGGGACGGGTAGTCTTTTGCCGGCAGACTGCTCTCCAGACGAAACACCGGGCCGGGGAAAGCCGGGCTTTCAGGGGCATCCGTTTCCATGGCGCTGTCCGGCGTCAGGTCCGCAAAAGGGGGCTGGGCGTATTCATCCTCCGGTTCCGGGGTGCTCTTTTCAGGGAAAGCGTTCTCCGACTCCGGTGCGGCATTCTCTCCATAAAGACGGCCCAGTTTTTCCCACAGGCCGAGCTGGTCTTTTTCCTGTTCATCACTCATCCGTGATTCCCCCGCCCGCTACAGCTTACCGCTCCGGCTATAATTCGCAACTATTTGTTTTTTTCCTGAAGGTATATTATCTGCAGTTAAATCAAACCCTTAATTTAAACTCTTCCATAGAGGTGTTTTGATTCATTGGATCAGATCCCCCTCGGTCCCACCTTTCAGGGGGGGGAGGAACGTCCGCTGCTTCCGGCTATCTGCAGCTGCCTTTCAATGGAGGTTTTGCAGTCCCCCTAAAAAAAGAGAGAAACAGGGGTTGTGTTTTGTAATCATCGTTCAACACGCTTATAGCTACTGCTGATTATCTTCCGCAGCAGCCTCACCGGTGGCCGCCTTATCAAGTTCTGCCAGGTCATCCGCGTTGATCTGGGCCGCCCGGATGTTTTCTTCCTGTATTTTCTCGTACACTTCCTGACGGTGGACGGAAATCTCGCGCGGGGCCTTGACTCCAAGCTTTACCTGCTTGCCCTGTATCTCGACCACCGTAACTTTGATTTCATCGCCGATGGCGACCGATTCGCCCTGTTTCCGTGTCAGGATCAGCATCCTTGCGCTCCTTTGTTCAGGTAAGGGCTGAGGCGGAAGTCACCGCGCTCGATGCTCCTGCTGCCATATCCGGGGCCGTGCCCAACACTATGCCAGGATGAAAATACTATACGGTAAAAGTAATAGCAAGCTATATCACAGAGGTTATATCAAGCTCCGGGAAAGTCAAGTCAAAAAAACAAAGGGTGTTCATTCGGATGAATGCAATACAGTTTCCGCCTTAAAGGAGGTTCAGTTGCCGGTCGGGAGGACGACGCCTGGGCGGCAGCGGAGAATAAGCAGAAAGAAAAGTATCCGGTATATCGGCCAGGAACGGCGACCAGGGCGCCTCGACTGTCTGCCCGCGCAACATGCGTCTGGCCGCGCTCGACAGGTAAAGACGCTGTCCGGCGCGGGTGAGCGAAACGTAAAGCAGGCGACGTTCCTCCGCCGGATCGCAACCCTCGCGGGCCAGGGGGACAAGACCCTCCTCAAGAGCACAGACAAATACCACCGGAAACTCCAATCCCTTGGCTGCATGCATCGTGCTAAGGGTGACGGCCTCAGCCGCCGCGCGGCCGGTGCTGCGTTCCAGGTCTCCCTCGGCCTGAAGAGAGACACGCCGCAGAAAGTCGCGCGCCGAACTGAACTCCTGGGCCACGCTCAACAACTGTTTCAACGGCTCGGGATGGCTTTCGCGTTTCGGGAAAATTTCTCCGGTCAGGGATTCCAGCAGCGCGGCGGGCGGTATGCGGTCAATGTCGCGTCGGCAACGGTCCAGCAGAACAAGCAGCCGGGCGGCTTTCTCCCCGTTGCGCGACAGCGGCACCTCGCGGCTGATATGCGATTTCAGCTCGGCCAGCATTGAACGGTTATGCTCCTCCGCACTCCGGGAAACAAGGGAATAATACTCAGATTCCGGATCAAGCCCGGTCAGGCGAGATACGATCCGGAAATGAAAATCATCCCGCGGAGAAGCTGTCAGCCTCAGGACAGCCAGCAGACCCTGAACCTCGCGGTCGGACAGGAACGCGCGCGAGCCGCGGACCCTGCAGGGAAGGCCCTCCAAAACAAAAGCTCTTTCCATCTCCTCAAGCAGCGCCGCGGTCCGGGCGACCACGAGCATATCAGCGAAACTGTACGCACAGTCATCCGTGCCTCCATCCCCTGCGCGCCCGGCGCGTCCCTGGCCGTGAGCCTCCAGCATGGAAGCCCCTCCGGCCAGCCGGGACACCTCCCGGACAACGGCGATAGCCTCGGCGGTTTCGGACGGGCAGCGTATCATCCGCACCTGAATCTCCGGACCTCCGGCGGACTCCGGCGCGCTCCAGGGTGAACCGCCGGCCTCGATCAGAGCGGCGCTGGCGCGTGAAACCACGGGGCAGCAACGGTAATTCGTATCCAGGGTCATGATCCTGGCCTCCGGATAGTCCGTCCGCAAACGGTCAAAAACATCCGGTGTTGCGCCCCGGAAAGCGTAAATCGACTGGTTCGGGTCGCCAATAACGAAAAGGCCCTCGCCGGATAGCCCGGCCAGCAGGCGCACCAGGGCGTACTGCGCCGGATTGACATCCTGGAATTCATCCACCAGCAGCCAGGATGAATCAAGGCGCGCCTTCTCCAGTTCTTTGACGTCCCGACTGAGATGATTCACCGTTTCGGTGATCAGACTGTCGAAATCAAGCACGCCGAGCCTGTTGCAGAGAGCGCGGTAAGCTGTCCAGACCACGCGGACGGACTCGGGGCCTCGATAACTGTCCGGCGACTCCAGGCGTGCGGCGGCCAGGGAAATATTCCCGGCTATCTGCGCGGCCTTGAGACGTCCGCCCGGCTCAAGGCACTCCCGTATCAGTTCGAGACGCTCGTTTTCATCCAGAACCGCGGGAGCATGGCCCAGGATACGGGTCAAACGGTCAAGGCACCAGGAATGGAAAGTGCCGGTGAAAGGCAGCGTGGCAACTGTCTCCAGTCCCGCAGCCATATTTTCGATTCTGGAACGCATCTCGGCGGCGGCCCGGTTAGTGAATGTTATTGCCGCAATGCGGCCGGGAGGCGCTTTCAGCTCATGGATCAGGTACAGAACGCGGGCCGCCAGGCAACGGGTTTTTCCGGTTCCCGGACCGGCGGCTACAGCCAGCGGTCCCGCGCCGTGGAATGTCACCGCCTCACGCTGAGACTTATCGAGCGCAGCCAGGGGATCCGGCGGCCCCGGTTCAGCGGTTGCCGCAAATGAGCGCCTATCTGCAAGATCAGGTTTCAACTCATAACCTGTTTTCTGTTCCAGACAGGATTTGCCGGCTGGAACTGAAACCTTCTCCGGTCCGAGGAAAAATATCTGTCCCGCGCCGCTTTCGCGCTCTCCCGGCCCGAATATACGCACCGTCCCGAACTCACCGTCATAACCAGGATCGATGCTCAACTCCTCCGCCCGCGTGCGCCGCACCGCCTCGGCTGCCAGCGGACCGGCCACCCGGGCGATGTCCTCCAGCGGGACCAGACGCAGCACATCAAGCTCCGGTCCCAGCCCCGCGATGACACGTTCGAGCAGGGTTTCGGTCTTTTTTGTGGACGGCCCGGCATCCAGCATCTCGGCCAGTATCTCCCGCAGCGGCACCAGGCGCTCGAACTGCCTGGCGCAGGCCGGGCGCGCTCCGTCCGGACGGTCGGCAAGCTCGACCACGCGCCCGTACACTCCCCCGGTAAGCTTCCCGCGGCAGACCGGGCAGCGCCCTCCCAGCGCAGCCGCCTCCTCGGGATGCAGCCGCACGCCGCAGGCCCGGTGCCCGTCATAGTGGTACTTGCCCTCTTCCGGAAAAAACTCGAGCGTGCCGAGGAAACGCATCGGGTCGCGTGAGCGCAGCGCCCCGGTCAGGCCCTCCCAGCTAAGCTCGGAGTCAAGCAGATTCGCTTCCCTGGCCAGCTTGTCAGGAGAATGAGCGTCACTGTTCGACACCAGGGCGAAACGGTCGAGGGCCGAGAGCCGCCAGTTCATCGGCGGATCGGAGGACAGGCCGGTCTCGACTGCATATATAGCCTCGGTCAGGTCACCGTAGCAGTCCTCCATCCGTTCGAAACCGCTCTTCGACCCGAAAACAGAGAAGTGGGGGGTCCAGATGTGGGCCGGGATGAAACAGCAGTCCGGATTTGCCTCCAGGCTCATGGCCAGCAGTTCACGACAATCGAGGCCCAGGATCGGACGGCCGTCCGACCGGATATTGCCGATACGCTCGAGGCGGTTGCTCAGGGCGGAGGCGGCCTCCAGCGATGGCATCAGGATCACGTTATGCACCTTACGCGCGCGCCCGCCTTTCTTGTATATCGAGCTGATTTCCGACGAAAGCACGAAACGCACCACGGCATCGCGCACTGGCCCGGGAAGGCGGTTGCGAGCCTGACATTCAAGCTCCGGTTTCAGGCGGAACAGACCGCTGCCGCCATCCGGCTCAAGGCTTTGTGTCAGCTCCTCACGCCAACCCGGATGGGTGAAATCGCCAGTGCCCACCAGGTTGATTCCCTTGCGGGCGGCGGCCTCGAACAGGTGCAGAGGGTCACACTCACCGCTCGTGGCGATGGAAAAATGTGAGTGTATATGAAGATCGGCGATATAGCGCATTCCACATCCATTGAAAGTAGATTAAATTCTGCGACAAAGCGCCGCCCGGAACCGGTTCAAAGATAATCCAGCCCTGCTCTCTGTCAAACCAAATAATAACCGCCCAGACAGGCGGATTTATTTGACAATCAGCCGGGTGATGACGTAACTTGCAGCATGCTGTTCCATCTCACCCGTACATTTCTCCCAGGCCAGGAAAGGAGATGTTCAGCCAGTGAACACCGAGAAAAAAGGCATCGGCAAAAAAATAGCTCTGTTGATGAGCACAATCGGTCCCGGTCTGTTTCTCATCGGATACAACATCGGCACCGGAAGCATCACCACCATGGCCTCGGCTGGCAGCCGCTACGGGATGTCGCTTTTCTGGACGCTGGTTTTCTCCTGCCTGTTCACTTATGTGATGATGATCGCTTACGGCCATTACACGGCGGTGACAGGCGAAACCGCGCTGAACGCTTACAGGAAGCATTTCCGTTTCGGTCGCACACTGGCTATTTACACGATGATCAGCCTGATAATAGGCGAGCTGACCGCACTGGCCGGGATAATGGGCATCCTCACTGATCTGATCGGGGAATGGTGCCGGTTCACGCTTGGTATTCAGGTGAGCGCCCTGTGGACCGCGGTCGTGATAATCATAGGCTGTTTTCTCCTGCTCTGGGACGGCAAGTACTCGCATTTCGAGATATTCCTGACCGTACTGGTCATAATAATGGGAGTGGGGTTCCTGGGCAGCATGCTCCTTGTTGTGCCTTCACCGGGTGATCTGTTAGCCGGGCTGAAACCGCAGATTCCGGATGAGCCTGACGCTTTCCTGATAGTGGCCGGCATGGCCGGGACAACCTGCTCGGCGATGGTGTTCATCATGCGCTCGATTGTCGTGGCCGAGAAAGGCTGGAAGCGCGATGCGATAAAGAAAGAAAAAGTTGATGCTTTCTTTTCGAGTTTCATGATGATGCTGCTTTCGGCCTCGGTGATGGCCTGCGCCGCTGGGACGCTTTTCAAGATGGGCCGGCCGGTGGAACAGACTATAGACATGGTCCAGACACTTGAACCCCTGGCCGGGCGGTTCGCGATCAGTATTTTCGTGCTGGGCGTGATCGGGGCCGCTATCAGCACGCTGTTCCCGATAGTGCTGGTGGCGCCGTGGCTTATATCCGATTACACCGGCAAGCCGCGCCAGATACGCAGCACCATGTACCGGGTGCTGGGAGGGGCCGGGTTGTTAATTGGACTGACAGTGCCCGTGTTCGGCGGCCGGCCGGTCTGGGTGATGGTGGGATCGCAGGCTTTCCAGGCCATGATCCTGCCCGTTATCACTCTGCCGATCATCTACCTGCTCAACCGCCGGGACCTGATGGGCCAGGACAAAGCCGGATTCTGGATGAACCTGGGCCTCTGGGCGACTTTCATTTTCGCCATGGTCACAGCTTACACCGGACTGGTCGGTTTGCTGGAAATGATTGGCTGAGGCGGAATAGATTCCGGAGAGGTCAGGTTATCTTGCGAGAAAGGAGGCGAGAAACATGAACCTGTTCATATCAAGGATTATCCGGGCTCTGCGGCTTGACAAGCAGGTGTTCGAGGAGATCGAGGCAGACCCGAAGTCCATGCTCCAGGCGGTTGGGGTGGTAGTGCTGGCCAGCCTGGCCAGCGGGATCGGGATGCCGGGCGAGGAGGGCACACCTTTCCTTCTGGGGGCGCTGGGCGGTTTGTTCGGCTGGGTGATATGGGCCTTTATAACCTATCTGGTGGGTACGAAGCTCCTGCCGACTGCCACAACACAGTCGAGCACCGGCGAGCTGATGCGCACGCTGGGTTTTGCCTATTCGCCGGCCCTTCTCAATGTGCTTGGAATAATGCCCGTCCTGGGCTGGCTGGTGCGGGCTGTCACCGCGGTATGGATGCTGATCGCCTGGGTGATTGCGGTGCGTCAGGCCCTGGATTATGAAAGCACGGGCCGGGCGGTGCTGGTTTGTCTGATCGGCTGGGTAGTGGTGATAATCCTTAACGCACTGCTCATGCTGACCGGCTTGATCACCTGAGAGGCCGGATTTGCCATAAGTATCGGGGTCGCGGGACGGGCAGCCGGAAGATATGGAACCTTGACCGGCGAAAACCTAAACGGGGGCGGCGCCGCAGGGAACAGCCGTAATGCCCATCCTGTCTGAAAGGATTGCCGGTGCGGCCTGCCGTTATTTCAGCATACCCGCAATCCGCCCTCGGGGCGCCCTCCATCCGGAGGACGGATGCCTGGCGTTATTTCCCCGCCGGGCGCCCCGGTCTGAATTGTCCCATGCCCTGCTCAGTTTAACAGCTTGTTCAGGTCTTTCGACACCTTGAACAGAGCTTTCCTTCGCGCCGGGACATTAACCTCGTCATTGGTCTTCGGGTTGCGCGCCTTGCGCGATTTGTAGTTCTTCACCCGGAATGTTCCGAAGCCGCGAATCTCGAGATGGTTGTCCCCGGACAACAACTGCTTTACTTCCTCCAGAAACTGATCCACCACGATCTTGGTTTCTTTAATCGTGAAACCCGTCTTTTCCGCGATCAACTCAACGATTTCTGCCTTCGTCATATGACTTTGCTCCCTGTTAATGTGTAAATCCGTCTGCGCATGCGCCGAACCGGCAATCAGGGCATGTGCTTGAAATGATTAGCATAATGAAACCGTCCGCAGATAAATTTTCCCTGCGGCGGATTGATCCGCTCAACCTGAGCTTGCTTTGAAATAGCGCCGTTTGAACGCCGGGGGAGATACAGCGGGGGACTGATGAATTAAAGGCCCGCTGCATGTGGGCAATTTAAAGCCAACCTTTAACTGTTTCAAGAGGTTTCTTTGGAGCAGCCGAAATTTTTTAACTTTGTTCCGGACGATAGAATTCCATTGCCGCTTACCCACATGATTATTTTCTTGCCTCCACGCTTCCGTGACTCGCAAAGTGTTCCCTCACGAGGGCGGCGGCGTCCGGGAACATGGACATGGCGCGCTCCAGCGTGTCGAGGCAGAAAGCTATCGCCATGCCGTAGTTTGTGACCGGCACACCGGCCATCCTGCAGTGCAGAATGCGCGAAAGCAGCTCCCGGCGGTTGAACATGCACGATCCGCAATGAATCACCAGTCTGTAGCGTTGCAGGTCAGACGGAAAATCGTGGCCGCGCACCCAGGATATTTCCAGCGGGCCGCCAACCTTCCGGGTGAGCAGGCGCGGAATTTTTATACGGCCGATGTCATCCTCCACCGGGTGATGGGTGCAGCTTTCGGCGATCAACACCGGGTCGCCCGGCTTTAGATTGCCGATTTCCAGCGCTCCGCGCGTCAGTTCGGTCAGGTCACCCTTGAGACGGGAAAACAGGATCGAGAACGAGGTCATCGGCACATCCGGCGGAGTATCGCGGTTGACCCGCTCGAACGCCTGGCTGTCGGTGACCACCAGAGCCGGCGGGCGGTTCAGACGCGCCAGGCCCCCGGCAAGACGGGTCTCCTTCAGCACCAGACATAGGCTGTCGTTGTCCAGCGCATCGCGGATGGTCTGCACCTGAGGCAGTATGATCCTGCCCTTGGGCGCTTCCAGATCGATCGGCACCACCAGCACCGCCAGTTCACCCGGGGGCACCAGGTCGCTCAGGATGGGCGGGGTCTTGAGCAGCTCTTCCGGCACGGCGAAGATCAGGGCCTCGCGCAGATCAAGGATACCTTCTCGCGTACTGGCCACGCACTTCACACAGGTCACTTCCTGCTTCCTGAGCTGTTCCAGCAGTTCCGGATCGGGCTGTCCCAGGTCGGCCTTGTTGAACACCACGATAAGCGGTATCCTGCGCTGTGTCAGCTCCGTCAGCATCATATTCTCGAAAGCGCCCCAAGCGCCGCTTTCCGCCACCAGGAGAGCCAGGTCGGTGCGGTCCAGGACCTCGCGCGTGCGCTTGACCCGCATCTCTCCGATCGCGCCCTCGTCATCCACGCCCGCCGTGTCGATAAACAGCACGGGGCCAAGCGGCAGAAGCTCCATCGGTTTTTCGACCGGATCGGTGGTGGTCCCGGCGATTTCCGAGACTATCGAAACCTGCTGGTTGGTGATGGCATTCAGAAGCGAGGATTTGCCGACATTACGCCGGCCGAAAATGCCTATATGAAGACGGTTTCCCTTGGGGGTCGCTTTCATTCTATCGCTCCATTCACAACAGTCTTTTTCCCCGGCTTGACAGGCAAAACAGCCAATCAGAAATAAAGATCCCGCTCTCCGTCCTTGCCTATCCGGTCCAGTTTGTCGAGTAATCGCGCCTTGAGAGGACTGTCCTCCATCTTCAGAACCTCTTGCCGGACTGCTTCTTCCCCCAGCGCCCGCGTTTCCGGAGAGGCGTAATCCACGAGGTATTCGGTCAGGGTGGTCAGGGCATTGGGGGTGCAGAACCGCTTGATGAATCCAGGAATGGCGAACTCCATGAAATGCTCGCCCGTGCGTCCAAGACGGTAGCAGGCGGTGCAGAAACTGGGCAGGAATCCGTCCTGCAACAGCTCATGCATAACCTCATCCAGGCTGCGTATATCGCCCAGGCAGAACTGTTCGCGCTCCATAAGCTGGGAGTCGCCGCACTCGGTGTAACCTCCCAGTTCGATCCGGCTGCCAGCGTCGATCTGGCTCACTCCGAAATTCATGATTTCACGCCGGACAGCGGCATTCTCGCGGGCCGTGCAGATCAGGCCCGTGTAGGGTACGGCCAGACGGAGCACCGCCACCAGGCGCTTGAAATCACCGTCACTCACCAGGTGGGCGCTGGAGTGCCGAACTCCCTGGGCCGGTTGGATTCGCGGAAAACTGATCGTATGCGGCCCGACACCGTGGTTTTCCTGAAGGTGCAGGGCATGGGCGACCAGCCCCAGCACCTCGAAACGCCAGTCGGCCAGTCCGAACAGCGCCCCGATCCCGACATCGTCACAACCTGAGTCTATCGCCCGGCCGGGACCATCCAGACGCCAGAGGTAATCCGCTTTGCGCGTCCCGGCAGGATGAATCCGGGCATAGGTCTCATGGTGATATGTTTCCTGAAATATCTGATATGTCCCGATCCCGGCGGCCTTGACTATCCGATAGCCCTCATGGTCGAGCGGCGCGGCGTTGATATTCACCCGGCGTATCTCGCCGCCGCAGCCTTGATGCACTCCGTAGACTGTGCGGGCCGTCTCGGCGATAAACTCGGCGTCGTACAGAGGGTGCTCGCCGAACACCAGGATAAGGCGCTTGTGTCCGCGGCTCTCCAGGGCTTCCACCTGGCGCACCACTTCCGGCTGCGAGAGAGTACGGCGCACGGACTCGGGGTTGCTGCGCCGGAAAGCGCAGTAGGCGCAGTCGTTGACGCAGTGGTTGCCGATATAGAGCGGGGCGAAAAGAACGATCCGGTTGCCGTACACCTCCCGCTTCAGGCGGCGCGCCGCCTCGAAAATCATTTCCACCGCCTCGGGCGAGTCAGCCCGAAGGAGTATTGCGGTCTCATCCAGGTTCAAGGCCTGCTTACCCAGGCTTTTGGCAATCACGTCCTCAACCTGCTTTATTTCGGGCCGTATTCCGGAAAGCAGATTCTCTATCCGTTCGTCATCTATAAAATCCATGGCCCTTTCACTCAGGGTCATGGGAGCCAGCGTTTTCATCGTTCAGTTCTCCTGCGCCGAAACTGTCAGCGCCTTTTTCAACCTGAAACCGGGAGAATCCCAGCGCCCCGCTCCCACGCATCTGCCGATCGATTCGACCCTGCCTTTAAGGCAGGAAAAGCAGATATCCACAGTCTCACTCACACAGGCTTTATCCGGGTAGATTTCGTACAGCGCCCGATAGCGCGCGGGAGTGAGATTGGGCATCACTATATTCGCTCCGCGCATCAGGGCCATTTCGCGCCCGTTTTCGCGGTTGACCGTCGCCAGTGCAGTCGTTGCCGGAATATTCGCCTGCGGACAGATCAGACGGGCCAGCGCGAGGACCTTATAAGTCATCAGATCGCTGGCCGGGGCCTGATCCACCGGAGCGGGCGGCTCGGCGGCCAGAGGCGTCCCGGGATGCGGGATATACGGTCCCACACCGATCATGTCCAGTTCCAGACGGTTGAAGGTCAGGATGTCATCCGCCAGGTCCTCCAAGGTCTGGCCAGGAATTCCAACCATCACCCCGCCGCCTGTTTCATAGCCCAAACGGCGCAGAAGGCGCAGAAGGCTTATTCTACCAGCAGAGCCGCGTTCCAGCGGCGGATGGATACGCTCGAACAGTTCGCTCCGGGAGGTCTCGAAACGCAAAAGGTAACGGTCTGCCCCGACCGCCTGCCAGAGCGCGTATTCCTCGGCCCGGCGTTCACCCAGGCTGAGTGTGACCGCCAGCGCTGTGCGCTCCTTTATCCTGCGGATAATCGAGGCTATCCGGCCCTCGTCGAACCACAGATCCTCGCCGCTTTGCAGCACCACGGCGCCAAAACCCAGTTCCTCGGCCTTTAACGCGCATTCCAGTATTTCCTGCTCGCTCATCCGGTAGCGCCGCAAACCGCTGTTCTCGCGCCTCAGGCCGCAGTAAAGACAGGAACGGCGGCAATGGTTCGATATTTCTATCAGGCCGCGCAGATGGACTTCATCGCCCACCTCGGCGGACCGGACACGGTCGGCTGTCTCCCACAGGACCTGAAGAGTCTCAGGCCTTTCCTCCCGCAGCCAGCGGATTATGTCACTTCGTTCCATTATCCTTTGATTCCATCCCGCTTGAAGGGTCAAGGCTCACGGTGAATGTGCTGCCCTGACCGGGTGTGCTCTGCACGCTGCATTCACCGCCGTAAAAGGCGGCGAGTTTTCTGATTATCGAAAGGCCCAGGCCGCTGCCCAGGATACCGCGGGTCTTCTCGTTCTTGATCCGGACGAATTCGTTGAACAGCATGGCTGTTTCCTCGGCGGTCATCCCGATCCCGGTATCTGAAACCGATATCAGCACCTTGCCGTCTGAAACGGAAATATCGACCAATACCTTCCCGCCATCCCGGTTGTACTTGACCGCATTTGAGATCAGGTTGTTCAGGATAATTTCTATCTCCTCGCGGTCGGCCTGCAGGCTGACCTGCGGCACAGGCTTCAGTTCCAGCGTAATCTGCCGTTGCATGGCCTCAGGAAGAGCGGTCTCGACAGCCCGGCGGGCTATCTCCTCGATATTGACTCCGGTCAGGTCGCGGCGTTTCTGGCCGCTCTCGATGCGCGTTATTTCAAGCAGGTCCACTATCAGCTTGCGCATCTGCTCAGTTCGGGTCAGGCAGCGACCGATCATCCCATCCAGCATTTCCTTGCTTTTAACCGCCTCGGGCTGGTCCTGCATGATACGGAGATAACCCTCCACCGCATTGAGCGGGCTTTTCAACTCGTGCGCCAGCACTGAGATGAACTGAAAGCGGAGCTGCCGTTTTTCCAGCGCCAGACGGCGCGCCTGGCGCGAAACCATCAAGTTCTCGGCGGTTTTGCTCACAGTTGCTTTCAACTCGGCTGGAGTGAACGGCTTGGCCAGGAAATCGAACGCGCCTTTCTTGATGGCGCTGACCGCTGTTTCCAGCGAAGCGTAGGCCGTGATCATCACGGTCAGAACCGGCGTTTTCGGCGGCTGCGAGGAAAGCCTTTCCAGTACGTCCAGGCCGCTGATTCCAGGGAGTTTATGGTCCAGAAGCAGGATATCCGGCGCCATCCGGTTGATTTTTTCGAGAGCTTCCTCACCGCTGCCTGCATTGTCGGTCTCGAAAACCACATCCTCACCGATCACTTCCAGGTGCAGCCGGAAATCGCGCAGACTGCGCACAACCGCCATCCGCATCCCCGGTTCGTCATCAGTCACCAGAATCCGCAGCTTTTCCATCTCTACCGACCTTTCGTCAGGTGCTCGATCTCACCCTTGATCTGCTCGAACCTAACGGGTTTAGCCAGCACACGGTCAGCTTTGATCCAGGAGCGCTCCTCATCCGTGGTTGAGTCAAACTCGATGCCGGTCTCGCTGTAGACCGCGCTGACAATGATCACCGGCACATCCGGGTACTTCTTCTTGATATGATGGCACAGAACGAACCCTCCGTCCTGATACTCCATCATCAAATCGATAACGGCGATATCGGGATGGGTGTCGGCAAGCAGTTCCTCGGCCTCTTTCTGTCCCTCGGCGGTCAGCACTTCATACCCCGCGTTCTGAAGCTGAATTCTCATCTGGATCAGGAAATCGTTGTCGTCATCAACGATAAGAACTGTTTTTGGAGTCTGTTTTTCGCTCATTGTCTGAAGTCTTCTGTTAAAAGGTTAAGGTCTCTTTAAACCGTACTCCGGGCCGGCGCTTTATTCCTCGCGGCCCTGTCTCGGCAGGCTGATCCGGAAAGTGGTTCCGGTGGCGCCAGCGTCCGGATCGGCGTTTGATTCAAGTGATATATCGCCGCGGTGCATCTTCACGATTCCGTAAGTCACCGCCAGGCCCAGTCCGGTGCCGACTCCCAGTTTCTTGGTGGTGAAAAACGGCTCAAAAATCTTCTGGATGTTCTCTTTCGGTATCCCAACGCCGTTGTCGGAAATAGAGATAGTCACTTTTTGGGCAGTCCCGGCGCAGCTTAAAGTCAAACCGCCGCCGCCTGTCATCGCGGTAACCGCATTCGAGATAAGGTTAGTCAGGGCCTGAATCATCTGGTCGCGGTCCAGTTCGGCCTCGGGCGAGTCCCCCAGACGGTCGATGATCTCGACATTCACGTTTTCCGGGATGGGCACTGTCCTGAGCGCCGCTTCCAGCATCTCCCTGACGTTGACCGGCTGACGCACCACTTTGTTGCGGCGGGCGAAATGCAGCAGACCAGCCACGATCTTCTTGCAACGGTCGGCCTGCTCCACAATCATCTGCAAGTCCTCGCGCACTCCGCTGGTGGAACAGCCCTCCTCCATCAGTATATGCGCGTACATAAGGACTACTCCCAGCGGATTATTGATTTCATGAGCTATGCCCGCGGCTAACTGCCCCATAGTCGCCAGCTTTTCCGACTGGACCAGGGCCTCACGCGCCGAGGCCAGCTTTTCATTCGAAACCGCCAGTTCACCCACAGTCCTGCGCAGTTGTTCGATCGTGAACGGCAGGCACATCTCGCTCTCGGCAAGGCCCTTGAAAATAGCCTCGGCATGTTCGAGGCAGGTTTCATAGCCGCAGGCTCCGCAGTTCAGCTCATCCTCAGGACGCTGCTTACCCATTCGGGACATGATTCGCCGGACCTCATCAGCCGAGGGGGTCTGCACCCGCTGGTCATCGGTCCGGAAAGAACGGCTCAGATCCAGGTTGTCCAGACTGACCCGGGCCTTGTCGCTGATTTCCCCGTCCGGGTGAGCGATCCGCCAGCGCACATAACGGCTGACCTGTGCTCGGCGGCTATAGGGAGCCTCGGTGCTTGTCATCCCGGCGCCCATTATGCAGCCGTTGCAGCAAAGGACCTCGAGCAGGCGGGCTTTCAGGTTCCCGGAGTCGCAATCCTTTATCGCATCGACAAATCCCGTTCGGCCATCGGCCACCACAACGTCATCGGTGATCAGGTTCTCGTCAATTTCAGCCGCCTGCAGCAATCCGCGGCTGATCGGGAAAAGCGCTCCCTCCCCGGCATAGGGCGGATCGAAGTCCGAACGCTCCGCGTCCTCAGCCTTTATCCCCTTATCCTCGAACATCTGGCGCAGCTCGACGAATGTCAGGACCGCATCCACCTCACCGGGCAGGCTGCAACTATCGGCTTCCCCTTTCTTGGCTATGCAGGGGCCGATAAAGACGATCTTCGTGTCCCTGCCGTACATACGGCGAAGGAAACGCGCGAGGGCCACCATCGGCGAGACAATCGGGGCAAGATTCGCTACCAGCTTCGGGTAATAGCGCTCCACGTACGCCACCACCGAGGGACAGGTGGTGGCGATAAAATTCCCGTCCGGGCGCTCCTCCACCAGCTTGTGATATGCCCGCGCCACCAGGTCCGCACCGAAAGCAACCTCATGCACATGCTTGAATCCCAGGCGCCGCAGCATGCCGCAAAGCGTCATATGATCGTACTCGGTGAACTCGGCCGCGAAACTGGGAGCGACACAGACTGCCACCTCGCCGCCGGATTCAAGTATATCTGAAACCTTGAACACCGAGCTAAGCACTCTCTTGGCGTGCTGCGAGCAAACCTTGACGCAATTGCCGCAACCGATACAGCGCTCGCTGATCACCTCGGCCTGCCCCTCCACGATGCGGATAGCCTTGGCCGGGCATTCCCGCACGCAGGTGTAGCAGACGCGGCAGCGTTCTTTGATCGTGGTGATCAGAGGTGTTTCGGTGCGACGGAGCATGGCGATACATTTCCTTCGTGTTATCTCACCTGGCGAACGTCAGGTTCGCTGTATTCAAATCACTGTATCTGAAGTGGGCAGTCTCAAAAGTTCCCGTTCTGGTTTTCTGCAAACTGTTGCAATCTCCAACTGTTTGCATTAACGGTAGTTCCGCAGGGGCACGGCGCGCCGCGCCCCCTGCATCCATATCGGGACAGCCCCGGGCGCACACGCGGGCGCGCCCGGCGCATAACGTCCCTTTACAAAAGCACCTCACGCTTGCCGTAATGCGTGTGCAGAAGGTGATGGCTGCGCTCGCCCAGCGGTTTTTCCAGGAAATCATCGTACAGGCGCCGCACGGATTCGTTACGATGTGACTGCCGCACAGGCTCGTCGTGATCGATCGTATAAAGGGCCTGCATTCTGGCGCGAACCGCGTCCAGATTTGTGGAGAACGGCTGGCCGCCGCCGCCCACGCAGCCGCCCGGGCAGGTCATGACCTCGATGAAATGCAGGTTTCGCTTGCCTTCCAGTATCTCGTCCATCAACTGGCGGGCATTGCCCAGGCCATTGGCCACAGCGATGTTTAATTCCAGGTTGGCAATCTTGACCGTTGCGGTCTTTATTCCGCCCAGACCGCGCACATCCGCGACTACCGGGTCTTTCAGGTCCTCGCCGGTGATCATCCAGTGCGCCGTGCGCAGGGCGGCCTCCATGACGCCGCCAGAGGCGCCGAACAGCTTTCCGGCGGTTGAGCGAGAGCCGAACGGCGTATCCGGGGCCTCCGGCTCCAGATTCCTCAGGTCCAGGCCGCGCGTGCGGATCAGCCTGGCCAGCTCACGGGTGGTCAAAACGGCATCGATGTCCGGGATGCCGTTTTCGGCGTGTTCCGGACGCATGGCCTCGAATTTCTTTGCCGTGCAGGGCATGATCGAGACCGAATAGATATTGGCCGGATCGATGCCCTCGCGCTTGGCGAAATAATTCTTTATCACCGCCCCCATCATCTGCTGCGGGCTTTTGCAGGTCGAAAGGTTCGGGATCAGCTCGGGGTAGAACTGCTCGACGAACTTGATCCAGCCGGGCGAGCAACTGGTCATCATGGGCAGTACGCCGCCGTTCTGGATACGGTGAACCAGCTCGCTGGCCTCCTCCATGATAGTCAGGTCCGCGGAGAACGAGGTGTCGAACACGCGGTTGAATCCGAGCTGGCGCAGCGCGGCTGTAAGAACTCCGGCCACGTCGACACCCTGACGGATGCCGAACTCCTCTCCGATGGTCACCGAGACCGCCGGGGCATGCTGAACCACCACGGTTTTCTCGGGATGCTTGATCGCGTCCAGAACCTGCTTGAGCGAGCTCTGCTCGCGCAGCGCCCCGGTCGGGCAGACCAGGATACACTGGCCGCAGTTGATACAGCTCGAAATGTTCATGCCCTCGTTGAAAGCCGTCCCGATATGCGCCCGGCTGCCCCGTCCGATGAAATCGATGGCCGCCACTCCCTGCACTTCCTCGCATACCCGCACGCACTTGCCGCACAGTATGCACTTGTTGGGATCGCGCTCAACGGCCGGGCTTGAAACATCCAGCTCAAAAGAGTTCTTGTCTCCGCTGTAGCGGCGCTCGCGCACGCCCAGTTCCTCGGCCAGACCCTTCAGCGTACAGTCCCGGCTGCGCACGCAGTAGAGGCAGTCATCCGGATGATTGGCTAACAGAAGTTCGATGATCGTCTTGCGCGCGCGCACGGCCCGCGGGCTGTGGGTCTTGACTTTCATGCCCTCTGCCGCAGGAAAAGAGCAGCTCGGAACCAGGTTGCGCTGGCCCTCGACTTCCACCACGCACAGGCGGCAGGCGCCTGTTGGAAAGAGGTGGCTCAGGTGACAGAGGGTCGGCACCTTGATCCCGGAACGCGTGAGAGCGTCCAGAAGGGTTTCCCCGCGCTTGGCGGTGATTTTCTTGTTGTTGACTTCGATATTGATCACGGTCGGCCTCGCTTACTCTACCAGGACTGCGTCGTGACGGCAAACATCCAGGCACGTGCCGCAGCCGATACATTTTTCGAATATGATGTAATGCGGGTTCATCTTCGAGCCGACTATCGCCTCGGCCGGACAGTTGCGGGCGCAGAGCGTGCAGCCCTTGCACTTGTCGGCGTCGATCGAGAAATGCAGCAGTTCGTTGCAGACCCCGGAGGGGCAACGGCGCTCGAAGATATGAGCCTCGTATTCATCCCTGAACCAGCGCATCGTGCTCAGGACCGGATTGGGCGCAGTCTGTCCCAGACCGCAAAGACTGGTGTCGCGGATCACCTGAGCCAGGCGGTTCAGGTACATCACCCCGCGGAAACGCTCCAGCGCATCGCCATCCTTCTCGGTGCGGCGGCCGCGCGTGATGCGCTGCAGGATTTCCAGCATACGGCGGGTGCCCTCGCGGCAGGGAATGCACTTGCCGCAGCTCTCGCGCTGGATGAAATCCATGAAGAACTTGGCCACGTCGACCATGCAGGTATCCTGGTCCATCACCACCAGACCGCCGGAACCCATCATCGCGCCCACGGTCTTGAGCGACTCGTAGTCGATTTCGATGTCCAGGTGCTGGGCCGGGATACAGCCGCCCGAGGGACCGCCGATCTGAACGGCTTTATAGTTTTTACCGTTCGGGATGCCGCCGCCGATATCGAATACGATGCTGCGCAGCGTGGTGCCCATCGTCACCTCGACCAGGCCGGTGCGGCTGACCTTGCCGGAAAGGGCGAACACCTTTGTGCCCTTGCTTGTCGCCGTGCCCACCGCGCTGAACCATTCCGGACCGTTCTGCACCAGGGCGGGCACGTTGGCCAGGGTCTCGACGTTGTTGATAACCGTGGGACAATCGAACAGTCCCCGCACCGCGGGGTAAGGAGGACGGGGGCGCGGCATGCCGCGGCGGCCCTCGATGCTGTTGATCAGGGCGGTTTCTTCGCCGCAGACAAACGCTCCGGCGCCCTGCTTGATGATTATCTCCAGGTCGAACCCGCTATCCAGGATGTTTTCACCCAGAAGGCCCCAGCTGCGGGCCTGGGCCAGCGCCTCGATCAGACGCTTGATCGCCAGGGGATACTCGGCCCGGATGTAGACATAGGCCTTGCTCGCTCCGATTGCGTAAGCGGCCAGGGCCATGCCCTCGACCAGACGGTGCGGGTCGCCCTCGATCACCGCGCGGTCCATGAACGCACCCGGATCTCCCTCATCCGCGTTGCAGATAAGGTATTTCTGCTGGGCCGCTGTATTCAGCGCGAACTTCCATTTGGTCCCGGTGGGGAACCCGCCGCCCCCACGCCCGCGAAGCCCGCTGCGCTCGACCATTTCGCAAAGCTCGGGCCGCGTGATATTCTTGATCGCGCGCGTAAAAGCCCGGTAACCGCCCCGGACCACGTACTCCTCGATACGGCCCGGATCGATCAGTCCGCAGTTGGCCAGCACCCAGCGGGTCTGGGGACCGAAAAACGGGTGTTCATCCAGGAACGGCAGGCCCTCCCAGGGAGTGTGCGCCTCGTTTCGATGCTGCCCTACCAGCATCTCGGAAGGCATCTGACCTGCGAACACGGATTCCAGCAGGGCATTGACCTTATCCTCTGTCACCTGGCTGAACATCACCCGCGCCCGGCCGGGCAACTGCACCTCGACCAGCGGCTCCATAACGCACAGGCCGATGCAGCCCACCTCGACCACGTCCACCTGGCGTTCTGAGGCGGCGATCCAGGCCTTGACCGCGGCGAGTGTTTTTCCAGCGCCGGCTCCCAGGCCGCAGGTCCCGGTGCCGACAAAAATCGCCGGACGGTCAATCCTGCGCCGGGACAGCTTCTCACGCCAGAGCGCGAAACTCTCGCGGCAGGCGTTGTCCTCGTGACAGACCGGCCCTTCCAGCAGGCACTGGATCAGGTCCGGGCAGAGTTTTCCGGTATCGTGAGTGCAATGTTCGCACAGCACGTCCTTAAGCATCTTTGCCATTTTCAGTAGCCTTTCTGCGGTATGATTGCAAAATCTTCTTTGCTTTGTCCGGTGTCATCCCCGCGTAAAATTCCCCGTCTATGCTGATTACCGGCGCGAGTCCGCAAGCGCCTATGCAGGCGACGACCTCGAGGCTGAAAAGCCCGTCGCGGGTGGTCTGGCCGGGAGTTATTTTCAAATCCCGGCAAACGCTTTCCAACACCTTGGCCGAACCTTTCACATGACAGGCCGTGCCCCGGCAGACCTGGATATGATGACGGCCCAGGGGCTGAAAGCGAAACTGATTGTAAAACGTAGCCACGCCGTAAATTTTGCTGGCGGGAAGCCCGAGGTGCTCGCCGATTCGCACTATTGCTTCCCGCGACAGGTATCCCTGCATTTCCTGCACCTGCTGCAGTATCGGGATCAGCGAATCCCGGCTGGCATGCGGGTGCTTCTCGAGAATTGTCTGGATGTCCATCTCTGTGCTGATCACTTTTGTCAAGTCCTTTTAGCTGCTGGGTGTTGACGGGCGAAAAAGGCCACTTTTTCAATGGCCGCGGTCATGTCCATGTCCTCCACATATACATCAGCCGGCAGATGAAGACGGTAGGGAGCGAAATTCAGAATCCCCTTGACCCCGCCCTCGACCAGCCGGTCGGCGGTGATTTGCGCATGTTTGGCCGGGACGCAGATTATCCCTACATCGATGTTCTTTTCACGAATGACCTTTGACATCTCCTCGGCCGGGTGACAGGGACAACCCTGAACCAGACGGCTGACCTTATTTGGATCGCTGTCGAAAGCCGCAGTGATCGCCAGCTTTGGACGGCGTCCTGAAAAATAGGTCAGGATAGCCCGACCGAGATTGCCGATACCAACCAGCGCCACCTGCTGACCATTCGGGCTGTCGAGGAAAGCAGCCAGGCTCTTGGTAAGTTCGGTGATCTCATAGCCCCGCGAGGGACTGCCCGAGTAACCGATCGCCATCAGGTCGCGCCTGACCCTGGCGGCAGTTCCGCCCGCAAGTCCGGCAAGCTGGTAGGAATAGATGTTGTTCTTACCCTCGGCTTTCAGTCGGTTGAGGATGCGGCGATACAGGCTGAGCCTTCCGATTGTTTTGTCGGAGATCGCTTTCATCCCTCGGCCTCTGCTAAAAGTGGTTTGTGAAGAATATAACGCTGTGAATTATTTCACGCAATTTAACTGTTTCAACGTAAAGAGTCAAGAGTTTGTTTCTTTTCTCTCAAAGAGAAAAATATGCCACCGTTGATACACCGGGGAAATTATTGTTCATCTCTTTAAATTATAATTCATTACTGCTATCATTCCAAATGATCGGCAAGCATTTTCTGTCAAGAACCTTGCTCGATATTAAACAAAATCGAAAAAGATCGAGTGGTTTTGCACGCAAACGGAAACTCCGCCTTTTTATCAGGCATTGCTTTCTGGAATTCTGAGGCCGCCTGATTGCGGGCTGAAACCGGAACAAAGATTTAACTCTAATTTCAATAAAGGATTCCCCATAAATTTCGACTTAGTCCTGAAGCAGAGGGAAGGATTCTTGTTATTTTTTTTCATCCGCGACTTGAAAAAGCGCCGCCGGAAATGCTAATATCGCCTCAAGAGATTTTTATTGAATAAAATTACCCAGTGCAATTCAATATCCGGCCTGAGTATAAGACAGGAATACCCAAAAATGAAAAATCAGTCTCCTCCCCGCGAAGGACTGCTGGCAAGAATAAGAGAACTGGAAGAGCTGCAACGGCAACGTCAGGATTATATTAAAATTGTGAAGAAAAACGAGGAGAAATACAGGAGCGTGTTTTTAAACAGCGCGGACATGCATTTTCTTATCGATAAGGAGAGTGGAACGATTCTGGAAGCCAACGAGGCGGCCTGCTTACATTACGGATTCACGCGGGACGAGATGCTGCGCCTCAAAAATACAGATCTTTCGGCGGAGCCGGAAAGGACCGCTGAAAGCGCCAGAGTCATACAGAAAACAATCCCGTTGCGGATGCATAAGAGAAAAGATGGAACGGTGTTTCCAGTAGAAATTTTTTCAACTGTCATTCAGTTGGAAGACAAAAAAGTAATTCTCGCTGAAATGCGCGATATAAGCGAAAGAATGCAGACAGAGCAGTCGTTGCGGGAAAACGAAGAAAAATACAAGGCTCTTTTTGATAACGAGCTAACGGCCATTTGTATTTTCGATGCCGAAACAAAGCGATTTCTGGATGTCAACCGGGCTTACACTGTTCTTTACGGTTACGGACGGCAGGAACTTATAGACGGGATGACGATCCACGATATTACGGTCGAGCACGAGGCCGCAGACCTTGCCACCCAGCGCGCCATGCAGGATGGAACGGTGTTCGTCCCCCTGAGATGGCACCGGAAAAAAGACGGCTCCGTGTTTCCGGTGGAACTGGTGGCCGGACCATGCTCACTGAAAGGGCGGCGGGTCATATTCTGCCTGGCGCTGGACATAACGGCGCGCATTCAGGCGGAGAATGCTCTCCGGGAGCGCCAGAACCTGCTGCAGACGATTCTGGATAATGTAAACTCAGTCATTGTAATAAAGGATGCCCGCGGAAATTATCTCATGGTCAACCGCAAGACCGAATCCATTGTCGGTTTGAAGAACGAGGAAATAGCCGGAAAATCCCCGCTCGATATTTACCCCGCCCCCATCGGGGAAAGAATACATGCCGATGACATGCAGGTGATAAGGTCCGGCCGGACGCTTGTGATCGAGGAAAAACTGCGGACCGATGACGACCGTATCTATCTGACCACTAAAGTCCCACTGTTCGACGACAATGGCAAATCCCTCGGCCTTTGCGGACTCGCCACCGACATAACCGAGCGCACCCAGCTCCAACGGGAGCACGCCAATGCGGCAAAGCTCGAGTCATTAGGCGTTCTTGCCGGCGGCCTGGCGCATGATTTCAACAATATTCTGACCAGTGTTCTCGGAAATATATCCCTGGCCGAAATCACGATGAAAGAGGATCCCGGCAAGGCGAAAGAGATGCTGGAGGAGTCGGGAAAAGCCTGCCTGAGAGCCAAGGACATAACCAGCCAGTTGCTCGCTTTCGCCAAGGGCGGCGAGCCGCTGAAAAAAACTTTCTGCGTGAAAGAAACAGTCAAAAGGGCGACTCTGTTTGCCCTGAGCGGGTCCAACATCAAACCTGAATTTGTCTTTTCAGATGAGTCCTGCGTGGTCGATGCGGATGAGGGCCAGATCAACCAGGTCATAAACAATATTGTCATAAACGCCTTGCAGGCTATGCCCCAGGGGGGCGAGCTTAAGGTTGAAATACGGAAAAGTGCATTAAGCGGACGTATCATAATGCCGTTGCCCGCGGGCCAGTATGTCGTTGTTTCATTCAGGGACCGGGGAGTAGGAATGCCGAGGGAAATTCTGACCCGGATATTCGATCCGTATTTCACGACCAAGCAGAAAGGCAGCGGGCTGGGCCTGACCACCTGTTTCACAATCGTGAAAAAACATGGAGGACACATTACAGCCGAATCTGAGCCTGGAGTTGGATCAGCCTTCCACGTTTACCTGCCGCTGTCCGGAAAACCGGCCCCGGAGGCGGATGAACCTGAACAGGTTCTACCTGCTGAAGGCGGGCGCGTTCTGCTGATGGACGATGAAGCCGGTGTTCTGAAGATCGGCGCCCGAATGCTGGAGCATCTCGGTTATCAGGTGGAAACCGCATCCGACGGCGCAGAGGCGGTTAAGATGTACAAGGCTGCAATGAAAGAAGGGAAAGGATTTGATGCGGTGATCCTGGACCTGACTGTCCCCGGCGGGATGGGCGGAAAAGCGACGCTAAAAAAACTGCTGGAAGCGGACCTCAAAGTCAAAGCGCTTGTCTCCAGCGGCTATTCAAGCGATGCTGTTTTATCCAACTATGAGCAGCACGGGTTCAGTGGAGTCATTTCCAAACCATATACGGTGGCGGAGCTCAAAGCGGCGCTTCACGGATTGAAGCAAAAACAACCGATACAAATGTGAGTCATTTCCGAACTTGCTGTCGATTATTTTGAAAGGGGCTGTCCCAAAAGTCCCCAATTTTGCTCTTTGCAAATTGATGCAATCTCTAACCAATTGAAATAAAAGCAGTTCTGTAGGGGCACGGCGCGCCGTGCCCAGTTTAAGACTTTTGGGACAGCCCTCTTTTTTCAGATAATTCTATGGTGCTCAGGGCGCAAGCAGCCGCATAGCCATGGCGGTGAATATCGCCACGGCCAGCACGATCCCCAGGCCGAATGCTATGAAGCCGAAAGTCTTCGCGATCGGCCGCCAGCTCGACCACTCGTCACCGGCCTTGATCCCGTCTAATTTTTTCTCCGCCTCAAGGCGCTCCAGCCAGGCCCCACGCTCCTCCTCGAGTTCCGCCCGCGAGAGCTTGCCGCTGAATATCACCGTGTCCATCGGGAACTTCTCGATCCGGAAATGCACGTTGAAGAAATGGAAGGTGAATATGAACCCCGCGGCTAACAGGGCCTCGTCGCTGTGTATAATCTGGGCCACGTTGATCACCCAGCCGGGCAGGAAGCGGGTGAAAAACAGCGGGAACCACATGATCAGGCCGCTGAACCCGATTATCGCCACACCCCAGAACACGGCGAAATAGTCGAATTTTTCCCAGTAAGTCCAGCGCTCGAATTTCGGCTTGGCGCCCTTACCGAAAAACCATTTCTGGTGGTTCCAGAAATCGGCCACATCCTTCCAGCCGGGCATCATCGAGTCCGGCCGGAACATGTACCGCAAAAAGGCCCTCGGGCTGAACCGTCCTGTATCCGGGTTGCGGAATGTCAGCAGGCGCGGGACGAAATCTATCAGCAGCCTGACCACGTGCACCAGGAACACCAGCACCAGGATCAGGGCCGCCGAGCGGTGCATGTAGCCCGCGTTGCTCACCCCGCCCAGCGCATCCATTATCGCCCGCGCCCAGCCGGCATGGAAAAACTTGAGCGGCACGCCGGTGAATACCAGAGCGGTGAAACTCACGATCAGCAGCACGTGCAGGGTGCGCTCCAGCGGACTGAACCGGCGGAATACAAGGTCGCCCTTTTTCGCCTTGATCTTGCTCTCGCGGAAAGCGCGCGAGTCGCGGAAAAACAGGGCCATCGAACGCAGGACCCAGAGAAGGGTGTGCAGGCCGAAGAAAGCGAACACACCGATCAGAAGGGCGGTCATGGCCAGGAAAGTATAGAACAGGACCGGGTAGCCCTGACGGTCAAAATAGTCGGCGTGGGTGATGAACGAGGCGAATTTAGGTCCCGCTCCGGGGTGACATTTCCGGCAGGTCTCCAGACGGTTGGCCGGGTTTATGTGCGAGGCCGGGTCGGACTGCGGAAGGATATCGTGATGGCCGTGGCAGTCGAAACAGGCGGCCACGCTGGTAGAACCCAGGGCCATCGCCTTGCCGTGAAACGTCTCCTGATACCGCTCCAGTTTCTCCCGGTGGCAGCCGCCGCATTTCTCCTCGCTGTACTTTTTAAACGCGTGTTCATCCGGCGAGATGATCCGGTGCGACTCATGGCAATCCGTGCAGACAGGGCCGCGCTTGTCCCCGTTTTCCACAAGCTGTCCGTGAACGCTGCCTTTGTAGACCGCCTCCACCCGGGTATGGCACTTTCCGCACGTGCCATAGACATTGCGCTTGTAAATCGATGACTCCGGGTTATCGACGGTCTGAATCTCGTGCGAGCCGTGGCAGTCGCTGCACGAGGGGGCGACTATCAAACCGTCCTTGAGCAGTCCCTTGGCGTGGACGCTCTCATAGAACTGCGGCACCGCATCCGGCTGGCCGATACCGTGCTTTTCGGTCAGTTCGCGGTTCTGGTGGCATTCAGCGCAGGTGTACATCAGGTTGAACTTGTTCACCCGGCTGGCCGGGTCCGCGGCCGGGCGGATATCGTGCTTTCCATGGCAGGACCGGCAGCGGGGCGCGTCCTTGTCCCCAACGGCAACAAGCTGGCCGTGTATGCTCCCGCGGAAGACGGTCTGCTCCTTGCCGTGGCAGACCGAACAATCCACCTCCGGAACCGGCGTGTCGTGGCCCGATTCATCCACACCGCCAAGGCTGGCGTGACAGTCGATGCAGCTCAGGCCGACATGGCTGGAGCTGTCGCATTGAGCGGTGTTCACGTAGAGCGAAACCTCGGCCCCGCTCTCATCTGTTTTTGACAGGTCTTTTTCACCGTGACAGGTCAGGCAGACTGACGCATCCTGGGCCGCGCAACGGTCAGGAGCGAGAACTGCAACAGAGAGAGCCAGAACAATAGGCAGGCGGAGCAACCAGTTAAATGCCGGGGCGGGACGGGATAGTTTTTTTTCGCTCATCGGGCCGGTTCCAGTGGAGGTTATGTCGGACAGCCTCATTCTTATTGGCCTGCGGCATCTTCACAGCTATTCTTTACCGTTATTACCGCTATCATTATATACCATTGTCCGTGCATCGCCGGTCTCGATTTCAGTATTTGTTAACGGATTGAACATCTCCATGTTGCAGCAACCATATAACTGCGGACAACCCCGCTCAAGCCTGGATTACACGCGCTTTGCGGACCAATCGATTTATGCGATCAGAAGTGGAGGAACCGGTAAAAGTGAAACCCGGCCGCTCTCTGAATCATCGGCGGGAGAATAGTTCTGAAACTGAACTTAAGCCTTGCCGTATTTTGAGTTAGGCGAAAAAAGCTTGTTCTGATACAATTTTTGCATTACTTTCATAAAATTACCGCGTTAAATAAATATACAGCGTTTCTCCCGCGGCGACAATTGACAAGTCTGTCATCGCCCCGTATAGTCTGGAGCAGAATCCGGTCCCGGAAGACGCGCCAGAGGAAGAGGTTTAACTTACTCCTTATGAAAACAGAGCTTTACATATATCCACCAACCATGCTTTAAGGAGCGCCCATGGATGAACCGCTCGGTATTCTGATCGATTTCACCGAGTGTATCGGCTGCGGCGAATGCGTTCAGGCCTGCCGTCAGGAGAACGGGCTCGAGGGCGAGCCGGACGCCGCCGACCTTTCGGCGGCCAATTACACGGTGGTGCTGAAGCACGATCAGATGTACTACCGCAAGATGTGCATGCACTGCCTGGAGCCTACCTGTGTATCGGTCTGCCCCGTGGCCGCCCTGACAAAAAGCCCCTCCGGCCCAGTGTTGTACGATCCGGACAAATGCATGGGCTGCCGCTACTGCATGATGGCCTGTCCGTTCGGAGTGCCGCGTTACCACTGGGATTCGGCCGCCCCGGTGATCGAGAAATGCATTTTCTGCCACAGCCGGGTTGCCGCGGGGGGGGAGGCCGCCTGCGCCTGGGTTTGCCCGATGGGTGCGACCAGGATGGGCAGACGCAGTCATCTGCTTGAGATAGCGCATGCGCGGATTGCCAACAAACCGGAGCGCTATGTCAATTATGTCTACGGCGAGAAAGACGCCGGCGGCGCGAGCGTGCTGATGCTTTCCAGCGTGCCGTTCGAGCAGCTCGGTTTCCCGATGAAACTGGGTGATGAACCGCTTCCCACTCTCACCTGGGCCGTTCTCAGCCGTATACCCGGCATCGTGGTGACCGGCGGCGTGCTCCTGGGCGGAATAAGCTGGATTATCAACCGGCGCATCCAACTGGAACAGAGCGGTGAACACGACGTTTCAGGCAAGCCGGCCGGGAACGGGAAGGAGGGTGTAAAGTGAGAGAACTCCTCCGTATCCTGGATGTCAAGGGCCGTCACGTGCTGCTTCCGGCGATGCTTCTGGTTCTCGTTATCGGAACGGTGCTGACATTCATTCGTTTTTTCAGTGGTCTCGGCGCGGTCACGGCTTTGAACGATCATCAGCCGTGGGGTTTCTGGATCGGATTTGACGTTCTTGGGGGGGTGGCTCTGGCGGCCGGTGGATTCGTGCTGACCGGGACAGTGCACCTTCTGAATTTCGAGCGTTACCGCAGCGTGGTGCGGCCTACCGTGCTGACCGCTTTCCTCGGCTATATCCTGGTGAGCCTCGGCCTCCTTTACGACATAGGCAAGCCCTGGAACATATGGCATCCGCTGATCATGTGGAACCCGCGCTCGGTGATGTTCGAGGTGGCCTGGTGCGTGATGCTCTATTCCACCGTGTTAGCTCTTGAATTCAGCCCGGTGGTGCTCGAAAAACTGGGGTCGCAGAAAATGCTGCGCCTGATTCACACCTTCACCCTGCCGATAGTCATCGCGGGGGTGCTCCTGTCCACACTTCATCAAAGCTCGCTCGGTACGATGTTCCTGATTGTACCGAGCAAGCTGCACCCGATCTGGTACTCTCCCCTTCTGCCGCTGCATTTCTTCCTCAGCGCGGTGACAGTCGGGTTCGCGATGGTGATAGTCGAAAGCTACATCTCCAGCTTCCTGTTCCGCAAAAGCCTTGAGACAAGGATACTGGTCGACCTGGGCCAGTTCATGGTCGTGGCGCTGATGCTGCATCTGGTGGTCCGGCTGCAGGACCTCTGGTCGCGCGTGCCGCTTTCCGTTGTTTTTGACGGCTCGGTGGAAAGCTGGGCCTTCATGATCGAAATCGGCCTGTTCATCCTGCCGCTGGTCCTGATTCTGTCGTTCCGCAACCGCATGCGGCCCGCCGTGCTTTTCATTTCGGGCCTTTCGACCGTGCTGGCCGTGCTGGCCAACCGGCTCAATGTCAGCCTGGTCGGCATGGCCCGTTCGGCCGGGTTCAGCTATTTTCCCTCCTGGTCAGAGATATGGCTTTCGCTGTATCTGGTCACGGGCGGGTTCATTGTTTTTATCCTCTGCGCCAAATACCTGCCGATCTTCCCCGAGGAAGATAACGGGGAGCAGGCCGGGGCGTAACCATTACAATCGATCGAGCGAGGTACAGATGGTGAAGAGGCTGCTTCTTATCGGATTTGTGCTGATGGCGGCGGCGAATGTCGTGCTGATCCGCGCGAACATGCGCCTGAACTACGATATCGACGCCAAGGTCAGGGAACAGCCGAAAATCCACGTATTTCAGACCCAGTACAAGGGCGGCACGCAGATAGTGTTCGACCACGAGACCCATGTACAGGGTTACGGGCTGGAGTGCATCGAGTGCCACCATGTGGAGTCCTGCGATCACTGCCACAGCAAGGAAATCAACATGGTGGAGGTGGAGGAGCTGAAAGTGGCGTTGCACAAGAACTGCCTGAACTGCCACCAGAAAATGGAGGTGGGACCGCGCAAGTGCGACGAGTGCCACAAGCAGTGACAGACAGATTGTTTACCCTGTAACAAATCCTTACGAGGGGCACGGCGCGCCGTGCCCTTTTTGTAACTTATACCCGTCTGTTTTTTTACAGCCAGTCCTTGCGCCGGAAATACACGAGCATTATCCCGGCCACCGACGCCATCAGCGCCAGGGCGAACGCATAACCCCAGTTCCATTCCAGTTCGGGCATGTAACGGAAATTCATCCCGTACACCCCGGCGATAAATGTCAGCGGCATGAACAGCGTGGCGATCACGGTCAGCACTTTCATCACGGCGTTCATTTTGTTGGACAGGCTGGACATATACATGTCCAGCATCCCGGAGAGCACGTCACGGAATGTTTCGATGGTTTCTATCACCTGCACGGTGTGGTCGTAGGTGTCCCTCAGGTAAGGCACGGTGGTGTCTTTAATCAGATTGCTGTCACGGCGGCAGAGCGCAGCCACCAGCTCGCGCAGCGGCCAGACCGTCTTGCGCAGGAAAATAACCTCGCGCTTCAGACGGTATATCTCGCGCAGGGTGTATTCATCCGGGTCCGAAACGAGTTCATCTTCCAGGAACTCGATCCGTTCGCCGATCTCCTCCAGCACGCCGAAATAATTATCCACCACCGTGTCTATCAGGGCGTAGGCCAGGTAGTCCGTGCCCATGCGGCGCAGCTTGCCCTTGCTGCGGCGGATGCGCTCCCGCAGGTGATCGAACAGGCCGCCGCGCTCCTCTTGGAACGTGATCACCTCCCGGCTGGTGAACACCACCGCCACCTGGTCCGCCGCCACCTCGCCGCGGTCCAGATTGAAACGCAACGCCTTGAGCACAACGAACAGGTGAGTGTCGAAATCCTCCATTTTGGGCCGCTGGCCGGTGTTGACGATGTCCTCCAGCACCAGGGGGTCGATATGGAAGCACTTGCCGGTCTGTTCCACGGCTTTCAGGTCGTGCAGCCCCTCCACCGAAAGCCAGGTGACCCGCTCCGTATTATAGAACCGCTCGCATTCCTCGACGCTTTTGATCTCCTTTTCCTCCACCTCGCGCTCATCGTACTCCATCACGCGGATTACGGCGGACCAGTCTTTCTGCTCGCCCACCAGGACCAGCGAGCCGGGAGCCAGGTTTTTGGTGCGGGAAATTTTCTGGATCAGTCGAGAGACCATGCGGACCTCCGTTTACTGTACTTTTTAGATTCAAGGTTTTGTATGTATTGTAACTCCTGCCTTGCTTTTATATCAACTTTTTGTAATACAAAATCAATAAAAAGGGCACGGCATGCCGTGCCCCGCAAAAAGCTTCAAGCAAACCGATTCCGGTTACCATTACTCGTCAATCACTGCGTTTTCCCCGCCCCCGCAATAATCTCCTCTGGACGCTTGCGCACCTGGTCCACACGGTAGCGGGCCAGGGTGTAAACCTGCTCCTTCCCCGGAACACGGCAGAAAAACAGGTTGTCCGCGGTCTCTTTTCCCACCTCCAGCGCCTGGCTCGATCCATCCGCCAGTTGCACCCGCACCGTAAACTGTGGAGGAGTCAGACCCAGCGTGTCGGCTGGCGGGAGCGAGTCCACGAAACCTCCGGCGCGCAGCGTGGCCAGGGTGGAAACCATCTGCTGCACGAGCTGGCTGTCCGGCGCAGCTCCACCGGCCAGAGTCCAGCCACGCAGCGAATCGGCGGTCAACTCGGCCCGGGTGTCCGGGAACACCAGCTCTATCCTCCGCGCCAGCCCCGGCTCGAATGACATCAGGGTATGGTCGCGCCACTGCTCGGCCTCGGTGCCCATCATCGCCCCGAAGAATCCCTGCACCTTGTAAACCCGCGGACTGTCCGCCCGGCGCATGAAAGTGTAGAAATCCTGCGGATTGAACGACTGCTGGCTGTACATCATACGCTGGTCGAACCCGCCGATCCGTCCTATCACCAAGTCGCAAAGCAGGGCATCTCCAGCCCCGAACACTTTGACCCTTGTTCCGCCGGACTCATCCACCTGGTACTCGGCCTGCTTCTCCGGATTATGGCTCACCAGGTTCGTGGTTTCAATGGAATTCAGAGTATTCAGGGCCGAGGCGATCTGGTCCTTTTCTGCCGGGCGGAGACCGGCCGGGGTCCTCACGCTCCAGGCGCCCTGGTCGCGCAAGAGCACGAGCTGGCCCGAGGCGCGCGAAACCTCGATCCGGCTTACCGCCGCCGTGTCTATACGCACGCTGAAAACATCCGATTCATCCGGACGGTCGGGGCGGGCGGAAGTGAAATGCACGATGGCCCACACAGCCAGAAGGCCGATCAGTATTAGCAAAGGCTTAAGCAGTTTCATCGTACGGTTCGCGGTTAAGGTTCATGTTGGCCGCCCGCGCGGCATCCGGCGCAGAGGCGGCGCGGCTCATCCATTCATCCGGGCGCGCACGGCCTTGTCCCGGCGCTTCAGGTAGAAACGCATCATGCCGAACAGGATCACCAGAAGCGGCACGCCCACAATGTTGAGCAGCCGCAGGAAATTCTTCATCTCGCCGCTCAGGCTTTTCAGCGGACGGTCGGTGGTCGGGCGCGTGCGGATAGAGATCAGCCTGTCGCCGATGGACATGAAATCCACCGCGTTGAGCATGAACTCGAGGTTGCCGGGATAGAGGTAGCGGTTCTCCAGGAAATTGGAATTGCCCACCACCAGGATGCTGCTCGCTGACGGGCTTTCCGCCACGTATGGCGGGCTGGCCGCTCCAACGCCGGTCACCGCTCCGGCGAAAGCGCTCCGGAAACGCCCGGAGCCGAGTATGGCCAGCGGCAGACGCCGTCCCGCGCCTGCCGGCTGATAAGACGGCGGGCGGTGGCTGGTGGCGGCGTCGCTGCTCCAGGCCAGCACCGCATAATGCACCGAACTGTCCGTGGGGGTTGGTTCCGCGATCGAGCCGGCCCACGGGAAGGTCATCTCGGAAAGACGGCCCACCACCGGGTGCTCGCCAAGCTGTTTTTTTACCACGTGCGGGAAGAACGGGTTGGGACGGTTGAAAGTGAATATTCCCTGATTCACCTGCTGCGGCGAGTGCGACTTGGGGTCCTGGACAATATCATGGCCCATATTGAAACCCCAGCTCAAAAGCACGCGCCCCATCCCGTGGTTCACCTCTATCGGATACGGCTGGCCGCGGCTGTCATCCACCCTTATATCGTCGATCAGGCAGATCAGCTTGCCGCCGCGCATCACATACTGGTCCAGGGCGTACTGCACGTAATCCGGCACGGAGTCTGCCGGACCGGCGAAAATCACCGCGCGCAGCGAGTCCGGGACCGGCATGCCGCCGTTGAGATCCACCGGCTGAATATCATGCAGCTTGGTCAGCTCCTGGGCGAACGCGCCGTAATCGCCTCCCGTGTTGTGTCTGGTAAAACTGGTGACGAACCCGATATGGTCGGGTGTTGTCGTGACCCGGAATATCCGGCTTGTCAGGTCATACTCCAGGTCGCTGGTGTTCTGCACCACCGGGATGACTTCGTTCTTATCGCCGTAACTGACCACAATCGCCAGCCAGCCGTTAATCTGCTGGCGCTCGTCTTTCTCGATGATGGTCATGGTGACCGGGTTTACTCCCATGCCGCTCAACCGCTGCTGCAGGGACTCGTCATCCGCCGGGTCTATCCTCTCATATTTGATATTGCCGCCGGAGTAGACCTCATACTCCTTGAGCAGGTCATCCACCTCGCCCGGCAGACGGGAGAGCTGCACCGGCAGTTTCTTCGAAAAATATGCCTTCACCGATACGACATCGTCCAGTTCGCGCAGGATGTCCTTTGTCACCGGGCTCACCGAGTAGAGCTTGTTCCCGGTCAGGTCCAGCCGCCCGAAGAACCGGACGCCCAGAAGGTTCAGCACCGCCACAATGCCGATTATTATGGCGACATAGGCGGCGTTGGAAAGCTTGTCAACAGGTTTCTTGGCGCTCATGTTCCAACCCTTGCGTTGGCTTAGGCCGGGCGTTCAGACCCAGCTCCGGTTCTCTACGACATTGACGTTGAGGTAGAGGAATACCCCGATTATCGAAAAGTAGTAGACTATGTCGCGGCTGTCGATCACCCCGCGGCCCATGCTCTCGAAATGCGTGGCCAGGCCCAGGTGTTCGAGCACCGGCACCAGGAAGTCGGGCAGGAGCATCAGGAAAAACCACTCGCCCACGATCAGCAGGGCCACGCCGATAACGATGGCCAGGATGAAAGCGATGATCTGGTTCTCGCTGAGCGCCGAGGCGAAAAGTCCGATGGAAAGGTAGCTCGCCCCAAGAAGCAGGGCGCCCAGGTAGCCGCAGATTATCTGCCCCCAGTCCGGCTCGCCCAGCGCCCCGACCATCAGCGGCACGTTGAATGTCAGCGCCAGCATCAGAGCCAGGAACAGAAAGCTGGACATGAACTTGCCCAGCACGACATCTCTCTCCCGCACCGGCAGGGTGAGCAGCACCTCCAGCGTCCCCATCTTACGCTCCTCGGCCCACAGTCGCATGGTGATCGAGGGGACGAAGAACAGGAAGACAAAAGGCATGAAGCCGAAGAAAGGACGCATGTCGGCCTGTCCGGCCACGAAAAATGTCCAGAAGAAAAGGAAATTCACCAGCAGAAGAAAAGCCGTGATGAAAATGTAGGCGATGGGAGAGTCGAAATAACTCCGGAACTCCTTCCTCGCCACGGCAAACGCATTGTTGAACATTGTAAGTTCACCTGTCTGTTGTAACGTTAGGCATATTCGCCCGGCGGACAGCGCCTCAGGCGGTGGTGATACGGGTGAACACCTCTTCAAGGCTCATCCGCTCGCGGTGCATTTCGCGCAGCAACCAGCCCTTGTCTACCACCAGGCGGAACAGACGGTCGCGAATGTCGCCCGACTGGCTGTTGATTTCCAGCGCCAGCCAGCCCTGCGCCGATTCAGCGGCGTCGCCCTCGACCCGGCGGAACGAGGAGATGAAATCCGCCTCGCGCAGCGTGGCGTAAACCTCGTCTTCGGGCCCCTTGAGCACCGCGTGCAGCACCTCGGCGCCGCTGGAGGAGGCGGCCAGTTCCTCCGGCGTGCCGCTCGCCACCAGGCGCGCGTTGCTGATAATCAGGACACGGCCGCAGGTGGCGCTCACCTCGGGCAGGATATGCGTGCTTAAAATGATTGTCTTTTCACGGCCGATATCCCGTATGAGCTGGCGTATCTCGATTATCTGGTTCGGGTCGAGACCGCTGGTCGGCTCATCCAGCACCAGGATATCCGGCTCGTGCACCATGGCCTGGGCCAGCCCCACCCGCTGACGGTAGCCCTTGGACAGTTCGCCGATATCCTTGTGCGTCACCGAGCCCAGCCCGGTCAGCTCGACCATCCGCCGCACCTGATTCTGGCGCTGTGACTTGGGCGCCTGACGCAGTTCGGCGATGTAGTTCAGGTAATCCAGCACGTTCATCTCGGGGTACAGCGGGCAGTTCTCGGGCAGGTAGCCGATCCGGCGGCGCACCTCGAGGGGCGACTCCTGGATGTCGTAGCCCGCCACGTTCACGCTTCCGGCGCTCGGCTTGAGATAGCAGGTGATCATGCGCATCGTGGTGGTCTTGCCGGCCCCGTTGGGCCCCAGGAACCCCACGACTTCTCCCCGCTGCACCTCGAACGACACCGAGTCCACCGCCAGCGTGGCCCCATAATACTTGGTCAGTCCATCTACCTTGATCATGGCTCGCAGTTCATCGCTGATACGGTTAGCGGTTTTGCCGGGCGCAAATGCGCCCGGGGCGGATTAAGGTATTTATTCAAAATCACAGTTCAAGCGGCTTAAGCTGCCGTCATCTGTTTTTATTACTCACCTTTGCAGCAGTATAGGCGGCACCCTGTCATCGGCGTCGTAATCCGACACGTAATAATAGCCCCAGCGGTCCTGGGAGTTCGGAGTGACCCCGCTGAGCTTGTCGCTCACGCCAAAACGGAAGGTGAACGGCTTGTTCGAGCGCAAGGGTAAATAAATAGCGCTGGAGGTGCTTTTCGGGTCCACGGTGAAAAGTATCTTCTCCTGCTTGTCTTTCAGCTCGCGTGTTCCAGTGCCTGTCCCTATCCCGATAAACGAGCTCCAGCCCCCTCCGAACGGGCTGCCATCCACCACCGAGTAGGCGTAACCAATATCCGTCCCGGCATCGTAAGTCAGGGTGGCCTCGTACCTGACACCCGGCCGGAGCGGTGCAATGCGCAGCACAACAGTATAATCCTCGGCCGAGCCGAAAGCCGAGGCCAGGTCCTTTGTTCCCTGGACCGTAGTGACAGTTTTATCCGTGTTGACCGGAATCTCGATCCAGTTTCCCTGCGGCTGCGGAGGCTGCGCCGTCACCGCCGCTGCGGCCCCGCGCTTGAGCAGGATAGGCGGCACCCGGTCATCGGCATCGTAGTCCGACACGTAGTAATAGCCCCAGCGGTCCTGTGAATTCGGGTTGACGCCCGTGAGACGGTCGCTGACACCGTAACGGCAATTGAACGGTTTGTTAGTGCGCAACACGAGATAAAGGGTATTAGACGTACTCTGCGGATCGACAGTGAAAAGCACTTTTTCCTGCTTGCCGGGCAGCTCGCGCGTGCCCGTGCCGGTTCCAATCCCCACGAACGAGGCCCAGTCCTGGCCGAACGGACTGCCATCCACCACCGAATAACTGTATCCGATATCCGTCCCGGCATCATATGTCAAAGTTGCCTCGTATCTCACTCCCGGCGTAAGAGGCGCGATGCGCAGGACCGCATAATACTCCTCGGGAGAGCCGAACGCAGTGGCCAGCCCGGTCACTCCCTGGACCGTGCTGAACGCCTTTTCCGTATTCACCGGCACATCGACATATGACTGGGCCATAACCGCGCTGATTCCGGCTGTCAGGCAAAAGCCAAACAACAGTGAATGCACCAGGTTTCTCATTGTGACCATCCTCCGGGATGATACGGTAAGAGGCGCTTTCATAAAACATGGAAACATCGGTTGCTGGCCCGCTGCCGTACCAGCCCTGACGGCAGCGTTATTGAAGCTTCAGACGTTTAATGCTTTAAGCCCCAGTTGAGTCTGAATCGGACGCAAAGCCGCAATCACGAAATCCACATGCTCGCCGAACTCGACTCCCAGGCCGGCGGCGGCGCGCTCCATCTGCTCGCGGTCAACCTGACGGGCGAACCCGCGGTCCTTCATCTTCTTCTTTACGCTTTTCGCGGTCAGGTCATCCAGCGACAGCGAGGGACGCACCAGGGCCACGGCGGTGATGAAGCCGCAAAGCTCGTCCACCGCATAGAGAGCTTTGTCCAGACGGCTCTCGCGGGGGACGCCCGTGGAGTCCCCGTGGCTCAGGATGGCATGAAGGGCCGGCTCAGGCCAGCCCAGGCCTCGCAATATGCCCGCCCCGACCATCGGATGCTCCTCCAGCGATGGGTGCTGCTCGTAATCGAAATCGTGGATCAGTCCCACCGCGCCCCACAGGTTCTCATCCTCGCCAAAACGCACCGCATAGGCCCGCATGGCGGCCTCCACTGCCAGGGCGTGGCGGATAAGGCTTTCACCGTGCGTATAAACAGTCAACAGCTTGTAAGTCGATTCCCTGTCCATGAATACGCTCCCGCTCGATAGACGGTGCAATCACTCAATCCGGTTAAAAATGGCAAGGTACGTGCCAATAATGTCAGTCTGATTTACAGTATGGAACATAAACAATTCAGCGGATGGCGGCAAGATTGGACAGTAACAGTGTGCCCGAAATGGGGTGCGGAACTTACAATTTGGGGCAGGAATAGCTGGGAGATGGCAGGAATTCACCGATTTCCGGGTCCCAGAGTCCCCGCGCGGTGCTGTTGTCGAGAACCGGATTCAGCAGACGGCGGCGCGGTCCGAACCGCCGCAGCAGCATCTGGCTGTTCTGGCTGCCCGATTTCTGCCAGTCATAGTCGTAATGATAGTCCCGGTGAGCGATATGATGGGTCACGGCGACCAGGTCGGCGGTCGAGACAGTCATCCAGCCATGCTCACGCAACTTGTAACCCAGATAGACATCCTCCGATCCATAGGGCTGGAAGAATCCTGAATCCAGTCCCCCTATATCATCCAGAGCGCTGCGCCGCACCATCAGGCAATAACCGCTGCACCAGGCTACTGGTGCAATCAATCCTGGCACATGCACGCATTGGATGAAAGAATCATTGCGGTCCGAGGTGTAAACCGTGGCGAAAGCACCGGTCGAACCGGCGTTGGGATGGGATTCGAGCGCCTGGACCATCACCTCCATGAAATCGCTGCGCTCGATTTCAGTATCATTATCCAGGAAAAGCACGTATTCACCTTCTGCCTCTTCCAGACCGGCCTGACGCCCGCCGGGGATACCAAGGTTGCGCCCGGCGAACAACGGGCGCACGCGGCCGTCCCGGAGAGCCAGTTCGCGCAGAAGCTGCGGTGTATCGTCCGTGGAACCGTTATCCACGGCTATGACCTCGAAATTCTCGTACTCTGTCCGTCCGAGAAGGCTTTCCAGGCAGCGTGCAGTGTGATCCGAACGGTTCCAGCAGAGCAGGATCACCGAAACCTTGCCTGCTTTACCGGCCGAGGGCAGATTTTTGATCCAGGGCAGTTCACCGGAACGCAAAGTCGCCAGGCCGGGAGCCAGAACCTGGGCCAGAGTCCTGAAACGTCCGAAAATCTCATCCGTGTCCAGCTCTGCGGGGCGCTTTCCCAGGAAATCGGAAGGCATGTTCAGATACAGGTTGTCCGGGTCCCAGGGATTGAAACCACCCATCACTGCGTTGATCACCCTTATCCCGTCATACTCGAGTCCGGAAACCAGATAGAAATACAGGTTCCACCAGGAATAGAATTTCTGATCGATCGTGACCAGCACCTTGTTGTCAAGGACCATGCAGTCCTCGCGCCGGGTGGCCGGGGACATGAACTCGGCCAGTCCATGGATGGCGTGACGGTCAAAACCGAGCATCAGGCGAAAACGCGGCGAGTTGAGCAACGGACGCCAGTCGTTCACATACATGGACTTGCACAGAAGGTCCGGGCGCGTTTCCACGGCGATCAGGTTCTGTTCCTCGTCCAATCCGCGGAAAACGTCGAACAATTGATACCCCATGCCGATTCCGAGCAGAATTACGATGCGTTTCCCTCCCGCATCGATCTGCCGTGCCGATTCCTTTATCAGTATCGAATGCTGTTTCTCGTCCTGGACCAGATAGGCATAACGCCCGTCATCACCCCGGAAAAGACCGTCCAGCACGCTGTTGACTATTTTCTGATTGAGTTTGCGATGGATGCCGGGATAGCGCACCCTGAGCAGGCGGAGGTTGGTGAAAAGAGTAGAGAGATCGGCTGTCATGAGATATGCGGGGGTCCGGGGTTTTCCGCGCCAATCCCGTGGAAAACGACAAAACCCCGGCTCATCCAAAGGCTGGCGGACCTTTATCTGAACTGAAGCCTGCTGCGGTCGTTTTTCCCGGGCGCAATTTAACTTATCTGTACTATTTATCGGACAAATGGACAGGCAGTTTAGACAAAATATGCATTCTCAAAATTAGCAACCAGTTAATCGCCTTTTTGAAACACCGTGCGCATCCCGTTGAAGCGACGCTCCTCTTGAGAGTTGTCAGTCTGAACCGTTTACATTATTATTAGACCGAACTTTCACGCAAAAGAGGTCAGTTTGCGCACCGTTCTTATGATGGTCTGCATCCTTATGTTTTCGATTCATGAATCACAAGCCCAGGCAAGACCGGGCCTGCGTTCGCTGGGGATTAAAATCGGCTCGATGCCGCCCGGCGCTCTGAACGCGATTACGGATGTCGCCGGAGTGCGTGTGGGCCATTGCACCCTGGTCCGCGGCGACAGCATCCGCACCGGCGTCACCGCCGTTCTGCCCCACCCCGGTAACCTGTTCCTGGAAAAAGTCCCCGCCGCGGTGGAGGTGTTCAACGGTTTCGGAAAGCTGGCCGGCAGCACGCAGGTAAACGAGCTGGGTCTGCTCGAAACTCCGGTCCTGCTGACCAACACCCTGTCCGTTCCCGCAGCGGCTCAAGCCCTTATCCGTCACATGCTGGCCCTGCCGGGAATGGAAGAGGTCTATTCGATCAATCCGCTTGTAGCCGAGACCAACGATCACTACCTGAACGACATCCGGGCGATGGCGGTAGGAGCGGATGAGGTTGAAACGGCTCTCGCTGCCGCCTCAGGCGGCCCGGTGACACAGGGTTCGGTCGGAGCCGGAACCGGTGTGCGCTGCCTTGGATTCAAGGGCGGAATAGGAACCTCCTCCCGCGCGGTCAACACTGAAGACGGCGTCTGGACGGTCGGCGCACTGGCGCAGACAAATTTCGGCGGACGGCTGACTATCGACGGAGTACCGGCAGGGAAACTCCTGGAGCGAGAAAGCGCTGAACACGACGGGTCGTGCGTGATCGTTCTGGCCACGGACGCCCCGCTGACCCACGAAAGCCTGCGCCGTCTGGCCCGAAGGGCTTTCGCCGGCATGGCCCGCACCGGCGCCGATTTCTCCAACGGCAGCGGCGACTATGCAATCGCGTTTTCCACGCACCCGGCCCTGCGGCAGGGCAGAGGGGTCATGAAGGGGATATTGCCGGTGAGGCCGCTGGATGGCGGAGAACTGGATCCCCTGTTCCAGGCCGCTGCGGAAGCGGCGGAAGAGGCGATTATTTCAAGCCTGACCGCGGCCGCCACGGTAAGCGGATGGCGTGGCCACCGGGTTGAGGCAATCGACCCGGAAAGTCTGCGCAAGCTGTTCCGCAAACGCTGAAACCCGCCCGGAAATCCTCCATTTTCTTCACATTTTCAAACCACAACTGCCCTTATCGAAAAATCAAAGAGTTATCCACAAGCCATACAGTTAATGAAGAATCCAGCAGATAAATACAGAATTGATTATTTGACACAATCACTCTTAATTATTTTATTTTAAAGACCTTACGCCGCTATTACATCGAATTGCATTTTTACGGCAGGCTCATCCAGTTCTGTGGATAGGTTGTGGATAATTTGAGGCGAAGCCGGATTTTTCTTCCTGGTAAACAGGTTTTTGATAGGGAATTCAATGGAAATTTTTTCGGCGGGCATGACGCATTGAATATGGACTGATACATCCTGTTGTTCTGCCTGACGTTTCTTCAAAATTATAAATGTTTACATGAGAAAACGGGCGCGGATGATCCACGCCCGTTTCAGTATCTGTCATTGCATTGCTCACAGCGACCCATTAGCCGACACAGCAAACCGGCTCAGAGCATATATCAGACTTCGAGAGTCCAGGGGGCGCGGTACTGGCGCATCAACATGCGGTCCGCTTCCGGGTCGTTAAGAATACGCTCGGTTTCCGGGTCATACTGAAGTGAACGGCCCAGTCGCAGGGACAGGTTGCCCAGGTGCGGTGTGGCCGAGGCCAGGTGCCCGTCCTCTATGTCCGAGATGAAACGCTTGCGGGTCTTCAGACACTCGATGTAAGCTTTCACGTGCGTGGCATGCTGTTCGCTCTCTCCACCGGAAAAGGCTGCGGACTTGTCGAAAGTCTCATCGCCCTTGTCCTCTTTCTCGGGGCGGAAGCTGTAACCTTCACGGTTGACATACAGACTGCCGTCGGTTCCGTGGAACTCTATCCCGTATCCATGCCCGTCGCCGCTTTCTCCGCTGCAGCGGCGGCATTCATATGTGAGGATGAACTCCGGGAACTCGTAGCACAGGAGCATTGTGTCCGGAGTGTCGCGGTTGTCCTGTAGCAGGAACTTGCGTCCCATTCCGGAAACACGGCGCGGCCCTTTCTGTTTCATGGCCCAGAGCACTATATCGATCAGGTGCGTGCCCCAGTCGGTGGGCCAGCCGCCCGCATAGTCCCAGAACCAGCGGAAACTGCTCCAGCGCCCGTCATCCACAACCCCGAAGCGATTGATGTTGAACGGCACTTTGGGGGCCGGTCCCAGCCACATGTCCCAATCCAGTCCCGCGGGCGGTTCGCTGTCCGGCGGGTTGCCGATTCCGGCCGGGAACTCGTTGCCGTAATTCCAGGTCCTGACCTCGGTTACCTTTCCCAGCCTGCCGCTCTGCACCAGTTCAACCGCGCGCTGGAAATGCTTGCCCGAGCGCTGCTGTGTGCCCACGCCCACGACGCGTTCGTACTTGCGCGCCGCTTCGACCATTTTGCGTCCCTCGGCCACGCAGACTGAAACCGGCTTTTCCACATAGACATCCTTGCCCGCCTGGCAGGCCATGACACTCATGGCCGGGTGCCAGTGGTCCGGCGAGGCGACTATCACGGCATCAATATCTTTCAGCTCAAGAACCTTGCGGAAATCCGCGAAAGTCTTTGGGACAGGTTTTCCCGCCTCAGCCAGAGCCTTGAGACCCAGATCCAGGTTCGGCTTGTAGCAGTCGCATACCGCCGCGATCTCCACCTCTGGATTATGGGCGAAAGCCATCATGTTTGAACGGCCCTGCTTGCCCGGTCCGAGCACTCCCACCCGGATACGGTCATTGGCTCCAGAGGCTTTTTTCGCTGCCGCGCCCACCAGTGGCGAGGCGGTCAGTCCGGCCCCGGCCATGGCGAAAAACGCGCCGGACTTGAGCAGTTCACGACGGTTCAGGTTTTTTTTGTCCTTCTTTTCGCTCATGCTTGGAAACCTCGTGAAAGTTGGTTTCAGTTGAACAGTCACTTATCCTTGCCCAAAGCCCAGAGCATGCCACGCTGAATGCTGGTCCGGAATCCCTCCGCCTGCATGGAGACGGCGTCATGCCCCAGGACCGTATGAAACACGCGGCCCTTGCCGTATGTCTTGACCATCAGGATCGGATAGCCGGCCTGCTTGTCCCGGCTGAACGCCTCGGCCAGCACATGGAAATCCGAATATTTCGTGAGGTCCCGGTACAACTCATCCGTGGTCGGGAAATCGGTCATACCCTTGGTGATAAAATGCCCTTTATCCACGATTTTCACCGTGAATTGCCCGTAATGATCGTGTCCGGCCTTGTGGACATCGTCCACGCGCCAGAGAAGACCCACCATGTCCTCGAACTCGCTCCAGCCCGGGAACGAGTTGTTGGCGCTGTGGACGATCCCGATCCCCATGCCTCCGCGGATCAGCGAAATGAAAGCCGCCTCGACTGGTTTTGGCCAGCGCTCATCCGGATAGGCCTGCATCACGATCCCGTCATAAGCTTTCATTCCCTCTGTAGTAAAAACCCAGGGGTCTTCGGTCACCACCACTTTAAAGCCGCCGTCCTCGAGGGCTTTTCTCAAATCCGGCAGGCTGGCGCGCCAGTCATGTGCCCGGTCCGCACCAGTTATGAGAAGGAGCGTCCCCACAGGCGCCGTTTTCTCCCCGGCCCCCTGAACGGCCGAGACAATACCGAGCAAGAATACGATCAGAAAGGGCAACAATACGCTTCTCATTCGCGTTCTCTCCAGTGAAAAGTTCGGTTACTCACCGAAAGCTTCATCGAACACAGTAGCTGAGGGCGGAAAATCGACATTGCGCACGAACTCACAGGCTTCCATGGCGCCGTGCTCGCGGTCCATGCCCGCATCCTCCCACTCCACCGACAGCGGGCCTTTGTACCCTATGCGGTTAAGCTCACGGATTATCTCTTCGAAATTGACTTCGCCGCGGCCCGGGCTGCGGAAATTCCAGCCCCGTCCCGCCTGGTCGAAATTCAGATAGCTGCTGATAATCCCGGATGCTCCGTCCAGGGTGACAATCGCATCCTTCATGTGCACGTGATAAATACGGTCGCCGAATTCCTGAATGAAACGCACGGGGTCGATTCCCTGCCAGTGAAGGTGGCTGGGATCGAAATTGAAACCGAATTCCGGCCTCCGGCCGATGGCATCGAGAGTGCGGCGGGTGGTGACTATGTCGAAAGCGATTTCGGTGGGATGCACCTCCAGGGCGAACTTGATCCCCTCCTCGGCATAGACGTCCAGAATCGGGTTCCAGACCTCGGCGAAACGCATATAGCCATCATCGATCATCTTTCTGGTCACCGGCGGGAAACTGTAGATCAGATGCCAGATCGGCGAGCCGGTAAACCCGTTGACCACGCCCACGCCGAACTTTTTGGCCACGCGGGCGGCCTTTTTCTGGGCTTCGATCGCCCACCTGCGCTGGGCCTCCGGGTCGCCGTGGGTGTTTTTCGGCGCGAATGCATCCGAACGCCCATCGTTGTTGAGGTCCAGGGTAAGCTGGCCTGAGAGATGGTTGGAGATGGCCCAGCATTTGAGGCCGTACTTTTCGAGCGTCTTTTTCTTGTTCGCCAGATAGTCCGGCTCATTCAGGGCTTTGTCCAGTTCCATGTGATCGCCCCAGCAAGCCAGCTCCAGCCCGTCATATCCAAAATCCTTTGCCTTGGCGCACATGGTTTCCAACGGCAGGTCGGCCCATTGGCCGGTGAAGATAGTTACAGGTCGCGCCACTTTTCGCCTCCTTGTCTCAGCCTCGTAATTCCTGATAAGTGAATCACCCCGCCCACAGGGCGGGGCATCTTGAAAGGCGCGGAGGTGGATTGCATCCCCCTTGCCCCTGCTCCGCATTCATCTCCGCCCACAGGTCGGAGTATTCTGCGGGATTTTAATAAAAGGGGCTGTCCCAAAAGTCTTAAATGTAGGGGCACGGCGCGCCGTGCCCCTACAGAATTGCTTTTATTTCAATTGGTTAGAGATTGCAGCAATTTGCACAAAGCAAAATCGGGGACTTTTGGGACAGCCCCTTCCAGATCGCTCAAAACTTTTTGAAAGCGGTCCACTTGGCCTTACTGTTCGCGCTCTCGATCACTGTCTCGATAAACGCCATCGCCCTCACTCCATCCTCCACTCCCGGATGGTCCAGCCTGGGTTTGATTTTCTTGCCGGAGACCGCCTCGCGGATCGAGGCCGCCGCACCCAGGTAAATGTTGCCGAACGACTCGATGTAGGCCTCGGGGTGTCCGGGCGGAATACGGCAGCC
>CAYYNT010000012.1:7632-78905 GCA_964473155.1 uncultured Gemmatimonadales bacterium | reverse complement strand
ATAAACTATACACCTCAAAAAGTTATCAACCATATTTGCCAAAATCCATCGTCCCTTGTCTCCAACCAACCGCGCAAAAAGTTGGGCGAATTGTACGCATTTAGAAAGAATTCGGTTGCCTTCTTTGGCGTAAACCCAAAGAATCATTGAGCCTGCATCCTGAATTACAGATCGGCTCATTCTTGCTATCACTCTTTCCGGTTCACCCGTATGATGTAACACCCCATGGCAGAAAAAGATGTCGAATACATTTTCCGCCAATGGTGGTTTGGTGATATCGCACTGAATGATTGTAACTCTATTAGAATAATCTTCTAAATATTCTTTTGCTGTTTGTACTGCCGTGCTGGCATCCAGTAAAAAAATGTGCTTGGCTCCATAATCCAACATGATTTTCGAAAGTCTTCCAGCTCCACCGCCAGCATCTATAATTATTTTATTTTTAAAAAACTCTTTTTTGACCGGTTCTATCATTGGGAGGAGGAAATTCTTTAGTCCTCCCATTTGATGGAACACCTTATTCCATCTTTTTCCAAACTCATTAATAGTATTTTGAGCATTTTCTGATCCAGAACATTCGCGCACAAAATAAATACCGTTTTTGTATTTTAGCACTTCCCCGCATTTGTAACAGCGCATATCCTGCGATGTGTCATCTTGATGAAGATTTGTTCCACATTCAGGACAGGCTAAATATTCTGAAAGAATCATCGCCATCAATGGTCTCAATGAAAAAAGGATAGGAATCTGAAAGTGAAGGATAAATGTTAGCCACTTTTAACAGTTGTTTGATTAATTGAACGATCTTCTCACCATGCCAGTGAAAGCTCTGAAATAAGATAACAACTCCGAAAAAGAACGGATTCCAGCAATCATTCGTAAGAGACGTTTTGGATTCAAATAATAAAGAAGATGTGCTCGATCAACCATTGCTTTCAATTGATCTGCAGATACTCCCGGGGTCATATCGAAAGGTGGCTTTCCCATCGTAAGAAAGCGACTCCAGCCCGCTGTGTCGCCCGGCCTGTGTTTTTCTTCAATGAAAAGAGGAGTACCGGGAAATGGAACTAAAGGATTGAAAGTCAAGACAGAAGCGTTAAGACTCTTACCGAACGCAATCGTTTGCTCGATGTCCCTTTTGGATTCGAACGGAAATCCAACCACAAAAGACGCGTAAGATTTAATCTTATATTTCGCGCATAGTTCAATGGCCCTTCGAGCTTGCTCTATATTCGCCGATTTTCCGATTTTTTTTAAAATCTCTGGCACGCCCGATTCGATCCCGAAAATCACCATCCGAAAGCCTGATTCATTGAGCAACTTGGCGGTTTTCTCATCAAAAACATCCACTCGGGAGAAACACCCGAAGTCGAGATTAAGCTTTTCCTTTTTTATCCTTTCACAGAGTCTGGTCAATCTTTTTTTCACAACAGTCAGCGTATCGTCTTCGAAAAAAACATAACTGACATTCCATTTCTCTTTCAGCAACCTCAACTCAGTAATAATATAATCATCAGAGTGGAACCTGTATTTTTTACCATCCGTCAGGTGAGCAGAACAAAAAATACAGCCAAATGGGCAACCACGACTGGTAATTACTGTCGCGCTCGCACCACCTCCGGCAACCACATGGGAGTGAATGGAAAAATCTTCAAAATCAACCAGATGACGTGCGGGGAAAGGGAAGTCATCTATATTCAAGTGGAAAGCTCTGGGCGAGTTCACCATTATCTTACCCTGACTACCCCTCCATACGAGTCCATTAATTGTCGCCAGGTCCGGATTTTCTTGCTCTAGAGCGCGTGCCAATTCAAGCGATGTGATCTCCCCTTCCCCAATACACAGGAAGTCAATTTCTGGATGATCCTCGATGCACTGGGGGCCGACGCCACTGACATGCGCCCCGCCCAGGACTATGGGGGTTTGGGGGCAGAGCCGGCGGATCGTTTTAGCTACTTTGATAGCCGCAGGAAAGGCTGAGGTCATGGATGAGATGCCTATATACAGATACTTTCCGCTTTCCAGTTTTTCACACAACGATTCATAAATATCCTTATCTTTAGATTCTACGATAAGATCGACTGAATAGCCGTGTTTCATAAGAAATGAGGCGATATACCCTATCCCTAAAGGGAAGTAGTACGAAAAGGCATTTTTGGAGACACCATATAGGTCATAGAAAGGCGCATTTATAAGAAGGATCGTAGACATTGTTTTTCCTGCTATGCTATTCTCTTACGTTTATAATCCGATAATACTTCTTAAGAAACCGATGCTGTCATTACAAAATGTTTTTAATCCCGTTATTCTCAGATTGTTGATTACTGCACGAGGGCGCAGATAAAAGCCTAAAAAGCCCTTCTTTTGCAGACTGACAAGCTTTTCCTGTGTCAATTCATTAACACGAATAGCCGCACTGCCGAATCTCTGTAAAGAATCATTCTGGTTCTCTTGCTGATAAAAGTGCGTGCCGCCTTCTCCCCGCAGGACCATTTCTCTGATCTCGGTCCCTGGATAAGGTTGCATGATATTAATCACTACTTGGTCGAGACTCTTGAGCTGGTTTATAAATCTGAAAGATTCTTTTACTGTCTCGCCTGTTTCATAGGGACTGCCTATAATCAAGCTGCCACGGGTGACAATCCCGGCCCTTTTGGCCATATAAACCGCCTTTTCAATTTGTTCAAGTGTTTCATGCTTTTTAAGTACTTTCAAAATATGGGCGTTGGCACTTTCAATACCTATCGAGATTCGTATAAAACCGGCTTGTTTCATTATCCGAAGGAGTTCTTCATCGAGAAGGTCGGCGCGGCTTAAACCTTCCCAGGTAAATTTTAATCCTCTCTCAAGGATCCCGGTACAAATGGTCATCATTCTTTCGCGGTTTAGTGTCAAACAATCGTCATTAAAAGCCAAATGGTTAATGCCCATTTCTTTAACGATGTATTCTATTTCGTTCAGTACATTGGACGCCGAACGCAATCTTACCTTGGGTCCTCCGTATATGTTTCTAACCGCACAAAACGCACATGAGAACGGACAGCCCCGTGAGGACATTATCGAGGCCGTGGTCTGGTATCCTTTAAACGGAATTGCCCGGTAATACAACTCATTCTTGAGTAAGAATCTTGCCGGGAAAGTATAACGATCGAGATTCATCTCGATAGGACGAAAACAGTTTTGAACTGTATTCTTTCCATCCCGATAGATCAATCCAGCGATGTTCGGCAACTTATCAGATGCGCCTTCCTCGATCATCTGGGCTAACTCGACGATCAAATACTCTCCATCACCGATACAACCGAAATCAAATTCGGGGGCTTTTTCCAGTACTTCAGAACCAAAAAGGTTTACATGCGTACCTCCCAGTAATAAAGGAATTTCAGGCAACACTTTTTTAAGCGCTTTGGCCAGGTGGTGGGCATGGATAAAATCGATTGAGGTCGCGGTTATACCAATTAAACCAGGCGCGAAATCTTTGACTTTCTTAATGATTTGATCCAGAGATAGGCTTTCAGCCTCTCCGTCAACGATCTGGGCCACATGATCGTTATCAATAAGCGAAGCCGCCAGGTAGCAGAGACTTAGAGGGCTATTGAGGAATCCCTTCCGGTACAGATGCTTGTATGAGCCATATATATCTTCGAAACTTGGATTAATAAGCAGAACTCGCATATGGTTTATCCCGATTCTGAAATTGCTGCCACCAAAAAGACAAATTTAAAAGACACCAAATTTGAAAACTGTTGTCTTTTTTACAGTTAAAATGTTGTTGCAAAACAGATTCCACAAAACGGGTATCAAGAAAACCGATGTCTTTGATTCGTTGAGATGAAAGCACATCGGTCACAAAAGGCTTTAAATCGGATTTAATCCAATTGGATTTTGGCACGTTGAAGCCAGCTTTTGGCCTATTAATAATATTTTCAGGAATCCTATTTTTCATGCTCCGCTTTAGAATATATTTTTTCTTGTGTAACCATTTAATTTTAAGCGAGGTAGGCAGAGAGGCTGCGAATTCAACCAACCGGTGATCAAGAAATGGCACTCTCGCCTCAAGCCCATGCGCCATAGACATCCGATCTACCTTAACCAGCATGTCATTGGGCAGATAGAAACGGGTATCCACATAAAGCATTCGATTCAAAGGTTTAGTGGCATTTGAATGCGAAAAACATTCTCTGTAAAGATCTACAAAATCAGATCCTATCAGCGGATTGTCGGCGATCGGCGCAAGCAGATTTTTTCGGTCAGACTCTCCAAAGATCATGCGCCAAGTTGCGTGAGCATCTTCCGGAGGCAATTCGACTCCTCGGAGAAAACGCTCAAGTTTCATATCCCAACCGACTTTCTTGTCAGAAACTGGCAACACTTTTCCTAACGAAGCAATACAAATCTCACGAAACCACTTGGGAAGAAGTTGAAAGAGTTTTAACAAATAATATGCCTGATAGGTTTCATAACCGGCAAGAATCTCATCCGATCCATCTCCACTTAAGACCCAGGCAACTTCTTGGCGTGCTTCACGGGATAAATAATATACCGCAAGCATCGATGAATCGGCGGTAGGTTCTTCTGCATGCCAGACAAGCTTTGGGAGTATTTCTGTTGCATCCGGCTTGATAACCTTCATATGGTGCGAAGTATTTAGAAATTCTGCAATTTGTAAAGCATAGGGTGACTCGTCGAATTCATTTTCTGTAAAGCCTATTGTGAATGTTTTTACCGGTTCTTTAAGCAGGTGTGACATCCAGTACACGATACTGCTCGAATCGAGTCCTCCGCTCAAAAATGCACCGAACTGCACATCACTGACCAGATGCTGTGACACAATAGACTCAAGAAGAAAAGTAAATTCCTCGATCAAATCTTTTTCCGGTTTACTCGAGTCCTCATGATATTCTATGTCCCAATAACGCCGTTGCTGAATTTTCCCATTGGCCTCGATAATCAAATATTCGCCTGGCATTAATTGTCTGACACCAGAAAAAAGAGTATATGGCGCTGGGGTATAATTCAATGCGAGATAATATGAAAGAGCTTCAAAATCAACCGCGCGATCAAAATTGGGATACTCAAGAATCGCTTTTATTTCCGAGCCAAAAACGAAAGCTTCGTTAAGGCATGCAAAAAAAAGTGGCTTAATACCTATCCGGTCCCGAACAACCCAAAGGCTTTGCTTATGGCTGTCCCAAAGAGCAAAAGCGAACATACCGGCGAAGTGCTCCAAGCATGCATACCCCCATTCCTCATATGCATGTATGATCACCTCAGTATCAGTTCTTGACCGGAAAGCGTGTCCTTTTTTTTTCAGTTGCTTGTTCAGTTCTTGGTAGTTATATATCTCCCCGTTATATGTCAGCCAGATAGTTTGATCCTCATTGCACATAGGTTGTTGGCCGGCGATACTTGTGTCAAGGATTGAGAGTCGACAGTGCCCTAAGCCTAAGGGACCGCATGCTTTAATGCCACGACCGTCTGGTCCACGATGACCGATCTGATTCAACATTCGATTAAGCAATTCTTGTTCAACGAAATAGCCATCGAATTTCAGGATGCCTGTTATCCCGCACATGATTACAATTCCATTCTTTCTAATCGCCAAGAACCATTAATACATAGTCTAACGGCTAAGCCTGTATGATTTATAACTGTCAGGATCCTCATACTTTTCAAGACGTATACTCGCAATCTGATCACAAAGTAATCCAAAAATGAAACCGAGGAGTCCAACAAATATTATCAATAGCCCTCCGACCGGCAATCCCAAGCCAACATCTAACAACTTGTAACCGCTGTATATAAAACCTATTGTGCAAAAGAAAACGCTGAACGGGGTGAAAAATTTCATTGGATTAAAAAGCGAAAGAGTTCTTAGTATAGTCAAGATGGTCGCATGCCCATCGCGTATCTGTTTTATCTGACTTTTGCCCTTACGTTGCTTGACACAAATATTTTCATATAGTACTTCGTAATTTCTGCAAAGCATTATCATAGTAGTAGTTGTCGAGGCTGAGAATCCGTTAGGCAGGAGATGGAGATAGTTTTTGATCAAATCCCTCCGAATCAGACGTAAGCCTGAATTGAGATCAGGGATTTTGCGACCGGAAAGATAATTTGCCAGAAGATGAAGGAAAAGTTTGCCGGGTGCTCGATGTATATTGGAGAAAGCTTTAAGGCCTCGTGAACCCACAACCATATCCACTTGACCACATTTATTATATAATTTCATAATATCGTCGGGGTCGTGTTGGCCATCTGCATCAAAAAAGCATACTATATTTGTACTGGCTTCTAAGACACCGGTTTTTAAACTTGCGCCATAACCATAATTATGTCTGTGAGTTATGAGTCTTACGTGTGGGTATTGCATCACTATTTGAGAGGTATTGTCGGTTGATCCATCGTTGATAACTATTATTTCAGCGATGTTTTTATACTTTTCCTGCAGATCACTTAAAACAGTACCGATAGTGAGTTCTTCATTATATGCAGGGATCAAGATGCTAAATTTGTACTCACTCATTTTTACTCAACCTCAATAGTGTCCGTTTAAAAAAGAAGTAAATTAACGCCGAGCAAGCTCGGCGGCTTTTGTCAGCCGAACAAGTTCGACTGATCGTTTGCGGCCGTTCCCGGTCTCTGTTCTTTGATATATTGCTGTATCATTTCGTTTGTGGTGCCCATGCCAGAACTCATTACAAAATAGCCTCGCTCCCATAGTGCACCGCCCCACAATTGGCGCTTGATCCCAGGAAACTTTTTATATAGTTCTCTGGCCGTGATGCTCTTGATTATTTGAATCAGCTTCGCTGGACTGTCATCCTGATTCGCACTTACGAACAGATATACATGGTCCTGCATCACGGCCAGTTCTACCACTGCAAAATCATAACGCTCGGCTATTTCATAAACTAGATGCGATGTGTATTTCACTATGTTCCCATTAAGCACTACTTTCCGATACTTCGGGCGCCACACGAAATGATACTTCAAATCGTACTTTGTATGTGCTCCACTTTTTATCATGGTCGAATCTTCCCGGAAGGTAACTTACTTCCCGTCGGATTCGACCGCAAACGATTATTAGGGGGCTCGCCGCCCCCTAATAACCCCTGCTATCAAGGATGCCATTCATCCCACAAGCAAGCTTGTGGTTTTTCTGGCATGGCTTTATAAAATTTAATTCAGCGAGTGCGACTACCAAATTAGAATCGTTATCTGTCTTTGCGGTAGGAGACAGAAAGATATGTACTATACTAAGAGATTATCCGTAAATAATACCGGTTTTTCTAAATGCGATAATAGCTGCGGCCATTTGCAGCAAGTCCATATAGGTATCGGTGAGTTTCTCATATCTTACCAAGAGTTTCCTGAAGCAGTTAAACCATGAGTGACATACCTCGACTACCCAGCGGCGGGCTTTGTAATCAGGATTCACTTTCTTCTCCTGGATTTCTTCTCCGCGTTGCTTTACTTGGGGGATATAATCTCTGGCTGCAATGGCCTTTAACGCGGGTTCACCGGAATAATCCTTATCGGCACACAGGTGTTGATCTATGTCTTCTTGACGGGCGATTATAATTTCATCCAGTACAAGTTCGAGTTGTGTTGAATCATGCCGATTTGCTCCGGTCACGACGATCGACAGCGGGACACCACGGCCGTCCACCAGCAGGTGGCGCTTGCTTCCTTTTTTCCCCCCTGTCGGTCGGGTTTCGACCAACTGCCTCAAGGGTCAGTGGGGCTTTGACCAAGGTGTCATCAATGCTTTGCCAGCTCCATGCGATACCCTCCATCTCATCATATTCGGCAAGTCCGGCGCGCCAGATAGCTACAAAAAAGCCTTCTCGCCTCCAACGCATAAAATGCGTATGGATGGCGCTGGCACTGCCAAAACGTTCTTTGGGCAGCGCCTTCCATTGACAGCCAGTTCGCAAAACATAAAGAATAGCCTCAAAAATCTTTCGGGGTGGCATTGGTTTTCTGCCGCCACCAGCCTTTCTTTTATAACTCGTATTCGAATCCCGTTTTACAGCCGGTACAAGAGGTTCAACCTTTTCCCAAAAAGAATCCGAAACTTCCCAAGATTGAATCCTTGCCATTTTCCCTCCGGGGGTGAGTTATAGACGCCGGAAGAAATATAGCAGGAAACAGTCTACATGCAATTATTATTTACGGATAAGCTATAAATCTATTCATTTTCAAGACGGTGCGCACAACAGCTTCTCAAGGACAACATCCGGCCTTCTACCGTCTCTTCTTCTGTACCCCTCCACCCCCGCCGCCCCCGCATTCTTCCATCTCATCCAGGTTCTCTCCAGCCTTGCGCGGATTGGCCAGAATTATCTGCTTCAGATAATCCCGCACAAAGCAGAGAAATTTTTCACAGTCCCGCAACAGCGTTTCCGCATCCCGACGTTCAAGACGGACCTCGGCGCGGTGGTCGCCCTCGCCGCGCATGCGGTAGCTGCGTTCGAAAATCTCACCGTATTCCCTGGGAACCGATCCGTTGGTCAGGAAGTTCTCGCTGAACATCTGAAGCACTATCTGGTTCTTGGAGGAGTCCTTCATTTTCAGCGCCAGAAGCGATTTGACCGCGTAATAATTAGCCTGGTAGATCCGGTTCACCGAATCGTTGACTTTCTCGCTCCTGAGAAGAATCTCGGCATCGCCCTTATTCTCGAACGCTCTCTGGATACGGTACTTGGCCAGGTCCAGAAACATTTCCTTCATCTTGCACCACCCGCTTGGCTCTATTTTCTCCCGTTCACGCCGGAACGGTGATCGCCGGGAATCCGTCATCCGTAAATCTGGATAAAACACCCGTTTATATCAACATATTTCTTCGCTCAGCCGCCCAGTTGCGCCAGGTTTTTACGGAGGCGCTCAAGCGCCTCACGGTAATTTTCAACCTTGCTGCGTTCTTTTTCAATCACTTCCGCCGGGGCGCGCGAAATGAAATTCTCATTGGTCAGCTTGGCGCTGGTTGAGGCCAGTAACTGCCCGACCCGCTCGGCTTCGCGGCGCAGCTTCTCGCGCTCCTTGTCAAGATCGATCAGCCCTGCCAGCGGCACGAACAGCTCCGTGGCGCCGATCACGGCAACTGCGCTGGCCTCGGGGCGCTCTCCCGGAGAGATGAATTCCAGATCTCCAACCGTTGCCATGCGCTGGATTATCCCGGTATGTCGTTCGACTGTCTCACGGACCCGGCTGTCGGCAGTCGCCACCCGCAGGTCGGCAGGACGGCCGGGAGCCACGTTCATCTCCCCGCGGATATTGCGCACCGCCACCACGATATCCTGCACCAGCTTCATTTCAGATTCAGCCGCCTCATCCTGACGGGAGTCATCGGCATCAACCCACGGGCGGCAATAAATCGAATCGCCGGGGTGCGGCAGACGCTGCCAGATGTCCTCGGTGATGAACGGCATGAACGGGTGCAGAAGGCGCAGCGCGCTCTCCAGCACCAGCCAGAGCACCTGGCGCGCCCTCTCGGCCTCCTCGCCTCCCGCGGCCAGACGGGCCTTGCTCAGCTCGATATACCAGTCGCAGTAGTCGCCCCAGAGGAACGTGTACACCGCCGAGGCAGCATCGTTAAGGCGGAAACTGTCCAGGGCCGCGGTGACGTCACGCGCTGTGCGGTCCAGGCGGCTCAAAATCCAGCGTTCGGCCAGCTCATCTCCGCGCGGCTTGTACTCACCGCGCGACAGCGGATCGAACCCCTCCGGGAAATTCATCATCACGAACCGGCTGGCGTTCCACAGCTTGTTGGCGAAATTCCGCCCCAGATGAAATTTTTCAGTGGACAGGTACAGGTCGGTCCCGGTGGCCGCTATCGAGATCAGGGTAAAGCGCATGGCGTCCGCCCCGAACTCTCCGATCACCTCCAGCGGGTCGACCGCGTTGCCCAGCGACTTGCTCATCTTGCGCCCCTTGTCGTCCCGCACCGTGCCGTGAAGGTAGACATCCGAGAACGGCGCCTCGCCCATGAACTCCAGACCGGCCATGATCATGCGCGCCACCCAGAAAAAAATTATCTCCGGCGCGGTGGAGAGAACGCTTGTCGGGTAGAAACGCTCCAGGTCGCGGGTCTTGTCCGGCCAGCCCAGGGTTGAAAACGGCCAGAGCTGGCTGGAGAACCAGGTGTCCAGGACATCCGGGTCACGGCGCAATCTGCTGGACCCGCAGTCCGGGCAATTATCGGGGTCCTCCTCAGCGACTATCACCTTCCCGCAGGCTTCGCAATACCAGACCGGTATCTGGTGGCCCCACCAGATCTGACGGCTGATACACCAGTCGCGGATATTTTCCAGCCAGTCAAAATAGATTTTAGTCCAGCGCTCGGGATGGAACTTCACCCGGCTCTGACGCACAGCCTCCAGGGCCGGTTCGGCCAGGGGCTTCATCCTCACGAACCACTGGGTGCTGACATAAGGTTCTATAATCGTGTCGCAGCGGTAGCAGTGCCCCACGGCGTGCTGGTGCTCCTCGGTCTTTTCGAGCAGGCCCTGCTCGGCCAGAAGATCCAGCACCTTTTTCCGGCAGGCGAACCGGTCGAGCCCGCTGAACTGCTCGCCCGCCGCCCCGTTCATCGTCCCGTCCGGGTTCATCACCGCAATCTGTGGCAGGTTGTGACGGAGGCCGATCTCGAAATCATTGGGATCATGCGCCGGAGTGACCTTGACCAGTCCGGTGCCGAATTCCGGGTCCACGTGGCTGTCGGCTATCACCGGAATCTGCCGTCCGGTAAGAGGCAACTCCAGCATCCGTCCCACCAGCGCCCTGTAGCGCCCGTCCTCCGGGTTGACCGCCACCGCTGTGTCGCCTAACATGGTCTCCGGGCGTGTGGTGGCCACGGTGATATTTCCGCTGTCCCCGGCAAACGGGTAGCGGATATGGTAGAGCTTGCCCGCCGAGGGCGTGTGGTCCACCTCCTCATCCGCCAGGGCGGTCTGGCAGCGCGGGCACCAGTTTATTATGTACTTGCCGCGATAGACCAGGCCCTTTTCGTAAAGGCGGACGAAAACCCGCCGCACGGCACGCGAGAGACGCTCATCCATGGTGAAGCGGTAGCGCGTCCAGTCGCAGGCGCAGCCCATGGCCTTGAGCTGGTCGATTATTATGCGCTCGCGGTCATCCTTCCAGGACCAGACCTCGGCCAGAAGAGCCTCGCGGCCTATCTGGTGACGGTCCCGGCCCTCTTTGGCCAGGCGTTTCTCCACCACGTTCTGCGTAGCGATTCCCGCATGGTCCACTCCGGGGACCCAGAGCGCCTCACAGCCACGCATCCGGCGGCTGCGTATCAGGATATCCTGTATCGTCTCGTTCAGGGCGTGGCCCATGTGCAGCACGCCGGTCACGTTGGGCGGCGGGATCACTATCGTGAACGAAGGCTTCTCCGATTCCGGATCAGCCGTGAAATACCCGCGCTCTTCCCAGAACCCGTACCATTTCTTCTCGACCTCTTTCGGGTCGTACTGTTTCTGCATCTCGCTGGACAACCATCCTCCCCTGTACCGTGCAAAACATCCGCTTGACTTGAGATAATTGTAAAAGTTAAAATACTTTGCGCGGCCGGTCAATTCTTTTGCGCCCGTGGCCGGACTTTCCGCGCCACCGCAGACTGGAGCGCGGGGATGAATTGTATTAAATTGTGCACAGGTTGAGCCGCAACTACCGGAACAACACTCACTCTCAGGAGGAGATGTGGCGAACGTACCCCCGGACATAGAAATCGCGCAATCCGCCGCCATGCTGCCCATTCAGGATATCGCCTCCCAGCTCGGCCTGCGACCAGAGCAACTCGATCTGTACGGAAGATATAAAGCCAAAATCAGCCTGGAGGCTGTGTCAGGCTCCGCCGCACAGGGCCATCTGGTGCTTGTCACGGCGATCAGCCCCACTCCGGCCGGCGAGGGCAAGACAACTGTTTCCTGTGGCCTGGCCCAGGCTTTGAAACGGCAGGGACGGAAAGTCGCGCTCTGCCTGCGAGAGCCGTCAATGGGCCCGGTCATGGGGATCAAGGGCGGAGCCGCGGGCGGTGGCTACGCCCAGGTGGTCCCGATGGAGGACATCAACCTGCATTTCACCGGCGACATCCACGCCGTGACCAGCGCTCATAACCTCCTGAGCGCGCTGGCCGACAACCACCTTCAGCAGGGAAACACGCTGGGCCTCGACCCGCGGCGGATAACCTGGCCGCGCGCCATGGACATGAACGACCGCGCCCTGCGCAATATCACGGTGGGCCTGGGCGGACCGCTCAACGGCGTGCCGCGCGAGGAGCATTTCATTATCAGCGTGGCCAGCGAGGTGATGGCGATCCTCTGCCTGGCCCGCGACCTGGAGGATCTGAACGCGCGCCTGGGTCGGATCATAGTCGGCTATACTTACGAGCGCAAGCCGGTCACAGCCGCCGACCTGGAAGCCGCTGGAGCGATGACCATGCTGCTCAAGGATGCGATAAAGCCCAACCTCGTGCAGACACTGGAGAACGGCCCCGCTTTCGTGCACGGCGGGCCGTTCGCCAATATCGCCCACGGCTGCAACAGCCTGGCCGCCACCCGCGCCGCCCTTTCGCTGGCTGACTGGGTGGTGACCGAGGCCGGATTTGGCGCTGAACTGGGAGCGGAAAAATTTTTCGACATCAAGTGCCGGATCGGCGGCCTTCGCCCGGAGTGCGCGGTGTTAGTGGCCAGCGTCCGGGCGCTGAAACATCACGGCGGGGTGAAACCGGAAGCCCTTAAAAACGAGAACGCCGAAGCGGTGAAACTGGGCCTTCCAAACCTCGAAAAACACCTGGAGAACCTGGGACGGTTCGGGGTTCCGGTGGTGGTGGCGATCAACCGTTTCAGCAGCGACAGTGAGCCGGAGCTGAACCTGATCGCGGAGTGCTGCGACAGGCACGGCGCGGGGTTCGCCCTGGCCGAGGTCTGGGAGAAAGGCGCCGAGGGCGGTCTGGAACTGGCGGAAAAGGTGGTTGAGGCCGTGGAGAGCCGCCGGGCTGATTTCCGGGCGCTGTACGAGCTTGAGACTACAGTGCAGAACAAGATCGGAACCATCGCGGGTGAACTATACGGAGCGGACGGCGTAGAGTACACGGCCGAGGCGAAGAAGCAGATACAGGCCATCGAGGCCATGGGCCTGGGCGGGCTGCCGGTCTGCGTGGCCAAGACCCAGTATTCTCTCTCGGACAATCCCGCACTGATCGGGCGCCCGCGCGGATTCAAGATCACGGTGAGGTCGGTTACGCCAAGCGCCGGGGCCGGATTCCTGGTAGCCCTGACCGGCGAGGTGATGACCATGCCCGGCCTGCCCAAGGCCCCGGCTGCCGCCCGCATGCGCGTTGACAACAGCGGGAAGGCGTACGGGCTGTTCTGAGAATATCAGGATTACGGCAACATTGTCCGATCCGTGAACCTGTATAACGAGATTTCAAGATTGGTCCACGAAGGGCACTAAGGGGCACAAAGTAAAAAGCTTTTTTATTCTTCTATTCGTGTCTCTTCGTGTCCTTCGTGGATAACTATCTTTTATCGACGCAGCGTGCTCTCGCCTGTAGCCACCCGCAGTTCCGGCAGGTCCGGCCCCGGCTGGTCGTTTATATGCTTTTCCATCACGGCCAGTCGCAGGCGAAGGTCCTCCAGCGGGGTCTTGTAGATAAACGGCGTCTCCTCCACTGCCGAGATGTGGAAGAAATTAGTCCGGCTGGACTCCAGAAGCGCTATCCATTCGCGGGTATTGGCTATCTCGGCCCGTAGCGCTTCGTCCAGTTTTTTTCTTTGCTCCTCCCGATCACCCTGCCCCAGAAGCCAGCGGTTTATCGCGGCCTGGGCGGCAAAACTGTTGCGCAGGGTGCGCATCAGAAGCAGAAGGCCGTGATACCGGTCGCGCTGGTCCTCCACGGCTTTGAGCTTCTTCTGTGAGTACGCCTTGTTCAGGATGCCCAGGGTCAGCTCCAGCTTGGGCAGCATGCGGCGGTCGTAGCCCTGCACGGCGTTCTCCATCCGCTCCTCCGTGTACATGCGGATACCGCCCTCGAAAGCCAGGTTCTGACGGGCGATATCCCATTCCAGGGTGAACACCGAGCGCTCAAAAGCCGCCAGTTCGGACTTCTCCAGCTTCGAGAAATCCGGGACCAGCGGACGGGTGATCCAGCGTCCCTGGGTGGCGGAGGGCCCGCTATGGTACCAGTTGGTTGAGGGCCAGTCACGCAGGGCCTGCTCCCCGCTCTGCCAGGCATCCACCAGAAGACCGGCGGCGCGCTTGTCGCCCTCGCACCAGCCTAAGGCGCGGGAGAACAGGAACTGGTGGAAATCCGGTATCTCGCGCACCCGGATCAGCTCGGCGTAGACATCGTGGTTTACTGAATAAGGGCACTGCGGAGGCGAATAGATTCCGCCGCGGGTGAAAAAACTTTTCAGCCCCAAGGTTTCAAGACTGGCGAATTTTTCGCGCACCAGCCAGGGGAACTGGATGCCGAACACAGGCTCCAGGTCCCACCAGGAGGAAATCACGCATTCGCCGCAGGGTTCCTTGCCGTGGGCGCGGTCGAACGGAAGGTAAGCGCCTGCGCCGGAGGAGGGGTCGGTCCCGCAGAGAATGCCCGCGGCGTCTCCGGTAAGCGGGTGGGTGACAGTCACTCCCTCGGGCAGCGCCGGGATGATCTTTTTCCATTCCTCTTCCTTGTATTCCCAGCCGATTTCCATCAAGACCTCGAACCGGGGATTGATCTTCCGCCCGGCCTCCGCCAGCGTTCCCGAGAATTCCGCCGCCATCTGCTCCAGCGGCTTTGACCGGGCCAGCCAGCTTCCGTTCGGCCCGAAATACAGGCCGTCCATGAACGGCAGGCCCGAGCCGCTGTCCCCGGTCCAGAAAACCAGATAACGAAGGTCCGGCACTGTCTGCATCAGACGGGTGAGCATTTCGGCATAGTGTTCCAGCACGAGAGGATTGGCGATATCCAGGGCGTAGCGCGGCTGAAGGCTCCGGCCGGGGTGATCGGTGCGCGAGCCGCGAAGCTGCGGATATTTTTTGAAGATCGCCTCGTTCACGCAGCGCGGCTCGTAGCAGACAAACCCGCACGCCATGCCATAGGAGCGGGCTGTTTCCGCCGCCCCGGCCAGGTCGGCCAGGTTGCGCTCCAATTCATCGGCTGGATAAAGCCCGGCGGTGAGCGAGCTTTCCACGAACGCATCCAGGGCCGGGGCGTAGCTGACGTACCAGGCATATGAATCATTCGGGAACTCGCGGTTGCGCACGTGCCATCCACCGCTGTCCGCATAGCGGTTGATTTCGATTGCCGTATGTCCCATGCGGGCCAGCTCGCGGATATGTTGTTTACGGTCGAATCCTTCGGTCATCCGGTACCACTGGTTGAGTGTAACATCCCACATGGTGAGACGCTCGTTGAACCGGAAAGTCGAGAACCGTCCGGTCTCGCGCTCCGGGTTGGCGATCCAGCCCAACGCCGCCCGGCAGAGGCTGCGCGGAGAGTTCCCGGCGATTACCAGCCCGCCGTTTACTCCGGCCACGGCTTCCCACTCGCCAGAGACATCCTTCCCGGCGCTCAATGACTTCACAGCGGGATGGTTCAGCGCCTCCGCCCCGGCAAGCAACAATATTTCATTGCGTGAGGGACCCTGGACTGTCTGGCGTTCGACAATCTCTGCTCCGGTTGCCGTGGATAATTCCCGGGCCGCGGTGCGCACCGGCAGTTCCGCTCCGGACTGAAACACCACTCCGCCGAATCCCATTCCAGCCTCCAACCGCAAATTCACGGCTTCAGAATTGACTTTATATTGATAATATATTTATTTATTTTGCAAAGCGTTCAATAAACCCAAAAACAGATTACATCAAATTCGTCCGGCGGCCTGATAACAAGATCACACCCGCATCGACCATCAGACCGGAGTGTCTTTTTCTTCCATTTTTTTATCCGGTCTTTCACCCAGGATCAAGGCCACAGCCACCGCCCGCCCCCGGTCGTGGCTGAGCGAGATATGCGCCTCGGCCAGGCCGAAAGTGCGGGCGAATTCGTCTGTCGGGGCGTTAAGCTTCAGCAGCGGCCTGCCGCGCTCGCCGTGCCGCACCTCTATCCCGGTCCAGTTGACCTGTGCGGTCCAGCCCGTGCCGAACGCTTTCATCACCGCCTCCTTGGCCGCGAACCGGGCCGCGAAATGCGGGTACGGGTCGGCCTTGGAGCGGCAGTAGGCGCTCTCCTCCGGGGTGAACACCCGTCTCTCGAAACGTTCCCCGGCCCGTCCCTCCATGGCCGAGCGAACACGTTCGATCTCGACCATGTCCACACCCAGGCCCAGGACAGCCATTCCGTGCGGTAATTGACCCTTCTCGATCATCCTTTTCTCCGGTTTGCGCGCCCCTTCCGGGTGGACTGTCTTGAAAAAGACGCCTCTACGGTTGTATATTTCCGCCTGCGGCGCTTAAACCAAACTTAAGACAGTCCGCCGCTTTTGTCCACTCACCCGCCCCGGAAAGGCAGTCAGGGATGGGACGTAAAAAAGAACAGGACATTTTCGGGCTGCCGGATGAGCTGGGCGACGGGCGCGTGTCTCCCCTGGCGGAGCGGATGCGCCCGCGCACCCTGGACGAGTTCGAGGGACAGGAGCACATCCTCGGTCCTGAAAGCGTGCTGCGCAGGATGATCGAGAGCGACCGCATCCGTTCAATGATATTCTGGGGGCCGCCGGGCAGCGGCAAGACCACTCTGGCCGGGATAATCGCCGGGCAGACCGGCTCGGCGTTCGAGCACTACAGCGCGGTCACCTGCGGCGTGGCTCAGATCAAGCAGGCCGTGGCCGAGGCCGCCGAACGTTTGCGTCTTCACCGCCGGCGCACGATCCTTTTCCTGGACGAAATCCACCGTTTCAACAAGGCCCAGCAGGACGCTCTTCTGCCGCACGTGGAAAACGGCATAATCACCCTGATCGGAGCGACCACCGAGAACCCCTCGTTCGAGGTCAACAGCGCCCTGCTCAGCCGGGTCAAAGTGTTCGTGCTCAAGCGTCTGGAAGCTGAGCACCTGGGACGGATAGTGGACCGCACACTTGGCGACAGCGAGCGCGGACTGGGCAGGCTGGAGCTTAAGATAGAGCCTGAGGCGCGCGAATTCCTGCTCGCCGCCTCGGATGGCGATGCGAGGGTGGCGCTTTCGGCGCTCGACCTGGCGGCGGCTTTCATGGAAAGCGGCGGCGCGGGCGACAGGATCATCACGAAAGAGATAATCTCCCAGGCCCTGCAACGCAGCATGCTCCAGTATGACCGTCAGGGTGAACAGCATTACGATGTCATCTCGGCGTTCATCAAGAGCCTGCGCGGCTCCAACCCGGATGCCGCCCTGTACTACATGGCCCGGATGCTTGAGGCCGGAGAGGACCCGCTTTTCATACTGAGAAGGATGATAATCTTCGCCTCGGAGGACATCGGGAATGCCGACCCCCAGGCGCTTCAACTGGCCGTGGCCGCGCACAAGGCGGTCAGCGTGATCGGCCTGCCCGAGGGGGCTATCCCGATGAGCCAGGCGGTCACCTACCTGGCCTGCGCACCCAAGAGCAACGCCAGCTACCTGGCCCTGCATAAGGCGCAGGACGCGGCGCGCGAGCATCTGAGCGCCCCTGTGCCTCTTCATCTGCGCAACGCACCCACCGCCCTGATGAAAGCCCTGGGCTATGGGAAACGGTACAAGTACCCGCATGATTTTCCGTACCATTTCACGGCCCAGCAGTATTTTCCGGACGGCCTGGAACATCTTCGTTTCTATGAGCCGACCTCGCTGGGACAGGAAAAGGAGCTTGCCCGCCGTCTTGAGTGGTACCGCCGCCATTCCGGGCAACCGGACGCCGGTACGACACCTGAAGAAACGACAGCCGGGACGGATAAAGCCGAAGAAAAGACCGGGGAGAACAGCCAGTGACTCTGATCAGTTTTGTCGATATATGCCGCAGTTTCGGCGGGCATACGGTGTTCGAGCCGGTGACCGGGATAATCCGCGCCGGGGACCGAATCGGAGTGGTCGGCCCGAACGGCGCGGGCAAGACCACGTTCTGCCGCATCCTGGCCGGGCTGGACGCTCCGGATAGCGGACAGGTGCACAGTGACAAGAACCTTAGCTTGCGCTACATGGAGCAGGAGATAAGCACGTCCTCTGGACGCGGTGTGCTGGAGGAGCTTATCGCCTCCGCAGGGGAGGTGCGCGAGCTGGAGCACCGGATAGCCGAATTCCAGGCCCGTCTCGAGCGGGGCGAAACCCCGGACGAGGATGAGCTGCACCGCTACGGCTCGATGCTCGAGCGTTTCGAGCGCCTGGAGGGCTACAGCCTGCGCGCGCGGGCTGAAAAAATACTGGTGGGGCTTGGACTGGGCGAGGAGACTTTCACCCAGCGCGTAGACAGCCTTTCCGGCGGCCAGCGCAGCCGTCTGGCCCTGGCCCGCTGCCTTCTGGCCGAGCCGGACATCCTGTTCCTGGATGAACCGACCAACCACCTGGACCTGCGGGCCATAGAATTCCTCGAGGGATTTCTGGCCGAAACCCGCTCGACAGTGGTCGTGATCTCGCACGACCGGGCTTTCCTGAACAACGTCACCACGCGGACAATCGAGATTCTGGACCGCAAGGTGACGCTGTACAACGGCAATTACGACGCCTACGCCGAATGGGCGGCGGCCGAGGCCGAGCGCGCCGAGCGCACCCTGGCCAACTACGAGCGCAAGGTGGAAAAGCTGGAGGATTATATCCGGCGCAACATCTACGGCCAGAAAAGCCGTCAGGCCCAGAGCCGGCGCAAGATGCTGAACCGCATGGAGCCGCCGCCGGATGTCCGCCGGGGACGAAGCGCCCCGCGCTGGGAGATACAGGTGGCAGACCAGTCCGGCTCGCTGGTCCTGGAGGCCAAAGGGCTGGTCAAAAGCTGGGACGGGCGCGAGCCGGTGTTCGACGGGCTGGACCTGACCCTGATGCGCGGCGACAGCCTGGCGGTGATCGGCGACAACGGCACCGGCAAGTCCACACTGCTCCAGGTGCTGGCGGGCAAGCTGGCCCCGGATGCCGGGAGGCTGAACTGGGGCAAGGATGTCAGCCTGGCCTGCCTGCCCCAGCACGTGGAACGCCCCGCCGACAACCGCCGCGTGCTTGACTACATGTCCGCTCATGCCCCGGACCTGACTCTGGGACAGTTGCGCGGTTATCTGGCCCGTTTCCTGTTCCGGGGGGAACAGGTGGAACAGAGCGTCTCCTCGCTCAGCGAGGGCGAGTTCCGCCGTCTGGTGTTAGCCGGGCTGATTTACTCCCGCGCCAACCTCCTTCTGCTGGACGAGCCGACCAACCACCTGGACATATACAGCCGCGAGGCCTTGCAGGAGGCCCTGGCCGAGTTCCCCGGCACACTGGTCATGATAACCCACGACCGAGGCCTTCTGGCCGGGCTGGCCACGCGCATTCTCGAATTTGTCTCCGGGGCCAGGACCGGCGGGGGCGGAGATAAAACAGTTGAATACGACGGGGATTATTCTTATTATAAGCTGAAGCGCGATGAGATGGAGAAAGCCCTGTCCGGCGCTGTCCCGGCGGCGACGAAACCGCAGACTGCCCAGCGTCAGCAGGAGCCGCCGAAACAGGAGCTGGCCTCATCCAGACCCGCGCTCAGCAAAAACGCTCTGCAAAAAATACGGGAGCGAAGGGATAAACTGGAGAATGAAATCGCCGCCCTGGAAGACAGCAGGAAAGACCTGGAACGGCGGTTGAGCGACCCTGAAACATACCGTCAGGACGGCCTTGCCACCCGGCTGGTCGCCGAGATGGATACGATCAGGGAAGCGATAGACAAAGCTTACGGGGAGTGGGAACAGCTACTTGAGCATGATTGAAATCAGCCAGACTCCGCAGAAAGCGGTGCTTTTCGGCATGGAGCGGGCGGACAGCCACCTGTGGGGCGACAGCCCGCTCGAAGAGCTGGAACGTCTTGCCGACACCGCCGGAGCCGAGGTAATGGCGCGGGTGACCCAGCGTTTCCGCGGGATCGACCCTACCACATATATCGGCCGCGGCAAGGCCGAGGAAATAAGAGACAGGATCGAGCAGCACGGCGCCGATATCGCCATTTTCGATGACGATCTCTCGCCCAGTCAGGCGCGAAACCTGGAGGACATATTCGAGGTCCAGGTCCTCGACCGCTCGGAGCTGATCCTGGATATTTTCGCCCGCAACGCCCGCACGGTTGAGGCCCGCCTTCAAGTCGAGCTGGCCCAGCTCGAATACCTTCTGCCGCGACTCAAAAGGATGTGGGTTCACCTGTCGCGCATCCGCGGTGGAATAGGGCTGCGCGGGCCGGGCGAAACCCAGCTTGAAACCGACCGCCGGATAATCCAGCGCAAGATCGCCGACCTGAAGCACAAGCTCGAACGGATCGAGAAACAGCACGCTGTCCGCCGCAACGCCCGCGAGGACACCTTCAACCTGGCCCTGGTCGGCTACACCAATGCGGGCAAGTCCTCGCTCCTGCGCGTCCTCTCCGGCGCGGAGGTCCTGGTGAAAGATCAGCTTTTCTCGACCCTGGACACCACCACCCGGCGGGTCAGCCTGGACGGCGGGCGGGAGGCGCTGCTCACCGACACCGTGGGGTTTATCAACCATCTGCCGCATCACCTTGTGGCTTCCTTCAAGGCCACGCTGCATGAGGTGGCCGAGGCGGACCATCTCCTGGTGGTGGTGGATGTCTCGAATCCGCACTTCGGGGAGCGCATCGAGGTCGTGAACAAGGTGCTCGGCCAGATCGGCGCGGGCGAGATCGAGCGCACGCTTGTTTTCAACAAGGTGGATCGCGTGGCCGAGCGCCACACCGTGTTCGAAATCGCGGAAAGCCATCCGGGGGCCGTTTTCAGCTCGGCGGCGCGCGGTGAGAGCGGCGTGCGCCGTCTGCGCGAGAAGCTGCTCGAAATAGCCGAGCGCCAGGAGGCCGAGTTCTCGATAGACCTTGAGCCGGATGAGGGCCGTCTGGCCGCCAGCCTTCACGAGCAGGGGCATGTCCTGGAGCGGCGCCACACGGAGAGCCGGACAATCCTGCGCGTGCGCATGCGCCGGGCGATGATTCAGAGATTGCTGGGGGACACGCCCCATTATCGCCGTATCACCTACCATGGAGGTGAAATTGATTAGACTGGGCGTGAACGTTGACCACGTGGCCACGCTGCGTCAGGCCCGCCGCACGGTGGAGCCTGACCCGGTCTGGGCCGCGGCCCTGGCCGAGCTGGCCGGCGCGGACCAGATCACCGTGCATCTGCGCGAGGACCGCCGTCATATCCAGGACCGCGATGTGGAGGTCCTGCGCCGGACCGTGCGCACCCGCCTCAACCTGGAGATGGGGGCCAGTGAGGAAATAACCTCTATCGCCCTGGCGCTGCGGCCCGACCAGGCCACGCTCGTACCGGAAAAACGGCAGGAGGTGACCACCGAGGGCGGTCTGGATGTTGCAAAGCACCGGGCCAGGCTGGCAGATGTCATTTCCCGTCTTAAATCGGCCGGGATCAGGGTGAGCCTGTTTATCGACCCGGAAAAGAAAGTCACCGAGCTTTCCGCCGCGGTCGGGGCGGATGCGGTCGAGTTCCACACCGGGGCTTATGCCAACGCCCAGGGCGATATGGCGGCAGCCCGCGAGCTGGAAAAGCTCATCAAGGCGGGCGACATTGCCGCCTCGCGCGGACTGGCGGTTTATGCCGGGCATGGCCTCACCTATTGGAACATCGGTCCGGTCCTGAAAATGAAGCCGCTGGAAGAGGTGAATATCGGGCATTCGATTATCAGCCGCGCGGTGCTGGTTGGAATGGAGCGCGCCGTGCGCGAGATGAAAGCGCTTTTGCAGCCGGGCGGAGGCGATGGGACAGTTTGAGGAAGCCGCCAAAGAGCTGAAAGCCGAGATAAAGCGCCGTTACGGGGGCAAGCGGCTGGAACTGCATATCAACTCCGTGGCGGATTTCGCGCGCAAAACCGCTGCGAAAATTGCGACCGGAACCGGCCTGCCAGCTAAAGTCCATCTGGCCGCCCTGGCGCACGACCTTTACAAGGGCTGGAGCCAGAAAGAGCTGCGCGATTTCATCATCGGCGAATCGGCCCCCCTGGACAGCGAGACCTGGCGTCTGGGCGGCGGCCTTCTGCATGGCCCGGCGGCGGCGCATTACCTTCGCACGCGGCTGGGCATCCGGGACAATGAGATAATCGACGCCGTGTACTACCACACGACCAGCCACCCGGAGGCCGGTCTGGTGGAGAAAATACTGTTCTGCGCGGACTACCTGGAGCCTAACCGTCCCCAGCGCGCCGAGGAGGCGGATGTCCGCTCCCTGGGCCGTAAAATAACCAGGACGCTGGATGAGGTGTATCGGGAAATCCTCTGCCGCAAGCTTGTCTACACCCTGGGCAAAGGACGGCCCCTGCATTCCAACGGCGTCACGGCCTGGAACGCTTTGAACCTGGATGGCAAGCCGAAGAAATAAGCCTTACAAAACTGTTGTATTATCCGGCCCGGTGCTGCTATCTTACAACCGGGAATAATGAAACTGAAACCTTTCACGAATCCTTCTCCGGACACCTCATGGCCGACCGTCCTTACAGCCGCAAGCGACGCGAACACCTGAAAAATCTGCGTAAATCCCGTCAAGGCCGTGTGATCGAGACCAACCGCCGCTCCCTTACCGCCGCGCCGCGCCGGGGCGCGGGCATATCCATCTCTCTGAGCGGTATCCTGATGAGCCTGGGCCTTCTGGTCGCCGCCGGATTCATGCTGCTTTTCCTGGCCTCGGCCTGGACCCAGTACCGCGAGGTGACGGCCGCGAAAAAGGCGCAGAAAGAGCAGGCCGCGTTTGCCGGTCAGGATACGGCCGGGCTGGCCCTGCCGCCGGTGGACCCGGCCACGGTGGAGGTGCGGGTGCTCAACGGCTGCGGCGAGCCGGGGGCCGGACGGGACATGACCACGCGCCTGCGCGACCTGCGATTCGATGTTGTCAGCGCGGGCAACGCCGAGAATTTCGATTATGAAAACACCCTTGTGGTCAACCATACCGAGCGTCCCGAGGTCGGCCTGGCGGTCGCTAATTCCCTGGGCTGCACCCGTCTTACCAGCCAGCCGGATGAGATGGCGCTGGTGGATGTCACTGTCATTTTAGGCCGGGACTGGTTGAGCTATGTCACTCCCCCGCAGGCTGAAACTCCCCCCCAGCTTACCCTGAAAAGCATCGTCGGGCGCGCGCGCTCATTTATCGGATTCTGAGCTGACAAAGAAAACAGGAGAGGACCAGATGGACCGGAAGCCGGTGGTGGTGGTCGGCAGCTCGAACATGGACCTGGTCATCAAGTCCGGGCGTATTCCCAGGCCCGGCGAGACAATCCTCGGCGGCGAGTTCGCGATGATCGCCGGGGGCAAGGGCGCCAACCAGGCCGTTGCCGCAGCCCGTCTGGGGGCCGAGGTCTATTTCGTGGCGCGTGTGGGGCAGGACGCTTTCGGGGAGAAGATGCTGAGCAATTTCCGCCGCGAGGGAATAAAGACCGATTTCGTGTTCCAGGACACGGAAAAGCCCTCGGGCGTGGCGATTATCGTGGTGGATGAGCACGGAGAGAACATAATCGTGGTGGCGGCCGGGGCCAACTCCAGGCTCTGCCCGGCGGATGTCGAGGCGGCGGAAGAGATTATCGCCCGCGCGGACAGCGTGCTGCTCCAGCTCGAAATACCGCTTGAGACAGTCGAGCGTGCCGTGGAGATAGCCCATAAACATGGGACACGGGTGATACTCGACCCGGCCCCGGCCCGCGCCCTGCCCGATTCGTTACTGGCGAAAGTGACTCTCGCCACACCCAACGAGACCGAGGCCGAGCTTCTTACCGGTGTCGCTGGCGAGGATGAGGCCAGTTGCGCGAAACAGGCGGAGATACTGAAAGGCAAGGGCGTGCAGACCGTGCTGGTCACCCGCGGCAAGAACGGCGTGCTCTGCCGGGACAGCTCCGGTGTACGTCAGTTCCCGACCGTTGCGGTCAGGTCCGTGGACAGCACGGCGGCGGGGGACTGTTTCAACGGCGGCCTGGGCGCGGCCCTGGCGCGCGGGGAAAGCCTGGAGGCGGCCATTGCATTCGCCAGCCGCGCGGCGGCGATCTCCACCACCCGTCTGGGCGCGCAGGACAGCTTGCCGTTTTTGAAAGAGGTTGGATGATTGAATAGTTCGGTTTTAAAGTTTGAAAGACAGATAGTTAAATGGAAGCCTTGTCCAAAATTATTTATATCGATTTTACATTATCTATTACCAAGCTCATTTGCAGCTTGGGTATTCTATGGTTTTGCATAATTCTCTATCCCTTCAAAATTCGATAGAGTTATTCAAGCCCTCATTTTTAGTCTCTTGGTACAGTCGTTGGTACAGTCGTTTGTATATATAGAGAAAATAGTTTTTTACCTTAGTAGAAGTAATTCATTTGCAATTTTGAACATTCAAATCCGGTTATGATCGTATCGCTTTTTCTGAGCTTGGAAAAGGTTTCACGTTTCTCTGAGAAAACGAGACATTGACTTAAAATGGAGATCAGTATGCTGGACTACAAATTTGATGGTAAGGAGCTACGTGATCGTAGGGGAAATAAAATTGGTGTTTTCGATGGGAAGACTATTCGGGATAATCATGGAACAAAGATCGGTGAAACAGACGGTAAGATATTTAGAGATAGTCATGGCAAAAAGGTGGCTGAATTTGATGGAAGTCACATTCGCGATTCGAGTGGGCGGAGGATAGCGACTATTGAAGATGTAAAAAAATCACTGGACGGTATCGGTGGTGCATCTTTGGTGGCGATGTGGTTGTTTTTTATTCGCTAAGAAGTTTTCTGGATTTTCGAGGATTTATATATTCCCTTACCGCGTTTATGTTTTCGTCCCTTCGTATTACATGTTCATAGCAGCCTCTTTGCCATATCGCCAAACCGCCTCAACCCTGCAATAAAAGAATCCGTTTTGTGACAGCCGATTTTAATAACCGGATAATGGCCGTCAACGATGACCTGGTCGGTAAGGAGAATTGCACTGGCGTTGGGGCACGGCGCGCCGTGTCCCCTCCCTATTCTTCCTCCTCCCCTGACGCGCCAAAAGCTTCCAGCCAGTAGTTGACCTCGGCTTTGGATACATGTCCCGGCTTCTCCCGCGTCCCGGAATCGCCCCTGCTGCTTGTCTTTGCCCCTCTGCGCGAGCTTTTCGGCCCCAGTTCGCGCCAGAACACCTCGGCGCTCAAGGTTTCTATCCGGTTGTTCCCGGCAAGCTGCGAAACTACTCCGGCGCGGTCGGAGCTTACCGCGCGCACCTGCTCGCCCCGCGCTGCGGCATGTAAAGCCAGCTCCACCAGTCCCCGGTCGGCGTCCTCGCGGAACAGGGCCGTAAAACCGCCGCCGCCATAAGCGGACGGGGCCTCCGGGTTCAGAGCGCCGTCATAGACTACTGTCACCCGCACCCCGGTGCGGCCTTGAGTGTATCCGGACAGACGGTTATCCAGCTCCCGCCGCCCGGCCTCCAGGCCGGAGCGGCGCTCCACGGCCCGCAACTCCGGGATGCGGCGTATCAGGTTGTATCCGTCCACCAGCACCAGGGTCAACGGTTCACCTCCCCCATTCTGCCAGGCGCCAGCGCCTCGCCCTCGGCTCGGCGCAGCATCTCATCCAGGGCCAGGCCCACGCGCGCCAGGTTCTCTTTCTCGGCCGTAAAATCCCAGCCCGCTCCGCCGGCTTTCTGGTTCAGGCCCATGGCGATCAGCATGTCCTGCTCAGGAAGGATCGCGCAGATCGTGTGCGCCGCGCCGCTGAACACCACGGCGCTCTGCCCTGGAAAGAGCCAGAACAGGAGGCCGTACCGCGGGTCCGGCGGCGTGCGTGCGGGCGGCTGGCTGACCCAGGCCTGCTCCAGAAACTTCGGATCGAATATCCGCTTGTCCCCGGCCATGCCCTTGTCCAGGTAGAGCTGGCCGTAGCGGGCGATATCCCGCACCGTGGCGTACAGGCCGGAACCTGGATACGGCTCCGGGGAGTACTCATCCGAATAGTGCACATAGGAGGAATCCGGCCCCACAAATGTCTCGACAATGTGCGCCAGGTCATCACCCTGATGCAGCCAACCAGCGCTGCTCAGGCCGAGCGGCTCAAAAACGCGCTCTTTAAGAAGCTGGTCGTACGGCTTCCCCGCGGCCTTTGACAGGGTGTAGCCCAGAAGCCGCATACCCAGTTCGTTGTAGTGGAACGCTGTCCCCGGCTCGCTCTCCAGGACCAAATCGCTGAACGTCTCCACCCCCTCGGGCCAGGTCTGCGGCGCGTTGCTCTCGCCGAACACGCCGCCGCTGTGGCTGGCTAACATCCGCAGGGTGACCTTCTCACGCAGGAACCTGCCGCCCGGCCCTTTGCCGGTGAAATACGGCACGTATCTGGCCACGGGGTCATCCAGCGCGACGGTTCCATCCGAAACCAGGCTCAGCAGGAGCGCGGCGCAGAAACCTTTCGAGACGGAGTAACAGGGGAAGCGCGACTCCGGACCCACCGGAACGGCCCCCTCCGTGCGGCCCTCCCGCCCGAAATATTCCTCGTACACCACCTTGCCGTGGCGCATGACCACCGCCGCCCCGGCCGAGCAGTCATTGGACAGAAGCATGCGGCTTTTCACGTGCGCGGTGACCAGGTCGAAGGGGTTGCTCTTCTGCTGAGTGACGGCGGCTTTCTCGGAAGGTGCGGCGCAGGCCAGGGCGAGGAGAACAAGCGCGGACAGGCAGGCTCGTGTCATGGGGTCTCTCCGGGTGGACGGTTATCGGCTTGAAAACGGTCAAAAGACTGCCGAAATATTCCGTCCAGCGGGAGACAAAAGCAAGAGGAAAAACCGTCAGGGCAGGAAAATGTTGGATCATCCCCCGTTCTGCACGACCATCAGGGCTTCCTCGGCGAACAGGTTGTCGCCCTCGGCCAGCGGGCGCACCTTGCCCTCGCACAGCACGTAGCCCTCGATCAGGCGCACCCGGTGCTCGGCGGCCCAGGCCGTGAAGTCATCGATCGTGAACAGGTGGATATTGGGGGTCTCGGCCCAGGAGTACGGCAGGGTTTCGAACACAGGCATGCGCCCGCCGAACCCAAGCTCCAGCCGCACGCGCCAGTAGCCGAAATTCGGGAAGCTCACTATCCCGCAGCGGCCTATCCGCAGCATCTCGCCCAGCACGCTCACCGGGTGATGCACGGTCTGAAGGGTTTCCTCCAGGATCACATAGTCGAACGAGTTGTCCGGGATACCGGCCAGGCCCTGGTCCAGATCGGTCTGGAATACAGGGATGCCCCGCCGGACGCACTCGAACACCTTGGACGGGTCAAGCTCAACTCCCTGGGCACGCACGCCCAGACGCTTGACCAGGCTGGCCAGGAGTTCCCCTCCGCCGCAGCCCAGGTCGAGTACGCGGCTGCCCGGAGCGATAATGCTTTCGATCTTCTCGTGGTCCCAGCGGCGCTTCGGCTGACCCTGTTCCAGAGCCGCCTGACCTTTCCCCTCGCGCAGAAAATGCTCGATCAGCTCCACCAGCCGTCCGGCCGAAAGGTTCTCCACCGGCTGCGAATACCGGCTGGCCCAGAGACGGAGCAGTTCGGTCAGACGGTCATGCTGCGCGGCCTGTTGGATATCCGGCTTTTTTTCTTTCATAGTCACAACCGCACGGACAGAAAATTGGAAACCAGCGGTCCCAGCTTTTCGTACTCGACCAGAAACGAATCGTGGCCGTAGGAACTGGGAACCATGGCGTAGGTCACCGGCTTGCCGTTGCGCAGCACGGACATGGCCAGCTCGCGGCATTCCGCGGGCGGGTAGAGCCAGTCGGTGGAGAACGAGACCACCAGGACACGGCTTTTCAGGCGCGAGCAGGCCTGGTCCAGGCTGCCGCCGCCCCAGCGCAGGGCCGCGTCGTAATAGTCCATCGCCCGGGTGATATACAGGTAGCTGTTCGCATCGAACCGCTCGACAAAGGCCCGTCCCTGATAAGCCAGGTAGCTTTCCACCTCGAACTCGATCCCGAAGCTGAAATCCGGCTTTTTCTTGTTCTGAAGGCGCCGGCCGAATTTCTTGTACATCGACTCATCGCTCAGATAAGTGATATGCCCCAGCATCCGGGCGGCGGCCAGTCCCTCATCCGGCCCCGGCCCGTCGTAGTAATCCCCGCCCCGGAAATTCGGATCGGTCAGAATAGCATGACGGGCCACCGCGTTGAATGCCAGGCCCTGAGGGCTGAGCCTGGCGCTGGAGGCCAGCACCAGGGCGTTTTCCACCCTTTCCGGATAGGCCAGCGCCCATTCCAGCGCCTGCTGTCCGCCAAGAGAGCCGCCGATAACGGCGAAAAGCCGCTCTATGCCCAGATGGTCGAGAAGGCGGGCCTGGAGACGGACCCAGTCGCTTATAGTCACCAGAGGGAATCGAAGACCGTAAGGCTTTGCCGTGACTGGGTCGAGCGAAGACGGGCCTGTTGTCCCGTAACAGCTTCCCAGGACATTGGCGCAGATCAGAAACCAGCGGCGGGTGTCCAGCGGCTTGCCCGGACCGATCATATCATCCCACCAGCCGGGTTTACGCTCGCGCCACTTTCGTCCGCTCTCCGCGGTCTCGGCGTCCCAGCCCGCCACGTGGGCATCCCCGCTCAGGGCGTGCAACACGAGAATGGCGTTGTCCCGCGCCGCGTTCAACTCGCCATAAGTCTCGTATTCCACATCCACGGGCGCAATCCGTCCCCCCGCCTCCAGTTCGAAAGCCTCGGGCGGTGAAACGAGACGGACCCTCTGCGGCCGGACCCAGCCAACCGATCCGGGGCTTTCCGGCCCCGGCGCTCCAGACTTTTCAGGGGTCCCGGACCGGCCCCGCCGGTTGGCGGGGCCTGTCTGAGATTCAGGCATGTTCAGGCTCCCTGGCTCTTTTTCAGGGCCTGGTCCAGATCGGCAAGGATGTCCTCGATCGATTCCAGGCCGATCGAGAGACGGACAAAATCATCGGTCACTCCGGTGGCAAGCTGCTCCTCCGGAGAAAGTTGCTGGTGCGTGGTCGAGGCCGGATGGATTATCAGGCTCTTCGCATCCCCGATATTGGCCAGGTGCGAGAAAAGCTGAACCGAATCGATCAGCCTGATGCCGGCCTGACGGCCGCCTTTGATCCCGAACCCGATAATCGCACCGAACCCGTTTTTCAGATACTTGACCGCATTGGCATGGTCGGGGTGGCTTTCCAGTCCGGGGTAGTTGACCCAGGCCACCGCCGGGTGCTTCTCCAGGAAATGGGCCACCGCCAGGCCGTTCTCACTCTGCTTACGCACACGCAGGGGAAGGGTTTCGAAGCCCTGAAGGATCTGCCAGGCGTTGAACGGGCTTATCGACGGACCGAGGTCGCGCAGGAGCTGCACGCGGGCCTTAAGCACATAGGCGATGCCCGGCACGACCGCATCCTTGTGGGCGCCGAAAAACTTCCAGTAGCTGACCCCATGATAGCTGGGGTCCGGCTCCACCAGCTCCGGGAAATTGCCGTTGTTCCAGTCGAACCGTCCGGACTCGGCCAGCGCCCCGCCGAGTGAAGTCCCGTGGCCGCCGATGAACTTGGTCAGCGAGTGCACCACTATATCAGCCCCCACCTCGAACGGCCTGAGTATCGGGGGCGGGCTCACCGTATTGTCCAGGACAAACGGGATGCCGTGCCTGTGCGCGACAGCCGCGATGGCCTGATAGTCATCCACGTTGTTCTTCGGGTTGCCTATCGACTCGGCGTACAGCAGCCGCGTGTTTTTGTCGATCTTCTTCTCATAATTCGCCGGATCGGATGAGTCGACAAATCGGACCTCGATGCCCAGCCTGGGCAGAGTATAATGGAACAGGTTGTAGGTCCCGCCGTAAAGATAGCTGGTGGAGACTATGTTCTGCCCGGCCCGGGTTATATTCAACACCGCCAGGGTTATTGCGGCCTGCCCGCTGGACACGGCCAGGGCGGCTGTCCCGCCCTCAACCGCCGCCAGACGCTGTTCCAGCACGTCCTGGGTCGGATTCATGATCCGGGTGTAAATATTCCCGAACTCTTTGAGCGCAAACAGGTTGGCTGCATGTTCGCTGCTGCGGAAAACATAGCTGGTGGTCTGGTATATCGGTACGACCCGGCTGCCAGTGGCTGGGTCGGGGACTTGTCCCGCATGCAACGCCAGAGAATCGATGCCTTTTATGTAATCGCTGCTCATGATCTATTCCTCCAGAATCAAAAGAGTTCATCCATCCATTTGTCAAAAAACGCATCCTCCCATATGCCACTGGCGCGGTATCATTATCAAAATGTGATGCCGTCGCCACGGCGCATCCTTCTGACCCGCATCGTTCCGCTGCGCAGGCGGAAGGCTTTCATCCGGAACCGTGACAAGATTTCCTCCTTCATTCTGGTGGATCAGGGGAACAAATATAAAATTCCGCCGAAAGATCGCAACCATTTTCCGTTAAATCACAACATGGCGCGGGCAATCGACGGATTTCAGATATCGTAATGCAGCGCCTGTTCGCTGGTGCGGCTACGCCAGTCATCGGCAATGTCCGCCAGCGTCGTATGGTCATATACCGCTGTCAGGGCTTCCAGCACCCGTCCCCAGAAAGAGTGGAACGGACACTGAAAATTCAGATCGCAATTCTTTTCAGTCTCCCGGCTGCTGACGCAGGAAACCGGGGCGATGTCTCCATCCACGAAACGCACGATCTCGCCTATAGTGATTTCAGAGGGCTTACGGGCCAGAAAATAACCTCCATCCACGCCCCGGCGGCTCTCGACGAATCCTCCCTGACGGAGTTCGTTTAGGATTACCTCCAGAAACCGTCGTGGTATCTGCTGGCGCGCCGAAATGTACGAAATCCTGACCGGCCGTGTCTCACCATGATGCCAGGCCAGCTCGAACAGCGAACGCAGCGCGTAATAGCACTTGCTTGAAATCTGCATCCGGCCTTCCCGATTCGATTGTTCATTATTTCAATCGGATTAGTGTCAATATATTTTCAAGTCAGACGTCTGTCAAGACAAAAACACAGGGTGAAGAATGGAATGCCTGGATGTTCAACGATATTGATCTTAAAACATAACAGCCGGTTCTGCCCAAAGGCAAGACCGGCTGTTCAAATCCATAAGGGAGAAATCTTTTGAGCTAATCTATCTCAATGCTGGCCAGAAGAGGATAATCCTCGGCGATCAGCCGGATTGTATTTTCTCCTTTCCCGGCCTCCTCCCATCCCGCGGCATCCAGCCGGGTGACTTTCGGGACGGTCAGATCAAAAACCGGCTCAAGACCAAAACGATCTGTCAGGAACCGTCCACATGCCATGTTCAGAACCTCGCGCAGGGCATCCATGATCATGCTGGATGAAAGATCCTCGGTCTCTGTACCGAGCATGTTCACCGCAATTTCACGGCACAGGTCACCAGGAGCGATCAGCGTGACGCTCCCCTTGCGCTCGCCGCTGAACTCCATCCTTGCGGAAAGCGAATCCTCCGGCGTCTGACACATCTCATCCTCGCTGCACTCATCCGCGAAAATGAACGCCATCTGTTCGAGCACATCGATCAGGCTGCGGAAATAAGATTCGCGGTCTTCTGCGCTCGCATTCATCAGATTCCTCGATGTTACGGGTTATAATTCACAAAGTTTATTCGTTGCCGAAAGGATAACGGAAAAAAGCAATGAATATGGCCCCTGATCATGGCGACAGGATCATACACCGAAAGCCCCATGCAGGTGTTGTTTAAGGCTCCTGCCCAGGAGCCTTTCCTAAATCTCATATCCATGCTCTCAAGCCAGCGTCTTCAATATCCTCCGCGATCTGACTTCAGGTCTTTCAGACTGTCGCGGCCTGTAAGTTCTTTTCCTGCCTGGTCATGGCAATCCGCATCACTTCCGAGACATCCAGGATCAGCCCGACTGTTCCATCGCTCATCACCGCGCCTCCGGATACTCCTCTCACCCGCCCCAGCGCATGACCGAGGTTCTTGATCACCACCTGCTGCTGGCCGATCAGAAAATCCACCACCAGGGCCACCCGTTTCCCCTGGTCTTCGACGATCATGGAAAGAGCCTCGGTCGGATCCTCAATCGTGTCCATAATATGGAAAAGCCTGCTGATACGGAACAGGGGGATCAGCTCCCCGCGCAGGTTCAGCAGTTCACCCCGGCCGGACACGGTATGGATATCCTCGGGACGGGGCCTCAGCGATTCTACGACTGAAAGAGTTGGCACGATATAGCGCTCGTGACCGGCCACGATTATCAGACCGTCGATAATCGCCAGCGTGAGCGGAAGACGCATGCTGACCACGGTGCCGCGCCCTTTTTCCGAACTCAGTTCAACGCTGCCGCGAAGGGCCTCAATGTTTTTCTTGACCACATCCATTCCGACTCCGCGTCCGGAAACATCGGTCACTTTTTTTGCCGTCGAGAAACCGGGCATGAAGATCAGATTGAACACTTCTCTTTCCGACATGGACGAACTGTCAGTGATTACACCCCGTTCAAGAGCTTTGGCTATTATGGCGTCCCGGTCAAGGCCCTTGCCATCGTCCTGGACCTCTATGTAGATACTGCCGCCACGATGGAATGCCCTTATCTCGACCCGCCCTATATCGGGCTTGCCCCGCTTGCGGCGGTCTTCGACGTTGTCTTCCAGACCATGATCCACTGAGTTTCGAATAATATGAATCAGCGGGTCTCCTATCCGCTCGACGACTGATCTGTCAAGCTCGGTTTCCTCGCCGGTAGTGACGAATTCAACCTCTTTACCGCTTTTCTTGGCCAGGTCCCGCACCAGACGGGCCATTTTCTGGAATGTCGGCCTGATCGGGACCATGCGCATGGTCATGCCCAGTTCCTGAACCACGCGTGTGATCTTACTCAGATGGTTCATGTTCCGGGCCACCTCAGGCGATACATCCCGCAGCAGTTCCTGGTTCTGTGTCACCATGGACTCGGCGATCACCAATTCGCCTATCGCATCCAGGAGTTTGTCCAGGCGTTCGGTGTCTATCTTGACCGTCTCCTTGACCTGAACTCCGGCCGCGGCTGTCTCGGATGACTTCCGCGCCTCGTTCTGGGCGCGCAAAGCATGGGCGACTTCCATCGCCGGCACTCCGGCTTTCTTGACCAGCGCTTCACCCAGCGGCATGTCTCCGTCTTTTTCCGCCAGCGCGCGGTTGAGCGTGTCCGCCTGAACGACGCCGCTGTCCACAAGTATCTCTCCCAAGCGCTTGTTCGGTTCGGCCTTGATCTGACGGCTGAAAGCCGCCTGCACCTGACGCCCGGCCAGTATGTCGCGAAGCAGACTGATCAGCCTGGGGAGTGAAGGATTAGCCGGGAGCGGCTCGCCGGAAGAAAGAGCCACCTCGACATCCCGCACCAGTGAACGCAGGGTGTCCACCGATTCGAACACCGCATCCATCACCGTTCCGGTCAGAAGGATATTTCCTTTTCGCGCCCGGTCCAGAAGGTCCTCGGACACGTGAGCCAGTTCCTTGATCTCCACCAGGTCCAGAAATCCCGCCACGCCCTTGATAGTATGGAATGAGCGGAAAACCGCGTTGAGGGACTCCTTTTCCTCTGGATTGCCCTCGAGCGTGAGCAGTTGGACATCCGCATTATCCAGGTGGCTGTTGGCCTCCTGAATGAAATCCACCACCAGGCTTTCATCTCCCGACGGGATATTGAGCATGCGTCCCGCCGATTCTTCCTCTGCCGCCGGAACCTCAGCTTCCAATACGGGGTCCCCGGCACTCACCGCTTCCACAGCAACCGGCTCGGCAGATGCCTGTGTCTGATCAACTGCCTGTTCAGCCGTTACAGGCGCGGTATCAGCTATTCCCGCATTGATATTCTGGAGAATTTCTCCCAATGGCGCCGGCTGCGGCCCATCACCTGACAGAAATTCAAAACTCTGGGCCAGCCAGTCTTTCACTATCAGGAGATTGTCAGTTTTGCCTTCAAACACTCCATTTTCGAGATAGCTTTCGGTGTCATGGCAGACCTGCTGAATATCGTTCAATCCCAGCATGCCCGCCTCGCCCTTCAGTGTATGCAGACGGCGTTTCAACTCGGACGAATGCTTGCCGGAGAAACTCTCTTTTTCGGCGGCCAGGATCAGTCCCTCGACATCCTGCATCGATGAAACCTGTGAGGACAGGAAATCGGCCATGATCTTGTCATCTGCAACTGTCATAATTTTAGGGCCATCGCCGTCCTTATCAGCCGTGGTCATTTCCTGAGGCAGCAGTCCGGCCACAGCCTGCGCTCCCTCGGACAGCCCGGCCTGGAAAGCCCTCACCACCTGACTGATCACTTTCATCGCTCTGGCGGCCGCATCCGGCTCCATTACAATCATTTCCTCTGCCAGGCTCACAGATTTTGCGATAGCGGGCTTGAAAACCTTCGCAAGATCAGCCTTGACAGCAGTCTCAATCTCTTTGAGCAGTTCGATCACTCTTTTAACCGACTGCAAATCCTCCGGATCCGCCATCACCACTTCAGCGGCCAGAGCCTCGACCAGTTTTTCCAGGTCTTGCTTGGCCATTTGACCCTCCCCTAAGGTCTGATATTCCTGCTTTCATTCTTCTGTGGCTTCTATAGCCTTCTATTCTTTTTTATTGTCCAGCCAAGTCCGATTCAACCACGCTCGCCGGAGATGCGGCGTTTAAACTGTCTGCCTGCTGACGGTTCGCTTTCCGCCAGCCTCTGAGTTTCGGCGGAGACATTCATTCCCGGCAGCGGCATTCGAATCGTATAAATGATCCCACCAGATTCGGGCCGTCGATGACTCAATCTGCCGCCCAATGCGGCAATGGAACCTCTCTCGATAAGGTATCCCAGTACATTGGCGAGATTTTCAGACTTTTCGTCCGCGCACTCCGCCGCATCCCGATTGGACCCGGTCCGATTGGACTGCTGACCCGAGCCGGCTATCAGCAGACAGAGTTCTCCTCCCTCCCGATGGGCGGATATATCGAGCGCCCGTGTCGGGGCGCCTTTGTCATCGCAAATAGCCATCCGCATCAGCCTGACCACCGAGCGGATAAACTGCTCACGATTCGCAGCCAGAACTATATCGTGTTCTATCGATATAAAAACAAGCGTCTCCGGCGGTGAATCGAGAAGGCTGAAAGCGCAGCGCAATGCTTCGTCAAGCGGGAAAGTCTCAATCCCTGAGGGGTTCGCCGGATGGCGCGGCGATTGCAGGAATCTTTCCAGATTCGACAGACGGCGGCTTTCCGAGTCCAGAGTAACTATCAGTTTCTCAAGAGAAACAAGTGACTCCATAATCCTGGCCCCGGCTTCAGCAGAACGCTCAAATCCTTCAGCCGTAAATTCTGCGCTCAGAGCGCTCAAATTGGCGCTTAAAGGCGCAAGCTCCAGTCGGATTTTGCGCAGCGGCTGCTCCATATCTTTGGCAATGATTTCCATCAAGGACCGTATTTCATCCAGACTGTACCGCTCGATTGAACGGACACGCTCCTCGGCCAGATCCTGTTTAAGCGTCAGACAATCCTTCACCCGGTCGATTATACTTTTAAGCTCAAAAAAATTGACCGGCTTCAGAATGAAATACCATGCTCCGGCCTTGAGCGCGCGAACTGCCGCATCGGTATCCGCAAAGCCTGTCAACATAACGAACGGCACGCTCGAGAATGCACGGGACGCCTCGATCAATTCAAGTCCGCTAAACTCAGGCATCTTGATATCTGAGATGACCAGTTCCGGCTCAAATTCCTCGATAAGATGCAGCCCCTCTCGGCCATTAACCGCCACACTGACCGAATGAGCTTCTTCCACCAGAAACTTGGCCAGAATGTTTCTCACACCGTTGTCATCTTCAACCAGCAGGATGCGCATCTTCTCCTCGCGGTCTGCAACCAGCGCCGATCCAGTCAGCAGTGGCCGGATCGATGGAGGCTGCGCGATAAGCCTCCAATCCCTGGCGGGGTCTTTCGCTAATTTTTTTAGGAACATAAAACCTGTTCCGTAGAATGCATATCGCGTGCCCGAAAGACGAACGAAATGAACCTCCTGTCAAATGGAGAATTACACAAATTACACGACTATTCTCCTGAGTTTCGGTGTTCGGATTCGCACGCATCTGCCTTAAAGTGAGCGTTAATCAGCAATGACGGCTTCGTTTCGCCGTTTCCATAATCACCCGCCGGATTCCTGGCGACTCCGTATCCCGTCAACCAGACGTTCTAAGATATAACCCGATAGCCATACAGATGTTATGAAATTACCGGCAATATGGCCGGGCAGAATACTACACACGGTCCGCGCATCTTCGAATCGACAGCCAATGTACCGATAACCGTTTGCTATCAGATAAGAATACTTTATTTTGTTTCTGTCAACTTCCAGTCCGGATTCACACAGATCGAGGAGTGGAAATGAAAAGGCTGCTTTTTCTTTACGCTGCTGTAGCCGGACTTGTGATCTGGAACTTGTCTCTGGAAATGAGAATGTCCAGCCATGAGCGCGGAATTGAGCCGCCGCTCGATCTTCACGTGGCTGAGCGAGACAGCCTGGATGACGGGTACTCCAGAGAATACGGATTCTACATGCGTCCTTTCTGCAAGTTCTGGTCGGATGCGCATGTTCATGCCTCGTTCGCCTCCCTGCCGCAGGAGGAACGCAACCGAGAGTTCAGGATGCTCGCGGACTACATGTCAGAACTTGGAATCGTCAATTCGGCGGTGTACTGCAAGAGTGAGACAGACCTGGCTTTCATTGATTCACTTAAAGCATTCGCTCCAGTCTGGTACGTGGAGATCAACGATCCGGATATAAACAAGCTCCGGCGCTTTCACCAGCAGTATCACATCCGGGCGGTAAAGCTGCACAACTCTCCGATTTTCTGGGGCGAGGCGGCTGGAGATTCGATGGAGTTTCCGGCTGGCAGCGGAACAAGAAAACCGATTTCAGTGGAATGGATTGTTTCGCCGGAATGGATGCGCTTTTACGCAGTCTGCGATTCACTCGGCCTTCCCTTGACCTGGCATACCAATAACCGCTATGGCCCATCGCCTTATAACTTCGGGGGAGACAACAGCAAAGCCTGGAACAGTCTGAGCTATGATAATTATTATGTCCTTTCACTCATAGAAAGGATCCTGCTCAATTATCCACGGTTGAGAATAATGCTGTGTCATCAGGGATTTTTGGGATATACCCTTCTCGGGAAAATGCTGGAGAAGCATCCCAATCTCTACACCGACACCAGCGCCGGTTTTCTTCTTCATGATGGAGATTCTCTTACTGATGAAGAGTTGGAACGCATCCGGCCGTTTTTTATCCGCTGGTCGGATCGAATACTGTTCGGCAGTGACGCCAACGCATTCTGGGATGAACCGCAGATTATCACCGAATCCGTGGTAAGACGTCACATCTATGACCATTTATGGCCTTTCAAACGTTTTATTCAGCAGCTTCGTCTGCCGCAACAGGAATTGAGCCGCGTGGCGCATGTCAATTTTGAGAAATTCTACGGTATGGCGCCGGCTGAAGATTGGTTTTATTGAGTTTTCCGATGAAGACAGAGACCGATAAACAGATGACGACGGGGAAAAAGATGGCGACCAGACGAAGTGCAATTATCGGCCAAGCAGTCGATGAGACGATCAAGGTGCTGCAATCAGGAAAACAATGGCTGGAAGCTGTGGATGACTGCCTCGGCCATGTGGAGGCCGCTTTATCCCTGCGCGCCCGCCCGCCGCGGCATCCCTACCTGACTTTCGCGGGACGTCTGGCCGCCTCCCTGGAAGTGGCGGCAGACGGAGCAGTTGACGTCGACAGTGAGGCGGCAATCCGGAGTCGCCTGTACAACCTTTACACAGCCATGCGTGAACGCGGACAGGCTCTTGAGAACGCCCGCCGCTTCCAGCTTCTGACCGGCCGCTCGGGCGATTTCAGGGTACGGGCGCAGGGCCTGACTGTATTGGCCAAGGCCTGTTACTGGTCCGATGATCAGAGCGGCGCGGTCGATTTCCAGCGTCAGGCCCTGGATATTGTCGAACAGGCGGCAGCCTGTGGAGATACCTGCCTGGAGGATGAGAAGTCTTTCAACAGCCAGCGCACGATCTGGGCATTCCGTTTCGCCCAGAACACCTGCCGTTGGGAAGAGGCCGTTCCCGTTTTTGAACGGGCTGCCCGGGCCGCCCGTTCCTGGAATGACCCGGCTCTTCTTTCGGACAGCCTGATTCTGTATGCCGAGGCCCGCATGTTCCAGGGTGAATGGGCCGAGGCCGAACGCCTGGCGCATGAATGCGCCAGGGCGGCCATATATGCGCACTCCGGATTACAAAACTGCTATCCGTTCTGGCTCTGGGGCCGGGCGCTCGTTCACTCCGGCAATGCTTCCAGAGCTCTTCGCGAGCTGACGCGCGCCATTCGCCTGGCCAGAAAGACGGGGGACGCGGTCGGACTGTCCGAAGCGCTGATCAGCCTGGCCGAGGCCAAGTTATCGCAGGGCGACAATGATTCCGCGCTGCAGGACGCCGAACTTGCCGAACGGACCGCCGCCGCTGCGCGCCTCGATATCAACCTGGCCTGGGTCCGCCTCTGGCGCGTCTGGATCGAAATGCAGGCTGACAGTTCCCTGGCCCTGCGCAATATCGAGCCTTTGCATAAAAGCCTTGCAACTTTCGAGAATCTCGGTACGCTATCCGGTTGGGTCTGCACCCTGCATGGCCTGGGTCATGCTCTGGCGCTGACCGGCAGGGCCGAGACGGCCCGCGAATATCTGGAGCTGGCGCGCGAAAAGTTTTCATGCTGGAATATGCACTGGCACGCAGTCAGAGCGGACAGCTCGCTTCGTCTTTGCGCCGGATAATGCTAAACCGGCGGCAGGATGGTCAGTCCGATCCGCATGGTTCAAACCGGCTGAGATAATCCAGAAACCTTTCCCGGCGCTCGGGCATCGGCCTTTTCCGGAGACGGCACATGAAAATGGATCGAATAGTGGAAAACATCGGCCGGCGCGAGTTTCTCGGACTGTCCGGACTGGCTGGGTTCCTTTCGGGCAGACAGTCCCTGGCGGATGGCGCCGTTCCGGAGAACAGGGCCGCCAGGCCGGATATAGTCCTGCTTATCGCCGATGACGTTGGATGGAATGATGTCGGCTACCACGGCTCCGAGATACCAACTCCGAATATCGGCCGTCTTGCGCGCGAGGGGGTCGAACTGGATCGTTTTTACGCTTGTCCGACCTGCTCCCCCACCCGGGCCGCCATTCTCATGGGCCGTCCGCCCAGCCGCTTCGGTATTCTGGAGCCGATAGCCGGAAGAAGCGCGCTGAGCCTGCCGGAAAACAGCGTCACTCTGGCCTCGGTCCTCGGAAATGCAGGCTACCGGACAGTCCAGATCGGCAAATGGCACCTCGGTCTGACCCCGGACACAGGGCCGAACCGCTATGGATTCGAACATTCATATGGCTATCTTCATGGCCAGATCGATCCATATACTCACATATACAAAAACGGAGACCGGAGCTGGCATCAGGACGGGCGTTTCACGGATGAAAACGGTCACGCCACCGACCTGATCGCCACAAGGGCCATAAACCAGCTTGAAACCAGCGGAACAGACCGTCCGCTCTTCCTCTACGTCGCCTTCAGCGTGCCGCATTATCCGCTGGATGAGCCGGAACAATGGATGTCTCCTCTGCGCGGCAGGATAGCGGATCCATCACGGCTGATGTACGCGGCGGCAATGTGCCATATGGACGATGCAGTGGGAAAAATTCTGGCCGCGGCCGAGCGCAACTCAAGCCGCAGGGGACGCTCGACATTGATCCTCTGGGTGAGCGACAACGGCGGACAGGACCGCTGGGACGCAACCGCGCAGGAATACGGAGGCAAGTATAAGCCGAATGAGGTTCTGGGGAATAATCATCCCTTGCGCGGCTGGAAAACCGGGCTTTACGAGGGAGGCATCCGCGTCCCGGCGGCGGCTTTCTGGCCGGGAGTGCTGGAACGGCGGAAAGTGGACATTCCCATCCATGCGATGGACCTTCTGCCTACCCTGGCCGCAGCAGCGGAGACTGAAATTCCGACCTCAATGCAGATAGAAGGAAAAAACATTTTGAGCGTACTGGCCGGATCGAAGCCAGAGGGCGATCGCACGTTCTACTGGAACACCGGACGGCAGCTTGCGGTCATGCGTGGCTTCTGGAAACTTATTCAGCAGGATGGAGTTTTAAACGCCGGCAAAACAGAATTATACAACGTTGAATCGGATCCGGGAGAAAAAATAGATCTCGCCGGCAGCCAGGAAACTCGAGTCACTCAGCTACGGGCGGTTCTGGCGGCTCAGATGTCCAGGGACAGCCTGCCCGGACCATCCTGAGCACAGAAAATGTTAGATGCTTCTCTGAATTCTGCGCAACGTGAAGGGGACCGCTTCCCTGCATCCCCTTCACCGTCGCCCCGATTCAGAAATCCTTGAAATCACTGTCGTCAAGCGGAATCATCTTCTCCGGCGCTGCTTTCTTTTTCCCGTTGCCTTCATCTGAAACCTTCGGTTTCTTATCCGGCTTGTCTGCACCCGAGACACCTTTCAGCGCGGGTTTGACTGCCTTGATCCGGGATTCCTTTTTCAAGGTTGCCTGGGCATCCGTGTCTGCTGATTTCTTCTTCTCAGACCCCGCTGCCGTCTTGACTTCTTTCCTGACCGCAGGAGGCGGCGTCTCAACATCATCGGTCAGACTGAATTCCGAGATCATGGTCATAAGAAGTTCGGCCCGGTTTTTCAGCTCTTCAGAGGAAGCTGCTGACTGTTCTGAATTCGCCGCGTTGGATTGTGTGACGCTGTCCATCTGCGCCACGCCCTTATTGATCTGCTCGATTCCCTGAGCCTGTTCCTGGGCCGAGGCCGCGATTTCAGCCACAAGATCGTTCACGCGATTCGAGCCTTCGACGATTTCATTCAGGATCACTGCCACTTTCTCGGTGATAATTACTCCTCCCTCGGCGTTTTTCACCGCCTCTTCGATCATTCCGGCCGTGTTGCGGGCCGCCTCGGCGCTGCGCTGGGCCAGGGAGCGCACTTCCTCGGCCACGACCGCAAAGCCCTTTCCGGCATCGCCGGCCCGCGCGGCCTCGACCGCGGCGTTCAAGGCAAGAAGGTTGGTCTGGAACGCAATCTCATCGATCGTCTTCACTATTTTGGCGGTCTGGCTTGAGGAAGTCTTGATCCGTCCAATGGCCTCGATCATGCGCTCCATTTCGACCTTGCCCTTCTGCGCCAGTTCTCTGGCCGCTGTCGAAAGCGCCTTGGCCTGATCCGCGTTATCGGAGTTCTGTGTTGTCATCGAGGACATCTGTTCGAGACTGGAGGACACCTGTTCCAGAGCGCTGGCCTGCTCGTTGGCCCCCTCGGCCAGAGTGCGGCTGCCGTCGTTAATCTCGCTGCTGGCCAGGCTCACCGCTTCGACTGTGCCGGCCACCTGCTTTAGCGCCACATCCAGCGATTCGACAGTAGTATTGATATTCTCCATCAGTTCCGAAAAACGCCCCTTGTAATTTCCGCTCACCCGGAGGGTCAGGTCTTTGGCTGCGGCAGCCTCCAATACCTTGGCCGCATTGCTGATCGGGTCAACCACGGAATCCAGCAGGTCATTGATCCCCTTGACTATATCGGCGTACTCACCCTTATGGCGGCTCACATCGGCGCGAATATCGAGCTGACCATCCACCGCGGCCTTGATCAGATGGACGACCTCCTGATTCATGTTCTTCAGGCTCTTGATCATCTCGATCATGCTGTTGCCAAGCACGTCCTTATTCGAAGCGGCTTTTATCCGGATCGCCATGTCGCCGCGGGCGATATGTTCGGCATAGTCAACTTTGGCTTTCTGCGCTTCGATCAAGCTTCCGAAAGCCCGTCCTATCTCGCCGAGCTCATCCTCACGGGCTTTTATTCTTTCCATTTCGGCATGATCAATACCCTCCATTTCAGTATCACCCAGGGCGAGAAGCTGTGCGCCGCTGGCGATATGAACCAGCGGGTCGGAGATTTTTCGAGCGATGAACCAGAGGGCGACGATCGCGATGGCAAGCATCGCCAGTGCGATCAGAATCTGCTGCCACATCAGAGTGGTGGCCTCGCCGGTTATCTTGCTCAACGGCACTACGATCCCGGCCGCCCAGGGCGTCTCAGTGTTGCCGATCTGTACAGGAGCGTACACCTCGAGCATTCCCTCCTGGCTGATTACGATCTCGGAGCCGCCCTGGATTACAGCCAGTTTATCCTCTGCGCCGGAGGTCTTATAGAATGCCCCCATCGCCTGCCCTCGCAGGGTGCGCTCACCGGTAACCGCTCCCAGAAGTCCCTCGTTGCTTATCAGGGTCAGCCGTCCGGTGCCGTCATATATCTCGAGATCATCCGCCATTTCCTGGAAAGGCTCCAGGCTCATATCCACTCCGACCACCCCATAAAATTCTCCATCGGCGAGAATGGGGGCGACAAGCGAACTGAGGAACGGCGCTTCCGCCGCCACCGAGGCGCGGAAAGGTTCAAGGATGCATTCCTGGCTGGATTCCTGCGGTTTCGTATAATACAGGTTCTTGCCTTCTTCGGCATATGTTGTCAGCGGGACTCGCGATACGTTGTCCTCAGCGTCTCGCTCCCAGCAGACCGCGAACCGTCCGCTCGCGTCATAGCCATTCTTTCCGGCATAACTTGCATCCCGGCCATCGAAAGCATCCGGCTCCCAGACCATGTAAATACGTATCAGCTTTGAATTTTCCTGAAGCACGCGTTTCAGCATCACGGCGGCATCCTGCCGGTCCATTTCTATCGAGTTCTCAGCATCCTTCACAGAAGACAACATCTGAGCCAGAGTCCGAGATGCATCCAGAGCAGATTCCAAGTCAGCCTTTATTTTTGCCGCATTGCCCCTTGCCTGCGAGATGCTTTCCCCGCTGGCGGCTTTCATGGATGTCTTACGCACTGAATAGACCATCACCGCGGTCATCACAGTCGCAGCTACTATCATGCACAACCCGGTAAGCAGTATCAGCCGTGTTTTGATAGACCTGACTTTCATTTTTCCTCCGTGCCGGTATTCTTGATCAAAGAATGCTGACGACCAGTCTCCGGATGCACATCATTCCGGCGTTATTTCACTATACCTCAGCCGCCCGCTCGACAGCCGCTGAAGCCAGGACAGCCTGGATATCGAGCAGAAGGATTACTTTTCCCCGGGATTTTCCCAAACCCCGGATGTATTCTGTATTGACATTTTCTCCCATTTCCTGAGTGTCCTCGATATCACGAGCGTCAATATCCAGAACCTCTGAAACGCTGTCCACCAGCAGTCCAATCAGACAATTGCCCGTGCGGGAAGGATCCACGATAATTATGCAGGTTTCCTCTGTATCCTCGGCCGAACCCATCTCGAATCGCAGCCTGAGATCCATCACCGGAAGGACTTTGCCACGCAGATTAATCACTCCCCGGATGTATTCCGGGGTAAGCGGAACGCGCGTTATCTTGAACAGTCCAATAATTTCTCTGACTTTAAGTATTTCCAGTCCATAATGCTCACCTGCAAGCCGAAAGGTCAGAAACTTCTCAATCTCACCCTGTGACTCGATATGACGATTGCCCGGATCGTTTACTGCTGTTCCGTTCTCATATGCCGGCATCCGTCCTCCACACGTTTATATCCTTTCATCATTTTAGTTTCTGACGCTTTTTAACAAATAACGTTGCAAGCCAGCCTATCATCATCTCAAAAAGAAACAACGATTTGATTATCAAGGCTCCAGAAAGCATCAGCACAACGAGTGCCACGCGAACGGCAGTTCAAACATTATGTTCTTTTAGCAGTTACGCATTCCATGAATAAGCAGGCTTTTTTTTCATTACCCGATACCGCCCATGCCGCGCACAGGATGAGCGAAAATACACATATTCGGTCATAAATTTATTAAAGAATATCGTTGCACCCGCAATTATAAATAAAATTCTCTCCAAGCCGCCATCGGCCGGAATGGTTGAGATCGATATCCAAACCCTGATCTGCACAGTTGATCATATCTGGGGAAAAAAGAAAGGGAACAACCAGGAATCTGGACTGGAGGGGATTAAATGCCGGACCGGCCGAGCTTTAAAATTTCTTTTAGAGACTTAATTGTAAGTGCTATTCGAACAATTCTATTCCTGAACCGTTCATTTTATTGCAGGTTTATTTGTGTGAGTCTTCTTTACGCTCCTCAACAATCAGGTTTTCATCGCAACGGACCGCATATTGTTCTGATATGACAGAGGCCTTGATATTAATCACCCTGCCGTGCATTTTCAAAACAAGAAAGACAAATCGGTGAAACTTTTCAGGAAAAGGGATTTGGAATGAACGAGGAAAAGCTGCCACCTGATAAAATGTACGATATCCTGATAGGAACCGGAGGAATTGGATCAGGAATTTTTTTTAAACTCACAGGGAACCATACTCTCGGACGTGATGAAAGCCGCGAGGGGTTTCTGCTCGACTCAAAGGATTTCTGCAAACTTCATATAATCGAACATTATGTGGCTGCGCTTCTGGGACCATCCACAGGCGGTTCCTTCCAGACAGTGGCCCTCGGCCGTGTCGGGCGGGATGAGAACGGCTCGCGGTTGCTTGAAATGATGCGCCGGACCGGAATCGACGTCTCGATGGTCGTTGAGGACCGCGAGGCCGCAACCATGTTCTCGGTCTGCTTTCAGTATCCGGATTCATCCGGCGGCAATATAACCACCGCCAACAGCGCCAGCGCTCGTGTCACCAGGCTCGATATCCGTCAATCCATCCCGTTATTCACCGGCAAAGCGGGTCGCGGGATCGCCCTGGCCGCTCCCGAAACTCCGCTGTCTGCGAGGGCTGAGCTTCTTGAACTGGCTGACCATTACAGTTTTCTGACAGTCTCCTCGTTCACTTCCGCCGAACTGCTTACAACAGAGTGCAGGAGCCTTCTGTCTCTGACAAATATCCTTGTGCTCAACCGTGACGAGGCGCAATCCCTGACCGGCAGGGACTTCATCGCTGAGGGCCGAAACGCATTTCTTCATCTGCTGGAGGAAAGCCTTCTCCCCCTGCGTCCGGATATGCGTATCTGCCTGACTCTGGGGAATTCAGGATCAATCGGTTTCGAGAATGGACAGTGGGAATTCACTCCCCCGGCCAGAGTCTCTGCCGCAAGTACGGCTGGAGCCGGAGATGCCACAACAGCGGGGATCATAATCGCAACAGCCGCCGGATTGCCTTTCATCGCCGGCCCAGTTCGCGACAGAACCGAGCTGACAGATACAGCGCTTTGCAGCGCACTTGATTTCGCCGCCCTGCTGGCGTCTTATTCTGTCACCTCGCCCGATACGATTCACCTGGACACATCACGCCAGACACTGCACGAGCATGCGCGCCACCTCGGCCTTAATCTTTCCGCTCCTCTGGCATGTCTGCTGAAATGCTGAAAAAAAGGGCGGCCTCTCAGCCGCCCTTTACTGCAATCAAACTGACCATATCACATTCAAACGGCCTGAGGGTGGGCCGTTTCTGTCAGCGGACGGAACAGTCCCACAAGGTTGCCATCCGGATCGAGCACCTGCGCCATCCATCCGGTGTGGGGCACCTCGACCTCCGGCTGCGCCACTTTTCCACCCAGTTCTACAGCCCTCTTCAGGTAAGGCGCTATCGCTTCGACCTCCACATACACAAGCGGAGAAGCCCCCGGATGTACAGCATCGACCCGCTGAATCGCCCCGCCCACACCGACAGGAGGCCTGAACAGCAAGCAGTCGGCGCTCCAGAAATCGATTTTCCAGTGGAACAGGCCGGACAGGAATCGGCGGGTCCTTTCCAGGTCGGTAGAGGACCACTCGATATGGCAGATCGCGTGCCGATGCATCGCATACTCTCCTGATACGGAATGATGCAATTAGCGGAGAATCAGCCTCGGTAATCCGTTGTTGAACGGCCCTGGATTAATTATTGCTGGGAGTTATATGAAAAGCAAGGTTTATGAAGGAGAGCAATGTCAACGGTGAGGATCAGTGGAGGCGGCGGGCGGAATCGAACCGCCGAATAAAGGTTTTGCAGACCTCTCCCTTAGCCACTTGGGTACGCCGCCTTTTGACCTAAAAAAAATGGAGCGGGAAACGGGACTTGAACCCGCGACATCCACCTTGGCAAGGTGGCGCTCTACCACTGAGCTATTCCCGCTCTGACGCCTGCTTTAGAGAAACCGAATGTGACTTGACGTTAACATAAAGTGATGCATAAAATTTGTCAAGGGAAAATCTTTCTGCCTTTGCAAATCCTTTCAGGACGGCCATCAGTCGCCTTGAACCGATCAACCGTAACCCGGCTCAAAGTGCATCTACAAAATAATACTTCATACTGCTGAAATTGCTTATTATTATGCCATGCCGTCCATTTTTGTCGCGGCGGCGCTATTTCCTGAACGGCTTTTACTCCCTTAATAGAATGGCTGCGAATTGACAGAATACATTCATACGCGCCGGGACAGGTTTCCTGGAAACCTTATTCTGCGCTTTCAGATACAGGAAAGCTCCTTTCTGGTCGTCATGGCCGCGGCGGTGGGCGTTCTCGGCGCCTGGGCCTCCATAGGCTTCGAGCGGGCCATTCATTATGGCTCCGAGGCAATTGCAGAGCTCGATTCGTTTCTCACCTGCCGGGGGCCGGGCTATCGCTGGATTTTGCCTCTTGTTCCAGCGCTGGGCGGCCTGATCGTGGGGCTGATGTACAAGCTCAATCCAGGGGCGCGCGGCAACGACATTCCCCACGTGATGCTCTCTGTCGCCAAGCACGGAAGCCTGATTCGCTTCCGTGACACTCTGCATAAAACCACCGCCTCGATAATAACTATTGCCTCGGGTGGTTCGGCCGGCCCGGAGGGACCGATGGTGGTGATCGGTTCAGGAATCGGTTCTCGCGTCGGACGCTGGCTCAATTTCAGCTCCAACCGTCTGGCCATACTGGTGGCATGTGGAGCCGCCGCAGCGCTGAGCGCGATATTCAACGCCCCGATTGCCGGAGTGATGTTCGCCCTGGAAGAGATACTGGGTTCGTTCTCGGCCGCCGCGCTCGCGCCGGTGGTCATCTCATCGGTGGTAAGCAGCGCGATAACGCGCGCCACTCTCGGGGATCACCCGGCTTTCGCCGTGCCGCATTACGAAATTGTATCGCAATGGCACCTGGTTCATTACAGTCTGTTAGGCGTTTTCTGCGCCCTGCTTTCGGTGGTGTTTATCAAGATGTTTTACGGGACAGAAACCGTTTTCAGCCGGATGAGGCGCATCCCGGCGGTGCTCCGTCCGGCGCTGGGCGGTCTGATCGTTGGCATTATCGGTCTTAAACTTCCAGGTGTGCTGGGAATCGGTTACAGCGGAATAAAAGCCGCATTGTTCGGTCAACTCGGTCTGGAGATGATGCTGGCCCTGCTGGCCGTAAAATTGCTCTCCACTTCCATATCTCTGGGATCGGGAGGATCCGGGGGCGTCTTCGCCCCGCTTCTTTTCACCGGTGCGATGGCCGGCGGTATTTTCGGCTGGCTGTTCGACTCTCACCTCTCTCTTTCCGGAGGCAGCGCGGGCATAGAGATAGGCGCCTACGCCCTGGTCGGCGCCAGCGCCATGCTCGCCGGATGCGCTCATGCTCCACTCACGGCGATCATGATGGTTTTCGAGCTGACCAACGACTATCGCCTGATCCTCCCGATAATGATTGCCTCCGTTGTCAGCCTCCTTGTCAGCCGCCGTCTGAACAGGGATTCTATTTACACCACGCGCCTTACCCGGATGGGAGAAAAAGTATACCATGGAGCCGACCTGTCCACCCTGAACCGGATTACAGTCGGCCAGGTGTTTAACCCTCAGCCTGACCTCGTAACAGAGGAAATGGACCTCAACCAGATTCTGTCCCTTCTGAAAATCAGCCGCTACAACGACCTGCCAGTCACGGACAGAGAGGGCCGTTTTCTGGGGATGATATCATTCCAGGACCTGAGGACCACTCTCATGGAAAGCGACCTCGCCCCGCTGATCCTGGCCCGGGATGTGCTGCGTGAGGATATTCCCACGGTCCATCCCGAGAACACTCTGCTTCAGGCCCTCGACCGCTTCGGCATCCATGACCTGGACCATCTGCCGGTGGTGGACTCCGCAGACAGCGGCCGCTTGCTCGGCATTCTTTCCCGCAGCGATGTGATGACACGCTATAATAAAGAAATTTTGCTCAACACTGAATGAAACACCACGCCGGTTATTAAATACGAAAATGCTTGACACTGCTGATGCAAGCTTTAATGTTTAAAATATATGCCTGGCCTGTTTTCGGGCAGTCCATGGACCTTGCCGGAAAAGAGAGATTCCGGCGGGCCGGGAAGTTCTAAATCCTTGTCTGGAGATGAAGCAGATGGAATTGAAGGAGCTGTTCAACAATACGAACGTGAATCTCAACCTCAAGGCGAGCGATAAGGATGGAGTCCTGCTGGAGCTTATAAACCTGATGAAGCTGGATGAAAAAGCCAAGGACATGCTGTTCAAGATGCTGAAGAAGCGGGAAAACCTTGGTTCCACAGGCATCGGCAAGGGATTCGCGATACCTCATTGCCGCTCGCTGGTCGTGGACAAGCTGAATGTCGCGTTCGGACGTCACTGCGAGGGCCTGGATTTTAAATCCATCGACGGCAAACCGGCCAGCTTCTTCTTCCTGATTGTCGCTCCTCCGATCGAGATTTCAAACTACTATCTGCCAGTCCTCGGAAAGGTCGCCCAGTTTTGCAAAATCCAGGATATCGGCGGAAAACTCAAGGAAATCAAGGAAATTCCAGAGTTCCTGAAACTGCTGGACGAAATCCCGAATTGAACCCCACAACTCAGACCCGGTGCTGTACGAGATGAAAGAGAGCCAGTTGAGACTGCTTATGTTCCTCCAGGACCTGCTGAATCTTAAAAAAGAGATGCAGGATTTCCAGGTGGTCGAGCAGTACGAGCAGATGGGATTTGCGCTCGATAAAAAAGAGAAGATAGAAGAGTCGATCCGCGAGGTGACCGAACAGCTCGATCCGATCCTTTACCAGCGTTTCCTGAGAATAGCCGACAAGTACGACCGTCCGATGGCCCCGGTTAAGAATGGCGTCTGCTACGGTTGTTTTGTGTCCGCGCCTACCGGCAGCAAGCTGGTTACAGAACACCAGGATGTAATCGAATTCTGCAATCATTGCGGGCGGATACTCTATCGCATCGATTAAACACGGTCAGCAAGACGTCTCCAGTAACAAAACAGCCCGGTCTCTTTTCAGAGGCCGGGCTGTTTTACAAGACGATTCATTCAATCAGCGTTTGGGTGCAAATTTCATTCTGCGCGCCACCCGACGCTGCATCTGATAAACAAACTTCATCAGTTCATCCTGCATTTTTTCATTAATACTGAAAAACTTAGCTCTTATAAGAAATATTTTTTCGCGCTTTTTATCCTGCCCGGTCCAGACCACCTCAGCCAGCAGAGGCTCTGAGTGCTCCTCGCTCAACATCTGGAAATTAAGATATAGAAAGTCTCCCTTTGTGATCTTCCGGTAAGTGTTGAAAGCTATCCCTCCGCCGCTGATGTCTACGCTTTCACCGCGGTAGACCGGACGGTTTTCGCAGGCCTCCAGATTCGAATCGATCTCTATCTTGTTAAATTTTTCTTTTTCCAGATGGTAATAACTGAACGGGAAGATTACCTCCATGCGCGAAAAATTGCGAGCCTGCGAACGCTCCATCTTTTTAGGGTGTTTCAAAAAAACGATTTTTTTCTCCGTGTCGGGCATCTTTGCCATTATGCTCTGGAGAGAATAACCAGCATCCGATTCACGATGGAATGTCACTTCCATGACCGTATCCATTCCCAGCCCAAGATAATCGAAATCCATGGCCGTTCCATCCAGCGACATCATCTTCTCGTCGTTGTTTATCACTGCCGAATCGAACTCGAAATCCTGGCCATCGCGGTGCAACCGGATCTTAACAGTCTGGCCGGGTTTGATTTCGTGCGAGGTGGTCAGCGGAACGGCCTCTTCGATCTGCCGGAAACCAAGGCCTTCCTTGATCTTTTCTACCATCTGGTTGAAATAGGCGCGTTCCTGGTCGGAAAAATCACTTTTATGTTCATAAGTCTCAATCACATGCTGGAAGATGTCAAACGAGTCGAGAATCCTGAACGGCTGCTCGATTCCGGATATTTGCACTGCGCTGTCCAGGAGCTTGAGGCATTGCGGATCAAGCCCCTTTTCCTGGGACTTGCGCTGATAGTAGATAAACTCGCGTTCTTTCTGTTTAGCCTTATCACGGCGAAGGTAAATAATCGCGAACAAGGCGCCCGCGACTATAAGCGCTGACATAATCCATGGAACTATATGCGCCGCTTCTCCGCTGGATCTGCTCCAGCCCTGCTGAACCGCCTTCCAGCGCTGGGCGTGAGGTATAATATAATTGTTCGCTGATTCGGCCAGCCTCAGCAAAACAGCCGACAAAAAAGTGGAGAGCTGCTGCATCTGACCCTCCCCGCGGGAAAGGGCTTACGCGTACAAGGATATAAACGGCAGTTTCAGCCTGATTTCTCGATCGCTCGCGGTGAAAACGACTCCATGCGTGTGACTTTTTCCACGCCGCTGATTTTTTTCAGCGCCGTTATAATCCGGTTCAAATGCTTCAGGTCGCGCACTTCCACCACAAAAGTCCCGGTGAATTCAAAATTGCTTGATTTCAGTTCCGCGCTTTGAATGTTGGTTCCGGTATCCGTAATCGCCGCCGTCAGATCAGCCAGCATGCCTTTGCGGTCTTCACCGGTTATCTGAAGCCGCACGATGAAGTCCTCATCATCCCCGGCCTGCCAGTCGATTCCGACCCTCCGCCCGGGTTCCGTGCTCATGTGCAGAAGGTTTGGACAATCGGCACGATGGATCGAAACTCCACGGCCCCGAGTAATATAACCCACCACGCGGTCTCCTGGCACAGGCTGGCAGCATCCGGCATAGGTGACCATCAGGTTTCCGATTCCCTGGATACGAATTGCCGAGGAATCCTTGCGTAAGCGGTCGAGCAGACGGTCGAAGGCGCGCGGTTTCTGCTCGCGCTCCTGGGTCTCGGGCGCGATCTGGCTGAGAACCTGGCTGACTGAAACATTACCCTGGCCGATTGCGGCATACAGTTTCTCCGCCGGACCCGGAAGGTTGAAATGCTGCAGAAGAGCATTCATCTGCGCCTCGTCGATTCTGGGCAGACGCTGCTTGCGCAGCTCGCGCTCCAGCATCTCCCGGCCCAGCTTGAGGCTGTCGGCGAATTCCTGTTCCCTGATCCAGGCCCTGATCTTGCCACGCGCCTTCGTGGAACGCACGAACTGGATCCAGTCTTTACTCGGATGCGTGTTCGGATTGGTGATAATCTGGACTGTCTGTCCGCTTTTGAGCCGGGTGTGCAGCGGCGCTATCCTGCCGTCAATCTTGCCGCCCGCGCAGTGCAGGCCCACCTCCGTGTGCACCGCGAAAGCGAAATCGATAAGCGTGGAACCGGCCGGCAGCTTCATCAGACTGCCTTTCGGAGTGAAAACAAACACCTCATCGTCAAACAGGTCGATCTTCAGGAACTCCATGAAGTCCTTGGGATCAGTGGCTTCGCTCTGCCACTCCAGCACCTCTCTCAGCCAGCTCATGCGCTTGTCAAGTTCGCTCTGGCCGCTCTGCTGCTCCTTGAACTTCCAGTGCGCGGCAATACCGAACTCCGCGGTGCGGTTCATCTCATGAGTGCGCACCTGTATCTCGATCAAATGCCCGCCCGGACCATACACCGTGGTATGCAGCGACTGGTACATGTTCGATTTAGGCGTAGCGATATAGTCTTTGAAACGGTCATGAAGCGGGGTCCAGGTGGAATGAATTATTCCAAGGATATGGTAGCAGGAAGCCACCGTATCGGTAAGCACCCGCAGCCCCAGAAGATCGTACAATTCCTCGAAGGTTTTGTTGCGGCGCTCCATCTTTTTGTAGATGCTGTACAGGTGCTTGGGACGTCCGGTGACCTCGGACTTGATCCCGGCTTCATTGATTGCTTTCTGAAGCGGCTCCTTGAAACGCTCGATCAAAGCCTCCCGCTCGATCCTCTTCTGAGCTAACTTCTTCGCCAGTTCCTTGTAACGCAACGGTTCGAGGTATTTGAACGCAAGGTCCTCAAGCTCCCAGCGGATCAGGGCGATTCCGAAACGGTGGGCCAGGGGGGCATAGATGTCCAGGGTTTCACGGGAGATACGCTGACGCTTCTCCGCGCTCAGGGCATCCAGCGTACGCATGTTGTGGAGACGATCGGCGAATTTTATCAGGATGACCCGTATGTCACGGGCCATCGAAAGAATGAGCTTGCGGTAGTTCTCGATCTGTTCATCCTGGATAGAGCGCGGCGCGGCATAACCATCCATGCGGTTGATCTTGGTCAATCCGTCCACGATGGCGGCGATCTCATCGCCAAATTCGCTCTTTATCTCTTCCAGTTTATGTTCTGTGTCCTCGATTACATCATGCACCAGTGCGGCGGCGATTGATACGCTGTCATAAAGGCGCAAGTCGAGGAGTATTTTCACCACTTCCACCGAGTGCATTATAAAATCTTCGCCGGACTTGCGTTTCTGGCCCTTGTGCGCCTCGGCGCTGAAATCATAGACCCGCTCGATAAGCGCCAGATCCAGATTTTTATGATTGCTTAAAATATTGAACAGATCTTCTTTAGGCATATTTTACCTGCATCTTTCCAGACCGCCGGTCCCACATCCGGTTGCACCGATTTTCTTACCTGAATAAATATAACAGGTTATTTGGCGGCTGTACACTCGGTTGCAAGTCAATTCCTCTTCAACCTTACCCGGAGGCGTCCATGGAGCTGGAGCTTTCATGAAACCGTATATTAACGTTTCGTTCCGGTGTTCACCCGGCAGTCTCTCGGATCTGTAACAGCTTGAACAGACGCCCAGCGGTTTCCAGGCCCAATCTGTCTGAATTCATTCGGGAGCAATTAAATACACAAGCTCACATCCCTCCTGGCGGCAACTCAGTCGAAGAGCGGTCCCGGACGGTGTTATACCATCCGAGGCCAGTAATGTCCTTACGCTCTCAGAGAGGAATACCGGCTCCAGCGAGACCAGGACATCCGACAGGCTCTGGTCCCGTCCGAATACAAGCGAGGTCTTGCTGTAACCGACAAGTTTCCGCTGGTAAAGGAGTTCGTGGAGTTGGCGGGTTATCTCACGCAGAAGATCATATCTTTCGGGACGCAGCAGCCCCATTTCCTCAAAAAACAGCTTGATCGAAATCTCGCCTCCCCGCTGCGAGAGATCGCAGAGCTGAGATGCGCCGGTCATCAGCAGGCTGCTCTTTCGCTCTGTATTTGCTTTGGCTGCGGGTCCTTTCTGCGCTGCGGACTGCGGAGGTTTTTCGGCCGGTTTCTGCTGAGCGGGCTCTTTATTTTCCTGCTTTATCTGATCCGGTGCTTCTGAAAGCGGTGCGCCTCCTTGTATGGAGGTCTGAAGAGCTTTCATGAATAATTTCAGCGATGCGGCCCCAGCACCCATCCTGGCAGCTATATCCTCCAGGCGGTTCTGCAGGATTACTATTTCCCGAAGGTTATTCTGCTGTTCGTCCAGGTAACCGTTCTCACGGTTAAAATAATGCCGCATAATAATGCTATCGAACTCCTCGACTGTGTCCCGCATCTCGTTCCAGAGAGCGGCGAAAGAAGCCTGGAAGCCCTCCACTTCGCGGAGCTGCTCACGGGAGAGGATAACCTCCTCCGGTTTATTCCTGATCTCAGCCATCGTCACCTCCGCGGTTAATCCGCGCCAGCGCTTTCACGACTCAGATCGCATCCTTGCCGTGGCAGTGCTTATACTTCTTGCCGCTGCCGCAGGGACATGGATCGTTGCGGCCCACCTTGGGCTGGTCCCGTTTCACTGTCTGCACCTTATGCGGCTGTTCCTCCGGTCCGGACAAAGTCGGCTGGGCTCCCTGGAAAGCCGAGATAGTGGCATGGTGCACGGCGGTCATTTCGGGACGGCGGGGGCGGTTCATCTCGCTTTCCTCGATGAATTGCGCCTTGAAGAACAGGGAGGCCACCTCAACCTTTATCCGCTCCATCATTTCCACAAATGCCTGGTAAGCCTCTTTTTTATATTCGACAAGCGGGTCTTTCTGGCCGTAGGCCCTGAAATTTATCCCGCTCTTGAGGTAATCCAGGAAATAAAGGTGTTCGCGCCAGTTCTCATCCAGCACACGCAGAAGGATATGCTGCATCAGGAAAGTCTTACGGTCCTCTCCCAGTTCCTGGCATTTCAGCCCGAAAAGCTGATCGACCAGACTGAGAACCTGATCACGGATATCCTGGGCGTTCAGCTCATCGAGTTCTTTCTTTTCCAGCGGCACGCTGAGCAGGAACGTACGCAGAAGGTCGGCGGAGAGGCCTTTCAGGTCCCACTCCTCCGGCGGAGCGCCCGGCAGGATATGCTGGTCGAGCTTGATCCCCGCCGCGTCATCAATAAAGCTCTTGAACTCCGCATCCAGTTCTTTCCCTTCCAGAGCAAACAGCCTCAGGTCATAAATCACCTCGCGCTGCTGGTTCATCACATCGTCATATTCCAGCAGGTGCTTGCGGATCTGGAAGTTATTGCCCTCCACTTTTTTCTGGGCCCGTTCGATCGAGCGTGAAACCAGAGGATGAGTAATGACCTCGCCCTCCTTGAGACCCAGACGGTCCATGATCCCGGAAATCCTGTCGCTCCCGAACAAACGCATAAGATCGTCTTCCAGGGAGAGGAAGAACTGCGTGCTGCCCGGGTCGCCCTGACGGCCGCTGCGGCCGCGCAACTGAAGGTCGATGCGGCGCGCCTCATGACGCTCCGTGCCAACGATAGCCAGGCCACCCACCTCGCGCACCCCTTCCCCCAGCTTGATATCCGTCCCGCGGCCGGCCATGTTCGTGGCGATTGTCACCGCTCCGGGCTGCCCGGCCCGCGCGACTATCTCGGCCTCCTGCTGGTGGTATTTGGCATTCAGGACATGATGCCGGATGCCCTTGCGCTTGAGCATGCGGCTCAGGGTTTCGGATATCTCCACGCTCACTGTGCCCACCAGCACCGGACGGTTCTTTGCGTTCAGTTCGGCGATCTCATCGATAATGGCGTTGAACTTCTCGCGGCGGGTGCGGAATATCACGTCATCCATGTCATTACGCACTACCGGGCGGTTGGTCGGGACAACCACGACATCCAGCTTATAAATCTGATAGAACTCGTTGGCCTCGGTCTCGGCCGTACCGGTCATACCGGCCAGTTTCTGGTAGAGACGGAAATAATTCTGCAGAGTTATGGTTGCCAGGGTTTGGGTTTCACCCTCGATCTTCACGTTTTCCTTGGCCTCGAGCGCCTGATGCAGCCCGTCGCTGAACCGCCGGCCGGGCATCAGGCGGCCGGTGAACTCGTCCACTATCAGCACCTTGTCTTCCTGCACCACGTACTCGACATCTTTCTCGAACAGCGCATAAGCTTTCAGCAGCTGATGTATCGTATGTATGCGGTCGCTCTTGTCCAGGTAATCACGCTCGATCCGCTGAACGCGCTCATGTTTCTGAACCGGACTGAGCGAAACATCCTGCTGCACCTTGTCTATCTCGGTCGAAAGATCTGGGATGATAAACATCTGCGGGTCGTTCGGACTCAATTGATCGATGCCGCGGTCCGAAAGCTGCACCTGGTTGCCTTTTTCATCCATCGAGAAATAAAGGCCCTCGTCCAGCTCGTGCATCTTCTTCTCGCGCATGATATCCGCTTCCGCGCGCTGCATGAGCTTTTTGGCGCCCACTTCGTTCAGGATTTTAAGCAGACGCTTGTTTTTGGGCATTCCGCGCGAGGCCTGCAACAGTTTTATCCCCGCCTCGTACGAAAGAGTCTCCGCCTTCTTCTCATCGGTTTCCTTTTCGCTCTCTTCCATCAACCGGGCGGCATCGGCCAGGATATTGTTCACCTCCCTGACCTGCACGCGAACCAGATCATCCACCAGAGAGCGGTACTGCTTGAAAGTGTCCGAGGTCCCGTGAACCGGCCCTGAGATTATCAGCGGCGTCCGGGCCTCGTCGATCAGCACGCTGTCCACCTCGTCAACGATGGCGTAATGATGGCCGCGCTGGACACGGTCATCCAGACGGAAAGCCATATTGTCGCGAAGGTAATCAAAGCCGAACTCGTTGTTCGTGCCGTAGGTTATATCGCAATTATAGGCCTGCTTGCGTTGCGGCGGGTCCATGTCGTGCTGGATGCAGCCCACTGTCAGACCGAGGAAGCTGAATATCGTTCCCATCCATTCGCTGTCGCGGCGGGCCAGATAATCATTAACGGTGACCAGGTGCACTCCGCGGCCTTTGAGGGCGTTCAGGTAAAGCGGCATCACGGCCACCAGGGTCTTGCCCTCCCCGGTCGCCATTTCGGCTATCTTGCCCTGGTGCAGCACTACCGCGCCGATAAGCTGGACATCGTACGGCACCATGTCCCAGGTCATCGGCTGGCCGCAGACCGATATTTGACGGCCCACATTACGGCGGCAGGCTTCCTTGATCAGGGCGAACGCCTCAGGCAGGGCCTCGTCCGTGGCGCGCTCCTGTTCCTCAGGCTCGGTTATCGCGCTGATCCTCTCTTTCAACAGCAGGCTGCGCGCCAGAAACTCCTGATCGCTCAGGGTTTGAAGATCAGAACATATCTCGTTGATCTGCTCGACCACCGGTTGAATCTTTTTTGTTTCCCGCTTGTGCCGGTCGCCAAAGATCAATTTGGCTATTTTAGAGAACATCTGACATTTTCCCCGTTGTTGTGACTTTCAGCCCAACCGCCGGACCAGCCGCACGGACAGGATAAAAGATAACCGGGCCCCAGTTCGAATCAACAGGGGGGCTACCGGTAGAGACCGTTGTCATGAATGTAACTTTCCACGTTCTCAGGCGCCAGATAGCGGATCGAACCTCCTTCAGCCACAAGGGAACGTATGAAAGTCGAGGATATATCTATCAAAGGCATCTCAATCCATTCGATCTTCAATTCGGGATGTTTCCTTTCAACCATCCGGCGGGCCTGTTCACTTCCCGGACGTGCAAGACCGGCGATACGGCAGATATCGGCGATTCTGCGCCAGTCCTTCCATGTGTCGAAATCAATCAGATTGTCCGCGCCAACCACCAGGAAAAGCTTATCTTCGGGATTAAGACGCGACCTGACCGCTTGCACCGTGTCCACTGTGTAGGAGGCCCCTCCGCGCTCGATCTCGTCCAGCAGCAAATCGAAACGGGGGTTGCCCCGAAGCGCAAGCCTGAGCATGTTCACCCGGTGCGCGGCCTCGCTGATTTTCCTGTTCTGCTTGTGTGGAGGAGTCGCCGCCGGGACAAACAGCACACGGTCAAGATTAAGGCTGTCGGCAGTGCGCTCCGCGCCGATAAGATGTCCGGCATGGACGGGATCGAATGTTCCGCCAATCAAAGCGATCCGCATCTTGCCCCCTTCCGGTTCATTCGGGTTTGGGGGGAGCGGACGCGCTGTCTGACGGTACACTCCGGCCTGAAACCGCCCCGCCCGACATCGGCTCCTCGGAGGCCCCGCATACCTGTCGGCTGAACTCATTTTCGGGGAACTCTGAACACAGGCGGTCCCGCGCGTCCTTTGCGTCGTCAGGATATCCCATCCGGCGGCTCGACACATAAAGGTGATACAGCGCCCCAGGCGTGACAGAGGACTCCGGATAATTTTCCAGCAGGCTTTTAAGATAAATAATACATGAGTCGTACAGTTTCATGTCAAAATAGAACATTGCTGTGTGATATTCTTTCTTTGACAGACGGTCTTTCAGAATACGGGAGTGTTCGCGGGCCGTGTCGGCGTATTCGGTATTCGGATACTTGGACAGGAGATTCTCGATTGTCTCGATCGCCTTGAGCGTCTCGGACTGGTCACGCTCGTACCGGCGGCTTTGTTTCTCATAGCAGAGCGCCGCCTTGAACAGTGCTACATCCGAGAACCGTCCCTGCGGAAATTCGCGATTAAGCCGCTCGAACTCGTCCGCCGCGAGAACATAATCCTCGTTGAGAAAATAGGAATCCGCCAGGTAATAACGGGCGTGCTCCACCAGATCGCTGCCCGGATACTTGTAAATCACCTGTTTCAGGGCTTCAATCGCCTTTGAATATTCTTCCTTCTGATAGTAATCATTCGCCTGCTCGTATTCTCCCTCCGGCGTCGGAGCATAAACTTGCTTTGGTCCGCATCCGAAGACCGAAACCACAAGGGCGGCAAGCGTCAAAAATCGAGCGATCCCGTCTACCCTCATCCTTTTCCCCTTCCCTCAGTCAAACCGCAAACGCGTTGACAATTACTCAGCTTTTCTCTTGGTGTCTATCTCGAGAATCCTTCGACGGGCCTGATCGGCGATGCGTTCCTTGTAAACAAAACGGTTGAGCTTGAGCACCTGGCTGAATGCGGCCCGAGATTCCTCATAGCTCTGCTGTTTCAACAGTATCTCACCGCGAAGATAATATGCTTCATCCAAATAGTGCTGCGGCTGGCCACCCGAAATTATTTCATCCGTATAATAGAGGGCCTGTTCCAAATCCTCTTTCTCGAATGCTCCGTTCGCAAGCGGCCAGCAACAGTTCCCGCGATGCCAGCTCGCCTCTGCTGCGCGGGCATCCTGGGGATAGACTGTCAGGAACTGGTTAAAATAGAGAAACGCGTTGGCCCAGTCTTCCTGTTTCTCGTAGCATTCCGCCAGATGAAACAGGTAGGTCGAGCGATCCCTGACCTGCAGTTCGAGTGGAAGGCCCCGCTGATAATAAACAATGGCCTGCGAGTAATCCGCCTGATTATAGTAGAATTCAGCCAGATCGAAAAAATACGGCCCCAGGCTGTATTCCGGATCGATCCGGAGAATCTCCTCCAGGGCTTTCACTTTTGTTGCGTAATCCCCAGCCTGGCCCCTCTCCATCGCTATCTGGAAATAATCGAGCAGCACCGAGGAGTCCGGTTCAGAGTCCAGTGTGCTGAAATACCGGTCGAAATAACTTTTAGCCTGGAAAAAATCACTCTTTTTTACGTATACACGCCCTATCTTGCGCACCAGATCGGGTGTAACCCCCCTGATTCTCTGGGCCATCAGGTATTCCGCTAGAGCGTCATCGTAAGATCCGCCCACATAATACTTGTCGCCGCGGTTTTCATGATCTGCGGACCCGTCTCCACAGGAGGCGCTCACCAGGAGGAAAGCCGTGGCGGCGCATATCATGAAAAATCTCACATCCTGCATCCGATCAGCCTCCGGGCTGTAATTACTCAACCCCTGATCACGCCGCCTCACCGTCTTCGGCTGCGGCGGCCGGGCCACCGCGCCTGCAACGGTGTTTTAAAAGCTAACCATCGTAATAGGAAGTGTCAACGCTTTTTAATTCCTCTCATCTCAGCGCTTTCGGCCATGAGCAGGTCCCCTGCGGACGAAAGCGGCGGGTGGATTCGCTGATGGTAGTGGTCTTGACAGTCCGGCCCGGCCGGTTCATAATATAGCCTGACTGCGTCCTGTCAGACAGATGCCGTATCCCAAGCCCCAGGCTTAAGAGAAAGCGGCTTTGCCATGCCTGAATTCTGCCCTGAACTCAAAGAGTTGCTCGATCAGGCGGTTGACCGGGACATACCTTCCGATCTGCGCGCGCCGATCGAAGCTCACCTTGAGAGTTGTCATGCCTGCCGCGCCGATCTAACCCGTTTCCTTAAGATAGGCAATATCCTTCAACGCACCGTGTACGGGGACCCGGCCGGTGATAAGTACCTTGCCTACCTCAGCCATCTGACCGGGAAACGGATGCGCTGGAGCACAATACCCCGTCAGGCGGCAACCCCGGCGCCGGACCGTCGACGGATGCTGATCCTTTTGCTCAAGGTGTTTGCAGGTTTTCTGGTCGCAGCCTCGGCCGGAGTATCTCTGGCTGTACTTCTCGGCCGCGCGGGATGCGTGGGACCCGGTAAAACCGCGCCAGCCTCCGGCAGCCTTTCAATCGCTGATACCCTGAGCGGACCGCCTGATTCAACCTGGTCAGCAGGCGCCGACAGTGCTATCGCGATGCCTTCAACGACAGTTGACTCCACCGCCCCCGCACCAGTTTCCGTTAGCCCGCAAGGCGTGATGGAGGCACTTAACCGGCAACCGGACATTGACTCGACGCTCTCTCCCGCTGATTCAGCCCGGCTCAGAACCATGCAGGCGGAGCTCGGCGCGCTGCGAGACGCCCTAAGCCGCAATCCACGCGACATGGAACTTCAAAAACGCACGGTGGAAAAGTCCCGTGAAATACTGGATGAACGCCGCCGCATGGGACTGGCCGCCCGAGTGAGGGACTATTATAACCTGGGATGGGCGCATTACCAGGGCAACGAGTTCCGCCAGGCCGTGCTGGTCACGGCGGACGGCATCCAGACAATCAAGATAGGGCCAACCGAATATCTGCATTATCTGAAGGCCATGAGTCATTACCAGCTCGCCAGCCGTTTGCTCAAACCGCTGCCGGCCGACACCTCGGCTGATGAGCAGGCCCGCCTGCGCGGGGCGGTGCTTCGTTCGGAACTGGATGCCAATGCGCGGCGCCAGGCGGTTTATCAGATGCGTCAGGCCATCGAGGATTTCAGCGCTATGCTTGGCCGCGGTGAGCTCGAACCAGTGGCGCGCGGCTGGATCCTGCGGCTCAACGATGAAATCGCGGCGGCCAGCAATCCCTGATCTCTCCAACGGCATACATCTGCCTTGCCTTTTTTGTTCCCTGCTGTTATTTATTCTGGCCTTGAAAACCAGAATCAATTCTCATTCAGAACTGGACACCTCAGTTGCGGGACACCGTGTTCGAAAGATGGCGTTCAAGGGTTGAGCGCGGGCTGATGCGGATGACCGGGAAGCCTTATCCACAGGCCCAACGGGCGAGGATTGAGGAGTCCCTGGAACAATCACGCCGCCTCGCCGGACTTAACACCCCGCTTGCCCGTCTGTTCAACGGGCTGGGCGAACTGGGCCTGAGCACCGGTTTCCAGGTCCTGGCCCTGGTCCTGTTCTCCCGCGCCCGCCGCCTGGACCCGCGCGACCCCCTGCCCGTAATCAATCATTCGCGGGCCAGACTGAGCCTGGCCAACCGGTTCCTTCTGCGCGCCCCGTCCAGCGGAGCGGTTAGTTACAACCTTGGTCTCGGACGCGACAACCTGGACAGTCTGATTGAGCAAGGCCGTCTGCCCGAGGCCCGTCTGGTTGAGGCTACATTGCTGAAACGCCGGATCGAGGACCGTCTGGAACTGTGGAAAGACATCAAGGCCGGTGAAATTGAAACCGCTCAGGTGCGGGACATACTGCGCGATGAGGACCGCGAACTTCGCCCGGTGCTGGCCGGCAAGCTGCCTGGACTGGCTGAACTCGAAAAACTCGAACCTGAGCGAACAGGTTTCTACTATCGCCAGTACCGCGAGCAGCAGAAAAAAAACAGGGAGCGCCGTCCTGGACCACGATAGCCATTTCTTTATGACAGAATTGGAGTATCGGGACAGGCGGCCGGGGGCCGCCTTTTTTCTTTTTTTGTAACTTTTCAGCCGGAATTAAGGGATATACAATCAACACCGGAGGGCATGAAAAGAACTCCTATCCGCGCACGGTCAGGATACGGCGGCCTTGTTACCGCTGATTCCCGCACTTGTGAGATTGATTGTTTTGTATTATTTTATGAGGACTGCGCACGGTGAATCACCTTCCGAGAGCAGTCCTTCAGAACAAGGCACGCTGAGTCCATCCGGCTTACTTATCAACACTAAAATCTGAATCAGGAAAAAGAGGAGGTGTAATTGGCCGCCCCGACAAAAAACGTGAAGCTGCTTTCCTGGGTGGATGAAGTGGCGCGTATGACGCGCCCTGACAAGATCGAATGGTGCGACGGATCAAAGGCGGAATATGACCGTCTGGTGAATATAATGATAAAAAGCGGGCTGGCCCAGCCGTTGAATCCACGAAAACGCCCGGACAGCATTCTTTTCCGTTCGGATGCCTCGGATGTGGCGCGGGTGGAAAACCGCACCTATATCGCCTCCCGCAGCCAGGATGCCGCCGGTCCGACCAACAACTGGATCGATCCGCTGGAACTCAAGGCCACGATGCGCGGGTTGTACGATGGATGCATGGCCGGACGGACGATGTATGTCATTCCTTTTTCGATGGGACCGATCGGCTCCGCGATTTCCAAGATCGGAGTAGAACTCACCGATTCCCCCTATGTCGTGATCAACATGCATATAATGACAAGGGTCGGCAGCGCGGTGCTGGAGACACTCGGGGCGGACGGGGAATTCATACCCTGTCTTCACTCGGTTGGCAAGCCGCTCTCTAAGGGCGAAACAGACGGGGGTTTATGGCCCTGTGCGCCGCTGGACAAAAAATATATTTCTCATTTTCCCGAGGAACGCACCATCTGGTCCTACGGCTCCGGATATGGCGGCAACGCCCTGCTCGGCAAGAAATGCCTGGCCCTGCGCATAGCTTCGATCATGGCGCGGGATGAGGGCTGGATGGCCGAGCACATGCTAATCCTGGGGATAACCAATCCGCAGGGTAAAAAGAAATACATCGCCGCGGCGTTTCCCTCAGCCTGCGGCAAGACCAACCTGGCCATGCTTATCCCGAGCATTCCCGGCTGGAAAGTCGAGAATGTGGGAGATGACATCGCCTGGATGCGTTTCGGGCGCGACGGGCGCCTGCATGCGATCAATCCGGAAACCGGATTTTTCGGCGTGGCCCCCGGCACCTCGATGGAGTCCAATCCCAACGCCATGCGCTCTATCGAGCGCGACACGATCTATACGAATGTCGCCATGACCGCGGATAAGGATGTCTGGTGGGAGGGAATCGGCTACCCCGCTCCGGGTAAACTGACCGACTGGACCGGCCAGGAATGGGAAGCCGGAAAGAGCGACAAGCCCGCCGCGCACCCGAACGCGCGTTTCACAGCCCGCGCGGCCAACTGCCCGGCAATCGACCCGGCCTGGGAGGACCCTGAGGGTGTGCCTATCAGCGCGATACTTTTCGGCGGACGCCGTCCTGGAATTGTCCCGCTGGTGCACCAGGCGCGCTCATGGAACCACGGAGTTTTCATGGGCTCCATAGTCGGCTCGGAAATAACCTCTGCCGCCCTGGACCTCAAGGCCGGGACCGTTCGCCGCGACCCGTTCGCCATGCTGCCTTTCTGCGGCTATCACATGGGCGACTATTTCCGTCACTGGCTTAATATCGGTTCCCGGACGACAGCGGACAAGCTCCCCGCCATTTTCTTCGTCAACTGGTTCCGCAAGACTTCGGATGGGCGCTGGCTCTGGCCCGGCTATGGCGAAAACAGCCGCGTGCTCAAATGGGTGTTTGAACGCTGCGATGGGACAGGACTGGCGCAGGAAAAGGCCATTGGCTGGCTGCCCGCCGCCGGCGCGATCGAGCCGCCGGACGGTGTCAGCCAGGCCGACATGGACGAATTGCTGAAAGTCGACCGCGAGGGCTGGCTGAAAGAGGTCGAGTCGATCCGCACGGAGCATTATCCGAAATTCGGCGACAGGCTGCCCGCCGAACTGGTGAAAGAACTGGACAGCCTTGAGCAACGGCTCAAATAGATTCAAAAGCCGGGAAAATGGTCCTGTAATCATTCGGAAGGGGCTGACCCAAGAGTGCCCGTTTTTGGTCTTTGAGAACTGTCTCAAGCTCTAACTGTTTTAATAAATGGCAGTTACGCAGGGGCACGGCGCGCCGCGCCCCTGCATTTGAGACTTTTGGGACAACTCTTTCTTTGCTTTCGATGTCGTTTTTTTCTTTACAAGCCCCGACAGACCGGTCTATATTCCAGAAGACAATCGCACCTCACCACCATGCGGGAGATTACCACATGACCGGTTCAGCCCCCGAAACAGCACACGTTCACGCTTACCCTGAATGGTCGCGGGAAGACCTTGTCGCCTCGATCCTCGCCGCCCTGTCGTATTTCAACATCCTTGCCGGCATGGCCCTGGCGCTGCTGAACCAGTGGAGCGGCTACATCCTGTCGATCAACGCCGTGGCCTGCGCGATAGGCATGTATGCAGTGATAGACCCGAAACTGAGATGGATCAGCGAGGATTACGAGAAAAAGCAGAAGATGTACCTCGAAGAACTTGACCGTATCGTGGGCTGGGACGAAAAAACAACCGGGGAGGGAAAAGCCTGATGGACCTGGAAATCCTGAAACCTATCGGGCACCCGAGCCTGGGGGTGATCATTCCCCTGGTGGTGTTTGTTTTCGCCTCCTTCCTGACCTGGCTGCTCTACCGGCACTTCTCAAAACAATGACTTCCACGTATCGGGAATGCTATTTCACCGCCCGCGTGAACTGATAAGGGGCCCCGGTCTCAGGACCGGGGCTCCTTTTGCGTTATACCCCTGGACAGAATATCGAAATGCTCCGGTCTGCAGAACAGCAGCGGCTCGGGCAGGCTGTAATCCTCGCGCCAGAATCCGGCTTGCAGAGGCCTGCCGTCCAGTGAGGCGATACGGATACCCCAGGCCGCGTTTATCGCCAGTATGGCGGCGATGTCCCAGAGATAGCCCCGTCCCTGCAGCGACCCGGCTGTCCCGGCCCGTCCGGTAAGGATGCCGTGATAAGCGGCGCTTCCCAGCGAGCGCACCTTGCCCGGGAAATCAACCCTGAAGCCGCGGTGCACGTCCGAGGGGACGTACAGCACTGACTCGCAGTCCAGCGGTGCGGGCTTCTCGGCGGCGAAATCCCCTCCATTGCGCCTCACCCCGCCCCTCAGGTCCGTATATATCAGCTCATCGGTCAGCGGGCAGTACACCCCGCCCCAGACCGAGCGCCCTTTCTCCACCAGTCCCAGGGAAACCACCCAGACCGGCAGTCCCGAGGCGAAGGCGCTGGTCCCGTCGACCGGATCGAGCACCCAAGACGGAGCGCCGTTCTCCACGCCCCCGCCGAACCCGGCCTCCTCCCCCAGCACCTGGAAACCAGGAGTTATCTTTTCGAGGTTTCCCCGCACCAGGGCCTCGACAGCCTGGTCCGCCTCGGTGACAACAGAGTTATCTTTCTTGCGCTGCGGCGTCACCCTGCCGAAATAACTCCTTGCCAGCGCCCCGCCTTCCCGCAGAAGACGCAGCACGTTATCCTGATCGAATTCGATATCTGTCAGTCGCATCCTCTTTCGCTCCCGTCACATAAAAAAAGCCCGTTGGCCGCGGGCATGCTCTTTCGGTCCGCTGCAAAGCGCCGCAAGACCGGTTGTCCTGTCTTGTAAAATACACATTAAGGGCTTACTTTTCAACTGGAATGATCTCAAAGGAGAGAAAAAGTGCCGAAAATAATGCCCGCCGATCTGGCTGTGAAACTTAGCGAGCTTTTCGCCGCCCATGGACTGGAATGTGATGAAGCCGCCCGTCTTGCCGCAATCCTGACTGACGCCGAGGCCGGGGGTCGCCGCAGCCACGGCCTGATCCGCGTGCGCCCGATGCTGGATTACCTGGACAGCCACGGCCACAGTCCGGGAGTCTGGCTCAGAAGCGGACCATCCGGCGCGCTGTACGACGGCAGGCAGGGATTGGGCTATCTGGTGGCCTGGCACACCACCGAAAAAGCCATCGAACTCGCCGGAGCCTCGGGACTTGCGTTTGCCGGAGCCACCGGCGCAACCCACACCGGACCGATCGGCTATTTCGCCGCAATGTGCGCCCGCCAGGGCCTGGTGGGGATATGCTTCGCCAACTGCTCCCCGTTCGCCGCGCCTTTCGGCGCGGTCAGTCCCGTGTTGGGCACCAACCCGGTGGCTTTTGCTTTTCCGCGGCGGGGGGAGCCGCTGGTCGTTGATTTCGGAACCACCGCCGTCACCTACGGCGAATGCCGGGTGGCGATCTCCGAGGGAAGGCGTCTGCCGGAGGGCGTGGCCCTGGACAACCGGGGCTGTCCCACCACCGATCCGCTGGCCGCAATTTCCGATGGAGTGCTGCTGCCGTTCGGCGGACACAAGGGCTACGCGCTGGCCCTGGCCATTCAGGCCATGACCAGCGCGCTGATCGGCAGCCCGGCGGTCCCTGAACCGGGAAAGGACTATGGTTTCTGCGTCATCGCTATCCGGCATGACCTGCTTACACCGGCGGAAGAATACGAGCGGACCCTGGATGAACTTACCTCGGCGGTTCTGAATTCGCGCCCGGCCGATCCGGAACAGCCGGTGCGTTTGCCCGGAGAAAGGACAGGACTGCGGAGGGAAAAGGCTGTCCTGGAGGGTATAGGCATCCCGGACAGCCTGTACCGGGAAATCTTCGGCTGAACATCGAGGAGCAGATCGCCGCCCGGACGGTAAAGCTTGACAGTGATTGTCTCGGCTTTTAGATTAATAGTCTGTTGAAAAGCATGCCGCCCATTCGCGTCCCCATCGTCTAGGGGCCCAGGACTCCGCCCTTTCACGGCGGCAACAGGGGTTCGAATCCCCTTGGGGACGCCAGATTATACGAAAGCCGCCGGAAATATCTCCGGCGGCTTTTCTTTTCAGTGTTCCAGGTTAACAAACGCAATAACAATTGGTTACCGATACTCGGGAATCGGCTTGCCGTTTTCTCATGTTGAATTCGAAACCAAGAATTTGAGAAATTATTACAAATCCTCTGCCGGGTGCATTACAAGAATCAACTTGACACAGCCCGGCGCCCTAATTAATTGTAAGCGTTTCCAAAAATACTATAAAGACATACAGTTCCTTACCGGTCGGGCTCTTCCTGGAGATTGAAATGAAAAACTTATTATGGATACTGGCCGCATTCTGCTTTTCAAATGCATCGGCGCAAAAATTTGAAGGGTTGGCAAAGACACCGCCGATGGGCTGGAACAGCTGGAATAAATTCCACTGTGAAGTGGATGAAGCCATGATTCGAGCTATGGCTGATGCGATGGTGAGTAGCGGCATGAAAGAGGCGGGCTACCAGTATGTCAACATCGATGACTGCTGGCATGGAAAACGTGACAGCCTGGGTTTCATCCAGCCCAATCCTGAACGGTTCCCTTCAGGCATGAAAGCCCTGGCCGATTATATCCACTCGAAAGGCCTGAAATTTGGAATCTACTCCGACGCCGGGTGGGAAACCTGTGCTGGACGGCCCGGCAGCCGTGGATTTGAATACCAGGATGCGATGCGATACGCTGAATGGGGCGTGGACTACTTGAAATACGATTTCTGCAATACGGAAGGGCTGAATGCTGAAGGCGCCTACATGACCATGCGTAACGCGCTTTTCAAAGCCGGGCGCCCGATTGTATTCAGTATCTGCGAATGGGGCAGCAACAAACCCTGGACCTGGGGGAAAGACGTCGGACACCTATGGCGCACGACCGGAGATATCGGACTCGGCTTTGACGGGGATATCGATCATGGCACCTGGAAAGCACTGGGCGCCATGAAGATACTCGACCTCCAGGACGGTCTGCGCCAATACGCTGGACCGGGCCACTGGAATGACCCGGACATGCTGGAAGTCGGCAATGGCCTGTCAGTGAATGAAGACCGCGCGCATTTTTCCATGTGGTGTATGCTGGCGGCGCCTTTGATCGCAGGCAACGACTTGAGCAGCATGTCCAGGGAAACCGTAGAAATATTGACCAACAAAGAGGCCATCGCCATAAACCAGGACACGCTGGGGATACAGGGATTCAAATATTCGTCGAACGACAGCCTGGAAACCTGGTTCAAGCCTTTGGCGGGAGGCGATTGGGCTGTCTGTTTTCTCAATCGCGGTCAAAATACCAGAACCGTCGAATTCTCATGGAGCAGGCATCCCATATCTGATTCGCTTTCTGGTAGAGCAATCGATTTTCAAAAAACTGTTTTCAGGATTAATGACGTCTGGAAGCATAAAGATTGCGGAACAACGGATAAAACATTTAAGAATGAGATTATCTCGCATGATGTTATCATGTTGAGGCTGAAGCCTTTAAAACAGCAATAACCGGTTAAGGTTTCTGGCCTGTCTATAGTCTTGTCAGAGTGATTTTACCGGATCAGAACAATAGCCGCCGGAAAACATCCGGTGGCTATTGTTCTGATTCACTCTGAGCGCTATAACGTCCCTTCGCTTGAATATCAAGCCCCCCACTGTCCCTGCCCGGTTCAGAAACTGTCTTCCAGTTTTTTCAGCATCTTCTGCTCGCCGTATGATATCCGTCCCAGTCCCAGAAAACCGCCTGTCGCCTCGGCTATAGCTCTGGTGCAATGCAGCAGCTCCTCCTTGAGAATTTTTCTCTCATCCTCGCTCAGTTTCTCGCACAGGCCTTTGATATACGCCTGCCACGCTGAAAGGAGCTTCCGGTCCGGTTTGTTTGTCAGCCAGCTATCTATTATATCATACTCCAGGCTTCCGGCTTTGATGCCCTGCCCGCTTACGTGACTCAGAACCACCTCTTTCTCCTCGGGATCGAGCTTTCCATCCGCCCAGGCTACTTCAATCAGAGGGATTGTAGCCAGGGCGGCCACAATTTCGGGCTTTACATTCAGTTCAACAAGACGGTTCAGGATCACCTCGTTCTTTATACCCGACACTGCGGCAAGCGCCTCCCTGGTTTCGGCCATTTCCTTCATCTGACGGAGCCGCTCGACCAGCTTTTTGTCCTGTTCAAGGAAATAGGCCCCTTCGAGGACTTGCGTCCTTTTATGGATTGTCTTTATTGATTTTTCCTTTTCAATCATATGAACAACTCCCTGGAATGATTATCCTCTGTCATCGATCTTCTAAACAAAAATAATATGCAACACGCCGGAGAGGCAAATAATGAGCATGCAAAGCGTCATAACCCGTATCTCACCAGTTATGCGCCGGTGTTACCGGGACTCCTCAAACATAGCAGATTATCGCCCCTGATCGCTATTTCCCCGCTATCACACTAAACGGCTCAAATAACCCGTATCCTATGACATCATACTCCAATCCTGACGGCTGGTGCTCAGGAGCCGACTTGAACTCCGCTGGCCAGGCCCGCCCGTGGACAGGCTTGTTGTGGTGCGGTCCCAGCTGGTTTTTCAACGTACCGTATACGACTACAGAGATATCGTTGTCACCTGATCTTACAAGTCTTGTGACGTCAATTTCGTATGGCGGCCAGCCGATTATCCCTGCCGATTCACCATTGACTATAACCTCGGCTACACTTCCAAGCCATTTCCCGAGGCTGACCCTGCAATTTTTCGTGCCTTCTTCCAGAACAAATTTGCCTTTATACTCTACACCGTCCGAATAGAACGGCATGCTCTGAATACTCCACGGCCCTATATTCAACTCCGATTCAGGAACTATCCTCCATCCCTTTTCATAAGCCTCAAGACCGAAATCTCCCAGTATATAGATCGGCTCAAGCTCTGAATGTACTGTCATCGGGGCAGCGCGAAGAGTTATACTGTTGAGCCCATCCCTGACATGCGCGCCGATGTCATAAAGACCGAACGACCGGTCGAGCCGCCACTCACCGGGACGGGATTTCACGACCTGACCATTGACAGCGACTTCCCAAAGCTCGGGACGCTCGATTACCGCCTGAATGGAAGATGCTGTCACACCAGGCCCGACCTGGAAACTGAATCGGGCCACGAATTCAGAACCGGCAGGGAACGAATTCCGGTCAAGAATTGCCGTCTTGTACTGAACCGCCCCGCTCCAGGGATTGCCCTCGAAACCGTAATACCTGAAAACAGAATCTTCGGCGTTGTAGAAATAGCAGTCTTTCAGCTCACGCCCGCCAATACTCAGGTCACAATAATCAAGCGTGAGAGCGTTGGCCGCCTTACGCTCAATCAGCATTTCTCCAGTCATGGGAATAGCAGATTCGGACTGATCCTGTCCTTCATGTGCGGCTGCTGCGTCTCCCGCCGGATCAACGTACAAAAGCAGGCTGCCCACTGGCGGTATATCGAACGTTAAAGTGAGCTTGCCGCCTTCTTTCCGTGCCGGATATGAGGCAATGCTCCCATCGGCGGGATCCAGTCTGGCAACCGAGCCGCCGGTCACGTCAAAAGAACCCGCCGAATATTCATCGAGGCTTGTGTTCACCAGGAAAACCAGCTCGCCGTCTTCGAGCTTTCTCCGGTGATGAAACAGTTTCCCCTTGATACTATCCGGAGCGGCAATGCGGAAACCATCTGACTCAAGCAGTTCCAGGGCGCTCTTCTCCCTCGGTGATCCAGCCGACACCCAGTTGGAAGCGTACTGCGCCGCAAGCGCCTTTACGGAATCCGATTCGACTCCATCGACATAACCAGGCGCCCCGCCGAACGACAGAATCGTTCCCCCGGATTCAAGATAGGCTTTGAGGTGATCGAGTGTGGTCTTCTCGATATTATCCAGCCCCGGAGGGAAAACGACAAGCCGGTACGAGCGCTTGCCTACAGTCAGAGCGCCTGAATCTACGCTTCCGTAGTCTTTGATGATATTCTCGCAGCCGAGATCATACTCAACCTGAAGTTTTTCCAGGTTTTGCAGGAAGGCTTGAAACGAGTTGCCTATTTCCGTTATCCGGGCATTCGGAGCGACCGGCGAGTGGTACATCCAGGCGGATGATGTCGGTTCGAGAACAAGGATGCCGTTTACCTGCTCGCCTGCCGAAAGAGCCAGGGAAAGACGGTTAAAGTATTCATTGACTTGCTTGTAATGTTTCCACCATGGTTCGTGGTAAGAGAATGACTGTGGATGATCGCGCTTTCTGGCCCCGGCAATTGTCATGTATGTCAGGTGCTGGTTCATCAGATTGACGCCAAGCACGTACTCCCAGTCACCGATCCTTTTCATGTCCTCGAAACGCAGGTCCCATCCCCCTGCCCCGTAAGTCTCGCTCAGCGTGCGGTTCCGTCCCATCTGGTTCGCGGCGCTGGCCAGCTCTTTCACCGCCCGCACATTGCCGAACTGAGCGTTGACCTCTTCCTTGTAATTATTCATCAGGATATCGATTGAGGGGACATGGTGCCAGGCGTACATTGCCATGTTGTCCCCTCCGTGGTGGGGACTCGGCCAGCCATGCTCCCAGTAATGCCCTGTCCAGAGGAGATGGTTATCCTCGCAGTATTTATACCA
>CAYYNT010000012.1:0-7532 GCA_964473155.1 uncultured Gemmatimonadales bacterium | reverse complement strand
TGGCCCCCGGCGAAGCCGCTCGGGTAAGAATTTTCATCGTAAATCCAGACTTGAATCCCCATCTCTCTGGCCCGGTCTACCGCGTACCTGCAGAGAGAATGCCAGCGATCCGAAAGATAGGGTGTGATCAGACCAGGACGGGGATGGATGAAAACTCCTCCCGCGCCGATTTCTTTGAGGTCTGTAAGCTGACTGTCGATTTTCCCCTCGGTGACATCGTCATTCCAGACCCAGAACGGCACGCTTCTGAATTCGGCGGGCGGATCAGGGAAAAGAGCTTTCAGACTGGCGAATGAAACGGGATGGGACTGTGGAACTAAGACACTTGAAACTTCCTTCGGCCTGGATCCGCAGCCGGAACCTGATACAAGCACCGACAGAAGGGCAAAGACAAATAATTTCTGTTTCATACCTTCAACCCTCTTTTTGGTTATGATTAATCGCGTACTTCAACCGCAATCGATGCTTCTCTTATCAAACGGGAAATACGTGTTTCTATGATTGGACAATTGAAAGTAACAGGCTGGCTTTCAGTCTCCAAGGATTAACGATACAATTCAGTTACAGAAATAGCTCGGCTGCAAGCGTCCATATATTGCTTTTCATCTTGCAGAATTTAATCTCTCCTTTTATTTTATAACACCTCATATTTCAGGTTCATTATGTTTTGCTTTTCTGATTCGCACCGAACCATCCTCCGGTAGAAAAAAACGCAGCCCGGTTACCAGCATCACCAATGTTAACCTGACCAGCGGATGTAACAATAACTGTTTTGGAAAAGTTTATAATTCCAGATTGATATTCAGTCGCATTTAAAAACAGCGTTCTTCCTTTGATTCATTCTTATAGTTACAGTTTTCGCCCCGGATCAGATAAACCGAACCGTAATGCAATTCAACCGGACAAATAACGGCCGCTGGTTTGCGCTCAAGAAAGTCATTCTGCTGGTCCTTTTGCAGTTCGCTGTCTTCCCGGCACTCTATTACTCTCAATCACACCTGCATTATTTCCTGGGCGTATATGTCAGCCACTGGCACCCTCTGGCAAAAGGTCAGAGCTCCAACGGCAGCTCACCCCTGGCCAGTCACAAGCACACCCTGCGCGAGCTGCTGACAATCCATGCCTCGCAGGGCAGCCCATCAATACAGAATGTTATTGAAAATCAGGTTTTCCTTTCTCTTTCGCTTGAGATCACGCCCGCATCTACAGAAACAATTCCGCTCCAGCACATCGCCGGTCCGGTTGAGGCGCGGGCCCCTCCCGTTCTTTCCATCGCCTGAGTAATAATCAATCAAGGTAGTAATTCTCCGTACTGCCCGGTCAGTCCGCTATCTAAAGCAGGCGGCGCCGTGTCTTTATAAATTACTATAATATCTAACTATCAGGATAGGATAATGAGAAGCTTACTCATTCTTGTTTTTTGCAGCACTCTATTTGCATCCTCGGTCCTTGCCGATCCACCGCGTGTAACCGGCGAAATCCATGGCTCCATACAATCATCAAGCGGCGAGGACTTGAACGGCGCGCAGATCACGATCCAGGGCACCAGTCTCGGCGCGGTCTCCAAGGAAGGGCATTACCATATCCACAGCATCCCACCCGGCAAGCGCACGGTTACGGCCTGGATGACCGGATATCGCAGTCTCAGCCTCACCGTGGATATCGTTCAGGACAGTTTGATCGAAGTTCCCCTGAAACTCGAGCCGCAGACTATCGAACTCGATCCCCTGATAATAACCGGATCGCGAACCCTGAAACGCCGTCTGGACAGCCCGACAAAGGTGGACGTGGTCCCACCGGAGGCGTTCGAGATCGAATCGGCGGTGACGCTGGGCGAAGGCCTGGCCAAAACTGCAGGCGTGCGGGTGGAAAACAACTGCCAGAACTGCAATTTCTACTCCGTGCGGCTTAACGGCATGGAAGGGGCCTACACGCAGGTGCTGATGAACGGACGGCCCACGGTCAGCTCCCTGGCCGCTGTCTACCTTCTGGACCAGTTGCCTACCTCGATGATAGACCGTCTGGAAGTGGTCAAAGGCGGCGGCAGCGCGCTTTACGGCGGCAGCGCGGTGGCGGGTGTGGTGAACGTGATCACCAGAAGGCCGGAAGTCGAGCAGACCAAGATGGGAGCCAAACTCGGCTGGATCAGCGGCATTCCGGACCGCACCGCCTCGGTGACCACGACGCTGCTGAGTGACGATGACAAGCTTGGAAGTTTCTTTTTCGCCCAGACCCGCGACCGCAACCCGGTCGACATGAATTCGGACGGCTTCAGCGAGTTGGGTATGCTCGAATCCGGGACTTTCGGGACGCAGATATTCTATAATCCGAAACAGAGCCTGGATTTCACTTTCGAAATGCACTATCTGAAAGAAAACCGCCGCGGTGGCGACAAGGTCACATCTTCCCGCCCGCACGAATCAATAGTGGCCGAGGCGATCGAGAGCAACCGTATCGGCGGCGGCCTGAACCTGAATCACCGTCTGAACGCCTGGACGGATTACACGCTGTACACATCCGTGGCCCTGACCAACCGGGACACCTATTACGGCGGAGCCTCGCCGGAGTTCATGGCAGACGGGTCCCTGGTGATGAATCCGGATTTCAACGCCTACGGACAGACCCGCAACCCGATGATCTGCGCGGGCGGGCAGTTGAACCATCGTTTCAACCTGGACAACACCCTGACAGTCGGCGTCGAGTGGAACCGCGACCACCTGAGCGACCATATTTTGTCCTATAACCTTCTGACCGATGACGTCTACCAGAGTTTCGGGGTCTTCGGCCAGCACGACTGGCAGGCCAACGCCAGGCTCAATATGGTATTCGGGGCCCGTCTGGAAAAGCACAGCGAGATCGACGGCCCCATACTCAGCCCGAGGATCAGCGCCCTCTACCGCCTGAACGGGTATGCCGCCCTGCGCGGCTCATTTTCCACCGGCTTCCGCCCGCCGATGGTGTTCGATGAGGACCTGCACATCACGCAGGTCGGCGGCGAGGGCCAGATAATCGTAAACGACCCTGATCTGGACCCTGAAAAAAGCTACAGTTTCTCCGGCGGCATCGAATTAAACCGCTCGGCGGAGAATGACCGCAGCCTTTTTGTCAGTCTGTCCGGTTTCCACACGCAGCTCAAAGACGCTTTCAGCGTGCAGTTCGACCGCATCGAGGGCACTGCCCTTATAAACCGGCGGGTGAACGCGGGCGGGGCCAGGGTCTATGGAGCCGAAATTGAAGTCACCGCCCGCCCGGCGGACTTTCTCTCCCTGCGCGGCGGCTGGACAGTCCAGCGCAGCGAGTATGATGACGAGATCGACATCTCGTTCGATGAGGACAACCCGATCATCACCCGCCGTTTCCTGCGCACCCCCGACCTCTACGGCTACCTGAGCGCCACCTGGGAGCTGTTCGAGGACAAGGTTGACCTGGAAACGAGCCTCGACATCACCGGGCCGATGTCGGTGATCAACGCCGAGACCAACGCCTACCGTGACCGCACGGACTGGTTCGGGGTGTTTGACGTTAAACTGTCGCGCCGGTTCGGGGACAAGCGCTACTGGAAGATATTCGTGCAGGGGCACAACCTGTTTGACAGCCGCCAGGATGATCTGGACCGCGTCGTTCTCAGCGGCGACCCATCGCGCTTTCACATGCGCGATGCCGGCTATGTCTACGGCCCTGACCGTCCGCGCAGCTTCTACACCGGCATAGAGATGGGATTTTGATATACAAGTCATCGGGGGCGGCCATTCGGCTGCCCCCAATGTTTTATCATCCGGTTTTCGATGTTTCAGTCCTCGAACTCCAGAGCCATGTCGCTGATCAACACTTTCTGCCCCTCGGGAGTGCGCTTTATTCGCAGGAAGAAGTCCATCACACCATCGAACTCCCCGGCGATTGTTCCCTGCCCGACAAAAGTGTAATCCGCCAGCGTGCCGTAAGCCCGGACAGACTTGTTTTCCTTTTCCTCGGGATGATAGCCCTCGATAGCCACTCCCGGCGGAAGGTCCAGCAGGGCTTGTTTCAGCCGCGCGGCGAAATCGCGGTCACTGACCGAGAACGAAAAATCGAAACGCGCGCCCTTGATCTCGCGCTCCTTCTTAACCTCCATGCCCACAGCCGCTGAGTTCTGAGTCACGGCATTCTTGAATCCCCCGGCCTCGCTCTCCTCGATGCAGACATGCACGAGGTTTTCCATGTCGAAAACCTCTTTGACCAGCTCTCCCAGGGTGTCACGGCGGATTCCGCTCTTGCGGTGGAAGAAATACCTGAAATCCGTCCCCCTGCCGGAGCGGTACCCGAGCAGGAATCCTTTGACCAGACCGAACGAACCGGAAATGACAAGTTCCTTGAACCTGGTGCTCATCTTGTCCTCCGCGTTTGAAATTGATTCTTTTGGGTCCCTGACTAACAATACATATTCTTGCTCAAACAAATCCATATTTGCAAGAAAAAAAAGGAGAATGCCATGGAAAGCATTCTCCTCGAAGGAAGAAAATATTGTTTGTCAGATCAACTGCAGCCGCTGGTGTCCCCGCAGGCCGGGCAGGTGTAGCAGGATCCGCGGCGTTCCATCAGGCTGCCGCAGTTGTGGCAGTTCGGCGCATCCCCAACCAGGTCGAATTTCATCTGCTGCTCGACAATATCCGGGGAATTCATCGCTCTGGGACGGCTGAGTTCCTCGATCACCTGGGCGTCCGGCTTTATCTTCCGTATGCCTATCGCTTCCTGCTCCTCCGGGCTCAGAAAACGCGAGCCAAGCCAGCGGAAAATATAATCCACCACCGATTTCGCCATCGGAATCTGAGGATTGCCGGTCATTCCACTGGGTTCGAAACGCATGTGTATCATCTTGTCCACCAGGACTTCCAGGGGCGCGCCGTACTGAAGGGCGATGCTGGTCACGATGCCCAGGGAATCCAGCAGACCCGACAGGATCGAGCCTTCCTTGTGGATCAGGACGAATATCTCCCCCAGCTTGCCGTCCGGGTACATCCCGGCGGTGACATACCCCTGATGTCCGGCGATCTCGAACTTATGGGTGATCGCGTTGCGCTCTGAGGGGAGACGGCGGCGCTTGGGCACGGTGGCGACTTCAGTCGGGGCGCTGGCCTTTTTCTGCACCGCGGTCTGGAGGGGCTGGCTTCTCTTGCACCCGTCGCGGTATATGGCGATTGATTTGAGGCCGCTCTTCCAGGCCTGCATGTACAATCCCTCTATATCCTCCACTGTCGCGTGATTCGGCAGGTTGACAGTCTTGGAAATCGCCCCGGAAAGGAAAGGCTGCACCGCCGCCATCATCCTCACATGCGCTTCCGGGCTTAGAGTGGTTATACTGTCCGGCTTGCCGAGCGAGGTGGCGAACACTTTCTTCTGCTCATCCGGCAGTTCGAAATCATCCAACCCTCCGTGCGCGGCGATATGCTCCTCGGCGCGGCGGATGGTTTCCGGGGCGATCCCCATGTACTCCATGCTTCTCCGCACCAGTGGATTGGCCAGTTTCATCACGCTCCCGTCCACAACGTTCTTGTACTTCACCAGCGAAAGCTCCGGTTCTATCCCGGTGGTCACCGCATCCATGAAGAAACTGATCGTGCCGGTGGGCGCGAGCAGGGTCACCTGGGCGTTGCGGAAACCTTGCTGGTAAATTTTCTCCACGCAGATACGGTCCCAGGACGCGCGGGCCTGACGGAGCAGGCTGGCGTAAAACACCGGCGGGCTGTCACATTCGGTAAAATCGAGCAGCGCGGCGCGATGCCTGTCCAGCACGTGAAGCATGGGCTTCTCGTTCAGCTTCCAGGCGGCGAACGGCCCCACGCGCGAGGCGGCCCAGCCGCTGGTCTCGTTCGCCAGGCCATGCATCAGGGCAGTCAGAGCGGCCGTGATCCGGCGGCCCGGATCGGAATCGTACCCTATGCCGTGGACCATCAGAAGCGCGCCGAGATTGGTGTACCCGAGGCCGAGGGGACGAAAATCGTATGAATTGCGGGCGATGTCCTCGGTCGGGTACTTCGCGAAGCCGCAAATTATCTCCTGGGCCAGGATCATCACCCGGACGGTCTGGGCGAACTGGCGCACCTGGAAGCGGCCCTGATCGACATATTTGAGAAGGTTGATCGAGGCCAGGTTGCAGGCGCTGTCATCCAGAAACATATATTCGCTGCAAGGGTTGGAGGCGTTGATCCGGCCGCTTTTCGGGCAGGTGTGCCATTCGTTGATCGTGGTGTCGAACTGGATTCCCGGGTCGCCCGTGATCCAGGCCGCCTCAGCGATACGGCGGAACATGGTCCGCGCCTCGACCTCCTTGACTGTCTCACCGCTGGTGCGCGCTATCAATGGCCACCTGGCTCCATCCTCCACCGCCTGCATGAACGCGTCCGTCACCCGCACGCTGTTGTTAGCGTTCTGGTAACTCACCGTACTGTAGGCCTCGCCGCAGATCGAATCATCATAGCCCGCGTCGATCAGGGCATGCGCCTTACGTTCCTCTACGACCTTGCAGTCGATAAAACGCTCTATATCCGGGTGGTCGGCGTTAAGGATACACATTTTGGCCGCGCGGCGGCTCTTGCCGCCGGACTTGATCGCCCCGGCATTGGCATCCAGCACTTTCATGAAGCTCAACGGGCCGCTGGCCGTGCCGCCGGTGCTCAGGCGCTCACCCTCCCCCCGGAGAGTGCTGTAGTTGACCCCCGAGCCGCTGCCCCACTTGAAAATCTGCCCCTCGGTCACAATCAGACGGCTTATGTCAGCCATGTCGTCCTTGACCGAATTTATAAAACAGGCCGAGGCCTGCGGCCTTTCACCCGGCACGCCGATGTTGAAAAGGACCGGACTGTTGAAACAGGCCTGCTGGTGCAGCATCAGGTATTTAAGCTCATCGCGGAATGCATTCTTTTCAGCTTCATCAATAAAATAACCGCCTTCCTCTCCCTTATCGGCCACGGTTTCAACAATCCGGTCGATCATCTGGCGCAGGCTGGTCTCAGTGTATTTGTCCGATTTCTTGAAATACTTGCTGGCGGTTATCTTGCAGGCGGTATCGGTCCAGGACGAGGGGAACTCGAACTCCCGGCCCTCGAAAATCACACGGCCGCTGGAATGGTCCGAAATTCTGACCGGACGGCTGCTCCAATCGACAGTGGAATAGACATCCTCTCCAGCCTCGGTAAACACGCGCTCCAGACGGTTTCCATAGCGGAAGACATCGCTGTCAGCGGTGGAATCTCCGGCCTGAATCTGTTCCAACGGATTTCTAAGGCGGTTCTGCGCCTCCCGCTCCATGCGAGTGGTTTCAGCCTGGTTTCTTTTGTCACCTGCCTGCATCCTGATGCTCCCTAAATAAGTTTTCCAGATAGGTGTGTTGATTTATGGATTAAATCCCCGTCGGTCCTCCCTTTCCAAGGGGGGAGGAACAGCCGCCACTTCCGGCTATCTGCAAATGCCTGTCAGTGGAGCTTTTGCATTCCCCCTTGAAAAAGCGACTGTATTAGGGGTCAAGCAAAAGATTTCTGGAATGGCCTTTCATATTT
>CAYYNT010000011.1:0-88109 GCA_964473155.1 uncultured Gemmatimonadales bacterium | reverse complement strand
TTCTGTAGGGGCACGGCGCGCCGTGCCCCTACGTTTAAGACTTTTGGGACAGCCCCTTTCCATTATCTGCTTCATTTACCGCGCTGGTTATCAGGCCAGGTGCGCCCGCGGCGCCCCGTCATCCCTGTAGCCGTCCCGCAGGTAAAACAGGGTCAGCTCGTTGGCGCTGGGAGCGAGCTTTTCGTTCCAGGCGCGCATCTCATCCGCGGTCATGGGCTTGAAATTATTGGCCATCTCCACTGCGCTGTCGATATGCTCCTTCGCGTGCATGCCTAACACTATTCCGTGCACCGGCAGGCTGAACCCGTAACGCAGGAGCACATCTCCCGGCGCTTTGTCAGCTTCATTCGTCTTCTGGATCAGGCGGCGCTGGCCGGTAATCTTGAAGGCCCAAACTCCGATCCCCTGGCTGTTGGCCAGCGGGATCGAAAGCTCCTCGAAGCTGGTGGTCGGCAGTTCCTCGAACTCGCCGACAAACGGTACTTTGCTGGCATTGGCCGCGTGTAGGGAGGTGTCGAAATTGAAGCGCTTCAGCGCCTCGGCCAAGGCTGGCGGATGGTTATGGCTGGTCACGCCGATATGGTGCACCACACCCTGCTCTTTCAGCTTGACAAGGGTTTCGAGCGCCCCGGAGGTGAACATGGTCTCCACGTCCTCCATTTTCCCCAGGCCGTGAATACTGGCCACATCCACATAGTCCGTGCGGAAGCTTTTCAGGGATTCCTCGAAATCCTTCATCAGTACATCCGGGGTGTCGGCGAAACCGTACTTGGTGCTGAAATAAACCTCTTTGCGGTGCGGCTCCATGGCCTCGCCTATGCGTTGCTGGCTGCGGCCCTCGTCATATTGAGCGCCGGAGTCGAAATAGTTGATGCCTTTCTGGAAAGCGTACTCGATCAGCGCCACCGCCTCCTGGTCATCCTTGACCATGCTCAGGGCGCTTCCGCCGCCCAGGGCCACAGTCGAGGCGATCATGCTGGTCTTGCCCAGCTTTTTCTTCGGGCAGACCAGGGCGGTTGTCTCTCCACCGGGCTGACTGGAGCAGCCTGCCATCCCGCCCGCGCCAATGATCGCCGCCCCGGCGGCCCCGATGCGGATGAAATCCCGGCGGCTGAGATTGTCTGTACGGCTTTTATTCTGCTTATCCATGAGATTACGGCTCCGGTTGAAGTTATTTAGTTTTGTAAGTGGAATCCTCGAGTTCGGTCAGGTCTATCCCCAGCGCCACGGCGGTGGCGGTCATGAGAGTCCAGCTCGCCACGGAGGCCCCTGCGACCGCCTCCACAGGCAGGCTCTGGGCCTCTACGATCCGTTGCGGGATCAATTTCGCCGCGCTGGGATGCACGTTGCTGGAGTCAATGATTGTGATATCCGTAACCTTGCAGTGCTCGACTTTCACCCGCACCGTGGCCGAAACAGTCAGGTTGTAATCGGCGACTTTCTCATCGTAATAGCCCTCGAATTCCCCGTCGCAGGTGTCTATGGTGGCGTATTTCATCAGGTCTATCGTTTTACCGGCTGCGGGCCCCGAACTATCGGCCGTGACGCTGTCGGCAGGCGAGGGCTGCTGTGCTTGAGTGGATTGGCCCGTGCGGCCCGAACAGGCCGGGATAATCATTAAAACGGCAAGGATGAGAAAACGTTTCACCGGCAGTTCTCCGTTTCGATTGTTCCGGTTTATTATGAGTGACGCATTCAGGCAAGGTTGTATGTCCGGCTGGCGACGAAACAGTCGGAATTAAAATAATTCTGATAACACTCTGAACGCAAAGAAAAAACACGTGCGGCCGCTGAAAAACTTCTTCTGAAAGTTCCTGCGGTCCGGTAAGCCAGTCTTGACAGCCGCCTGCTCCTTAAACAATATTGAACCTCGGGCACGCGCTTGTCTGAGCCGCGCCCCGCTCTGCGGTCGAACGGCTGTCCCGGACCGCGCGCCGGAACGCCTGATGCTGTCATCCCAGCGAGAAAGGGAAAGCGACAATGAATGGAACACCGGATAAAAACATGCAGCGCAGAGAATTCCTCTCACGGATTGGAATGGCCGGAATGGCCCTGCCCCTGGGTCTCGCGGCCTGCGGCGGAGGGACTGGTCAGACCGCGGCAGCCGGAACGGCAGGCGCGGCCGCGGGTCAGGCAGCCGTCAGCGGCCCGAAAGCGGGCCTTTGCACAATCGCGTTCCAGGAGCGGCCGTTGTTCGAGGTGCTGGAACTGGCCGCAGAGGCCGGGTTCGATGGGGTCGAGCCTTGGGGCAAACCCGATCATCTTCCCCTGACAACACCCGATGATCGCGTGCGGGAAATCAGGGCCAAGCTGGACAGCCTGAACCTGGAGTGCAGTCATTTCGGCAGCTACGTGCGCCTGGGCGAGGAACGTCCATCGGACCAGCAGGAGGCCGACATGCGCCGCTCGCTCGAAATCGCGGGCCTTCTGGGGACAAAAATTATCCGCATGTGGGCCGGGAGCAAGAACAGTGAGGACATGAGCGAGGCTGACTGGGCGCGCACCGTGGAGGACGGGAAAAAATACTGCGCTCTGGCGGAGCCGCTCGGAATTCAGCTCGCCATGGAGATGCACGGCAACACGCTGACCAACCGCTCAGCGGCCATGATCGACCTGATCAACCGGGTGGGAAGCCCGATGCTCAAAGCCAACTATCAGATACTTAATGGCGCCGAGGACCCCTACGATCGCGCCCGCGCCGCCGCGCCCTACGCGGTGATGGCGCACGCTCAGAATGCCCCGGCCGGTGGGGGAGAGCAGCAGACCCTGATCTCCGAGGGCGTGGTGGATTTCAACAAGATTTACGAGATACTGTCCGCGGGCGGATTCAAGGGTTATTTCCAGGTCGAGTTTGTAAAGGGGAGCAGCTACGAGGAGAAAGTAGACTCCCTGCAGCGGGACTGCGCATATCTCAAGAGCATTGGGAAAAAGGCCTGATAATCTTGAAATTAAGGCGCGATGCTCCTTGCCCTCTGGCAGGATTTCATGAATCGCGCAGGGGCGGTCCCAAAGTCCCAGATTTTGCTCTCTGCAAATTGTTGCAATCTCTAACCAATTGAAATAAAAGCATTTCTGTAGGGGCACGGCGCGCCGTGCCCCTACGTTTAAAACTATTAGGACAGCCCCTGCGTATTTGATACCCGCCAATTCTCAGTCTATCACTTTCTCCCAGCCAACTTTCGACAACACGCGGTACATGATGAGCGCCATCAGGCCGGACACCGCCAGGTACAGGACTCCCGTAGCCGTATCCTGAAGGATAATCTTGCCCAGGCCGAACAGCACGCCGTAGATCATGATCGCGCTGGCGATCCAGCAGAGGAACATCGCCGGGTAACCGCGGTCGCCCTTGACCTCCGGGACCTCGGCCGCCACCTTGCGCCATCCCGGCCCGCCCGGATGCACCCGGCGGTAGAAAGCCTGGATGTGCTCTTTCTTGACCGGGCTGGTCAGGAAAGTCACTGTCAGCCAGACCAGGGTGGTGAACAGGACAATGAAGTACAGGGTGTTGGGGAACGCCACATCGGTGTACAGCTTCATGTAGCCGTAGGCCAGGAACGGGGCGATCATGCCTGAAATCTCGCTCCAGGCGTTGATCCGCCACCAGAACCAGCGCAGGATGAATATCAGCCCGACTCCCGCGCCGCACTCGACCACGAACTGCCAGGCCTGAGTGATAGTCTGCAATCCCATGGTGATAAACAGCGAGACAACCATCATCAGCAGCGTGGTCCAACGGCTGGCCGCGACATAATGTTTCTGGTCGGCCTGACGGCGTATGAAACGGCTGTAGAAATCGTTCACCAGGTAACTGGTGCCCAGGTTGAGCTGGGTGGCGATTGTCGACATGTAGGCGGCAAAGAAAGCCGCGATCAGCAGACCCTTGAGACCCACCGGCAGGTAGTCGCGGATGATCAGCACGAACCCGTCCCCCCGCTGGTCCACCGGCAGGTCAGGGTACAGCACGAGCGAGGCCAGGGCGACGAGAATCCAGGGCCAGGGCCGCACGCAGTAGTGGCCGATCGTGAACCAGAGCGTGGCCAGAAGGCTGTGCTTTTCATCCCTGGCGCTCATCATGCGCTGGGCGATATACCCGCCGCCGCCCGGCTCGGCGCCCGGATACCAGCAGGCCCACCACTGGACGCCCACATAGGCCAGAAGGGCAGGCAGTGTGAGCTTGAGCAAGCCGGTCACTGTCCCCAGATCGCCCCCCTCCCCGACCGTGGGGAAAAAACGCAGGATCTCGGGATTGAGCTGGGCCTTCATACCTGTTATCCCGCCCACCTGGGGCAGTCCCAACGCCACTACCGCCAGGACGATACAGCCGGTCATCGCGGTCAGGAAATGCAGGGCGTCCACCACCGCCGAGCCCATCAGGCCGCTGGCCGCGGTGTACAGCACCACTATGCCCATGCAGCAGGTCAGCACGATCCACGGATTGTCCCAACCCATGGTGATCCGCAGTATCTTGAACATGGCCAGGTTGACCCAGGCGATCACCACGCTGTTGATGAACAGGCCCAGATAAATGGCGCGGAAACCTCGCAGGAACGCCGCGGGTTTGCCGCTGTAGCGCAGCTCGATGAACTCCACCTCGGTCATGATCCCGGAGCGCCTCCAGAGACGGCTGAAAAAGAACACGGTCAGCACGCCGCCCAGGAGGAAATTCCACCAGAACCAGTTGCCTGCCAGGCCGTATTTGCCCACCAGCTCGGTCACCGCCAGCGGGGTGTCGGCGGCGAACGTGGTGGCGATCATCGATGTCCCGGCGATGTACCACGGCAGGTTCCGTCCGCCCAGAAAGAAATCCTGCGTGCTGCGCCCGGCCTGCCGCGCGAAGTACAGCGCGACCATCAGGACCAGGACGAAATAGCCGAAGAAAATCAGCCAGTCGAGCATGTTCATTGACATCTTCGGTTCCCCTGCAAGAGGTTGCGGTATGCTGTGACGCGAAACAATGGAAGGATTTTCAGGTGTGATTACGGCCTAAAAATAAGAGCGCCGGCACACTTTGCCAACCTTTTATTCGCTCTTGCCGCCGATGGGGGAGAATTCATACATTGAACGTGATATTTTTATTCTGGCCTGGACGACAGGTCTTAACAATACAAGGGAGGCAAGCGATGGCCGATCTCCGGTTCGGGACGGGCGGGACACCGCTCTCGGCAAAAGACCGCAGCATAGAGGCCGGGATAAGGCGGCTGGCGGAGCTGGAACTGGACCACCTGGAGGTGGAGTTCGTGCATGGCGTGAGAATAACACAGAGTGCGGCGGAAAAAGCGGGGAAACTGGCCCGCGAGCAGGGAATAACTCTAACCTGCCACGGCCCCTACTATATCAACCTGAATTCCGAGGAGACCGACAAGCGCGAGGCCTCAGTGCGGCGCATCCTGGAAACCGCGCGGGCGGCGCACTGGCTGGGGGCGAAAAGCATCACCTTCCACCCGGCGTTCATGCTGAAAAATCCGGAGAGCGAGGTCCACGCCGTGGTGCGTGCGGCCCTGGAATCAATTCTCGAAACCCTGGAGCGCGAGGGGATTACCGATGTCCGGGTCAGCCCGGAACTGACCGGCAAGGAAAGCCAGTACGGCAGCCTGAAACACCTGCTCACCCTGGCCACGGAACTGCCGGGCATATATCCCTGTATAGATTTCTCGCACTACCACGCCCGCACCGGCGGGGCGCAGAACAGCTATCCCGAGTTCTGCGCCACTCTGGAGGCGATAAGGACAGCCCTGGGCCGTCCGGCCCTGGAGCAACTGCACATCCATGTCTCGGGGATCAACTACACGGCCAAGGGCGAACGCAACCACCTGATCCTCAAAGAAAGCGACCTCGAATACGAGGCGCTGGTCAAGGCGCTGCGTGATTTCGAGGTCGGTGGCTGGCTGGTATGCGAAAGCCCGAACCTGGAGGAGGACGCCCGGCTGCTGAAAGACACCTGGCTGAACCTCCCGTCCGGGAAATGAACCCGGTTCAGATTTCGACGAAACGTTCTTTCGGCGCGCCGCAGTCCGGGCAGAAATCCGGCGGCTCCTCGCCATCCTCGCGGTAGCCGCAGACAGTGCAGACCCATGTCTTCATTGCATTCTCCTCGGTTGGGCGTACAGTGACGGACAACGGTGAGTGCAGACCGGAACTTTCCACTCTCGTGAACTGCGCCCTGGGTGCGCCGCACCAGGGACAGCGCTCCGGCGGCTCATACCCCTCGTGGACATAGCCGCAGGCCGAGCAATGCCAGCGGGTCATGCGCGCCTCGATGCTTCGCCTTAACTATTTAATCCCCCCTGCCCCCTTTGGCAAAGGGGGGAAACCTTCGCCCCGCGGCCATCACAAGCGCCTCCCCCTTTTTCAAGGGGGGATCGGTCAGCAATGTCCGGTCAGGATACTGCTGGGAGGATCAAAAAAGCTTTTCGGTCACGGTGCACCGTCGCTACGCCGAATGTCGCATGAAAAAACAGACTTTTTCCGGCTCCGCAGCCTTACGTTTGCGATCTTTGTTTCAAGCGGCCCGCTCAGGGCCGTCCGGGGCCGTATGTCCGAGCCGCGAACAAGAAGCGGAGTAATGGCTTCGCGCACACCCAAGCCTGAAAAAGCTTCCTCGGTCAGGCGGGCAATCAGCGCCAGCGTCGCCCGGTGACAAGGGCAGCGTGAAGATGCTCCATGCATACCGCCGGTTGAAAAAGAGCTATGGCAAGTGCGAGTTTACGGCCCCTAAGCGTCTTTTGGTCCTTTTCCACAAGCCGGAAAAGGACATGAAAACCACAGCCTTTCAATTCCCTGATGCAAGTTCCTGACCACACAATGTCGGGAATTTATCCAAAACAATCACACGATTTTTTCACACAGCTCACGCATTCTCAGACATTGAACCGGAAATTGATGATGTCCCCGTCCTGCACCGGGTAGGTCTTGCCCTCCAGGCGCAGCTTGCCCAGTTCCTTCATCCGGTTCATGTTCGGCTCGGCGCTGAAATCCTCGTACGAGACCACCTCGGCGCGGATGAACCCGCGCTGGATGTCGGAATGGATTTTGCCTGCCGCGTTCACCGCGTCCGTGCCCCGGTTGATGGTCCAGGCCCGCACCTCGTCCTTGCCCACGGTGAAAAAGCTGATCAGGTCGAGCAGAGCGTAGGCTGCCCGGATGAACTTGCCGCGCGCCGGCTCGCCGATCCCCATCGCCTCGATGAACTCGGCCTGCTCTGCCGGGCCAAGCTCGCTGATCTGCTGCTCCATCGATCCGCAGAACGAGATTACATTGCCGAACCGGGCCGCAATCGCCGGGTCGCCGTCCTTGTTGTCCTCGCCCGTGTTCACCAGGATCAGGCGCGGCTTGAGAGTCAGGAACTGGAACCCGGCCAGCAGTTTTTTCTCCTCCTCGCTCAGACCCAGTTCGCGCAGCGCCTGTCCCCCGCCCAGGACCTCGTTGCAGCGTATAAGCAACTCGTGCTCCGCCGAGGCCCGTTTGCCCTCTTTTTCGAGCCTGGCGAGACGTTTTTCGATAATCATGAGGTCGGAGAGGGTCATCTCCTCCTCCAGCCCGGTGACATCCGCCGCCGGGTCGATCCGGTCCAGCGGGTGGCTGACAGTCTCGTCCTCGAAAGCGCGCACCACAAAGGCGAACGCATCCACCGTGCGCATGTACGACAGGCTCTGGCTGTCGATCCCGCCCGTGCCGGTGGAGGTTATCCCGCCCACGTCCACGAAACTGATCTCTGCGTAGGTGGTTTTTTTGGGTTGATAGATCTCGCTCAAGCGGTCAATACGGCTGTCCGGGACTTTTATCAGCCCGATATTGGCCTCCTTGCCGCTTGTGATAAAACCATCCACGCGGGCGTGCAGGCCGGTAAGAGTGTTGAAGACAGTGGTTTTTCCGGAGAGAGGATAGCCGATCAGGGCGATTTTCATGGTCTTTTGCCGAGAGTTGCGGGCCGGCGGGCGGCCGAGGATTCAATAATGACAGGCAGAGGCCGCCGCATTGAACAGGACGGATCCGGCCTCTTCAGTGACCCGGCCGGGCAATCCCGGCCGGGTGAACCGGTGAGGTTCGTTCAGTTCGCATCCCCGCGGGGCGCGGAATTCTGGCCGGACTGCTGCTGGGAACGGTTGTCGGCGTTGTAGCGCGGACGGTCGTCGCGGTTCTCTTCCTCGCCGCTGGGCAACTCGTTCTGCAGGTCTTTCAGGCCCTTCTTGAAACCGCGGATGCTCTTGCCCAGCGAGTTGCCGATCTCCGGCAGACGTTTGGCGCCGAACAACAGCAGGGCAATGAAAGCGATAACCAGGAGTTCGGTGGTGCCGATATTCGGGAGCATTTCAGGACCTCCTTTGGGCCGGGCATCAGGTCGGGCCGGCAGTTATTTCATTCGATCGTTCAGGCAGGAATTCCGCCCTTCACTTCCCCGAAAACAGTATAACACCCCGTTAAACTAAGAATAAAGAAGCCAAAAGTAAAGAGTAATTATTGATTTATTCCGGTCAGCGCCCGCCAGAGCAGTTCCGCGGCCTTTACCGCCGTACGCCAGCGCACCTGCTCACGGTCGCCCCCGAATGAGAAGCGTCTGACCTCTGTCCCGGACGGCCCTGCCAGACCGATAAACACCGTGCCGGCCGGCTTTTCAGCGGAGCCTCCCTCCGGCCCCGCTATTCCGGTTATAGCCAATGCCCAGTCCACCCCTGAGCGGGATTTCACGCCCTCGGCCATGGCCCGGCAGACCGGCTCGCTGACTGCGCCATGCGCTTCCAGCAGGATCGGGCCGACTCCCAGGAAAACGCTCTTGGACGCGTTGGAATAGGTCACAACTCCGCAGTCCAGGAACCGGCTGCTGCCCGGCGTGTCGGTGAAAGTCTTGGCCAGCCAGCCGCCGGTGCAGCTTTCAGCCAGGGCCAGTTTCTGGCGCCGCCCGGTCAGAATATCTCCAGCCACCTGGAACAGGTCGCGGCCGCCGCGGCCATACACAAATCCAGCGGCCTGGGCGGCCACATGCTCCGCGATCCGCACCGCCACGCCATCATCCGGGTCCAACGCCGAGGGCGGCGGGGCCACAACCACATCCACCTGGCCGCCGCTGGGGTAATAGCTCAGGTATTCCCGGTCCTCCAGGGAAAGGCCGGATTCGATCCGCTCGGCCAGCACGCTCTCTCCGATGCCCACCGTGCGCACCACCTCTGTCCGGCGGGCAGCGCCGCCGAAACGCTTTTTCAGCAGCGGCAGGACTTCCTCGTCAATAAGCGCCTGCATTTCCAGAGGCACGCCGGGCAGAAGGAAAAGCAGACCGCCGGTGTCTTCGAGCAGAATGCCGGGAGCGGTGCCCCGGCGGTTGTGCAGCACCGTAGCGCCCTCCGGGACCAGGGCCTGGCCCAGGCTGCGCTCCGGAATACTGTCATAGCCCATCCGCCTGAACAGGGCAAGAAGGTGCTGCATCACACGCTCATCCCGCACCAGCTCGCGCCTGAAAAAACGGCAGGCCGCGCTCTTGGTTACATCATCCCGCGTCGGCCCCAGACCGCCGGTGGCTATTATCACTTTCACGCCGCGGAATGCCTCTTCCAGCGCGCCTAAAATGGCCGGATCGCTGTCATCCACCGTACGCACCTCGCGCACCCCGAACCCGCCCGCATACAGGGCCTGCGAGATATACTGCGCGTTGCTGTTGAGAGTTCGGCCTTTGAGAATCTCGGCCCCGATAGTCAGGATCGTCACATCCACAGTTTCAACCCCAGGATTACGAGCAGGGCATAGGCCCCGGCCACGATGTCATCGGTCATCACGCCCCAGCCGCCGGGAAGATGTTCGGCGCGGTTGGCGGGGAACGGTTTGATTATGTCGAACAAACGGAACAGAATGAACGCCCCCGCCAGCCAGGGAAGCGACGAAGCTTCGATCCAGGCCGCAGAAAGAGACATTCCCGCCACTTCATCGATCACCATCCGGCCGTCGTCATGGCCCCACATCTTTTCGGATACGTTGCAGGCCCATACTCCCGCAAAATACAACGCTGCCGTGGCGACAAGAGCAGTGGCCGGGCCCCACCAGCCCGCGGAAAGATATATAAGCGCCGCGGCCAGCAGCGAGCCGGCCGTGCCGGGGGCCACGGGGCTGAAACCGCTGCCCAGTCCTGAAGCGAGCACACCGGCCAGGAATCTCATGCGCGGGACCGCCGGAGGATTATCGGAAGGTTACGGAACACGTATTCTGCGGCGGAAATCAGAGAAAGGCCCACCACGGCGAGGATTGTCACACGGTTGAGCCAGTGGTGGAACGGGGCGAACCAGGGGAAGGCGAAATCCGGGTGAAACTCGATCATCCGGCCATGAATCACCTGCACTATCACCGAGCCGATAAAAAACATCTGGCTGGCGGTCTTGAACTTGGCCAGACGGCTGGCGGCGAAGATATGACCGGCCCACATCCCGTAATAACGCAGCAGCGTGATCAGAAGCTCGCGGCCCAGAAGGATCAGCAATATTGTCAGCGTGACATACTGGAAAGCGGCGTTGCTGCCGCTGAGAAGGTAGAACGGCACGAGCGTGGCGGCCAGCAGCAGTTTGTCCGCCACCGGATCGACCAGCTTGCCAAACGTTGTGACATTCTGGTGTCTGCGCGCCAGGATACCGTCGTATATGTCGGTCAGACCGGCAGCCACGAAAAGATAATAAGCCAGTATGAAATCCCAGAGCGAATGCCCGCTCAGGATCAACCAGGCGATCAGGGGACAGAGAAAAATACGCGCCACTGTCAGAAGGTTGGGCAGGTGACGGTGTCCGAGAAGGCCGCCTCCCGGAGCGCGCATTTTTTGTTGACTGTCGATTCGCTCAGTCATGGTCCAACACATGACGGCCGCGCAGGGCCTGGCTTATGGTGAATGAATCCGCGTATTCGAGGTGACCGCCGGCGGGAAGTCCGCAGGCGATGCGCGAGACCTTTATCCCCCGCCCATCGATCAGGCGCTGGATGTACAGCGCCGTGGCATCCCCCTCGACGCTCGTGTTGGTGGCGACAATCACCTCGCGCACCGGGCAGACGGTATCCTCAAGACGCCGCCGGAGAAGGTCGAAGGAAAGCTGGTCCGGCCCCACGCCATCGAGTGGGCTCAACCGTCCGCCCAGCACATGGTACACCCCGCGGAAAAAACGGCTGGCCTCTATCGCCCGGATGTCGCTCGGTTCCTCGACCACGCAGATCAGACCCCGGTCGCGGTCCGGATTGGCGCAGATTTCGCACGGATCGATCTCGGTAATATTCCGGCATTGGGAACAGAAAAACACGTTCTCTTTCAGTTCGCGAAGCGATTCCGCAAGCTGAAACGCCACCTCATCCGGCGCCTTGAGAAGGAAATACACCAGCCGCCCGGCTGTTTTCTCTCCGATGCCGGGCATCCGGGCAAAAGCCTTGATCAGTTTTTCGACGCTCCGGGACATCGCTCAATTGCCGAAAATGTTCGAAATAATGCCGGGCAGGCTCATCCCGCCGGTGATACGGCTCATTTCCTCACCCAGCATGGCGCGGCTCTTTTCAAGAGCGTTGTTGACCGCCGCGGCCACCAGTTCCTCGAGCATCTCGGTGTCTTTCGGGTCCAGAATTTCCGGATCGATACGTATTTCCAGCAACTCCTGCTTGCCGTTGACGACTGCGCGGACCATGCCGCCTCCAGCCGTGCCCTCGATCTTCTGATTTTCCATCTGGGTCTGCATCTGCTTGAAGCTTCCCTGCAGCTTCTGAGCCTGTTGCAGCAGTTGCGTTATATTGTTCATTTTTTCATCCCCGCCGTTGACACGGCTTGCTGAAGCGGGTTGAAAGATCGCCGCCTTTGCCGGTCTTACGGCGCGGGCGACAGAATCATTTTTTCTTCAGATAAGTTCCGGATTGAACAGCTCGTTGATCCGGTTCATCGCCGGGTCCGTGCGGCAGAGCTGCTCGAATGACTGGGCGCCCGGGCTTTGAGCCTCCTGCGCCGCCGGTGCGGCGGCGGAGGCTGGAGAATTCTCCACGCCGCGAATCTCAAGCTCCAGACCGTTCAGCCCGAACATCTCTCCGAACGCAGTGCTTATCAGACTGCGGCTCTCGGCGGCGCTCAGCTTGTCACGGTCGAACTTGCGGCCCCGGTCGATATCCAGCACCAGCTTGAGTCCGTTGAAATCGCCCGGTGTAACGGAACTCAGCGCCGGACCCAGCGAACTGCGCCGGCTTTTGATTCTTTCCACTATCTGCGGCCAGTGCCGCCGGATGGCTTCCAGGTCGAGCGGGCCGGATAGCTGGATCCGCTCCGCGGGAGCCGGTCGTGCGTTAAGCTTCCCGGCCGCCGGCGCTTCAACCGGAGAATTTGAATCAGGCTGCCTTCGCAATCCGTCTGTCATGTCCGAAGCCGTGCGGACGGCTGCGGACCGTTGCGGAGCTGTGGCCGCGGCGGCGCTGTCCCGCACCTGACGCACCGCTGGTGAAGGCCTGCCCGGATTACCGGCCGCTGAAGCGCCTCCCGCTTCAAGCCGGGCGATCAGATCGGCGATATCGGCGCTCCGGTCCAGCATCGCAAGCCGGATAAGCAGCAGTTCCAGGCAGATTCGCTGCTGAGTGCTGCGCTTGAAAGTCTCCTCCATCCCCAGGATCAGGTGCAGAGAGCGCACCAGGTCCTCGGCCGCGAAACGCCCAGCCAGTTCCTGGTAGCGCTCGCGGTAGGCAACCGGTATTTCATCGAACGAAGATGCCGCTCCGAGGCGGAGAATGATCAGGTTGCGGAAATGCACCGCCAATTCCTGAAAAAATTCCTCCAGATCCACACCATTGTCCATCAGCCGGTCGACAAACGCGACCACGCCGGGCGTGTCTTTTTCGGCAAGAAGAGTGGAAAGCTCAATGAACAGCTCGCTGTCGAACACACCAAGCACCTGGGCCGCGCGCTCCACAGTCAGTTCACCGCCGCAGAAAGCGATAACCTGGTCGAGCAGGCTCAAAGCATCGCGCATCGCTCCCCCGGCCTTGCGGGCGACCATTTCCAGCACGGACGGCGGGGCCTGAAGGCCCTCACGCCTGAGCACGTCCTCCAGGTGCGCCTGCATCTGGGCGGGTGACACGGCCTTGAAATCGAAACGCTGGCAGCGCGACAGAATGGTCGGCGGGACCTTGTGCGGCGCGGTGGTGGCGAAGATGAAAATCACGTGCGCGGGCGGCTCCTCCAGGGTTTTTAGCAGGGCGTTGAACGCCTCCTGGGTGAGCATGTGCACTTCATCTATAATGTATATCTTATAGCGGTTGCGGCTGGGGCTGTAACCCACCCTCTCGCGCAGATCGCGTATTTCATCTATGCCCCGGTTCGAGGCCCCGTCGATTTCGAGCACGTCCAGCGAACTCCCCTGGATTATCTCGCGGCAGATATCGCACACGTTGCAGGGGTCCTGTCCTACCGGCGTCAGACAGTTGACCGCACGCGCCAGAATGCGCGCGGTAGAGGTCTTGCCGACACCGCGCGGCCCGGAGAACAGGTAGGCGTGGCTGATCCGTCCCCCGGCGATAGCGTTCACCAGGGTGCGGCTTACATGCTGCTGCGCCACGATGTCGCCGAACACCAGCGGCCTGTATTTCCGAGCCAGAACGAGGTAGCTCAATTGTATCCTCTCCGCCTGAATCCTGTAATCCTCAATATGTAAAATAGCCTATAAGGACCGGCTTGGCAACATATTCCTGAGAGCGCGAAGGGTGGGAGCGCCCGGATAGTTGTGCGCAACCGATTGAAATTCATCGAGATAACATTCGGATGTCTGTGCGGTGAACCGAAGGTGTATCTTCGGCGGAAATCAACGAGGATGGCCGGATGCGGGGGGCGGCCTGTCCAGCCGCCCCCGCGCGGATAACCACTTACTGGTAAATCAGCACTCCATTGAGCTGCGGAAGGCCATCGCCCTCCACCCGGCGGATCTCCACCGTGTGGCTGCCCCTGGCCAGATCATAGTTCCAGAACAGCGGATCACGGCGGTCGTGATAATCACCCTTGAGCGTGACAGTCTCGATCAGCTTCCCGTCAACAATCAACTCGCAGCGGGCCTCACCCTTGTCACCTTCCAGCCGTCCGTTCACCACAAAAGCCCGCCCGTCAAAACTGAACGTGACCGGTTTGTCAAGCTTCTGATTCAGATTGCGGTGCTCAAATGGCTTAAGGTCCTCGAAGCCGGCCTCAACCTGTTCGGGAGCCCTGGGTTCCTGGGTCTGGATGACCCAGACATCCGGTCCGGTCTTGCCGCCGTTTTTTTCCACAATCTTCGCGGCGATCCTCAGAGTGGCCTCTGTCGCACTGTTGATACTGTAGTCGCTGTAACTGAAATTCAGGTTTTCCACTTTATCCAGACCCAGTTTCCACTGTTCCGGGATGCCCGAGAAACCGAGTATCGTCCCGAGTATCCCGGCGGCGTTCGATGGGTTGCAGTCGGAATCCTGGCCGCAGCGGGTGGAAATGTCTATAGTTCGGGTCATGTCACCGTTGCCGTAGAGCAGGCCAATCACTATGTAAGCGCCGTTGATCATGGCGTCGATGTTGAACGGCAGGAGCGCTCCGCCAGGGCAGCCGATATCCATGCCCCATTTCTTTTCCAGCTCGAACCAGGTGCGCCTCCAGTCATCCGGCCACTGAGCATGCCAGGCGATGACATCACGGATGCAGGCTGCGTAGCGGCTCTCCGCCGGTAGACTGGCCAGCCCCAGCTCGACCACCCGAGCGATATCCTTTTCGGTGAAAGCATGGGTGTACATGGCCGAGACAAACACGCCGCCGTATACTCCATCCCCGTAATTCATGATATGGCCCACCCGGTCGGCGTACTCCAGGGCGGTCTGCGGCAGGCCCGGGCAGATCAGGCCGATGAAATCGCTTTCGATCTGGAAATCGATGTCATCCGCGTGCGGATTGTTGCGCCAGTGCCCGCTGGCCGGTGGCATGATGCCGTTGATTATGTTCCAGCGGCCGGACTGGTTGGCGTGCCAGAGCGTGAATCCCGCATTCGCGAACTTGTGCGCCATCGCCTCCACCGGCGCATCGATGCCCAGGGAGTCGAGAACGGCCAGGAACGCCAGGTCCATGTAGAGGTCATCGTACAATCCCGGATGGTGCTCGTATGCCCGCAGCATCGAGCTGTCGTTCCACTCGATTTTCACATAGTCCTGGATCCAGGTGCTCTGCCAGCGGAATTCAGTCGGCCCGCCATATGTGCAGCCCACGGTCTGACCGATCCAGCCGCCGCGGATTTTGTCCTTGATCACCGGGACCGGCAGGCTGATCTCGGCGGCTGAGATGGAAGATACGCAGATACAGGCTGTCAGCACGGCAAGCACCGCGGCGCTGAATCCTGTTGATCGCTTGGTCATACGAGTTTCTCCTTTTGGGGTTCGCAATACAAACCGGGCGGCAGGCTCAGCCCACTTTAAGGAAAATTTTCCGCTTGTACAGCCAGTAAGTCACATAGACATGCACGGCCAGAACAAGCCAGTTCTGAAAGATCAGGCCGGGATCGCCGAGCGGGCCGAGCATCGGTCCGGTGAATGTCCAGAGCCAGTGATTGATGTTGCTGCGCAGCATCTGGAAGAAAACGTAGATAGAAATCGAGTTCATCCCGATAACCATGAAGATAAAAGACCAGCGGCGAATATTCTTCACATCTATCAGCCAGTAGAAAAGCGCCAGCAGGAGGTAGGCCCAGCCAGCGGAAAAAATCGCCCAGGACGAGGTCCAGATGCGTTTAACCACCGGAATGAACGGATGAAGCGCCGCCCCGGCCGCCAGACAGACCAGACCGGCAAGAAACAGGTTCCTCACCTTTCTTGCCGCCGGAATGTCACGGCGCAGCATCTCTCCGGCCAGGATGCCGAAAATAACCGTGGCGATTGAGGAAATTGCGTTGAACGCCGTGTAACCCCCATTGTCCATCCGTCCGAAAACCCACTGCTCCACCGCCGAGGCGAAATTGGCGTTCTTGGCCCAGGGGCCTCCCGGACCCACTCCCGGCCAGAGCACAAAGCAGAGCGTATGCACCAGAAGTATCCCGAGCGCCGCCGCCACCTGCACTTTCGTGCCGCGGCCCAGCACAAAGAAGGCGAAGAAATAGGCGATGGCGATCTGCTGGAGCACGGTGGTCAGGTCAATCAGGATTGTATTCTTGTGAATGGCGACAATCACGCAGCCGATCAGCAGAAGATGCAGCGAGCGTTTAAGCACATGAACGAACTGCTGCGAGCGGCTCTGCCCCCTGGCGCTTCGGGCGGCGAAAGCAAACGGCATGGCCGCCCCGACAATGAAGATGAACGAGGGCTGGATCAGGTCCCAGACCACGAAACCCGCCCACTCGACATGCTCCACCTGACAGGCCAGCCACTGCCAGCCTGGGTTGTCGGCCAGGACAGCGAACCCGAACCCCGCCGAGGCCATGAAAAACATGGTGAATCCACGGTATACATCGAGCGACAGGAGACGGTTGCCCGCGGATGACAAGGGTTCATTGCTCATTCAAGAATCTCCGGGGAAGGTGTAGAGGATAATGTAGCATCGGAAGCACGCTACCTCTGCGGAACGATTCCACATTCTACTCAGGTATGGCATATCGACCGGAAGCGAAATTATTATTTAGGTAGAAAAACAGCCCGTGGCAAGGAAATTGTCCTTTACAGCCATACCTGATGAGTGTACTTTCTCCCAGAGTTTAACAAAAAAAGTTACAGGTTGATACATGCTGTCTTCATTCCGGTATCCCAACCAAGCGGATGCTTCAAGTCACCGGCCGCGCCTTTACGAAAGGAGATTCTCATGGACCGTCGCGGTTTTATCCGGAACGGATTGATCGCCGCCGGGACGCTCCCGGCTGTGGCCCTGGGCGAGACAGGCAAGGCCGGGCCGATGAAATACCGTCCGCTCGGCAAAACTGGCCTGAACGCAAGCGAGGTGAGTTTCGGCACTTACGGCTGGCAGAGCGCAGGCATACTGGAAGCGGCTGTGGACCGGGGGATCAATCTGGTCTGCACCTGCACGGACTACCAGTCCGGGGCGGCCGAACGGGCTATCGCCCCGGCGGTAAAAAAGCACCGCGACAAGCTGATACTGTCCACCGGCTGCGACTGCAACCGCCCGCGGGATGCCGCCACCCTGGTGAAAAACCTCGAGGGCAGCCTGCGAAACATGGGCACTGACCATGTCGATATATTCCTGGCCCATATGTGCGATGAGCCTGAGCATGCGGCCAACCCGGCAATCCCGGAGGCTTTCGAGCGCCTGAAAAAGGCAGGCAAGGCGAATCACCTCGCCGTTTCCACACATAGCGGACACCTTGAGGGTGTGCTGCGTAAAGCCATCGACCTGGGATACTTCGAGATATTCCAGTGCAAGTACAATTTCATGGAGCACCCGGCCGAAATGCAGCTTTTCTCGGAAGCGGTTAAGAAAGGAATCGGAGTGGTTGTGTTCAAGACCAAGGCCGGTTCGCGCGAGAACGAGGTCAAAGCGCTCGCCGGCAAGGGGCTGGAATACAATCAGGCTGTGTTGCGCTGGGCGCTCGGCAATAAGGATGTCAGTTCGGTCTGTTGCGCGTTCCGCACTTTCGACGATGTGGAAAACTATTCAACTGCCGTGGGCAAGGAACTTACATTCCATGACAGCGAACTCCTCGATCAGTACAGGGCTGCCTGCGACAGCAGCTACTGCCGGTATTGCGGAACATGCGCCGCGTACTGCCCGCACGGGGTGGATGTGGCCAGCGTGATGCGCTACCAGATGTATTTCCGTTACTACGGGTTCGAGAAAGAGGCCATGGCCCGTTACGCCTCTCTGGAAAGAAGCGCCAGGCCGCTGGCCTGTGAATCCTGCGCGGATGCTCCCTGCCAGGCGGCCTGCCCGCATGGCCTGTCCACCCGGACGAACCTGCTGGAGGCGAATGAAACGCTGACCGCCTGATTTTTAGATGTTAACTCATATCAATGTAAGCCCCTCTATCAGGAGGGGCTTTTTTGTGCATGGATTAATCCATGTCATCGCCTTGATATCAATTTAAGTTAAACATACAATTAATTGAGGCTGTGCGACGGCTTAACACATAATGCTTGCTCCGCCGCCTGTCCCCGCTTTATTCCCTCAGATTTACGTCCACCTTTCACCTTGATCCCGGAGGTGAGAGATAAGAACTGTGCCCAGACGTCAAGGATTGGCCTCCCTGATCGTATTTTCGTTCCGCTGTTACAAACATCCGGCGTTGAATTCACCTGATCCGGCCATGAGCGAAACTCGATCGGGGGAACGCTGAGGGTAAAACCGCTTCAGCCGGACAGGAGGACCGCCATGACACTTTCGAGAAAGCTTATCGAACACCTGAACCGTGAGGGCATTCAATACGACATCCTTCCGCATACGGTGACTTACACGGCCCAGGAAACCGCGGCCAGCATCCACACCACAGGGAAGGAAGTCGCGAAAGCCGTGATAGTCACAGATGGGAGGCAGTACGCCATGGCCGTGCTGGAGGCCCCGCAGCATCTGGACCTGGGCAAGTTCGCCCGCGTTTCGGGCATGGACGAGCCGAGACTGGCCACAGAGGCGGAAATCAGAAATCTTTTCTCGGACTGCGAGGTCGGGGCAATGCCGCCGTTCGGCTCTCTTTACGGCATAACCACCTGGGTGGACAGCAGCCTGGACCAGGATGAACACATTTCGTTCGACGGCGGCAGCCACTATGAGGTGATGCGGATAAGTTACGAGGATTTCAAGAATCTGGTCAAGCCGCGTGTGGCCGGCATTGCTGCCGGTTAAAATCCATTTCAGGACAGGAAAAAGAGGCCGGACTCCTTTTAAAGGAATCCGGCCTCCGGTTGTATCGAATAAAACGGTCAGGCCGCACCGGCTGTGCGGGCGTAGATTATCAGACCCAGGCCGATCACGAACAGCAGGAACATCCCGGCCAGGAGCTTGTTAGTGCCTTTAGGAGCCGCGGCGAATTCCTTCCAGACAAACACCCCCCAGAGCGCCGCCACGAGAGTCGCCCCCTGCCCGAGGCCGTAGCTGATCGCCGGACCGGCCATGCCGCTGGCGATGATGCTGAAACTCATGCCAACACACCAGATCGCACCGCCCAGGACTCCGGTAAGGTGCACACCGAGTGAGCCCTTGAAGTATTCTCCCATCGACACAGGCTCGCCGCGGAACGGAAAACGCATCACCAGCGTGTTGAGGATGAAATTGCTGAGGAACAGTCCCAGGGCGAACAGCACCACCGCCGAATATGGAGTAAGCAGACCGGCCTGCGGGGCGGCGAAGTCAGTGACCATCGCCCCGGCGACCAGCGGATAGAAAAAACCCATCATTACGCCGCAGATAACCGACAGGAGAATACCTTTCACCTTGCCGCCGCCGGCGCCGCCACCCAGCCGCCGGTAAGCCAGCGCATCCAGAATGATTGCAAGCGCCACCACGGCCACTCCGGTGAACAGCACGGCCGCATTACCCACGGGATTTACCGCATAGCTCTGCACCACTCCGATCACCAGCGCCAGGCCGATACCCACCGGGAAAGCCACCGCCATCCCGGCCAGGTCGATAGCCGCCACCAGCAGGATGTTCGCCACGTTGAAAACCAGCCCGCCCAGCATGGCCGACATTATGTTCGAGCGGTCCGCCTGCGCCAGATCGTCGAGGAACGGCCGTCCCTCGCTGCCCAGGCTGCCCAGGGTGAACGCAAACGCCAGCGACAGAAGCAGGACGCCCAGGGCGTAATCCCAGTAGAAAAGCTCGAAACGCCAGTGACGGCCCGCCAGTTTCTGCGTATTGGCCCAGGAACCCCAGCAAAGCATGGTCACCACGCACAAAGCCACCGCCGGTGCGTAAGAATGCAGGATAAACATCTGGACTCTCCCGGAAAAATGTTCGTCCGGCGGCGACTGTTTGCGGCCGGGCCTGCGAGTGAGAAGAATATCTGCAACTGCGGATGCGGCCGGATAGCGGCCAGGGAATGTCGAGTGAACCCGGGGAGTGGGGAGACAAACACCAGCAAAAAAAACGTCCCAGGCTACCCACAGCGACAATCACTACAAGCGTACCGCTGCTACCTTCCGGTCCTGACGGGGTTGGCGAGCGACTGTCCTGTGGACCTGGGACATATAAAAATAGGGCAAAGGCTCTTGCCTGTCAAGACTCTCGGCCCTGGAAGCCTGCGGGCAGGTCAGGGGATATAATTATCGAGAATGAAATCAAGCGGGTTCTGCGGAACGCCGTTAATCACAACCTCATAATGCAGGTTCGGTCCGGTCGTGATTCCGCTCTGTCCAACACTCGCGATCATGTCGCCGCGCTTGACCTCCTGACCCACCCGGACATTGCTTTTCGACAAATGCGCGTACTTTGTAACAATGCCGAAACCATGGTCGATCACTACCGTAAGCCCATAACCAACCTGATGTTTTGACATCACGATCCGGCCATCCGCTGGGGCCACGATCAACTCGCCCATTCGAGTGGATATGTCGATTGCATTGTGGTAGTGGGAGTTATGGTAGATCGGGTGTTCGCGGCGGCCGAAAAAGCTGGAGACATATCCCCTGGTGGGCATTATCGACGGGTGGTGCGCCCACTTTTCCGCGCTGTTTTCCATGCTCTGTATCGCCTCATCCAGACTCTGCTTTATCAGGTCGGACTTGCGGAGAAGAGCCTCCACCTGTTCCTGCTGTTGATACACCTGACGGGCCGCGGTGTTATTCAATTCAAACAGCTCGTCATAATTGCTGATATACGAGCCGCCGACACCCACTTCCCTGATTTCATCATCCAGAAGGTCAAGCCCGGCGATACGGCGAAAAACCTGATTCTCATTCATCAGACCGGAAATGCTCTCTGTCAGGCCTGAAATTTTCTGTTCAACGTTCGAAAGCTTTTGCGTGAGGAGCTGGTTTTCAAGTTGCAGGTTTATGAGTTTAAGATGATTGTATTCTTTATTGAGCGAGATGGCTGTCATGTAGCCGAAACCGGTCAGCCCCCCGAGGCCAACCGCTACAACCACTGCGAAAAGCCAGTAGGATACCTTGAGCCGTCGAACTCGGATTTCATCATGTGGCACGACAAGAATTGTCCAGCTTTTTTTGGGCATAGCTTTACTCCGTGCAGGTAGGACACGGTTTTGACGCGAATTGGCAGGATATGGCAAAAGTTTAAGCCCACCGCAATACGTTGTCAAGAATTTTTTCTCTGCAATCTTGATTTATGGCCCATTTTGATCAGTTCCCTATCATTTCGTGTCAAGAAACAAATGCCTCTTCCGGCTCAGAAAACAACAAAAAAAGGCCCTTTCCCATTATTTTACAGCTCGTTTTCAGCAAAAACCGGCCACTTTTGTCCCGGATGATTGGAAAACGCGTTTCGTTGCATTTTTACCGGAAGAAACAACCTGGCGGAAAATTGATGGGCTGTCTGTCTTATGATAAGACCGGTTTCTTCAAAAAGCAATGATAGCTTTCTTTTTTTATTCTCTTAAAACGTATCCTGCCGTTCTATATATATGCATCAGATAGATCAGTCCTCCGAAGCAGCGGGACAGTCACCGCCGCGCTGCAGCCGCGGAGGCTCCCGATAATCCGTTCTTCTCCAGGACGGCAAGCCGCAAGGCGGCAGATAATATCACCGGACTTAATCCTTCGTCATATCCTGCACCGGTTTTTCGATCAGGGCATAGGCGTTGTGGTTGTGGATCGACTCAAAGTTTTCCGCCTCCACCCGGTACCAGGTCACCTCCGGCATTTTTCCGAGACGGAGAGCCGCCTCGCGCACCACATCCTCGACAAAACGCGGGTGACGGTAGGCGTATTCGGTCACGTACTTTTCGTCACGGCGCTTGAGCAGCGGGTAGAGTGCGCAGCTTGCCGATTTCTCCGCCAGTTCCACCATGTCCTCGATCCAGACAAAAGCGCTGAACCGTATGCTTATCCTCACCACTGAACGCTGGTTGTGCGCTCCGTATTCGGAAATCTCCTTCGAACAGGGGCAGAGAGTGGTCACAGGAATCTCGACCACCAGAATAAAATCCGTGTCCCGGCTGTCGCTGCCCAGGGAGCCGATAAAACGGCAGATGTACTCCTGCAGGGCCTTGGATTTTGAAACAGGAGCTTCCCGCTCGATGAAATAGGGGAACTCCAGTTCCATGTGCGCCACCTTGGCATCCAGCTTCTGGCGCATCTCAGCCAGTATGTTGTGAGGGTTGTCCGCTGCTATGGCGCCTTTGTGGCGGTTGAGTATCTCGATGAAACGGCTCATGTGTGTGCCGCGGAAATGATGCGGCAGCAGCACGGACATCTGTATCTTCGCCACCGTGTGCTGGGAGCCGTTGGCCCTGTCCTGCACGGTGATAGGATATCTGATGCCCTTTATTCCAACTTTCTGTATTTCGAGATTGCGAGTATCTGTCTCGCTCTGTATGTCGCGCAGGGGCTTGTCGCTCAAAGCGCCTCCCTGTAGTAGTATGTTTCAACCCGCTTTCCGTCTTTCCAGGGCGTGGGTGATCAGCCGCCCGAGCAGACCTGAGAGGTCCAGCCCCAGCACCCGCGCAGCCTTGGGCAGAAGGGAGCTGTTTGTCATACCGGGCTGGTTGTTCGCTTCCAGACACCATAAAGAGCCATTGTCTTCAAGAAGAAAATCGATCCGGGCGTAGTCCTCCAGGCCCAGCACCCGGAAAGCATCCAGAGCGTGGCGCTGCGCCCGCATTGCGGCCTCTTCCGATATTTCGGCCGGACAGATGTAACGGTTGGCGCTGCTCTTGTACTTGGCCTGGAAATCATACAATCCGCCCGGAACGATTATTTCAAGCACCGGCAGCACCTCGCCCGCCATCAGCCCGACAGTCAACTCGCGCCCCTGGATGAATTTCTCCACCAGAATACGGCGGCAGAAGGCGGCCGAGGCCTCGGCCGCTTCAAGAATCTCGGCTATCGATCCGGCCTTGGTCAATCCTATCGAGGACCCCTGGTCGGCGGATTTGACGATCACAGGCAGCCCGATCACCGGCATGGCCTCCTCCACCCGGGCCTTCCAGGTGGAACGTGAGCGGCTGTCCAGAATCAGGTACGGCGGTGTCGGCACCCCGGCTGCGGTGAAAAGCTGCTTGCTGACTATCTTGTCCATGGCCATGGCGCTTGGTCCCGGAGGGCTCCCGACATAAGGCACTCCCGCCAGTTCCAGAACCGCCTGCACCGTTCCGTCCTCCCCTTGTCCGCCATGCATTATTATAAGCGTTATCTGTCCGCTTTTCAGAACTTGCACTTCTTCCGGAGCGGGCAGGGTGCAACGTTTGCGCTCAATAACCTTCGGAGCCGTGGAGGGATCGAAAACCTTCCAGTCCTGCCCAGGATCAACCGCCGTCACCTCATGCCCGGCCATTTTCAGCGCCTCGATCACACAGGCGGCGCTTGACAGCGACACCTCCCGCTCCGTGCTCGTTCCTCCGGCCAATACCGTGACCTTCATTCCTTTTCCTCCATTTGCGCGGGACTCTCCGCAGTAAAGCCTGCTTGCAATTTAAACAGATCTCAGGTATAATTATTTCCACTCAGGCCGCTTCCAGCAACGGCCATGGAGAGGACTGCCAACTGGCAGTGGAAGTATTTCTTCCGCCTGGCGGAAATTTCAGTTATGAAAGATGGCAGAGTTACTGTTGCATCCGGATTTCATGGATGCGCTGTCTAATCAGTCCCGGAATAAAGTCGGCTTGAACACGGCCCCGGAACACAGGATACGCGGTTTCCCGTCTTTATAAGCTAACAGGGGCAAAAAGAATTTACAAGTGCGGACAACCTTCGGATTCGCACATATAAGATAAAAATGAGTCTGTCCGGAATTCACCGGGCGGCAACCGGATTCGGAGTGACAAGGCTTTGTACAAACTCAATCATACCTTTCTGATCCTGGCGGCGGCGCTGCTGGCATTAAGCAGTCCACTCGCCGCATCCAAGGAGAATACCCGCCTTCTTAACGGGGCGGCCCGTCAGGCTGCCCGCGGAGACACTCTCACTGCGCTTGAAGTAGTCGAGCGGGTGCTCAGGCAACCCGGACGGGACGACTCCAAGCCATATGCCTTGTACCTGTCAGGTCTGTTCCGGGCCGGACGCGGGCAGGCGGACTCGGCCGAGGTTTCTTTCCAGCGCCTGATAGCCGAATACCCGGCCTCGGAATTCTCCGGGACGTCTCTGGCTCAGCTTGGAAGCCTGCTGTACCGTCAGGGACAGGACAGTCTGGCGGTCCTGGTGCTGGAACCGCTGGCGGTGGCATTTCCCGATTCATCCTTCACGCCGTCAGCCCTGATATCGATGCAGCGGGCTGCCGACCGCGCCCGGCTCAGCCAGAAAGCCATACGGGCCGGGCTGCAATACCTGTCAGGAAGCGCGGGACAGTCGCCGGAGCTGATTCCGGTCATGCAGCGCACCGCCACCCTTCTTCTTGAAAATGGGCGCGCGGAGGAGGCGTGGGGCCTGGTGCGGCGAATCCAGGAGATTACCGGCAAAAGCTTGTATGAACAGGAACTGAATACGCAGATGCTGGCTATCGGATGCCTCGGCGGGATCGGACAGCCGGATTCGGCCCTTCGGCTGATCGAGGAACTGCGGCGCGGTTCCGGAGAGCAAATGCTTTATTCTCCGGCGATGCGGTTTCTGCTGGCCCAGGCCTGCCTGAGCCGTGGGGATCTTGCCGGAGCGGACAGCGTATTCACCGCCCTGGCCTCGGCTGGCGGAAACCTGGAAAAGGAGGGCTTCAGCCGGGACAGTGTCCTGGCCCTGCTTATGGACCTGGACTACCGTCAGGGCCGGAATGAACAGTTCATGGCCCATGGCGTCGAGCGCCTTCGCCTGATAGAAAGCCCGGAAGCTGCCCTCTCGTTGCTCGGCAGGATGAAAAACGCTGCCGAACGCTCCGGCAATTTGTCACCCCTTGTCCGGTCGGTCGAGCTTTTCGGACAGAGGTTCGGCTCATCGTCACAATTTATGCAGGCCAGACTGATCGGCGCCTGGGCGCTCGCCGCCTCGGGCGACAGGCGCGGAGCTTTATCGGCGATCGAGGACCTGTATCGGCAACGGCCGGACAGCCTGATTCTGGCGCAGGCGGGTCTCACTGCCTGCGGCATATATCTGTCATTGCATGATACGCTGCGCGCCGAGGCGGAGTTGAGGGATTATCTGAATTCCGGGTCCGATCCGCTGAATGTCATGGACAGTCTGCTCCATGTATACGCCCGGATCTGCCGTTCACGCGGGGATTTTTCGCGCGAGCAGGCTCTCCTGCGCCGTCTGTGCGACAATTATCCGTCCAGCCGCTACTGGGATCAGTCATCATTGCGTCTTTCAGACCTGGCGCGTTTCGAGCTGACTGATCCGTCAGGGGCGGCACGCGAGCTTCTTGACCTTTTCTCGTCTCAGCGAGGGAACATCCCGCCGCAGCGGCTGGCCGAAATAGCCGGACGCCGTCTGGGAGATTACGACCGGGCAGTGTCGATATTGCAGGCCGCCGGATCGATTCCGCCCGCCGATCGCGTGCCCCTTGCCGAGTACCTGTACCTGGCCGGTCTGCGTGATCAGTCGCCTGGAGAAAACGCGGGCGTGGAAAAGATCAGGCAGGCATGGCGCGATCTGGGACGCCTTCTTTCCGAGAACGCGGAGTTCCAGGGGCGGGAAAACGCGGTCGGTCTGTATCTGGATATTTACCGTTCGCACGCAGCAACGCTGAACGCCGGTGAGAAGAGCGCTGCGGAAACACTGCTGCGTGGAGAACTGCCCCATCTGGCTCAAGGAGCCGTTCGCACCGCGCTGCTGATCTGGCTGGGCGAGCTATACGAGGCGTCCGCGGAGGGCGCCATGACGGCTGCCACATTGGCAAGGGCAGATTCTGCAAGGATGATGTGGGCACAGGCCATCTCAGGCAGCGGCACAGTTGAACAAAGCGGCCGTGCGATGCTTTTACTGGCCCGCTCACTGGAGAACGCAGGTTTCGCCGGTGCGATGGACAGCGCGGCGCACCTTTACGGAACGTTGACCGGACGCTGGCCTCAAAGCCGCTGGGCCGCGCTTGCCGGTCTGCGTATTGCCAGGATGCACCTGAGCCAGGAACGTTATTCAGTAGCTTACGCCACGGCGCGCAACTGGGTCAGCCATAACACTTACGCCTCAGACACTCCGGAATGCCGCGCCGTGCTTGCCGAAGCGGCATACCATACTGGACGTTATGGTCTGGCGGCTGCTCTGTTCGGCCGGATGGAACAGGACAGCCTTGAGCGGAACGGCAGGATGCGTTTCGAGTGTTACCGTATCCGCGCCCTGGCGGGGATTGGCGAGTACGCCGCCGCCAATTCCTTACTTGTCCGCTACCTGAGCCGGTGCAGCGCACCGGAGGAACGGCAGGCTGGTTTCGCCGCGGCGGTGGACTTGTTCCTCGAGGCCGGCAACAGCAGGCAGGCCATGCAATACCTGGCACAGTTGCCGGAGCAGAGCGAATTCCACGCCCTGGCGCGCGTGCGCTGGCTTGTCTGGTCGCTTGAACAGGGAGCGGATGCCGGCAAAACACGCAAGGAACTGGAACGCTATCGCAAGTCCGCCTGGAACGAGTTCTATAAAGTCGATCCCTCGCTGCTGGCCTACCGCGGGATAATGATTGCCTATATGAACGCGGGCGATCCGGAGAAAGTGGCTGAAACCCGGAACGAGTTCCGCCGGAACTTTCCGGAAGACCGGGCAGGACTGGCCGGTCTCATGCTGGATGAGATCGAGTACCTGCTGAACCTGGGCCAATTAGATGGGGCAGCCTCGTTGAACGATGATCTCCGCCTTCTGTTCGGCGATGTCTGGCCGGAGGACAGGGCCTTATGGGTTGGGGCGGCCCTGGATCGCGCGCGGGGCGAAACAGCAGCCAGCGCCCAGGCATTGGACCGGCTGGCGCGGGAATTTACCTGGAGTCCCTGGTCAGTGGAAGCGAAACAGAAATTGATCGAGCTTTACGTGGCCGCCAACCAGATCGACAAAGCTCGAAAACTGCTGGAAAGCCTTCCGCCTGAAATCTCAACTGCCACAAGGAAAGCCGGTATGCTGGGGCAGATCCTGGGCGGTGAAGGCAACTGGGTAGGAGCCGTGGAGCAGTTCGCAAAACGCTGGGCTGGCCTTGCCCCCTCGGCGGAGGCTGGGCGGGCCGCGCTGGATTGGGCCGGAGCCGCTCTCAAGGCAGGCCGGAACGGGAATGCCCGCGCGATTCTGTCCTCCCTCTGGAGCCGTGATCCTGAAACAGTCGCTGCGGCGCGGTTTCTGCTCGTTTCACTCCTGCGGGGAAGCCGGGAATACAGCCAGGCTGTCGACATGATGGATGGTCTGTGCGAGGCTTACCCGGAACGCACGGAAATAACGCTGAAAGCTCTTTATCAGAAGGGGCTGATACAGGAAGCGATGGGACAGCGTGAGGCGGCCTCGGCCACCTACCGGCAGCTCGAAACTCTTGCCGCCGGTCACAGCGACTGGGTGCGCAGCGCCAGGGACCGTCTCCGCGCGCTGACAGGCTCCGGCCAGCCCTGAGGTCTGACCGTCACTCGAAAACGCAGGCGGTATCGATAAAAGCGGCCGGGATTAGCTTCAGGTCCTCCATATCCTCCAGAGCTGATATTGCCCGGTCGCGAGTGGCCTCGTCCTCGAAAAGCCCGTAAATTCCGCTGCCGCTCCCGGAGAGCAGAGAAACGCGCGCGCCGGCCTCTATCAGACTGTGTTTCAGGTCTCGCAGCTCCGGATGATGGGCAAACACCACCGGCTCGAAGTCATTGACCAGGCTTGTCACCGGTCCGAACGGACCGGTGAGCTCCATCCATTTCAGCGGCCCGCCGTTGATATCCATCGTCTCGGTCGACTGCCCCTCTGCCTGGCTCACATCCAGCGCCCGGTAAGCCCAGGAAGTGGAGATCGAGAATGACGGCATGGCCAGGAGCAGCGGCGTGGTGCTGCTCACCGGCAGATGAAGCATCCTTTCGCCGATTCCCCAGGCCAGGGCCCGTCCCCCCGAAAGAAGGAACGGCACATCCGCCCCGAGCGAGGCAGCTAAAGCGTAACGCGTGGTGTCGCCACCAGGCAGTGAGCCGTAAAGACGCTCGCAGGCCAGTATCGTCCCGGCCGCATCCGCGCTGCCTCCCCCCAGACCCGCCCCTGCCGGTATACCCTTTTCAATGTGTATTTCCACCCCTCCGTCACGCACGCCCAGCATCTCGAGACAGTTTGTGGCGGCACGCCAGGCCAGGTTTTCCGGCCCCTCGGGAATGCTTGGGTCGCTGCACGTGACCCGGACTTCACCCGCTGAAGGTTTCACGCTCAGGCGGTCGAAAATAGAGATGTTCTGAAAGATGGTCTCTATGGAATGGTAGCCGCCCTCTATCCGCCCGAGTATGCGCAGCGAGAGGTTTATTTTGGCATAAACCCGGATAGACAGTCTGTTTTCAGCGGGACGGGGCATTCTATCTCTCCTCGGCTGCGTGACCGGTGCAAAACAGGTAATTCATTCGGATACGGATTTCGGAGCCATTGATTCCGCGGCCGTAAAATCGGACTCCTCTCCGGTCTGTTCGGCTTTCTGACGGATCTGGCTGAGCGAAAGCCCCTCGCGCCACATCATGAGCAGACCGACAACCGTCAGCGGCGCCATCATCAGAATGTGTATGACCACGGCAAACCCGGTGGCCTCGCTTTTAAGCGCACCGTATACATCGCTGAGCGAATAGATTATGGCGGCATGCAGCGGTCCGACAAAAGCCGGGGCCGAGGGCAGCGCCACACCCAGACCCACCAGTCCATTGGTCAGGAAAGGCGCGGTCCAGGGCAGGTTGTCGAAAGAAAATCCCCGGAAGGCCATCTCGTAGGCGAAAACGACCACACCCCAATGAAACAGGCTCAGGATTGAAACCTTCAGCATCGCGCCGCCGTCTTTCAACATCCGCAGACCATCCGTGAAAGTATGCAGGATGTGGTCGAGACGGGCGAAGGCCTTTTCCGGCATTATCCGCCTGGCCGGAGCGGCGATCACACGCTGCACCAGATGCGGCTTGAAGCGGAGTACAAGCAGGATTCCCAGGGCGCCGAAGAAAGCGGCGGTCATGCCCAGACCGACCTTGCGTATGAACCCCGGGGCGCCGGGCATGAAAAGAAGAGGCACGATCAGGCAGAGCAGCATGCAAAGCGTGTCGAAAAGACGTTCCACGAACAGGCTGGCCAGGATATAGCTCAACGGTGCGCGGGTCTTGCGGCGCGCCATCAGCGCCCGCACCATCTCACCCATCCGCAGCGGCAGGATATTGTTGGACATGAACCCGATCAAATTCGACACGGTCAGGCCGCCCTTGGTCGCCCGGTGCTCGGGACGGAAAAGATAGACCCAGCGCCAACCCCTGATCCATTGGACACCCACGCAGAGGAAAGAAAACAGAAAGAGCGGAAAGACACGAACCCTGCCGTGGCTGAATATCTGCATGGCCTGATTGTAGTCGACGTTGCGGAAGGCTATCCAGAGGCAACCGAGACTTATCAGAAGGGCGAGGGAAAGCTTGAGCGCTTTTTTCATCGTCGGCAATTTTCCTGTCTGATATGTTTGGATGGGTCAATTTACCGTTTATGCGGAATAGAGTCAAATAAAACCTCAACTGCCGTATTGACCTCTCAAGTGCGCCATATTGGCGCATAAGACAATCCGCGTTTTTTATTTTTCTCCATTTCAAATTCAGTGTGCAGACGCCCCGGGAAAAATCATGCTCTCAAACCATATGTTTTTCAAGGGATTGATACATCCACGGAAGAATAACTTACAAAAGGTCTTCTGAAGTCTTTGGTGGCATATTAATTGCTTTTTTCGTTCTTTGATCCGATAGAAATCGACAACAATATCTGAGATTCGAAAATTTCTTTTAAGAAAAGGGAGAGTGAATAATGGGAAAAGTCATAGGAATCGATCTCGGCACGACCAATTCGTGCGTTTCGGTGATGGAAGGCGGCGACCCGGTGGTTATACCGAACGCCGAGGGCAACCGCACGACACCATCGGTTGTAGCTTTCACCAAGGATGGAGAGCGTCTGGTGGGTCAGGTGGCCAAACGTCAGGCGGTGACCAACCCGCGCAACACCATATTCTCGATCAAAAGGTTCATGGGCCGCCGGATGAACGAGATCACCGATGAAAAAACCAAGGTCCCCTATGAGGTGTTTGGCGGAAGCAACGATGTGGCCACGGTGAAAATACAGGGCAAGGATTACACTCCGCCCGAAATCAGCGCCATGATCCTGCAGAAAATGAAGCAGACCGCCGAGGACTATCTCGGGACCAAAGTGGACAAGGCAGTGATAACTGTGCCGGCCTATTTCAACGACAGCCAGCGCCAGGCCACCAAGGACGCCGGCCGGATCGCCGGACTTGAAGTCCTGCGTATCATCAACGAGCCGACCGCGGCCAGCCTGGCCTACGGCATGGACAAGAAAAAGGACGAGACTATCGCGGTTTACGACCTGGGCGGCGGTACGTTCGATATCTCGGTGCTGGACCTGGGGGACGGTGTTTTCGAGGTGAAATCCACCAACGGCGACACGCACCTGGGCGGTGATGATTTTGACCAGCGGATAATCAACTGGCTGGTGGATGAGTTCAAGAAAGAGAACGGCATCGACCTGAGCAAGGACCCGATGGCGCTCCAGCGTCTGAAAGAGGCGGCCGAGAAGGCCAAGTGCGAGCTTTCGAGCACCATGCAGACCGATATCAACCTGCCGTTTATCACGGCGGACGCCTCGGGCCCCAAGCACCTGAATGTCTCGCTCACCCGCGCCAAGTTCGAGCAGCTCGTGGATGACCTGATCCAGCGCACTGTCGGCCCCTGCCGCCAGGCCCTCAAGGACGCCGGGCTGGAGCCGGGCCAGATCGACGAGGTCATCCTGGTCGGCGGCTCGACCCGTATACCCAAGGTGCAGGAAGTGGTGAAAAGCTTCTTCGGCCGCGAGCCGCACCGCGGAGTGAACCCGGACGAGGTTGTGGCCGTAGGCGCGGCCATCCAGGGCGGAGTGCTGGCCGGGGACGTGAAGGACGTGCTGCTGTTGGACGTGACCCCGCTGTCCCTGGGCATCGAAACCCTGGGAGGCGTGTTCACCCGGCTTATCGAGCGCAACACCACGATCCCGACCAAGAAGACCGAGGTGTTCTCCACGGCCGAGAACAACCAGACCACCGTGGAAATCCACGTACTGCAGGGCGAGCGCCAGATGGCGATCGACAACCGCACGATCGGGCGGTTCCAGCTTACCGGCATCCCGCCCGCGCCGCGCGGGATACCGCAGATCGAGGTCTCTTTCGACATCGACGCCAATGGCATCCTGCACGTCGGGGCCAAGGACCGCGCCACCAGCAAGGAACAGAAGATACGGATCGAGGCCACCAGCGGCCTGAGCGAGCAGGAAATCGACAAGATGGTCAAGGACGCCCAGAGCCACGAGTCCGAGGACAAGAAAAAGCGCGACGAGGTTGAGATTCGCAACCGCGCCGACCAGATGGCCTACGAGAGCGAGAAGAACCTGAAAGAGGTGGGCGACAAGCTGGACCCGTCCACGCGCTCCGGCCTGGAGGCCGCGGTCGAGAAAGTCCGGACCGCGCTCAAGGGATCGAGCGTCGAGGAGATCAAGTCGGCCCACGAGAACCTGACCAACATATGGAACCAGGCCGCCCAGCAGATGTACCAGGCGCAGGCCCAGGCCCAGCAGGGAGCGGGAGCCGCGGGCGGGGCGGGCGCGGCGGGCGGAGACGCCGGCCAAGGCCAGCAGCAGGCCTCCGGTGGCGGCAAGGAGAACGTGGTGGACGCCGATTTTGAAGTCGTGGATGAGGACAAAGATAAGGACAAAAAGTAATACACGATAGAAGCACTGCGATCAGTATGAACAAACCCCCGCCCGGAGCGCTCCGGGCGGGGGTTTGTTGTTTGCAAATAACGATTTTATTCGTAATAGCGAGGCTTATTCAACTCAATATGTCACCAAATCTCAGTCCGTCTCTGGATCGAACGGCGCGTGCCTCAGGGTGCCGTAGCCCGCTCCGGTGGCGTGCGCCAGGCGAATCCCCCTCAGCACGTAGCGCCGGGCCGCCTCGACCGCCGCGGCAAGCCCGAGGCCCCGGGCCAGGCCCGCAGCCACGGCAGCCGAGAGCGTGCAGCCCGTACCGTGGGTATGACGGGTCTCGACACGCTCGCTTTCATACCGCGCCGCGCTCCCGTCCGGAAGCAGCAGGATGTCCACCAGCCGCGGCCCGTCAAGGTGCCCGCCCTTGAGAAGCACCGCCCGCGCGCCCATGGCCCTGACCTGCTCCGCCGCCTCGAACATGTCCTGACAGCCCTCTATTTTCCGGCCGGTCAGGCGCTCCGCCTCCGGGATATTGGGCGTGACCAGCGCGGCCAGGGGGAAAAGCCGCCGGACCATAGTCTCCACGGCCCTGTCCTCGAGCAGCGGGTCGCCGCTCTTGGCCACCAGGACCGTATCCAGCACCAGCGGCGGACATCCCCCGCGCTCCAGGGCCGCGGCCACGGCCTCGATTATATCGCTGTCGGCTAACATACCGCACTTGACCGCATCCGCGCCGATATCGCCGAGAACGGAATCGATCTGCCGCGCCACGAACTCCGCCGGTATCTTGAACACGCCCTGCACGCCCTGTGAATTCTGGGCCGTTAGCGCGGTCACCGCGCTCATGCCGAAACAGCCGAAAGCCTGGAAAGTTTTCAGGTCGGCCTGAATGCCCGCCCCGCCTCCCGAGTCGCTCCCCGCTATCGTGAGAGCGCGCGGCGGGCATTTCATGTCATTCATGCGAAAGAATCTCCGAGGTAAGCTTGAAATAATCGCGCGCTCCGCTCGAGGTGATATCGTACTCGAAAATAGTCTTGCCGTAGGCCGGGGATTCGCGCAGACGGGTGTTCACGTTGATCACGGTCTTGAACAGCTCGTTGGGGAAAAGACGGCTCAGGACTCCGTATATCTCCCGGCTGACACGCGTGCGCAGATCGAACTGCGTGGCCAGTATCCCGAGCAGCCGCACCTGGTGCGAATTCCCGGTCCGGCAGACATCCCGCACCATCTCGAAAGTGTTTTTCAGACCGCTGATCGAAAAGTAGTCCATGCCCACCGGTATTATTATATAATCGACAAAATGAAGAACGTTTATGTTGATCAGGTTCATCGCGCTGGAGCAGTCGCAGATCACGTAGTCGCAGTTGGCCAGGTCCTCCAGGCTCTCGCCCAGGATCGATTCGCGACTTTTCGCCGTGGCCGCTTTCCACTCCGCATCCATCAGCGCCCGCCCTCCGGAAGGGATGACGAAAAGGTTGCGGCGCACCTCGTTCATCCAGGCCTTGCGGCCCAGCAGAAGGTCACTCACGCCGCCGCCGAGGTCCAGATCGAATATCTCGGCCAGGTTGTTCTGCGGGTCACAGTCAATCATGATCACCCGCTGGCCGTTCAGCGAAAGCCCATGCCCCAGGTTGATCGTCGTGGTGGTCTTGCCCACGCCACCCTTGATCGAGAGTATGGCAATCTTTTTCAACTCGGCTCCCTGGTTATTGAACATTGCACACAGGAGCTTACCACAAGGCGGCGCGCTTGGCAAGGGATTATGACAGATTGCCTGTCCCTCTGCGCAGAGATGAATTCCTTATCAGCCTGTTCAGTTTCGTATGGCCATGACGGCTGACAGCGTTTGTACGCCCATGCCCGCCACACTTCTCATAACTGTATATTTTTAAATTTGTTACACATTAAAACCATACATATTCCTCTGAGGATTGAAAGCCATTTTTAAAGTTCTCTTTTTTTTTGCCGATTAGATTATTAGCCCGAAAGGGCCGTTACTGCACAAATCATTTCTCTGTCACCGCCCCGGTGACAGGCTTCTTCGCGGAAGCTGATTGTGCAGCCAGGCTTTGGGATTTGCAGATCCCAAAGCCTTTTTTATTCTCACCGGAAAGTGAAACCCCCGCGGACTTCCTGTCCGCGGGGGCTCGATATGTCATGAAAATACCGAGTAATTCCTATTCCTGCTGTTTTTCCTTCTTGCTTTCCTCCACCACCTTTTCCTGCACCTCGCGCGGAGTTTCCTCGTAATGCGAGAACTCGCTGGTGAACATTCCGCGGCCCTGGGTCATAGAGCGCAGCGAGGTCGAGTACTTGTACATCTCGGCCAGCGGCACCTTGGCCGCCACTTTCTGGAAACTGCCCTCGCTGGTCATGCCCATGATCCTTCCGCGGCGCGAATTGAGGTCGCCGATCACGTCGCCCATGTAATCCTCGGGCACCAGCACCTCGACATTCTGAATCGGTTCGAGCAGCACCGGGTCGGCCTCCATCACCACTTTCTGGAAGGCCATGCTTCCGGCCACCTGGAAGGCGATATCCGAGGAGTCCACCGTATGGTAGCTCCCGTCGTAGCACTCAGCCTTGAAATCCACCACCTGGTATCCGGCCAGCACGCCCCTGCTCGCCGCCTCGCGGACGCCTTTCTCCACCGAGGGAACGAACTTGCCGGGAATGACTCCGCCCACGATGCAGTCCTCGAACGCAAGGCCCGAGCCTTTCTCCATCGGTATAAGACGGACCCAGCAGTCGCCGTACTGGCCGCGTCCGCCGGACTGCTTCTTGAACTTGCCCTGCCCCTGCGCCTTCTTGCGGATCGTTTCGCGGTAAGGAATGCGCGGTTTGACGTATTCCGCTTCCACGTTAAACTTGCGCTTGAGTTTCGACAGCACCACATCCAGATGAAGCTCGCCCATGCCCGATACTATCATCTGCTTGAGAGTGGGGTCAAAATGGCTGTGCAGAGTCAGGTCCTCCTCCTGCAGCTTGCGCAGACCGCCGGCTATCTTTTCTTCCTCGCCCCGGATCTTGGGCTCTATCGCCACGTTCATCACCGGCTTGGGGAAGTCGATATCGGCCAGTTTGACCAGGCGAGATTTGACGGACAGAGTATTGCCGGTATGGGTGCCCTTGAGCTTGGCCACCACGCCGATGTCACCGGCGGTGAGCTGCTCGACCTCGATACGCTCGCGGCCCAGCGAAATGCTCAGGTGTCCAAGGCGCTCCGGCTGCCCATGGTTGCTGTTTATCAATTCATCGCCGTTCTTGATCGTTCCGGACATCAGCCGGAAATAGCTCATCTCGCCGACATGCGATTCGGAGATTGTCTTGAACACCAGGGCGCAGACAGGGTCGCCAGACTTGAACTCGATCATGACCTCCTGCCCGCCCTCGACTTTGACCGATGGCCGCGGCGGCATCATAACCGGATCGGGCATGATCTCAGCCAGACCGTCAAGGAGTTGCCTTATTCCAAAGGTCTTGATCGCCGAGCCGCAGAATACGGGAATCACAGCCCTCTCGGCCACACCCTTGCGCAGGGCGCCCAGGATTTCCTCGTCCGTCAGAGGCTCCTCGGCGAAATACTTCTCCATCAGGGCTTCATCCAGCTCGGCCACGCTCTCGATAAATTCCTTGTAGACCGCATCGACCTTACCGGCCATGTCTGACGGCACATCCTGGGCCTTGAACTCGCCTTTCTGAGCGCCTGGCTCGCCGAGACAGGCTTTGCGGCGAAGGATATCCACCACGCCGCGGAAACTCTCACCCTCGCCCATCGGGATAGTCAGAGGAATGAAATGGCCCTCGAAGCTTTCCCTGATCTGGGAGAGAACTTTTTCGAAATTCGCGTGCTCTTTATCCAACATGTTGATAAAAATTGCGGTGGGCATCTTGCGGCCGGCGGCCAGGCGGAACATCATCTCGGTGCCGATTTCCACGCCGCTGATCGCGTGCACGGTGATAAGAGCGCAATCGGCGGCGCGCACCGAGGCGTACGCATCGCCGATGAAATCCAGATAACCCGGGGTGTCGATCAGGTTGATCTTTACCTTGTTCCACTCCGCGAAAGCCACGGACAGGTTGATCGAAATCTTGCGTTCGATTTCGTCTTCGCTGAAATCAGTCAGGCTGTTGCCCTCGTCAACGCTTCCAAGCCTCTTGGAGCTGCCCGCGGCGAAACAAAGCGCCCCGGTGAGAGAGGTCTTACCGCAGCTCCCGTGACCAAGTACAGCTACATTTCGGATATCCTTGCTATCGTAGTTCTTCATGGATCGTACTCCCCGGGTGAGATAATCTTGATCGCAATACCTCGTTAAGTGTCCATGGATAGTCTTCAAGAAAGAAGTATATAAAATAACTCCTGCATAGTGTCAAGAAAACGCAGCAATTAAAACAAAAAAAGAGAGGACCGTCAGGCCGGCCCTCCCCTTTTTTCATCCGGAACCCTTGTTCAGCGGCTCAGCGGTTCGATATCGTAGCGGACCCAGCCTGTGAACACTTCCCCCGGCGGGGCGGTCAAAAGATGCGCCACATCGGCCAGACCGCGAGCGTGCAAATTGTGGGCATCGGTCGAGCAGGTCTGGTTCTCCACGCAGACAAACGGATTCTGCGGCTGGGCGTACACCACCATATGCGTAAAGTCAGCCGAGGATTTGAGAATCAGTTTAAGCCCGCTGTCCTGGTACTCGATGAATGCCGGGCTCTGCGGCTCCATCCCGTAGTAGACCTCATCCAGGCTCAACATCCCCACGGCGGTGGGGGTGCGAAGGTCGTATACGCTGCCGTCCAGCGATTCCAGTTCTCCGGTCGGCATCAGGTCGACAGCCTGCATATGGGCCTTGGCCGGGACGCACAGAAGAATCCGGTTGCGGTCGTCGATGAAATTGAAATACGGATGCAGGGCGAAACCGAACGGAATGCTCAGCGAGTCACGGTTGACCACCTCGTACTCGATCTTTATCCCCAGGGAATCCAGGCTGAAGCGCAGGTTAAGACGGTGATCATAGCCGAATTTCTCGTAATACGGCGTGCCGGGAACAAAATCCAGCCAGGTCAGGACCTCGGCCTTGTCCGCCGTGGCCGTGGGCGTTTCGTTCTCCCAGGGCACGGAATGCACGAGGGCGTGCAGGAAACGGTCCTTCTCGTTCACTCCCCAGTCGAATGTGCGGCCCTCGAAACTGAACACGCCCTTCGCCACGCGGTTTGGAGCGGGATACAGCACCGGCGTTCCAAACCGGTAGCCCGGCAACTGGTTCAGGTCGCTGTTAGCGTAAAGAAGTTCCTTCCCGTCATAAGTCAGGCTGAACAGGTTCGCCCCGGAGCGCGGAGCGATCCTGGCGCTCATCGGGTGCGCCCCGGAGCGTTCGAGCACTATCACCGGCTGGCCGCTGGCCGAATCGGTTTCCACGCGCGCGCTGTACACCGGCGTCATCTGACTGCCTCCCTTCTCTGAGCCGCAGCCGCCTGCCGTAATGAACGCCAGCGCCGCGATTAATGCAACCGTGCCTGAAAAACGCCTGCCGATCGACTGTCTGGACATTAGGCCCCCGCAAGTAATAAAAGTCTGGAACGGATATTAAAGGAAAGCCGCAACAGAAGCGAACGAGGCGCGAGAAAAAACATCGCATCACCGAAATGATATATTAATTCTCCAGACAGCGGAGGGCCAGTGTTTTGTGCTTCGCGGCGGCATGGCGTCCTTCAGTGTCGATATTATTGCTGCGCCGGGCGGAATAAGAAGCTAAATTATATGTAATGGACAGGTAAAAGGAGAATCAGAATTGGCCCTGCTGAAACATGCCCTTGTTTTCTCCGTCTCGCTCGCGGCGGCTCTGGCTTTGCTTGCGCTGCTCGTCCGTCTGCTGGAGGACCGCCTGACTTTCCATCCCATGCGTGAGCTGGAGGCGTACCCCTCCGATTTCGGACTGACCTTCGAGGAGGCTCTGATCCGCTCCGGCGGAGACAGCCTTCATGGATGGTTCTTCCCGCCGGCTGGCTCCCGGGAAGCGGTGCTGCTTGTTTTGCACGGCAACGCGGGCAACATCTCCCACCGGCTCGAATGGATTGCGCCGTTCGCTCGCCGCGGGCTGGGCGTCCTTCTGTTCGATTACCGCGGCTATGGTCAATCGAGCGGCAAACCCTCGGAACAGGCGTTCAGGGAGGATGCTCTCGCCGCCTGGGACTGGTTGACAGCACGGGGCGTCGAGCCTGGCCGGATTGTGGCGTTCGGCCGCTCGATCGGCGGCGCTCCTGCGGTGCACCTGGCCGGCCGGAAACCGGTCCGCGCACTGATCCTGGAGGGCGCCTTCACCAGCGGACAAGACATGGCCCGGCTTATTTTCGGTTTCATTCCGGTATATCCGCTGATGAAAAACCGCTGGGAGGTTGAAGAAGGCCTGGCCGGAATCGACCTGCCGGTGCTTCTGATCCACGGGACCGCCGACCAGGTGGTTCCGTTCGAGCTTGGGGAGAGGCTCTCCCGCAAGGCCCGGCACGGACAATGGTGGCCTGTGGAGGGAGGCGGCCACCTGGATGCGAATTTTCTGCTGGGAGAACGATACTACGAGCGGATCGAGCTTTTCCTGCGGGAAAACTCCCCGGCCCCCGCGGAATGAATCCCGGGCAGGCTGTTTTTCAGCCAGTGCACCTCGGCCCCGAGCTGATAGAGACGGTATTCACGGATAAGACGGTCCAGCGGCTGCTCATCTCCGCGCGGTTCCGCGGCAAGGGCTTTCTCATAGCTTTCCTTTAGGACAGCGTAACGCCGGGACAGAATCTGTTCCGCCCGTCCCGCGGGCAGGCTGGCCATGAAATTCAGTCCGGTCTCCAGCGGCTGAAGGGACGCGGAGGTGTCAGCCAGAAGCTTCTCCACCAGCCTGACCAGCTCGGCGCGGCCCTGACGGGTGATTCTGTAGATCGAACGCTCCGGGTTGCCGTCGACCGCCTCATCCCGGATATGCTCAAGCCATCCGCGGGAAACGAAACTTTTAAGGCCGTAATATATCGAACCGAAATTGAGATCCGCCCGCTCGCCCAGGTCTTCCTGCAAGCGCTTCCTGATCTCGTATCCGTGCATCTGCCGCTCCGCGAGCAGACCGAGAATGACAGTTCGGGTCATCAGGCCTGAGCTTTTCATTCCGCACCTTCGCATTGGTTAGGAGTATATAAATTTGAGGGCCATGTTTCATCATCATACTCACCCTGAACTGAAAAATCAATATCTCAGACTGTATTTGATCCTTAACACTGGATAAGAAAACCGGACGGGATTATTATTAATAAAGCTCGCTCGGGGTTTCGGATCCGATTAATAACAACACCGCTTTCAGGACTGCTGGATGGCCCGGGATAAAGGACAGAAAAACCGGGAATCTGAGGACGGGGCGATCAATTTCCTGTTCCTGCTCATGGTCATCCTGAATATCCTGATCATCACCGACCTGTTTCTCTCCATCCTTCAGTCCCAGACCACCCTGATTTTCATCCGTGTGGCCCTGATGCTGATCGTTCTCGGGTTCCTGGCCGCCAATGGCTCCCGGCATCCGGAGATTCGCGGCAGGGGCTGGATTTCACTGCTTTCAGGGTTCACGCTGGTCTTTCTGGGCTCGCTCATCGATCTTCTGACCCGTCTGCCTGAAACTGCGGATTACTTCGGCTTTTTCAGCTATCCGGCGCTTAATTTTCTGGAGAACATATTTTTCGACCTGATCGGCTATTTCTGCCTGGCGTACGGATTCTTTCTCTGGATACCCTCGATCATCGAGGCGCGTCGGCGGGTGGAGCGCACCGCATCAGAACTTGAGGAGAAAGTCCGGGAACGCACCCGTTCGCTTCAGGAGATAAACGACCAGCTTTTCCGCAACAAAATCGAGCTGGAGGAAGCCGGCCGCCACAAGAATGAATTCCTGGCTTCGGTCAGTCACGAGCTGAAAACTCCGCTCAATTCCATACTCGGTTTCTGCCGTCTGCTGCTGGAAAACAGGCAGGGCGAACTGAATCCCCGTCAGACAAAGAGCATACAGATAATAGAGAACAACGGCCGGAACCTGCTCGAACAGATCAACAAGCTGCTCGATTTTTCGCGAATAGAATTCGAGCGCGTCCGGTTGAACCTGAAAGAAATACCGGTCAGTGAACTGTTGCAGGAAACCCTGTCGGTGATGGAGCCGCTGGCCCGGAACAAGGGAATTTCACTGGGATTCGACCTCTCTGAGGGCCCGGAGCGTCAGGTCACCGACCCGGATGTTCTCAAGCAGTTGTTGCTCGGCATCCTCGACAATGCGATCAAATTCACCGACAAGGGCTCCGTGTTTGTGGAAACGGGTGAATCTGGAACGCGCTGGTGGATAAAAATCTCGGATACCGGAATCGGCATAGCTGAAAAAGACCTCGCAAATATATTCGAGCCTTTTCGACAGGGAGACGGTTCTCTCAGCCGGAGGTTCGGCGGGACAGGGTTGGGCTTGACAATCGCACGCAAACTGGCCACTTTTCTGCACGGGGAAATCACCGTTATCAGTACGCCGGGCGAGGGCTCCACTTTTACGATCCACCTGCCCTCGGCAGCTTCGCCGGCCTCAGCCGGAGAGGAACAGGCTCCCGGCGGCTCCAGTTTAAACACACCGTCGTCAAAGGAGGACTGATGGCTCCCCGTGGGAGAAGACACGAAAATCCGGGTTTATCCTTTCAAGCCCTCCTGTTTTTGCTCGCTCTGGCATTTCAGCCCCTTGCCGCGGCGCAGCCCGATGAAACCGGCTATTTCAACCTTCTGCGCGCCAAGTTCGACCTGGCTCGCGAAAATTACGCCAAAGCCCTCCCCGAGGAGCTGACCCTGTTCCGCAGACTGTTTCCGCAGTCCGCCAAATCCGACAGCGTTGAATACATGTTAGGGGTGCTGTTCGACCAGAACGGCCAGACGGACAAGGCCCTGGCAAGTTTCATTAAAATCCTGTATCTCTATCCGGGCAGTGAACGCACTCCGGAAGTTATCGCCCACCTCAGGCGGATAAGCACGGAACAGAAACGCGGCATCACGGCGCTCTTCTCTGACGAAAACCTGAAACTGCTGAAACAGCAGGCCCTTCGCCTGACCGAGGAACCTGCGCGTCAAGGTGGCGGGGAGCGAGGTTATTACGACTTCCTCCAGCTCCTTGCAGATGCGAAAGTCCAGCCGCTGTCACGCTACGTAATAGACGAATGCGTGCATTACCTGTATCAGGCCGGTTACAGTCACGAGGCCGACCGCGTGCTGATTTTCCGCGGTGACATGTTCCGTCTGCAGAAAGATTACCATAACGCAATCATGTCATACGCCGAGGCGCCGCTGGCCGCGCCACAGGGAAAAAACCTGCCGCTGGCCCTTCTGCGCACCGGGGATATCTATTTCCGTGATCTGAAGGACAATGGCATGGCCCGCAATGTCTGGAGCGAACTGCTGGACAAGTATCCAGCCAGCCTCGAGGCCGGGCGGGGTTCGATCTTTCTGGCGGAGATCGAGGAATCGGAAAAAAATTACGGCCAGGCCGTCACCCGCCTGGAGGAAGCGGTGCTACGCTATCCTTTCCCTGAAATCAAGGCGGAGTGTTATGCGCGGATCGGCCGGATATACATGGACTATCTGGCCAGCCCGGACAAGGCCATCGCCTCGTACAAGCGCACCGTGGATGAATTCCCGGCCGAGCCGCGCGCGGCCGAGGCCCTTATAAGAATCGGCGGCATCCACGAGAGCCGCAGATATTACCGGGATGCGGTCGATGCCTACCGCCGTCTGGCCGAGCTGTTTCCAGACTCCCCGGTCACCGCGGAATACCTTTTCCGCGCCGCCGAGCTCAGCGAAAGCAAGCTGAAAGACACAGGCCTGGCCGTTGAACTTTACAAAAAGGTCTCCGCGAATTTCCCGGCCACCGAGTATGGTAAAAAGGCACGGAAAAAAACCGGAGAGTGACCCCTGGCCGGGCGGCCTCTACATCTGCCTGGAGATTAATGTCCGGGTGGAATAGTATGCATCTTATTTGAATAGGCTGCGCCAACCGGCGTCTAACTGAACGATAGGTGGATGGTGAAAGACTCCAGTGACCGGAACGAGGAAGACGGAACCCTGGTGGCCGAAGCCCTGGATGGATCGCAGGAGGCGTTCCGGCGGCTGTACGAGCGTTATCAGGGAAAGGTTCGCAGCCTTGTTGTCTCGATGGTCGGCCGCCCGGAGGATGCCGATGACATCGTACAGCAGGTGTTTATCCGTGCTTTTCGCTCTCTTTCAGGATTCGGCGGGCGGAGTTCTTTTTTCACCTGGCTCTACCGGGTGACCCTTAACACCACGACTGATTTTCGCAGAAAGAAAGTCCGTCTGCGCAAAAGGGAATACCTGGAGCTTGACAGCGATGATCCCAACCGCCCGGCCCTCCAGGTTCCGTCCCCGGCAGAGGAAGGCCCTGAGGACAGCCTGTACCGGAAGGAACTGGCTGAAATAATAAACCGGGCGATCCAGTCGTTGAGCGAGGAGCATCGGCAGGTTCTTGTGCTGCGCGAGATGCAGGGCTTGAATTACCAGGAGATCGCGGAGGTCGCCGGGATCGAACTGGGGACAGTGATGAGCCGTCTGTTCTACGCCAGACGGCGTCTGGCGGAAATCCTTCAGCGCTCCGGCGCGCTGGATTGAAACAGAAATCATGAATCTGTTTTTATAGCGCGTAAAACGGCTTTGCCGTTGTATCCGCGCAAGAAAGACGGTGCAGCCATGGATGAAAACCGGTTCGAATTGACCGATGAGCTGATACAGCGCTACTGCGACGGGGAGCTGGAGGACAGCCTGCGCGCGGAGGTTGAAAGCGCGCTCGCCTCTTCTCCCGGCCATACCCGCGTTCTGGAGCGCTACCGCAGACTTGGCGGTCTGATTCAGGACTATGCGGGCCGCATGCAGCCGGACGAGCTGACAGTCCGCCGCAACTGGGAGGCGATCAGCCGGGCGGGGCTAATGCCGAAAACCAGTCCTTTCCTGCGCCGCCGTCTGCCCTGGCTTTCCGCCGCCGCGGCCGCGGCGGCCGTGGCGGCCCTGCTCTTCCTTCCCGCGCAACAGACCATGAGCGCGGAGGTCGAGTCCATCGATTGCACATATTCGAGTTTCATGGTTTTAAGCCCGGATTCGGATGAAACTCATACTATTGTCTGGATCGACGATTCAGGTAACTGAGCCCCCCAATGTCCAGGAGCAGGTCTGATATGATGACTTCCAAGCCCGCCGGTCAATTGCGTTCTGTCTTGCCGCTCCTCATTCTGGCCGTGTTCAGCGTGTCCGCACCGCTGTTGCGCGCACAGGAGGCGCGCCAGTGTCAGATAGTTGTTCAGGAAATACTTGCGGAAAACACCGGTCAGGGTCTGGATGATGCCCTCAAGTCCCTGAAAAAGGACCTCGACAAGCTGAACTATTCCACCTACCGTCTTAGTAACACCTACGAGCTCAAGGTGGCGTTTTCGGAGTCCGGCAATCTCACTCTTCTGGGCGACAATAAGCTCATCCTGACCGCCGAGGGACTGGATGAAAACGGCAAGATCAGGTTGAAAGTAAAACTCTCGCCGCGTGATTCAAAATCCAAGGCCCTGGACATGGTTCTGCGAATTCCGGATGGCGGCACTTTCCTGATCGGCGGCCCGAACTACAGCCAGGGTGTGCTTATCCTGGCGTTCACCGCAAAGCTATGATTCGGATCATCCCGGCAGACTTCGGTCAATCATCCGGTTCAACCTGCAACACATCATATGAATCACAGCAAGGGGCACAGTTCACCGTGCCCCACATTTTTTGTCTCCGACCGGTTCATTGCACCTTTTTGACTTTTGCCGGTTTGGGGTTGCACAGACGCGTGTTTTCTATGTAAATTAAATTTCTACACATTATTATGTCTTTAAGGATACACAGCTATCAGGGGAAGGCAACGCGCGGAAAATGACGACCCAGCAGAAAAAACAGCGCACGGTCTATCTTTGCGGCCCTATCATGGATGCCTCGGTCGAGGAAAGCGTCACCTGGAGGGAACGGGCGAAAGAGCTGTTCAGCCCGCGATTCACCCTGCTCGACCCGATGAGGCGTAATTTCAAGGATCGCGAGGTTGACAGCGCCAACGAAATCGTCAGTTTTGACCTCCAGGACATCAGCGACTGCGACATAGTTCTGGTCAACTATTGTAAACCCTCGATGGGCACGGCGATGGAGGTCTTTCACGCCTCGCGCAACCTGGGGAAATTCGTCATCGCCTTCAGCCCCTTTCCCTTCAAGGATTGCAATCCATGGATGGTGCGTTTCTGCACCAAGATACTCACAGACCTGGATACCGCGGTCGCTTATATCGAGGAACATTTCTGAAATTAATGGTTCCACAAAGATAATTGTAACTCCGAAGCTACCGGCGGTGTATTGTAACGACATATTACGGCGCACGGGCCGGTCCCCGTGGACGGCAGATAAACGGATAAACAGAGGCGATGGTCTTGAGAGCGAGAAAAAGGCATATAACAAAGCTGCTTCTGCTGGCGGTTCTGACCGCACTGAATCTTTTCGCATCCTGCTCCGGTAAAGCCGAGGGCGGGGATGGTCAGGCGGGCGGGAAACCCGGCCAGATGCAGTCCGGAAGACAGAGTCTCGGAGACAAAGCCGGTTCGCTGGAGGCGGTGCCGGTCGCGGTTATAACTCCCTGGCACACGGACCTGGCGAGCTACGTGTTTGGAAATGCCCATATAGAAGCACTGCGGGTGGTCGATATCGTTGCCCGGGTGGAGGGACCGCTTGAGACTCTCAACGTCGAGGAAGGAGCGCGTGTCCGCCGCGGTCAGGTGCTGGCCAGCCTGGACCGCGATCAGCTCAAACTTGCCCTGGAAGAGGCCCGCGCCCAACTCGACAACGCCCGCAGCACGTACGAGCGCAATACGAAAATGCTTGAAAAAGAGCTTACCAGCCAGGAAGTGTTGGATAACAGCAAGTACCAGTTCGAGACCGCCCGCACACGTTCCGAGCGCGCCGAGTTGAACCTGCGCTATGCCACTATAACCTCGCCGTTTGACGGTATGGTGACCAAGCGTTATATAGAGGTCGGCAGCCTTATCCGCGCCAACATGGTCCTGTTCAACATAGCCGACATGAGCCGTCTGCTGGCCAGGGTCTATGTCCCGGAAAAAGAAATGGCGCGGATCAACGTTGGCGATCATGTCGAAATCGAGAGCGAAATGATCCCGGACCGCCGTTTTGCCGGCGAGGTGGAGATGATCTCCCCCGTGGTTGATCCTGCAACTGGGACGATCAAGGTCACCGTGCACCTGACCGAGGGCTACGACCTGCTCAAGCCCGGAATGTTCTGCTCGGTGTTCATTCTCACCGACACGCACCAGAATGTCATGGTGATAAGCCGTAAGGCTCTTCTGCCCGATTCCGAGACTCCTGAGGTATTTGTGGTGGATGACTCCCTGCGCGTGCACCGCCGTCCAGTGGAGATAGGCATTCAGCAGGGTGACACGCTCGAGGTGGTCTCAGGTTTGAGGCTTGAGGAAAAAGTTGTGCTCATCGGACAGGAAAACCTGAGTGAAGGCACACCGGTCAAGCTGACCGCTGATGCCGGGCAGCGCAGCCAGGAATCCAGCCTCTCCGGGACATCCGCCGTACAATGAACGGCATGCGGTCCTCAAAAACAAGAACACTGAAGCCGGTCAAGGCCGGTTAATATATGAAACTGTCCCAATTCGCAGTCAATCATCCAGTCACCACCACGATGCTGATCCTGAGCGTCATTGTGCTCGGTCTGCTAAGCGTGGATCGCATCCCGCTCATTTTCCTTCCTGATATAAACCGCCCCAACCTGCGGGTTTATGCCTCATACCAGGGTTCGAATCCCGAGGAGGTCGAGCGCCTTATCACCCGGCCGCTCGAAGACATAATGGGCACCGTGCCCGGCCTGAAAACCATGCGCTCGAACAGTTCGGCCAACGGCGCCTCGGTCAACCTTGAATTCGAGGAAGGCCGCGACATGGACATGGTCTCCATGGAAGTGCGCGACCGTATCGACCGGGTGATGCCAGACCTGCCGGATGACATGCTCGATCCGCCGCGTATTTTCCGCTGGCAGACTACTGACTGGCCTATCCTGAACTTCGGGCTGACCTGGAAGGGCGATCCCAACCTGCTCGAACAGGTCGTAACCGAGGTGGTCGAGAAAAGGCTGCTCTCTGTCGAGGGCGTGGCCAACGTAGAAACCAACGGCCTCAAGAAAAAGGGCATCTGGATCGACCTCGACCAGGACATGATACGCGCCTCGCGCATCGATGCCCGTCAGCTCACCTCGGCTGTGCGGGACGGGAACACGAACCTGCCGGCCGGAGAGGTCATGAGCGGTGACCGCAAGTACAATCTGCGCGCCGTGGGACAGTTCCGGTCTATCGAGGAAATCGCCCGCCTTCCGCTCAATTCCCGCGGTCTGCGCCTCGAGCAGGTGGCCAAGGTGCGTTATGATTTTCCGGAGATGCGCTGGTTCTCGCGGCTTAACGCTCAGGATGCCGTCTCCATGGCTATCCGTAAAACTTCCACTTCAAATATCATAGATGTCAACCGGCGGGTGATTGCCACGCTCAGTCAGATCAAGTCCGATCCGCGCTACGCGGGACTGGACTATCAGATATACTGGGACCAGTCCGAGGAAATCACCAGAAGCCTCAACAATCTGAAAAATGCCGGTCTGATGGGCGCAGGACTGGCTATTGCCGTGCTGCTGATCTTCCTGGGCAGTATCCGCAACACACTGGTCATTGCGGTCGCGATTCCGGTATCCGTGATCTGCACCTTTTTCTTCATGTACCTGTCGCGCCTCGATCCGTTCAACAGCGAGCTTACGCTAAATGTAATCTCCATGATGGGCCTGATATACGCGGTCGGCATCGTGGTAGACCCCTCTATTGTCGTATTGGAAAATATCTTCCGCATAAGGAGTGAGAAAAAAATCAGTCCGGTCGACTCGGCTATCCAGGGGGCCGGTGAAATGGGTCTGGCGGTGATGTCCTCGACCATGACCAATATAATCGTGTTTCTGCCTCTGATCTTCCTTGCGGGAGGACGGGGCATGATGCGGTTCATGCGCGACTTCGGCGTGGTTTTCTGCGTGGTTTCGCTGGCCAGCCTTCTGGTTGCTTTCACAGTAGTTCCCCTGCTCTCCGCCCGTGTGGTGAAGAGACTGGACCCTGGCAAGGAACGCTCCATCCCAAGGCTTAAGACCTTTTTCTCCTGGCTGGTGAACAAGGCCCTCCATCACCGCTTCCTCACTCTGCTGGGTGTGGGGGGCATGATGTTCGTGATATTCAAGCTCTATGGAATGATAGATAAGGAAGGCCAGCAGTTTTCTCCCGAGCGGCGCATGTTCATCAATGTCGAGGTCAGCCACAATTATTCGATGGAAGAGGCCTCGAAGGTGATGAAAGGCATCGAGGCCGAATTGCTCAAGCGCAAACAAGAGTTGGAGATACTGTCGGTCAGCACCAACCTGAGCATGGGCCGCCGCAATGACGGCAGCTTCCAGATTTATTTCACCGACCTGGTCAAGGGTGGACGTTCGACCGTAGAACTGGAAAATGCAGTCAAGGCTTTACTGCCGGAACGGCCCGGATTTACATATCGTTATGGCCATCACGGCGGAGGCGGTGGTGGAGACGTTCTCGAAATTGACCTGGCCGGCGAACGGATGGAACTTCTGCAAATGTATGCAGAGAATGTGCGAAGCCTGCTGCGTGATCTTCCAGGGGTGGACAATATCGACCTTAGCACCGAGCGTGGCGAGCAGGAAGTGCGGGTGATGGTGGATCGTGACCGCGCCGCCACCAGCGGCATCAGCACCCAGCAGGTTGCCATGACTCTAAGCTCACAGTTGGGCAACCGGCCGGCCGGACGGTTCAAGGCGGCGGAGCGCGAGATAGACATCAATATGCGCCTTGACCGGAAAGACCGTCTGAACCTGACCCGTCTCGAGACCCTGGAGCTTTACGGCCAGGGCGGACAGATGCGCGATCTGAAAAATCTTGCCGCTATTGAACTTGGACGGGGACCGCGCAATATCGAGAAAAACGACCGTCTCTATACGGTCGAGGTGTATGTCCCGATTCGCGGGGGCGGCATCTACCGTTTGAGCAACGACGTCATGCAACGGCTGTCCGGCCTGAAAATGGCGCCTGGATACAGCTGGTCCCTGGGGCGCAACTATCAGAGTATGATCGAGACCGAGCAGGACTCGCGCTTCGCGATCGTCCTGTCTCTGATACTTATTTATATTCTTCTGGCGGCCTTGTTCGAGTCCTTCATTCACCCGTTCACGATCCTGCTTTCCGTGCCGTTCGCCATGCTTGGCGTGGCAATGATCTTCCTGGCGACAAAGACCAACCTGAGCGGTATTTCCTATATCGGCGTTATAATAGTCTGCGGTCTGGTGGTAAATAACGGCATTATCCTGGTGGATTACATCAACCAGTTGCGCGCTCAGGGGCTGGCGCGCCGGGATGCGATAGTCACCGCCGTGCAGAAACGCCTCCGTCCGATCCTGATGACCGCCAGCACTACAGTGCTCTCGCTGCTGCCGATGTGCGCCCCGCTGATCTCTCCCTCGCTCTTCGGACCGGCGGAGGGCCGCGCCGCAATGTGGGGGCCGGTTGGCCTGGCTATTCTCGGCGGCATGACCACCTCGACTTTCCTCACTCTGATCATCACTCCAACCCTGTATTCGCTGATCGATGATCTGGCGCAGGGCGGGAAAGCCCTCGCCATGAAAGTTTTCAGCCTGAAGCGTCCGGTCTGACCAAGCTGTCTGCCGGCCTGACTCGCAACGAACGACACGGGAGCCAGCCTCATGGAAAGCGTCTCCATACTGACCGCCTTCTCCGCTGGATTGTTCTCTTTCATCAGCCCCTGCGTGCTGCCGCTCATTCCGGCATATATTTCTTTCATCACCGGGATGAGCGTGGAGGAGTTGCAGGATGACAGCGCAACGCGGAAAAAACGTCTCCTGAAAGTGTTCCTCCAGACCCTTGTGTTCGTGCTCGGGTTCTCGACCGTGTTCATCCTGCTGGGGGCCGGAGCCTCGTTCATCAGCAAGATTCTTTTCACCAACCGTATCTGGTTCAACCGGGTCGCCGGCGCGCTGATCATCGTCCTCGGCCTGCACATGACCGGGCTGTTCCGGATCGGTTTCCTGGAGTACGAGAAACGTATCCAGGTGCGCGAGAACCCTCTGGGCGCTCTGGGTATTTTCCTTATCGGCGCGGCGTTCGCTTTCGGCTGGACTCCCTGTATCGGTCCGATCCTGGGCGCGATCCTTGCCCTGGCCGCGCAGCAGGGAAGCGTGGGACAGGGTGTGCTCCTTCTGGCGGTCTATTCGCTGGGCCTCGGACTGCCGTTCATCGCCACCGGTCTGGCGATTAACGGTTTCTTCGGCTTCTATAGCCACATACGGCGTCATATGCGCAAGGTCGAGCTGGCCGCGGGCGTTTTCCTTATCCTCATCGGCATCCTGATCGCACTTGACATGTTCGCCGTTCTCAGCCAATACTTAATACAGTGGTTCCCCGGTCTGATCCGGCTCGGTTGAAAACGGCAGACATTGAATCAAATAGATCCCCTTCAACCAGAGGAGAGTTGCATGACATTCGCCAGAAAACTTGCCGCTCCGGCGCTTCTGACCGTGCTTGTCCTGGCCTGCGGGGCCTCGGGCCAGAAACAGGAGCAGCCATCTTCCCAACAGGAGGGTCAGGCCGCCCCGGCCGCGGCGCTCAGGCCAGCCCCCGATTTCAGCCTGGAAAAGGTGGACGGCAGCGGGTCTCTCAGCCTGTCCGAGTTGAAAGGCAAAGTGCTGATTGTCGATTTCTGGGCCACCTGGTGCCCGCCCTGCGTGCAGGAGATACCGGATTTCATCGCCCTTTACAAGACTTATAAGGACCAGGGCTTCGAGATGGTGGGTATTTCGGTGGACAAAGGCGGACCCTCGGTGGTCAAGGCTTTCATGGAAAAGCAAGGAGTGAACTACCCGGTGGTGATGGCCACCATGGAGGCGGTCAACGCCTACGAGGTGTTCACCGGCATCCCGACCACTTTCGTGATCGACCGTCAGGGCAACATAGTGGACAAGGTAATCGGATTGCAGTCGAAAGATTATTTCGAGGCGCAGATCAAGAAACTGCTTTGATAATATGCCGGTAAAGATAACAGAAGGCAGCATTTCATAAAGGTTGTCATGATTAAAGGCAAGGGGCGCGGCACACCGTGCCCCTTGCCTTTAATATCTTTCTATCATGGGTTTCCTGCCAGCGTGACGCCGCTGCGCACCAGGTAACGCCTGGTGTGCGGGCAAGCCTGGATGCAGATGCCGCAGATCGACCGCACGTCCCACTCCTCCGGACAAAGATTAATTGCTTTGTCGCGGCAGGCGAAGGCGTCGAAAAGCTCCTCGCGGTTCATTCCCGGGGTCCAGGCGCCTCCCTGAGGCGCTCCGGCCGGACAGGCCCGCACGCATTCAAAGCATGCGCCGCAGAGCGACTCGGTCACCGGTTCTCCCGCTGTCAGCGGGGCATCGGTCAGCACGCGGTTGATCCGCAAGGCTGAGCCGAACCGCTCCGTCACCAGAAGGGCGCAACGCCCGATCCAGCCCGCTCCGGAAAGCGTGGCCACAGTCTTGTGCGGCAGGGGCGTTCGCAGGCCCTCGTTCGCGGCCCCTCCTTTGGATGGCAGATAAGCCTTGGCCTGCCATCCCGCTTTCTGCAGGTATTCCGCCGCGTCTTCGGCAAGGCTGGTCAGCAGGGCGTTGACTCTCTTGTATTCCCGCAAATATTCGAAAGTCGGACCGCTGGATATACCGGCCACAATCGAGGGAGTCAGCGCCACCGCTATCAGCAAGGCCCGCGGGAAATCATCCCGCAGTTCCGAGGGGATGGCCTGAATGTCGGCGCAGGCCACCAGCGAGGCCCCGCGGCCGGTCAGATAAACTCTGAGTTCTTCCAGCAGCTCCGCCGCATCCATCACTTCACCGTCTCTTTCACGCTGACCTTTCCCAGCGGATACCAGCCATCCTCCATCCGTCCCGCAATGGCCAGCTTCACTTTCGGCTGACGGGTGCGCGGGTCGAGGATGGCTATATCCAGATCATACTCGCCCTCGGGCAGTCCGAGAGGCACGAACACGGCGCTGTCGTATATTATATCACCCGGCAGCCAGTTGCGGATATCGGCGTCGGTGCAAAGCACCTCGCTGCGGCCGGCTCCGCGCAGCCTGAGGGCCAGCGGGAATTCGCGGTAGCAGGGCGCTACGCCCTTGTTTTCCCACCAGGTCCTGAAAGTCAGCTTGCCGTGGGGCCGCACCGTGGCGGGCCAGGTGAACTTGCGCAGAACGAACCGGTAGCCCATGCGGCGCAGCCAGTCATCCACCAGAGGTTTCCATTCCTGCGGCACGCCGCTGCTCTTGGCGTTGAACGTGCTGATATGCCACTTGAGGGCCTGGTCGAAAACGTATTTTACGATTTTTTCATCGTATTTCTGGGTCTTGAGCCAGGTCTTGAAAGTGCCGCATATTTCCATGGTCACCGGGGCTTTCTTCCAGGCGTCCAGCATCCCGCTGCGCTGGATGTCCTGCGGATAGACATCCAGCATGTGACACCAGTCGCCCTGCTCCTTGCGCCAGAAACCCATGTCTCCCAAACAGTCCATGCGCCAGCCAAGGTGTCTCATCTGCGGCCCCTCGCCGTTGTTGCGCCCGTCAAGCCAGCTTGCGGCGATCGGAAGGCCGCGAAGAAGCGCACCGGGATCAGGCGCGTCACCGTTCAACGGCTGGTAGATCAGGTGGGTCTTTTTGAAACTGTCGAGATAGCAGTTTATCAGGTCGCGCCAGGTCTGCTGTTTAAGCAGATGCGAGCCGCTGCCCTCGCCCCAGAACCCGATGACCGAAATATCCACGCATTCCAGGTCCGGGTGCCCGTCGTAACGCGCACCGAAAGCCCGGATCATGCCGCCGAAATATTTCAGATAGCGCGGGTCCTCCGGATCGCAGCGCCATTTGCCGTCGCCCAGGTTATCCGCCGGGCCGATCATGTCACGGTACCAGGACGGCACATCCGCCCGCGGCCCGCCGCCGTAAGGGCCAATTCTTATTATCAAGGTCTGTCCGCGTTCGGCCGCCGTGCGCAGGGCTTTGTCGAACATGGCCCAGTTGTACACCCCCGGCGCGGTCTCCACATAGCGCCAGTAAACACGGAAATAGGCCGTGGAGCAGTCCGGGTGGTCCGGATTGCGAAGGTCGCCGTCAAACTCCTGGTACTCGATGGGGAAACCCTCGGTCCAGCGGTCCCCGCCGTTCAGGGTGTCGCCGTTGAAACGCTGGAATGTGTTGAATCCGATCCCCGGATTGTTCAGCACATCGTCGATTTCCACCGGACGGACGTGCAGTGTATCCTGGGCCGCGGCATACACATACACACCCAGAAGTATTGCCGCCAGTATGGCGGCGGTGCGTCGGAACATTTTTTCTCCTTTAATTGAATGTTGGAGGTCATCAATCCTGGAGCCTGAGCTTTGAACTTTCGGAGGAGAATAAGACCAGCCGTACATTTCAGATAATAAACGGTCTAAAACTCCTCCGGCTACTCTTTCAAAGTGAAAACCTCCCTCCAACCGTCCACCCGCAACCGCAATCCGTTGCTGTCAAGACTGCATGAAGCTGGATTTTTGTCCAGGTTGAACACCCACCACAGGCAGTTATCATCACCGGCTTCCATCGCCCTGCGCAGGGACATCTGGCCGCGGGTCCCCGGATGCCGGTACAGCTCGCCGCCGTCCAGCGGCCGCCCCGGCGACTGAATCCAGAGGTCCGCCCCCGCCGCGGTAAGGAGCCAGGCCCCGTCACGCGGCCACCAGGCCGCCTCCGCGCAGCCCTGCCAGGTGTAGCGGATTTCTTTCAACTCCCTGCCTTTTACACGGTCGGCCACGACAACCAGGTTTTTCCCGGCCAGCCAGACATCCCGGCTCACCAGATCGAGCTTAAGCGACCTGTCATAGCAGCCGGTCAGGTCGAGCCGGGCATGACAGAGGCTGTCGCTTTCCTGAGAGCAGAGCAGGCGTTTCATGCCGTGGCCGTTCTGGACCAGGCCGTTCAGCACCGGATAATTATGCGCCCCCGGCCCCAGGGTGAAATCCCGCTCATCGCCGCTCAGGTACTGCTGGTAGCCGGGATCGTCGATCAGCCAGCGGCCGCGAGTCCCCAGGACAAGAGAGCCGCTGTCAAACTGTATGTGACCAGCCGTGGCATTGGAGGCCGACACTGCCACCGCCAGGTCATCCTCCTCCCAGCCCGTGCGCAGTACAAGCGCATACAGGGCCTCGATCGCCCCCGCGGAGGGAGCATATCCAGCGCCGGTATCCTGCGATGCCAGGGCATCCATTGCCGCCAGCCCCTCAGCACGCAGGATTTCCAGCGGGAAGCGCCGCATGTACCACGCGGAAAGACTGTCCGCCTGGAAGCGGAGAAACTTGGCCTGCGCATCCGCATGAAACGGCATCTCACGCGGCTCGACATCGTTGAACGGGGCAAACCGCCAGGCGCAGCCGGGCGCTGAGAGCAGGGCCGCCTGACCCAGCACGCGGAATGTCTGCGGGTGATTCAGCACAGCCCGGCGGCTTTCCTCGGGCGCACTGGCGAGCCAGTCGGCCACGAAATCCAGAATGTACCCATCGTACGAGACCGCCTCGGTCAGTTCCTGCCCTCGCATGTCGAGCACGGCCAGCACCAGGGCCAGGCAATGCTGCTCCAGGGCGTCGCGCAGCGGGTGGCCGCAGCTCCGGGCGGCCATGCACATCCCCAGGCTGGCTATCAACGGTATGTTGTGGGTCACCGGGGGAGTCGCGGCCAGCACCTGCTCCACGCTCTTCAGTTCCAGCCGTCCTTGCAGCCAGGCGGCATGCTGGTCCACCAGACGGCGGCAGGCCTGTTCCAGGGTTTCTTTCAACCCTGACGGCAGCCAGTCCCATCCGCCGAGGGCCAGGGACATTATCCGCGCCGCATGTCCCACGGAAAGATGCGGCTCGCGCTGGACATTGTAGCTTTCCCATGCGGCCAGGGCTTCCAGATCTTGGACCGCCGCCTCGCGGAAACGGGGAGCACCTGTCCACTCAGCGGCCAACCCCAGGCAGTTGATCCGCTCCTCAAGCTCCCAGAGCATCCATATCTCCCAGGGATAGGAGAAACTGTCCTCTACCGGGACAGGCGGATTGTCGATCCTGGTTACAGGAAGCGGATAGGCCAGCTTGCGATGGATACGGTAGTAGTCCACAATCAGGCGCTTCTGCGTCAGGTGCTGTTCAGCCCGGCGCAGCACCTCCTCCCGCGCCGCGGAACGCCCTGCGTCTCCGGACCGGGCAATGCCGGAAGATATTTTCTCGGCATTCCGGCAGGCGGCGGATAGAATTATTACGGACAGCAGCACTCCCGCCGCTGATACGGCAATTCGAAAGCTTCTGCAACCCATCAGGATTCACCTCGCGGGCTGATCAGGTTAGTCCGCCGGGGAATCAGAACTGATCGCCCCAGCGCCAGCGGAGCTGGAAATTCGAAATGTCCTCGAACGCGGCCGGATCGCCCTGGGCCGGGCCGTAGTGATTGCCGCCCCCGAAAGTGGTAAGGTATATCATTCCGGGATGATGGGGGTCGAATATGGGACGGTAACCCCACTTGAAATTGTAGCCTTTTATGCGGGTCCAGGTGACTCCGCGGTCCTCGCTCCGGAAAGCCGCGCTGTCGAAGGTGTTGACCAGGATCACATTGCTGTCGCGCGGGTCGAGCGCCGCGGCGTAGGCGTGCGCATCCTCGCGGAAAATGCGCCGCCAGCTTACTCCGCCGTCGTCGCTAGCCACCATTCCGCCGCCCACCTCATCGACAATGTAGTTGCCATTGGCCATCCCCTTCACATCCATCCAGGGCCAGGCGCAGAGGTAAAGACGGTTGGGGTCCACGGGATCGTAGATCAGGTCATTCGGGAAATTCACCCGTTCGGGCAGGCTGACCGCCTGCCAGGATGAGCCGCCGTCATCGCTGCGATACAATCCACCCGCCACCTGCTTCGAGTTCTGCCAGTCGCGCACCACCAGGACAAAAAGTCTGCCGCTCGGAAGAAGAGACAGCCGCCAGTAGTTTTTGTTGGTTCCTGGGACCTGGGCCAACGCCTGCCAGGTCTGGCCGTTATTGACCGACTTGTAAACCCCGTTGCGGAATCCGCAGGCATAGAGAGTGCGGTTCCCGGACGGGCTTTTTTCATCCAGCTCGATATGCGTGGCCACGAAATCCGAGGGCAGTCCGGAGCTGGCGTTTGTCCAGTTGCGGCCCGCATCCGTGCTGGTCATGATCCCGCCGGCTGGACTGGTGTAGCCGTTGCGGAACATCTTGTCCCGCGGGAGATCGTGCTTGTACGACCAGGCCGACCAGGCGCGTCCTTTAACCGCGGGATCGAATTCCATCCAGTAGCAGGTGTTGGTCCAGTTATCGGGCACTCCCTGAATGCCGGTCTGCCAGGTATTACCGCCGTCGAAACTCTGGAACGCGCCGATATCGGTTGTGGGCGCGAAAATGTGCAGGCTGTCGAAGGGGTCGAACTTGACCGTGTAGCTGCCGGTTACATCCAGTCCGCGGGTGGCATAAGTCCCATCCGCATTGCTCTTCGAGTACACCTGGTTCCAGGTTTTGCCCCCGTCCAGGGTGCGGATCGTGCCGCCGTAGTCGGTGACGTAGCAGATATCGCTGTTTGTCGCGCAAACTCCGATCGACAGTGCATTGCCGCGCCAGCCCGGACCGTAGATCTGGTCCAGCCAGCCCTTGTCGATCAGATTATTGCCGATCAGTCCGCTCCAAGTCGAATGATAGACCCAGTCCCATTTCGCCCCCCGGTCCACGCTGCGGAAAATGCCGAATGTGCCGCCCGGAAAGTCGGTGCAGGAGAGGTAAACTACAGCGGGCTGACCCATGCAAACCGCCAGAGTGTTATACGATCCGCCGTTAAGGGCGCTGCTGGTGACATTGCTCCACGTGGCTCCGTGGTCGGTGCTCCGGTGCACTTTGTTGTCCGCCAGCGCATAAAACAGCACGCCGTTTGAGTCCCGGCCCCCATCCGCCATGGTGAGCGCGGCAGCCGGGAGAGTTAGCTGGCTGGATTGCCCGCTGGTCTCCGAAACACGCAGGGCCTGCTTCTCGGTGATAACAATCGCCTCATCGCCTTTTCCCCACCAGGAGCCAGGGAAAATGGCCAGCACCGGGGCGTTGAGGCCTGAAACCAGACGCCTCCAGCTCGCTCCGGCATCGTTCGAGACCAGAACGTAGTACGAAGCCCCCCAGGGAGCGGAATGCACGATCCAGAGGTGACGGCTGTCGGACGGGTCGACACGCACCTTCTCCACCTGGCTCGCCTGCTCGCCCTCGGGCTGACCCTGGGCGGTCTCGATCCAGTGGTCTGCGTGGTCGCCTTCCATATGCTCCTTGATAATATCTCCGGCCGCTGGATAAACTATTTCCCAGCGCACCCCCTTGTCCCGGCTGCGGAAAAGCATGCTGGAAGCGGCGTAGATCGTATTCGGCTCCGAGGGGTCGAACTCGAAATCCGTAATGACGTTCCGCAGGTTGAACATGCGCCAGGACTGCGCGTTGTCATAAGTGACATACGCCCCGGTCATGTCGCAGCGCTCGAACACGTTGGATGGATCGGCGGGATTGACCGTGGGCAGGAACTGGCCGCCGCCGCCACCCGGTCCGGTCACGCGCCACGAGGTGTCTGTCAGGGGGGCGACAGTGACCTGGCCGCTGTCAAAACTGCGGGTGAGAAAGACAGCGTCGGACCGATTCAGAAGGCCGTCCCCATTGAAATCGAACACCGGACTCACCGAATCCGAGCGCAGACGGACCAGGAGACTCAGAACATCCATCAAACTCACCCGCCCGTCGCTGTTCAGGTCCTCGCTGAACCGCACCGAGGAAAGGTCCGGCGCGGCGGTGACGTTCCTGAAAGGGATCAGAGCGATGACAGTCAACCAGAATATTGCAACAGCATGGAAACAGTTTCTGTGGGGCGCCATACACAACTCCTTATTCTATATTATCTCAGGCTGGTGACCGCTCTCAAGCATACCATAGAGTATTAAAAAGGCAATTGATTCGTGATACGAACAAAATAAAAGAATTTCAGTATCCGGCAAGACGGTTCTTATTACCTTACGCGTTGACAAGCTGATAATTCAGATTATGTTTGCCCGGCAGATGTCCGATTGTTATTAAACAGAATAAGCGATTTAAACGCCGATCCGCCCCGGATGACGGCTGAAAAAACTCCTGTGGAAGGAGAACGGAAAGATGACCCTCAGACTGCCTGGTTTGATTCCGCGGTTTTTACTTGCCGTGATCCTGGGAGTGCTGTCCGGGTGCTCCGGCAAGGCTGGAACAGTCAGCGATGCTGACCAGTTGACCGCGCAGCGCGACGCCTGGGTGCGCGCGGCCCTGGAGAGCGTGGAGAAAACCCTGTCCACCAACCCGCCCGGAACGGGCGACCCGGAGAAACGGCGACAGGCGCTGTACCTTCTGGATGACCCGCTGCACCTGGAGCAGGCCCCGCGGATCGGCGAGATCGGCGCGTATTTCAGGCGCGCCGTGGATCGCGCCCTGCACGAGATTGAAACCGAACGGGTGACAGCCGGCGCGACAGTCTGGAAGCTGTACAACCATTCGTTCGTGGTGAAGACCAGCGAGGCTGTTTTCGCTTTCGATATCTTCTCCGGCGTGGATGAGGTCTGCATGAGCTACGAGCAGATCGCCCGGCTGGCAAAAGCGGTGGATGCGATGTTTATCTCGCACTATCACAAAGACCACGCCGATTACCGCGTAGCTGACCTTCTGGTGGCGGAAAAGAAAAAGGTGTTTGTTCCAGGTGACCTCTGGGCTGATAAACCGATATCCGGTGAGCTTGTCCGCACGAGCTGGGATCCCGAGGTGAAAGTACCCGGTCTTGAATGGATTGCCCTGAAAGGTCACCAAGGCGAGGACATTCATAACAATGTCCACCTGATATCCTCCGGTGGCGTGTCGGTCATGCATACAGGTGACCAGTCTAACGAGGAGGATTTCGGCGCCTGGATCGACAGCCTGGGCGCATCACGCCATGTGGATATACTTCTGCCCAACTGCTGGACCACCGACATGCCCCGCCTGGTCCGCGGAATCAATCCGCGGGTGGTCATTACCGGGCACGAGAACGAGCTGGGCCACACGGTGGATCACCGGGAGAGTTTTTCCAAGACCTATGGGATCATCGAGGCGGTGGACTGTCCCTGCGTGGTGATGAGCTGGGGTGAACGATACCGGTTCGAGCCGAAAGAATGAAAAACCGGCGCGCCAGAACCTGAAGCTCGTTTTCACCACGCATGTATTGCGGGAGGCTGTCCCCAAAGCCCACATTTTTGTTTTTTGAGAATTGCCACATGAGCTAAACGTTTTAAATAAATGTAGTTCCGTAGGGGCACGGCGCGCCTTGCCCCATTTAAGACTTTTGGCCCCCAGTAGCCGGTTATTCCCATTCAAATAATTACGGTATCACCGGCAGCACGATACGCGAGGGATAGCGTTTGCCGTGGTGCACGGCCTGTTCCGCTTTCGCGATCCGCGTCCCGGTGGCGAAATCTTCGCCGGTGTTCAGGTTGCGGTCGAAACGCGGGAAGTTGCTGCTGGAAACCTCCACCCGGATGCGATGGCCCTTCAGGAACACGTTGCTGGTGGCCCACAGATCGACATTGTACTCATAGACTTTCCCCGGCTCTATGTTCGAGGGTTTCTTCCCCGGCTCGCGGAAAGAGGCCCGGATTATCCCGTCGCACAGGCTCATCGCCCGGCCGTCCGGATACACATCCACCAGCTTGACCGTGAAATCGGTGTTCGGGGCCGAGCTTTCGGCGAAGATCACGGCGCGCACCGGCCCGGTCACCTCGAGGTCCGCCTCCAGCGGCGGGGTCGAATAGACCAGAATATCCGGGCGCAGTTCCTTGGCCGCCTGATCGTACGGCCCCTCATCCGAGCTGATGACCGGATCGCGCGGGTCGTAGATGAACCGGTCCGGCGTGTCCGAGGCTGAAGCAGCCGCGCTCAAGACTCCATCGCCCTGGCGGGTGTTGGCCTTGCCGCCGCTGCCCAGGTAATAATCACGGTATTGAGTCCGGGCCAGGGGCCATTCCTTCTCGCCGCGCCAGACATTCCGGCCCATCACGAAAATCCGCACCGGAGCCAGGCTGTCAATCCCGGAATCCAGCCCCTTGAGACGGCTGTCGAACCACTGGAACTGAAGCTGACGAAAATCCTGGGCCGATCCCTTCCCGAAATCCAGTTCACCGGTCTTACCGTCCCGCGATATGCTGTGCACCCAGGGACCGACCAGCAGACGCTGGCCCCCTCGCACGGCCGGGTCGATAGACGGGGCGGTCATGGCCATGAAATTCTTCAGCGTCCCGTCCAGGCAGATATCGAACCAGCCGCCCACACTGAACGCCGAGGCCCGTATTTTCGAGTACCCGTCCCCCATGCTGGTCCGCTCCCAGTACTTGTCGCGCTCCGGGTGGGAGAGCCAGTCGCGCAGGAACGGAATTTTCCAGCCTGCCAGACGGTCCTGGTCGATCAGCGGCAGGGACTCGAATATTTTCCGCATCTGCTCGGTCCCGCGTTTCGAGTCCAGGGCATACGGTATGCTCATCTCCATGCACCAGGCGGTGAACAGGCTCACTCGAAAAGCCCCGCCGTAATAGGCCATGTCGTGCATGTCCGAGAAAGTGACCACCGGGAACATCGTCACCAGGTGCGGATCGGCCTGAGCGGCGGGAAGCCACTGGGTGTATCCGACATACGATCCGCCGAAAGTTCCGATCCTGCCGTTGCACCAGCCCTGCCGCGCCAGCCAGCGCTGTGTGTCGACTCCATCCGCGGTCTCGGTCTGGAACGGATCGAACACGCCCTCCGACTCGCCCCTCCCGCGTGTGTCCATCAACACCACGGCATAACCCCGTTCGGCGTAAAAATGTCCCTCGCCGTTGCCCGGTCCTCCGTTACCGTAGGGTGACCGCATCAGCAGGGCGGGGAAAGATCCGGAGGTGTCCGGACGGTAGATATTCACCGACAGCCGCACTCCATCGCGCATCTCCACTTTCACGTCCAGTTCCTCGCGCACCCGGTGAACGGCGGGAGAGGACTCCGCCGCAAGCCAGCCCGCGGGGACCAGAAGCCACAGAAAAAACATGAGCGCCGCTGTGCGTACTTCAATTTGCATGCGCATGGTATCTCTCCTGATAAAGCGGATGGTTGCGGACAGACAGGGTTCTGCTAAGGAATATGTCTGGTATGAGTCCACCGTGTTAAGCCGATTCAATATACCATGGATGCTTCCACGGTTTCAAAACAAATCCTGTCAGCCGCAAGCGCAATATTTTTCTGGCAAACACGGGCGTTTTGTGTAACATTATAGCGGCCAATGCAGTTTCGAAAACAACCATGCATCCCGCCCCTTGCCATTTAATCGAATCCATGCCGGCAGACTGTTGCTGTCCGCCGGAACCGAAAGGCAAACTAATGAGAATAAAACGCGGCCCGATCCTTATTGTCGTGGCGCTTACGGGTCTGGTCGGACTGGATTTCGCGATCTGGTCGCAGACGCCCGTGTCGCACACCCGCTGGTGCGAGCTTTCGCAACTGAGCTACAACCCGGAGAAGCGCAGCACGGTAAGCCTTGTCCCGAGCAATTACAGCACTCTCAGCCATCCGGCGTCCCTGAGCGACAGCCTGACCTACGAGCAGATAGCGGAAATGGTCGAGACCGCGGTGCGCCTGGCGGGCGGCCTGGAAAACCTTCTGACTCCCGCCGACACCGATATAGTGATCAAGCCGAACATAGTTGAGCCTGGAGAAGTGGGCAAAGCCGTGAACGGAACCGGGGTGGACACCGACTGGCGCGTTGTGCGCGCCCTGGCCCTGATGCTTTACCGTCACAGCCCGCATTACCGCATCCGCGTGGCCGAGGCGGCGGGCGGCTGGACACGGCCCGGAACCGCGGGAGTGAAGGACTGGGCGAAGCTGGACGGGTATGCGATGACAGGTTACCAGTCAATGGTTGAATCTCTCAAAGCCGACTCGGTTTTATATCCCGGCCTTGACTTTGACTGGGTGGACCTGAATTATGACGATACCGTGAGCGTTTACGTGCCAGAACCACGTATTTCAACGGACCAGACCCGTTTTTACCTCCCGCGCACCCTGGTCGAGGCGGATTTCATAATTGACGCGCCGGTGATGAAAGTGCACACCACCTGTGTGACCGCAGGCCTCAAGAACTGGGTCGGCATCCTGCCCGGAATGGTTTACGGCTGGTCCAAGGACGGGGGCTACAACGGCAACGGGATCGGCCTGAACCACGCCGCGGACCATATCCAGAAAAATATAGTGGAGCTGCACCGCGCTCTTCCCTGCGATCTGACCGTGGTGGACGCGATCATGTGCAAGGAAAAATCAAAGTATTTTTCGGGCATCTCGCGGCGGCGGAACATGATCGTGGCCGGGACCGACGTGGTCAGCGTGGACGCGGTCTGCTCGCGCCTGATGGGGATCAACCCGGACGATGTCGAGCATATCAGCCTGGCCGCCCTGTACGGGCTGGGACAGAACGGCCTCGACAAGATCGGCATCGTGGGCGGTTCGCTCGAACAGTGCGCCGACCGGTTCATCAAATCAGAAAAAAGTAGCCCCTCAGCGCAACCGGATAAGAGTTACCCCTACTATGGGCAAAGCAACCGGGTCTGGACCGTCCGGGGCGGTTTCCCGGGGACAGGCCTCGACAGCGACCGTCTGGGCGGCGAGGCCGCGGCCGCGCCGTGCGCGGGGCAGGACGGCTGGAGCAAGGCGCTGTATTTTTATGACGATATTATCGATCCGGCCGCGGTGTGCCGGGATTCCACGGACGGCGTGCAGTACAGCTTCGCCTGGCTGGATTGCCCGGACAGCGCGGCAGTGCAGCTCTGGATCGGTTCGAGCCAGGAAATGTCGGTCTGGCTGAACGGAGTGCGGGTGTACCGTTACAGCGGGGCGGCGCGCACACACTATCTGCCGAACACCGTGGTCGATGCGGTAGTGAAAAAAGGACTCAACCGCATCCTGGTCAAGACCGTGCAAAGAAACGGGGTAAGCACTTTCAGCCTGAATGTTTGCGAGAGCGAAAAAGACTCGCGATACGCCGGTAACCGCCTGTCCGGGGCCAAATTCCTGGCCTCGACCGAACCTGAGCGGCTCCCCGGCGACTGCAACGGCGACAGCAAAACGGACGTTTTCGACCTTCTGGCCCTGCTCAAAGCGCTGAGTTCCGGCGGCCAGGGCGGACAGTACGATCAGAACTCCGACAGCCGGGTGGATGTGTTCGACCTGCTGGCCCTGCTCAAAATCCTCGGCAACCGGTAAAGGCCCGCAAGGAATCTCAAGGGGTGCGCTTGGAAATCTGGGCCGAATTTCAGCGGACATTCATCCGCACTTATACCTGGCGCATCGTGCAGAATTTTCTGGAGCTCCTGGCTGAGTTATTCCCCTACCTTCTGGCCGGAATCCTGCTTGCGGCGCTCCTCAGGCGCAGTTACTTTCACCTGAACCGGATTGCGCTTTTCCGGTCCGGTTCTGTTATGGGCATAATCCTGGCCGCGCTCGCCGGGATGATAGCCCCGCTGCCGTTCTACCTGGCCGCGCCGCTGACAGCCGTATTCGTGGCTTCAGGCATGGCCGCCCCGGCGGCCCTGGCTTTCCTGATCGCCTGCCCGCTGATCGACCCAAACCTCATGCTCCTGACCTGGGCCGCATTCGGCTGGAGGATGACCCTGGCTCGGGTGCTGGCGGCTTTTATCCTGGCTCTTTTAGGCGGACTGTCCTGGCGTTATGTTCAGGATCATGTCACGCTGGCCTGCCGCCCCGCTCTGCTGGACACCTCGATCGCTGAGGCCGAAAGGCTCGGCTCCCGCGGCTTCAGGACCGCCCTCTTGCGTCAGAGCCTTTTCATCGCCCGGGTGTTCAGCCTGAGCCTTCTGATCAGCGCCGCTCTCAAGGCCCTCCTGCCGCCGGAATCCCTGAGACATCTTCTCGGCGGGTCCGGCAGCCTGCCTGTGCTGGCTGCCATTGCCGCGGGCGTGCCGTTCTACCAGTGCGGCGGGGCCTCCATCCCGGTCATGCAAACCCTGGCCGGTCTGGGTCTGAGCCAGGGCGCCGTGCTGGCTTTCTTCATCTCCGGCCCGGCGACCAAGCTGTCCTCGATGTACGCGCTGCGCGAGGCTTTCGGTCTGCGTTTTCTGCTGTTTTTCGCGGGGTACGCCCTGGCCGGGGCTTTCGCGGCTGGAATGATTTTCAATCTGTTCGGGTGATTTGAAACTGTTGCAGACTCAAGGCTCAGGACAGGACAGTGACTCTGAATTCACAACCCGAGCCGCCGCGCAGGACAGATTTGAGCACTTCGACTTGAACCCGCCCGCCCAGATTGCGCTCGAAAGTCTCCTTGACATAACCTGTCGAGCAAAGACAATACACGGGCGATACTCCCGCCGCATCAGCCTCGAAAACCGGGCAGAAACAGCGTGGTCTATCCGTTCCCGGCTCCTGCGGATACTTGTAATGGATCACCGTTGCGTCTTCAGACACCTGGACCGCGTCCTTCCCGAGCGATTTACGGAGCCTGTCGAGGAAAGCCGCGGCTTTATCCGGAGATTGCCCGCCCTTCGGTCGCGGACCGTGAGAACCTGCATAACAGGCGCGCCCGCAGTTTTCCATTATCGCTTGACAGGTTTCAGGGCCGATCTTTTTTTCCAGCTCGTTCACCAGCCTGACAACAGCCTTCCGGCAGTGCGATACTCTCCGCTCGCAGTCCGGCGACGGTGCGTCAGTGGACTACTCCTGAGCCGATAACCTGTCCGCAACAGACAGAACTCCGGCGCCGCAACATGCGCTCAGGCTCAATGCGCCCTGAATGAAACGTTCCCTTTTCATCTTTCAGGCTCCGCATCCAGTGACACAAGGCACGCGGGGGCGGCCGTCCTCCGGCCGCCCCCGCGGGAATGACTTCCTGAATACCGGTTTTCGGCGGCGCAGCCTCAGCCCTCGATAACCGGCAGTTCCTTGAGCGCCTCTTCGATCTTGGAGTCCGGATATTCGAAATCATCGAGCTGATGATCGAAAAACTTGTCGTACGAGGCGAGGTCAAGATGTCCGTGCCCGCTGAAATTGAAGGCGATGCACTTTTCCTGGTCGCTCTCCTTGCACTTCAGGGCCTCGATGATCGCTCCCCGGATCGCGTGTGTGGTTTCTGGCGCCGGGATGATCCCCTCGGTCCGGGAGAACAGGATGCCAGCCTCGAAGCACTCGATCTGATGCAGCGCGCGGGCCTCGATCAGGTCCAGGTTCTTGAGGTGGCTGACAATCGGGGACATGCCGTGATAGCGCAGTCCGCCCGCGTGTATTCCTGGCGGCACGAACACGTGTCCCAGAGTGTACATCTTGAGCATCGGGGTCATCTTGCCGGTGTCGCCGAAATCGTAGCGGAACGGTCCTTTGGTCAGAGTCGGGCAGGCGGCCGGTTCGGCGGCGACAATGCGTATATCGCGGCCTTTGAGCTTGTCCGGGATGAAAGGCAGAATGAACCCGGCGAAATTGCTGCCGCCGCCGGCGCAGGCCACCAGCACGTCGGGAAAATCACCGGCGATTTCGAACTGTTTCTTTGCCTCGAGGCCGATCACAGTCTGGTGCAGCATCACGTGGTTGAGCACACTGCCCAGTGAATAATTTGTATCGTCATGCGTTGCGGCATCCTCCACCGCCTCGCTGATCGCCATGCCCAGGCTGCCGGTCGTGCCGGGAAAACGCTTTCTGAAAGCGCGCCCGGAGTTGGTGCGGTCGGTCGGGCTGGGATAAACCTCGGCGTTCCACATGTGCATCATGCTCTTGCGGAACGGTTTCTGCTCGTAGCTGACTTTCACCATGTAGACCGTGCATTCGAGGCCGTAATTGTTGCAGGCGAAAGCCAGAGCGCTGCCCCACTGTCCGGCGCCGGTCTCGGTTGAGATGCGCTTGATTCCGGCTTCCTTGTTGTAATAGGCCTGGGCCACGGCTGTATTCGGCTTGTGGCTACCGGCCGGGCTGACGCTCTCGTTCTTGTAATAGATGCGGGCCGGGGTGCCGAGGGCTTTTTCAAGGTTGTAGGCGCGCACCAGTGGGGTGGGGCGCCAGAGTTTAAGCACCTGGTTCACCGGGTCCGGAATATCTATCCAGCGCTCGGCCGACATTTCCTGCTGGATCAGGGCCATCGGGAAAATCGGCGCCAGGTCCTCGGGACGGGCCGGCTTACCGGTGGCGGGATTGAGCGGTGGAGCGACCGGTTTGGGCAGATCGGCTGCCACGTTGTACCAGCGCTGCACCATATCCTTCTCCGACAGCATGATACTGCGATTACCCATCGGTCCTTCCTGGTTCAGTTTTGGCTGTAGGCTTAATATATCTTGAAAAGACGAGACGTCTTTTATTAACATGCGCCCGTCCGGTTGTCAATTCTTTTACTCCAACCTGCCCGGCCTGAATGAATATTCAGGCGCAAAGACGCATAAGTTCATTGACAGATAGCCTTCTGCGGTATAAAATTTCGATCACCGAACTATTGGTCGCGCCGGATTCAAATCTCCGCCGCGCCGCAGATACCTGTAACTCTCTCCATTTTCCGGCGTTAGCCGTCTGTCCGTGTTTCCGGACGTGCGCCGCCCGCAGGGGTGGATGCTGCCGGAACGTGCTTCATTCCGCGCCGGCGCCGGAGCGGAACAATCTTCAATTCCGAACAGGCTGGTAAAAGAATGGCAACCAAAGTACGTGATGAGCTTCTGCACGTGCGCGAAAAAACGCTTCTCAGCGGCGATGAGGCCGTGGCCCAGGCGGCATGGGAAGCCGGAGTGCTTTTCGCCACGGGGTACCCGGGAACACCGAGCACGGAAATACTCGAAAATCTGGCCCATTATCCGGAGGTCCATTCCGAGTGGGCGCCGAACGAGAAAGTTGCGCTGGAAGCCGCCGCCGGAGCATCGCTGGGCGGTGCGCGGACACTCGTGACCATGAAACACGTGGGCCTCAATGTAGCCGCCGATCCGTTCATGACCCTGGCCTACACCGGAGTGAAGGGCGGCATGGTGATTGTCTCGGCGGATGATCCGTCGATGCATTCTTCGCAGAACGAACAGGACAACCGCAATTACGCGCGGTTCGGCAAGGTCCCGATGATCGAGCCGGCCGACAGCCGCGAAGTGACCGAATTCCTGGCCGAGGCCTGGGAACTCAGCGAGCGCATCGAGCTGCCGGTCCTTCTGCGCATGACCACGCGTGTCTGCCACAGCAAGTCCGTAACCTCGCGCGGTCCGCGCCGCGAGCCCGCGCCCCCGGCTTATGAAAAAGATTTCGTAAAGAACGTGATGATCCCGGCCAACGCCAGAACAATGCGGGTGAAGCTGGAAGAGAAGCTTACGCGGCTCAAGGCGGAGGTGGAAAACCACCGTTTCAACCGTGTCGAGCGCCGCAGCCGCGAAACAGGGGTGATCACATCCGGCAATGTCTACAACTACGTGCGCGAGACCCTTCCCGAGGCCAGCATCCTTAAACTCGGGATCACTTTCCCGCTGCCCGCCGCAATGATCCGGGAATTCGCCGCCTCGGTCGACAGGTGCTACGTGGTGGAAGAGCTGGACCCGTACCTCGAGACCGAGGTTCGCGCCCTGGGAGTCAGGATCGAAACTCCGCCCTGCCCGCGGCCGCCAATCGGTGAACTGAGTCCCGAGACCGTGGCTGTCATGTTCGGCGTGGCGCGGCCTCAGGCTGCTCCGTCCGGAAAGATCGAGCTGGCTTCGCGTCCACCGGTTCTCTGCCCCGGCTGCTCCCATCGCGCTGTGTTCATGACCCTGAAAAAAATGCGCCTGACCGTGACCGGCGATATCGGCTGCTATACGCTGGGAGCGTTGCCGCCCCTGGCCTCGATGGACTCCTGTCTCTGCATGGGAGCCTCGATCGGAATGGGCTACGGCCTGGAGAGGGCGCTGGGCGAGGGCGCGAAAGAGCGCGTGGTGGCGGTGATCGGGGACAGCACGTTCCTGCATTCCGGGATCACTCCGCTGCTGAATGTCGTGTACAACGGCGGCCACACGGTGACAATCATCCTGGACAACCGCACCACGGCCATGACCGGGCACAACGAGAATCCGGGCAGCGGAAAGACCCTGGAGGGCGCAGCCGCGCCGGCTATAGACTACCGCGCTCTCGTTCAGGCGCTTGGCGTGAATTTCGCGGTCACGGTCGATCCCTACGATGTGGACAAGTTCCGCAAAGCCGTGGAAATGGCGCTCGAGCATCCCGGCCCGGCGGTGGTCATCGCCGAGCGTCCCTGCGTGCTGCTGCCAGGGGTCCGCGGCGTCAAAAAGCCGACCGTGTCGTACGACAGCGAGGCCTGCACGGCCTGCGGCGCCTGTTTCCGTATCGGCTGCCCGGCTATCGAGAAAGATGTCGAGACCGGCAAACCCAGAATAAACAAGGCCTTCTGCACCGGCTGCGGCCTGTGCACCACGGCTTGTCCCTGTGGAGCGCTCACTTTATGAATCCGAACGAAATAACCAATGTCCTGATAGTGGGAGTGGGCGGCCAGGGGATCCTGCTCGCCTCGGAAGTCCTGAGCCATGCCGCGCTTCTGACCGGACTGGATGTCAAGAAGAGCGATATACACGGAATGAGCCAGCGCGGCGGCACGGTGAGCAGCCATGTACGTTTCGGGGCGCAAGTGCTCTCGCCTATCATCCCTGAGGGTCAGGCGCACTTGCTGATGTCGCTGGAAAAGCTCGAGGCCCTGCGCTGGAAGGATTACCTGGCTCCGGATGGGACGATAGTGGTCAACGATTTCCGTCTCGATCCCGCCTCGGTGGCCACGGGCAAGATACCCTACACCGAGAACGCGATTGATCTTCTGCGCTCCAACGGCCGCCGGGTGGTGGTGGTGGACGGCGTGGCCCGGGCGCTGGAAGCCGGGGACCTCCGCAGCATGAATATCGTGCTGTTAGGGGCGTTGAGCAGTCTGCTCGATTTTCCCCCCGAGGTCTGGGACCGGGCGCTTGAATCACAGGTAAAAAAGAACTTCATCGAGCTGAACCAGCGCGCCTTCAAACTGGGGCGCGCCGCCGCAGACAGCCTCCGCTGAACGATCGGCGGCCGGAGGCTCGCCTCCGGCCGCTTGACGATATCCTCATCACGATTCCTGTAGGCGATACAGGCCGGACACCCGTGCATCCGGGCGTCATCCGGCCCTGAGATGTCATTCCCCCGGTTGACAGCCTATATTCGCCTGTCTCCGGTTGACATTTAACTGCAACCCTGGAGAAAAGTTGATCTGGAACGAGAAGTACGAAACCATGCCTCTCGAGGAGCGGCGCAAGCTCCAGGGAGAACGGCTGGCGGATTGCTGCCGGCGGGTCTATGAACACGTTCCCTTCTATCGCCGCGCTTTCGAGGCGAAAGGCATCCGTCCCGAGGATATCCACACGGTCGATGACCTGAAACACCTCCCCTTCACCAACAAGCAGGACCTGCGCGACAACTACCCGTTCGGTCTGTTCACCGTACCGCTGGACGATGTGGTGCGGATACATTCCTCCAGCGGCACCACAGGAAAACCTACAGTAGTCGGCTATACCAAGAACGACATCGACCTCTGGGCCGAGGTCATGGCCCGCAGCCTCACCTGCGCCGGACTCGGACGGGGCGATATCATTCAGAACGCCTACGGCTACGGTTTGTTCACCGGCGGATTGGGGATACACTACGGAACCGAGCGGATCGGCGCGGCCGTAATCCCGATTTCGGGCGGCAACACGAAACGCCAGATCATGATACTGGAGGATTTCGGCACGACCGCAATCTGCTGCACGCCTTCCTACTCGCTCTATATCGCCGAGGTGGCCGTTGAGATGGGAGTCGACATCCGCAAGCTGCCGCTCAAGGTCGGGGTGTTCGGGGCGGAGCCCTGGAGCGATGAGATGCGCGTCTCTATCGAAAAGAACCTGAATATAGACGCGCTTGACATTTACGGCCTCAGCGAGATCATCGGCCCCGGCGTCTCGATGGAATGTCTGGAAAAGAACGGACTGCACGTGTTCGATGACCACTTCATCCCGGAGATTATCGATCCGGCCACGGGTGAGGTTCTGCCGTACGGACAGAAAGGTGAGCTTGTGTTCACCACCGTGACCAAGGAGGCGTTCCCGCTCATCCGTTACCGCACCCGCGATATCACCAGCCTGAATCCGGAAAAATGCCCCTGCGGACGCACTCATGTGCGCATGTCGCGAATCAGCGGCCGCACGGATGACATGCTGATTATCCGCGGTGTCAACGTGTTCCCCTCGCAGATAGAAAGCGTGCTGGTCGGGATCGAGGAGGCCCAGCCGCATTACCAGCTTATAGTTCGCCGCGAGGGTTCGCTCGACACCCTGGAGGTGCAGGTGGAAGTGGATGAGCGTTTCTTCTCGGACGAGATCAGGCAGCTCGAGAGCCTGCGCCGCAAAGTCAGGTCCGAGATAGAATCGGTCCTGGGAGTGAACATCCGGGTCAAGCTGGTGGAGCCGCGCACCATCGCCCGCAGCGAGGGAAAAGCCAAGCGGGTGATCGATGAGCGCCCGAAGCCTTAACGATCAAAGGGATTCCAGATGCAAGTGATAGATTCACACGCGCATTTCTTCCCGGACAAGGTGGCGGCCGCGGCGGTGTCCAAGCTCGAGGGCACCAGCGGGCAGAAAGCTTTTCTCGACGGCACGCAGGCCGGGCTGCTGGGCTCGATGGAGCGCACGGGCATAGAGTTGTCCATGGTCCTGCCCGTGGCCACCAATCCCGAGAAAGTCGGCTCCGTAAACCGGTTTTCCGCCTCGGTGGATGATCCGCGGCTGGTGATGCTCGGCAGCCTTCATCCGGGAAGCTCCACCTGGCGCGAGGAACTGGATGAGCTTGTCTCGCTGGGCCTGCCGGGAGTGAAACTGCATCCCGAGTACCAGGAGTTCCGCCCGGATGATCCCGCCCTGCTGCCGTTTTTCGCCGCCATCCGCGACTCCGGCCTTCTGGTGGCCTTTCACTGCGGAGAGGACATTTCATACAAACCGCCCGCGCGCTGCACTCCGGCAAGCATAGCTTTCCTTCTGGAAAGCCTGCCCGGAATCCTCATTTTCGCCACGCACATGGGCGGTTTCCGTCTCTGGGATGACTCCGAAACCTGGCTGATCGGCCGTCCGGTCTGGATGGACACCTCTTTTTCCCTGGGTTGGATGCCGGATGAGAAGCTGAAAAAAATGATCGCCGCGCACGGCCAGGATTACGTGATGTTCGGCTCGGACAGCCCGTGGCAGGGTCAGCCTGAAGAGCTGGAGCGTCTGAGAAAATTCGGCTTTTCCAGTGGAACGCTGGAGCGGATCGCACACGGCAATGCCAGCCAACTGCTGCAACTGTTGAAAGAAAGGTTCTGAATGGACCTATAAGCGTGTCGAAAAATGGCTAAAAACACAACCCCCTGTTTCCCCCTTGTTAAGGGGGATTTCAAAACCGCTACTGACAGGCATTTGCAGATAGCCTGAAGTGACGGCCGTTCCTCCCCCCTTCTTAAGGGGGGACTGAGGGGGATTTAATCCAATAAATCAACACACATCTAACCTATTTGAAAGGAAAATCCCATGCGCGTAAAACAGGTTAGCGTTTTCCTCGAAAACCGGACCGGCCGCCTGGATGAGGTGGCGGATATCCTTGGATCGCGCCGGATCAACATCCGGGCGCTTTCGCTGGCTGACACCAGCGATTTCGGCATACTGCGGCTGATCGTAAACCAGCCCGAGGCTGCCTACGAGGCCCTGCGCGAGGCCGGTTTCACCACGCGTTACACCGATGTGATCGCGGTGGAGGTGCCGGACACCCCCGGCGGCCTGGCTGGCGTGCTGAAAATATTCCGCGAGGCGAACCTGAACGTGGAATACCTCTACGCCTTCGTCGAGAAACGCACCGAGGGCGCGGTCGTGATCTTCCGTTTCGAGGAGACCGACCGGGCGATAGGCATACTCCAGCAGAAAGGAGTCAGCCTTCTGACCGGCGCCGAGGTTTACAAGCTTTAATCTTACTTATAACCCCGGGCCATTTGGCTCATTATCATAAAACCCTCTCACACAGGGAGACAGCCGCATGCGTCAGACTCGTTCCGTGCTGGCAGTTTCAACGTTGTTCCTTTTCACCCTCGCCGGGTCCGACCTGTTCGGCTGGAGCATGAAAGACGAGGCCGGGCACATTCTGGAGGTCGGAGGCCATACGCAGTACCGCGGCCGCTACTACGACCTGGATTTCATCAGCGACGGCAACCAGTCCGAAAAAGGCAATCTGAACCGGCACTGCTATTATGGCGATCTGTCTTTGACTTTCGGGATTACCCCCAATGAAAACGTGAAAGCATTTTTCGAGCTTAACAAACTGATTTTCCTGGGCCAAGAGTTCAAGTACAACACGATTCAGACCGGTGAAGAAGTACTGCCCACCGATTTTACTCTCCCGGACGGAACAAAGATCCCCGTGCGGCTCAACACGGATGAGGCCTGGGAGATGCACCTGCGCCAGGCCTGGCTGGATGTGAAGATCCCCAAGATGAAGTTGAAGCTCAAGTTCGGACGCCAGCCGTTCCAGCTCGGCAACGGCATCTACACCAACACCAACATCGCCAGCGTGTTCGGCTACCAGTTCTACACCGACCTGGGCAAGGACAAGCCCCTGCTCCGCTTCGGTTCGATGAAGTACTATGAAGGCGTCCGCGAGAACTACAACAATGACTTGAAAGTCAACGATTGTGATGACGCGGACGTGTTCTTCGGCGACCTGAGCGTACCGGTCAACAAGTCCAAGCTGGGCGTCTTCATGACCTATTTCCGCGACAACAGCTACAACCTGGACCTGCTGTCGCATGTTAACCTGGGCCTGACCGCCGATCTGGCCCTGCCGAAAGGCTGGACCCTGAAAAGCGAGTTCGATTACCAGAACGGCTCCAAGAACTACAATGGGACCCAGACCGATATCGACTGGGCCGGCTATACTTTCATGATCAATGCCGCCGCGCCGCCCATTCTGGACAAGAAACTGCGTCTGTCCTTCGAGTACGGTTTCGGAAGCGGGGATGATCCCAAGACCCCCAACAAGTTTGAGGGTTATGTCGGAGTTGGCCCGTTCTATCCCTATGCCTTTGCGTACGAATACCGTTTCATCCACATGACCCACACCGCCAGCGGTTTTTTCGGCAAGTATTCCAACGGCATGGCTATCAACCTGGCCCCCGGCATGGAAAACACCATTTATGCCAAGGCCCAGGCCATGTTCATGCTGCCGAGAAACTGCAATTACATTTTCAGCCCGATCTACCTGCGCATGGTCAATATCCCGAATTCCACCAAGCGTGACGGCACAGCTTTTACTGGCTATGATGGCAGCAAGACTTTCGGCTGGGAATTTGACAACATCCTGAATGTCCCGGTCTGGAAAAATTTCAGCTACCAGTTCATCTTTGCCATCGTCCTGCCGGGTGACTGGATGAAAGCCCGTGATTATAACGACAGGGCTTTCGCCATCCGCAACCAGTTGGAAGTCACATTCTAATCCGGCCGCATTTGCGGCCCTCCGCGGGAGGATACAATGTTCGGAATGGCGGATCCCTGGATAGCGGCTGCCTATATTCTCTGCATCCTGAGCAGCCTTCTGTGCGTGGTCTACGGCTGGCTGAAATGGAATTCGGACGGCGATACGGCGGTCAAGGACGAGACTGCCAAGTGGGCCAAGGAAGAGGACAAGATAAGCGACACGCTCTGAGCCTGAATCTCTGAGACAATTAATGCCGCCTCTGTCGGGCGGAGCTTGCATCTCTCAACCGAAATACGGGAGTCCAGGCTCATGTTCACAATAATCGCCGTCGTTCTTTACCTTCTGCTTATCGGATACCTCGGGTTCCTGGGTTACAGGAAAACCACCAGCGCCAGCGACTACCTTATCGCCGGGCGCCAGATTCACCCCTATGTAATGGCCATTTCCTACGGGGCCACGTTCATTTCCACCTCCGCCATAGTCGGTTTCGGCGGCGCGGCCGGTGTATTCGGAATGGGTCTGCTCTGGCTGACTTTCTGCAACATCCTGGTCGGAATTTTCATCGCTTTCGTCGTGTTCGGCAACCGCACCCGCGTGATGGGCTACCACCTGGAAGCCCACACTTTCCCGGAATTTCTGGGCAAGCGTTACGGCAGCAAGTTCATCCAGGTGTTCAGCGGCTCGATAATCTTTATCGCCATGCCGCTTTACGCCGGGGTGGTTATGATCGGCGGGGTGCGGTTCATCGAGACCTATATGGGCATCCCTTACGATGCCGCCCTGCTGATCTGCGCGGTGATCATCGCGGCCTACGTCATCGCCGGCGGACTGAAAGGCGTGATGTATACGGACGCCGCCCAGGGGACGATCATGTTTGTCGGCATGAGCGTCCTGTTCATTTTCACCTATGTTTCGCTGGGAGGGTTTGTCAGCGCTCATCAGGCCCTGACCGACCTGGCCGACAAAGTCCCCGAGAAACTGGCCGCCATGGGACACCGGGGCTGGACCGCCATGCCGGTTTTTCTGTCCAGCTGGTGGTGGAACCTGGTCAGCACCCTGGTCCTGGGCGTTGGAATCGGCGTGCTGGCACAGCCGCAGCTTGTCGTGCGGTTCATGACAGTCAAGAGCAAGCGCGAGTTGAACCGCGCCGTGTTCGCCGGCGGTATTTTCATTTTCATGATGACCGGAGTCGCGTTCGTGGTGGGCAGCCTGACCAATGTGTTCTTTTTCCGCACCGAGGGTGTGATATCGATTGCAGCCGCGGGAGGAAACTCGGATACGATCATCCCGCTGTTCATCTCCAAAGCGCTGCCAGGCTGGTTCGGCGTCCTGTTCCTGCTAACCCTTCTTTCCGCGGCCATGAGCACGCTGTCCAGCCAGTTTCACACAATGGGCACGGCGATCAGCCGCGACATATTCCAGCAGCTAATTCCCGGCAAGGGTAAGGACAACACCCTGACCATCGCGCGCCTGGGCGTGCTCGTGGGAATAGTGACGATTGTAATCCTTGGCAAAACCCTTCCCGAAAGCATTATCGCTCCGGGCACCGCCATTTTCTTCGGACTGTGCGCCTCCAGTTTCCTGCCGATGTACTCACTTGGGCTGTACTGGAAGAAAGTCACTCCTGCCGGGGCGAAAAGTGGGCTGGTGGTCGGGTTCGCCGGGAGCGTGCTCTATCTCCTGTTCGTCCATGCCAAGGAATCGGCCGGTCTGGGGCTTTGCCAGGCGCTGTTCGGCAAGCCCAACCTGATTCCAAGCCTGGCTGTCGTCGATCCGATAGTCATTGTTTTCCCGATCAGCTTCATCGTGACGGTGCTGGTCAGCCTGTTCACCCGTCAGATGGACCAGAAGGAGCTGGAAAAAATTTTCCAACAGTAGGAACGCCCATGATTCTTCCCGGTTTCACAGACCCGTGAGGCCGGGATTTGGAGCTGACAACTAACCGGGCGGCCGGATTGGACCGGCCGCCCCTCAATAAAAAACACGAAACGGCAGGAACTCAGGAGCACATCGAAATGTCATTTTTATTCATGATATGTCTGGTTGTTCTGTATATGCTGGTAGTCGGCTACTTAGGCTTCCTGGGTTACAAGAAAACCACCAGCGCCACGGATTACCTTTTGGCGGGACGTTCCACCCATCCATTCATCATGTCGATGTCCTACGGGGCCACTTTTATTTCCACATCAGCCATAGTGGGGTTCGGCGGGATGGCGGGGCGTTTCGGCATGGGGCTTCTTTGGCTGGTGTTCCTCAATATCTTTCTCGGGATCTTCATCGCTTTTGCGTATTTCGGCAACCGGACCCGCATGATGGGCTACCATCTGGATGCCCACACGTTCCCCGAATTCATTGGCAAACGCTACGGCAGCAAGTTCATCCAGGTTTACAGTGGAATGCTTATCTTCCTGTCCATGCCGCTCTATGCCGCCGTAGTGATGATCGGGGGGGCGAGGTTTGTCGAGATATATATGGGTATCCCATACATGACCGGGCTTTTTATTTTCACCTTGATAGTTGCAGCTTATGTAATCGCTGGAGGGCTGAAGGGCGTGCTTTACACGGATGCGCTCCAGGGTACGATCATGTTTCTGGGCATGATGTTCCTGGGGATTGCCACTTACAGCAAGCTGGGCGGATTCGTAAGCGCGCACCAGGCTTTGACCGATCTGGCGGATAAGGTGCCGGAACAATTGGCCGCGATGGGTCATGTGGGTTGGACCGCTATGCCGACAGCCTTCTCTCAATGGTGGTATATCCTGGTGACCTCGGTCATTCTGGGTGTGGGAATCGGAGTGCTGGCCCAACCGCAACTTGTGGTGCGGTTCATGACCGTGAAAAGCGACCGCGAACTCCTCCGCGCTCTGCCGATCGGCGGGCTGTTTATCCTGATGATCCCTGGCACGGCTTATGTGGTCGGCGCGCTGTCCAACGTTTATTTCCACCAGACCCAGGGAGTCCTGGCCGAAACAGCAGCCGGGGGCAACATCGATAAAATCATCCCGCTTTATATCTCCCAGGCCATGCCGCAGTGGTTCGGCGCGATATTCATGCTCCTTCTCCTTGCCGCGGCGATGAGCACGCTGTCCGGCCAGTTCCATGCGATGGGCACTGCGATGAGCAGGGACATTTATCAGCAGTTCGCCCGTAAGACCGAGAAGGACAACACTGTCAAGCTGACACGGATCGCAATCACAGTAGGACTCGTGATAGTATTGTGGTTAGGTTGTATTCTTCCGGAAAGCATTATAGCGCGCGGCACATCCATTTTCTTTGCCTTATGCGCATCGAGTTTCCTTCCTTTATACGCGCTGGGACTTTACTGGAAAGGCGTCACTCCCGCGGCGGCAAAAGCCAGCCTGATTTTTGGTTCTCTGGGAAGCCTGTTTTACACTCTTTTCATCCACGGCTCCGAGGCCAAGGCCCTGGGAGTTTCGCAACTCCTGTTCGGCAAGCCGGCGCTGTTCGGTTTCCCGATGGTGGTGGTGGATTCGATCGTCGTGATCCTCCCTCTCAACGTTCTTTTCATAATCATTGTGAGCCTGTTTACGTCCCGGCAGGATAGCCGTTTTCTGGACAAACTGTTCAAGAAATAGTATCGTTAACGAGCTGATTGCACAGAGATAAACAGACCGGGACGCGGTTCGCCGCGCCCCGGCTTTTTCTTGCGGATCAGGCCGAACCGGGAAAGCGCCGCCTGAACGCTTCGAGATCGGCGGGAAGGTCCTCGGAGGTGTTGAAAAGGTGCAGTGGATACAACCGGACAAATGTCCGCTCGACAGTCTCCAGCAGGTTTTCCCCCATCGCCGCCGCCTCCTGCGCGCCGAGAGTCAGTCCCATGTAATAGAACCTCTTCCGTGTCCACTGATCAGCCAGAGGCGGCAGACCTGTCACGCGGGGACGTACATAGCTGCGGCTTTCGATCCACATATCGTCGAAATTTTTCTGTCCCTCCATGTAACGCTCGAAAATATCGGGAAACGCCGCAACGTTGGCCAGGAACCGCGAGCGCCAGTCCTCCATCTGCGCCCCGCGCCACGTCCCTATATAGCAGTGCTCGAAAGTCAGGCCCAGGGCGAAACCCGGAGCCGTGGTGCGGCGGTGGGCCGAGGGATAGAACAGAATATCGATATAATCCCGGTACGGGCGCTTGTCTGCGGCAAACCGCGTGTCCCGGTTTATACGGCCCAGGCAGCGTCCGCTTTTCGGCCCTGTTTCCAGGTCCGGGTCCAGATGCTCGATAAACGGAGTCAGCGCCACGCAGGCCGAGCATAGCTGTTCTCTCAATCCCTCCCAGCGCTCACGGTTCTGCTCGAACCATGGACGGTTGTTGTGCGATTTCAGGTCGCTCATGAACTCGAAAGATTCAAGAGTGAAACCGCGGAAATCTGGAAATTTCTTTTTGCCCCTGGCGCCGCTCTTTCTTTTGCCGCCTTCCTGTTGAGCCATTTTCCCGGTCATATTCCTCTATTCTGTTTTTCGATTACAGACTGCTCCCCAGCCTGTGAAAAACGCGCCAAAGTGTGGACCATTTTCAGCCCTTGACCACGCCCACCGGCAGCATCCGGGCCACTTTCCGCCCCAGTCCGGCCTCATGGACCACCCGCACCACCTCGTCAACGTCCTTGTAGGCTTCGGGAATCTCCTCGGCCAGAGTGTTACGTTCGCGGCTCATCACCCGGATCCCCCGGTCCGCCAGTTCGCACGCTATGGGCCGCCCAGCCGACTGACGGATCGCCTGCTTGCGCGACAGCACCCGTCCCGCCCCGTGGCAGCAACTGCCGAACGTCTCCTCCATCGCTTTCCGCGTCCCGGCCAGTATCCAGCTTGCCGTGCCCATGCTTCCCGGCACGAGCACCGGCTGTCCCACCTTGCGGCAATCCACGGGGACCTCGGGCCGTCCCGGCCCGAACGAGCGGGTGGCGCCCTTGCGATGCACCCAGACCTCGCGCTCCCGGCCCTCTATCTCATGGCGTTCGAACTTGGCGTTGTTGTGGCCGATATCGTAAACCAGGCGCGCCCGCAGAGTGGAGGCGGATATTTTCAGGCTTGTCTGAATCGAGCGCAGGGCCAGGTGCATGAGGAGCTGACGGTTGGCCCAGGCGTAATTGGATGCGCCGCGCATCGCCGCTATATAGTCGCGTCCGGCGGCGCTCTCGATCCTGGCGCAGGCAAGCTGGCGGTCGGGGACCTGGATTCCGCTGCGCTGCATCTCTCGATTCAAGATTTCAAGATAGTCCTCGCAGACCTGGTGACCCAGGCCGCGCGACCCGGAATGGATGAACAGCAGGAGTTGTCCCTCGGATAGCCCGAAAGCCTCGGCCGCCTCGGGATCGAATATCTTTTCCACTTCCTGCAGCTCGATGAAATGGTTGCCGCTGCCCAGCGTGCCGAGCTGGTCCGCGCCTCGCTTGAAAGCCCGGTCCGATATTTTGGCCGGGTCAGCCCCGGCCAGGCAGCCATTCTCCTCGCAACGATCGAGGTCACGCTCGCCGCCATAGCCTTTCTCCACCATCCAGCGCGCGCCCTGCCGCAGCGCCTGCTCCAGCTCGCGGCGGTTCAATGTCAGGTCGCCGCCTTGGCCCACCCCGCAGGGCACATCGCGGTAAAGCCCGTTCACCATCTCGCCGATCCTGTCCCGGACCTCGGCGCCGGACAGGCCGAGAGCCGCCACCCGCACACCGCAGTTGATATCGTAGCCCACGCCTCCTGGGCTGATCACGCCCTCCCGCGGGTCCATCGCCGCCACACCGCCGATCGGGAACCCGTAGCCCCAGTGGATATCGGGCATGGCCAGGGACGCGCCGACAATCCCCGGCAGCCAGGCCACATTGGCCACCTGCGCCAGGGCGTTGTCATCCCGGATATGCCGGAGCATACCCTCCGAGGCCCAGATACGCCCCGGCGCCCGCATGCCGTCATGCGCGGGTATCTCCCAGCGGTATTCATCCAACTGACGAAGGTCCATACATCATCCCTATTTCTGTATATCCTCAAGATTCAGGGAAGTTTACATATATCAATGCTCTATTCCGCTTTTGCCCCGCTTTCTTCCCTCCCCATAAAAACTGAGAACCCGAAACGCATCACCATACCATCATAATTCCTCATTCCCGTGGAGAAATCAAGTCGCTCGTACCCTGTTTTCAGATTGAAAGCCCAGTTCGGAGTTGCGAAATAATCGAGATTGAAAAAGGCACTGAACACAGTCACAGTAGCGTCTCCCGAGGAGAGAAACGGTATTCCGGCCGAAAAACCTATTCCGGGTACTGTCTTTTCCTTGGGGAACAGGTGATAAATCATCCCTCCGCGAACGGAACAATCCGGATTCTGCAAAAAATCTCTAAATGTCATCGCCAGTTCTACATCCAATTCCACATTCCTGGTCAGAAGGTTCCCGACTTTAAAATCCAGAGAACCTATGTTCTGCCGGTCCACTGTGGAAATCGAACCAGACAGTCCAAGACGCTCCATGCCTTTTTCCATCTGGGCTAAAGCTCCCGAGGTCACTGCAAGGACAATGCAGACACTGAAAAGAAAAATTCTCATCCCTGGCTCCTTTCCGTTAGTCGAAAAATCAGATTTTCCAGAAAATTTCATATGGTGGATACAAGGAGGCATTTGGCCCTCAACGGCACGGATACCGTTAAAGCAATCAGGCTTGAGCTTTGGTGGAATAGATGAATTGCTTGCGGGTCTGGCTTTTCAGCAGGTAGTACGCCCAGAGTCCATGCCAGATGAACCCTGTTATAAAAGCTCCAATCTGGTGCAGGCTCTTTATCTCGGCAAAACAAACTTTGACCGAGAAAAAGCCTGTCCAGACTGTACCGATGACGGCGATTACAAGGCCGGCGGCATAGCCGGAGAAGCGGAGGCGCCAGAGCTGGCGGCCGAGAAGGAAGAAAACCAGCACACCGGCCAGTGCGCTTATCAGGGCCCCGGTGTTCCAGATCAGAAAGTTATAATCCCAGCCGCGCACTGCTTTCAAGCCCAGAGTGATCAGGGCGTTGACCGCCAGGATCAGAGGCAGGACGTATCCATAGACTATTCCGAAAAACGATATCCCGACAGGCCGCTGCCGCCAGAGCTCATCGCGGTGGTGGTTACGCTGGTAAACGATATATGCGAGGAGAAGGCCGAAAAAACTGACTCCATAGGCCAGGCTCATGCCAAGAACCACGCTGAAACCTTTATCCATCTGAATGCCTCCGGCTGGGATTTGACGAGGCTGGAATGAATATCTAAAGTAAGATGGAGCTTTTTTTTTGTCAATGGATTAAACTTGTCCTTATGGGTGCGATAAGCTAAATTCAGTAACTTCAGAATGGAACGGCGCGCTGCGATACGGTTCACCATTCAGCGGCGGTTAAGGGCATATGGAACGGAAGGAGCCTCGTAAAATGCTGTTGCAGAGACTGGTGGGACTGTTCCGGAGACAGTTCACCTCGGGCCTTATCATAATGGTCCCGCTGATAACGACGATATTCCTGGTGGTCTGGTTCTTCAATGCGATCGACCGGATTCTGGGCCGGTATTTTGCAAAAATCCTCGGGGATTACATCGTCGGGGTTGGTTTTATCAGCCTTTTCCTGCTGATCTGGCTTGTCGGGGCGCTCGGACGGACCTATGCCGGGAGCAAGCTCAACCAGTTGAAGGATTTCCTGATCGAGCGCATCCCGCTGATCGGATCGGTATTCACCTCGGTGAAAAAAGTCAGCGACGGGCTGCTGGAGATGAACACCGGCAGCTTCGAGCAGGTGGTGCTGATCGAGTATCCACGAAAAGGCTGTTATGCGATCGGTTTTGTCACCAGCCGTAATCCCAGCCAGACTACCGGTTACGAGGGTGGCCCGCCATCTGAGCCTATCGCGCACGTTTTCGTGCCCTCGGTGCCCAATCCCACCACGGGCTTCGTGCTCCTCGTGCCGGAAAATCAGGTGCATCGCCTGCTGATCAGCGTGGAAGACGCAATGAAACTGATCCTGAGCCTGGGCATGATCAATCCGCCCGATTACCAGTTGAAACCATTCAGTTTCGATACGATGCGCCAGGCCAAAGAGGTCGCGCTGAGCCACGGAGACGGAGAAAACATCTGATATTTCTCAGGGCCGGATGGTGATGTTGACCGTATCCGCGGACACCGCGCCCAGGTTGTCCATCACCGTGTAGATCATTTTATAACTACCCGAATTCAGATAATAACGGTATCCAGGTATGGCGATAGTATCCCCTGAGGCGTCGATTCCGCTGCCCGCCCCGTAATCCCATCTGCGCGAAATAATATATCCACCGGCATCCGAATCCATTCCTATAACGGTCACGGTGTCTCCGCGGACGAAACTCGAGCCGGGCATGGGCGAAAGTATCTCCGCATTCGGCCGGTTGTTGGGGAGCACGGTGATAACCACCGTGTCCGCTTTCTCCGCCCCGCGGTTGTCCATCACGCTGTAAATAACCGGATATGTGCCCGCGCGGGTGAATACTCGTCCGCCGGCCGCCGCCGAGGTATCTGACTGAACCGCGTCCACGGCGGAGCCGAAAATCCAGCGCCGGACCTCGATACGTCCGTCCGGATCGGAGTCCTGGGCCATGAAATTGAGGCTGGCCCAGGCCCCTGCCGTGGTGTCGCGCGAGGGGGCCAGGATATGGGCGGTGGGCGCAACATTCGGAGCGCCGGCCTGGACAGTTATGTCAAGAGAATCCGCGCTCCGGGCGCCTTTGTTGTCCATGACACGGAAATACAGACGGTAGACTCCGGAGGTGGTCAGCCTGATCCAGAGCGGCGGCGAGACAACATCGAGAGTTTCCAGGCTGCCGTCCGGCCGACGCAACGTCCACTCGCGTTTCGACACCACCCCATCCGCATCGCTGGCGTTGCCAGCCACGGGGAGCCTCTCTCCGGACGTGATCGTAGTATCCCCGGCGAGCGAGTTTATATGCGCCGTAGGCAATTGGTTCGGCGTAACTGTTATCCGTACCGAATCCGAACCCTGAACGCCGTTATCCCGCCTGACCGTGTAACGGACGGTGAACACGCCCACCTGAAGGAAAACTTTATCGACCGGCTGGGCTGTCAGGTCGGCCGTGCTGTCCAGACCGCTGCCCTCACCCCAGAACCAGTAGCGTGAGTTCAAGCTGCCCCATTGGTCATTCACCGAGACCTGGAACGACACAGGCGCCCCGCGGGCCACGGTTGTGTCGCGCGAAGGCGCAAGTATGGAGACCTGCGGAGCGGGCACTGTGTCTGTCACGCTGACTGTCACGGTGTCCGCGGAGTTCAGGCCCAGCTTGTCGCGCACGCCGTACACGATCTCGAAAGTCCCCGGCCTCGTAAATCTTCTCCAGCCTGCCAGCGCCTGCTGGTCCCTCCGCCATTCATTGCCGCTGCCCGCGGGCCAGGTCCAGCTACGGACGCTTACTTTCGCCACCGTCTCGATCTCGACCGCCTCGAAAAACAGGCTGTCGCCCACATTCAGCGTAGTGTCGCTGGAGGGGGAAATCATCACCACATAGGGCGGAGTAGCGTCCTCGACCACCTGGACCCGGAGCGTATCCGCTGCCAGACGGCCCCGGTTGTCCACGATCTGATAAATCATCTCGAACAGTCCGGGCTGACTCCAGGTGACCGTTCCGGGGTCCTGTCCCTGGAAATCCGCAATGCCGCTGCCCGCGCCGAAACTCCAGAGCCGTCCCACCACTGTCCCGTCCACCGGCACGAACTCCCGGACGACCGGCTTGAAGTTCGCTCCGAGTATGACCGCCGTATCGGCCGGAGGATTGGTGATAATCACTCCGAACAGCGGCGCCGGCAGGATTGTCAGGTTGAATGTCAGGGAACCGCTCCGTCCGGACGAGTCCTGCGCAGTCACCGTGATCCGGTGCGAGCCTGCCGCCAGGTCGGCGCGGATGAACGAGAGGCTGTCCGAAATGGTCCCGGAGAGACTGGAGCGCCAGCTTGCCGAGCGCAACCCAGCCGATTGGCCATCGAATGACGTAACAGCGGAAATCCGGAACTGAACGGAATCCCACTGACGGTATACGGCGCTGTCGGCCGGAGATTCAAGGCGCAGTGTCAGCACCTCGGTCAGCGGGTCGAACGGGTTGTCGCGCGGAAGGTCGCGGCAGGCGGCAAGCAGACATAGAATGATAAACGCCGCGATCCTCAGTTCCACTTTCCTCAAGCTCAGAATTCGCATGACAGACTCAGGTTTACTCTCTCGCCGTCGCCGGAGGGCGCCAGCGCCAGGTTCGGCTGCGGCAGAAAAAGGAAATGGTCAACCATATTGAATGCATACAGACCGGCAGCCCCGGCAAGAAGGCCCACCGCCAGGTCGCGGCGTCTCTCCGCGCGCGACAGGGCCCGGTCAAACTCATCCTGCGGGCTGGCTGTCGGAATGGCCCGGTAATCCTCGCGCAGCGAGTTGTAGCTGTTCCAGGCCCAGGCCCCGGCCGCGGCGCATCCTGCTGTCAGTCCGAACATCAGGCTGCCGCGCACGGGCTGGCCCTGACGCATCCGGCTGGCGCCGGGGATAAAAGCCCAGGCCGCGCCCACCTGCCGAAGTTCACGCGGGACGTCCACTTTTTCCTTTTTATTCTTCTTCAGCGGAGACTGCGGCTCCATATCAGGCGGCCGGGCCTCGGCGATACCGGCTTCCAGAGTCTGGCGCACGTTCTCCAGCTTGCCGGTGACTTTGTCCACCCGCTGGTTGAGGTCGGCGATTTGCGTCTCCAGATGCTGCACCTCGGCGGCCGAGGGGCCGCTCTGCTCGATACGGGCCAGACGGGCGAACACCCAGGCCTCCCGCCCTTTGTACAAGATCCTGTACCATTCCGCCCGCGTGCCGGTCACCGGGAAACGCTCACCTTCCAGGGCGCGCCCCAGCCTTTTGTAACCGGTGCCCGGTCCGCTGCGGATATTGGCATAGCTGTTGGTTATCACCGCCTGGCCCTGGGTCTGGGCGTACGTTACAGCGTCCGGAAGCAGGCAGAGCAAAGCCGTCAGGATCAGGGTGAGTTTCAAACCACGTAGGAATAACATTCCGGTTCGAATCATGGCCGATAAACCTCTGTCGGAGCGTGAGGGATTGCCTTGTTATCTTGACATCCAGAGGCGATAATTTGTTAATTGGTTACATTGTATTTAGTTATACCATTCCCAAAATGGCTGGCGCCCTGATGAAGCCATTCCGGGCCACCCGGCAATAAATGTCATTATGCATATTCCGGGCCAGCGCGCTCAGGCCAAGCTTTGGCCGGTGCGCTGTTTTATGGAGAGACTGTGTATGTAATGATGGAGAATCAAAACGGATGGATTGAGAAAGCACTCGAAACAGGAAGAACGAAAGCTTAAAGTCTTCCGCCCAGACGCTGGAGAAGGCGAAGACGGCGCAGAAGGCTGTCGCAGGCGGCGGCCTGTTCCGGGAAGAGGCCGCGCTGCGTGCGGACCAGGGAACGGGCCTCATAGAACAGGCCCCGGCGGGCTAAAAGGGCCGCCTTGAGCCAGGTCCAGCCGAAAGGCCTGTCCCCGTCCTGAGTGTCGCGGCGCTCCAGGGATTCCAGACCTTCGAGCAGCGCACCCAGTTCCATCAGGCCGCTGTCATCCAGCACCTCGAACCAGCTCGAATCGCGGCCCGCCGGACAGACAGCTTTCCAGCCGTAACGCACAAGCGGCTGAACCTTGTTTTCATACTGCCCGCGCCGCACCCGGCCCTCGCGGGTATTCAGTTTCAATATGTTTTTCCTGTCCGTTTCCCGGTAGAGGATGAATTCCGACTCCAGGCTGTCCCCCTGCCATTTGAAGGCTTCCGGGATGTCTAACAGGACAGTCCCCAGCGGATAGACCAGGAATCCCTCCACCGTGTCCGGGGCGGCCTTTGCCTCCGGCAGCGAGTCCAGGGACGCGCCCGCCCGCTCGAACCAGCCCAGGGCCTCGACCGCCCGGCCAAACAGGCTGTCCGGCGACGGCGGCTTGCCGGGCAGGCCGATTGTCACGCCGGGGATCAAGCGCAGCATCCTGAAATCGGACTTGAGCACGAACAGCTCGCCCGTGGAGCCGAAAGGGTTGGAGACAGACTCCCCGGCGGTGAAAACCTGCCCCCCCCGCCCCCCCGGCCCGCAGACCGCCACCGCAACAGGAGACATTTTATTATCCTGCGCCTGAAGCTGGCAAAAGGACAACAGACCGAGAACACTGATCCAAAAAGCTGTCTGTCTGATGTATTTTCTGTCAGAATGTAATGACATGGGTATTGGGTTCTTTAAGGTAGGCGGTCAGCGGCTGCCCCATGCCCTTGACCTCGATCCCCAGGGCTGCCAGGTTGTCGCTCACGCCGTAGCTGTCGGAACAGGCCTTGCAAGCCTGCACCCTGATCCCGGCCCCGATCATTTTCTGCACGTACTCGCGCAGCTCCAGGTCCACGGACAAAAGTTTCGCCGAGGGACCCCAGACCACCAGCGTGATATCATTCCACCAGCCCTGGGCTTTGGCGTTGTAGGTATACATGAATGTCATTTTCAGGGCGACATCCCGGTCACCGCTGGTCCAGAGCACGACTAACTTATCTTCCATCGGAGCGTCCTTTGGAATTGTTGTGTCCTGTTTATCCGTCACTGCGGGAAGGGTATCCGGAGCGAGTGAGGCTCCCGAAGCCAGAGCCAGCGATCCGGCCAGGAAAACGCGACGGCTCACTCGCGGCTTTAATTCCCGCTTTTTCAAGGTATTTCTCCCTGTCACGAGAGATCAGACCAGCTCATCCGCGCGGCCGCGGAGCTGGCTCCAGGCCTCATCCACATGCGCCTGGATCGTGAGGATATCTTTCTCCTCCAGGTGATGGAACCGTCCCTGGATCTCCAAATACTCTTTCACCGGCCGCGGGTGCGGGTTGTCGCGCAGCACCCGCCGTACGCCGTCAAACACCTCGTACAACGGGTAGACATTCGTGGTCACGGCCAGGCGGGAGACCCGGATCGAGTCCTGGGGACGGGTCTGCCAGCCGGTGGGGCAGGACGAGAGGATGTTGATGAACTTGGAGCCGCGTGTCTCGCGGGCGCGCCGCACCTTGGCCACCAGGTCCTCAGGGTAAGCCACCGTGGCCGTGGCCGCGTATGGGATTCGGTGCGCGGCCATGATTTCCATGATGTCCTTCTTGGGGACCTGCTTGGGGTGATGCTCGGGCGTGGTGGTGGTCCAGGCCAGGAGCGGGGTGCTGCTGGAGCGCTGGATGCCGGTGTTCATGTAGGCTTCGTTGTCGTAGCAGATATACAGGAAATCATCGTTGCGCTCCATCGCGCTGGAGAGCGCCGACAAACCTATATCATACGTGCCGCCGTCCCCGGCCCAGGCCACTACGGTGGTGTCCTTGAACCCGCGCCGTCTGAGTCCCGCCAGCACTCCGCTGGAGGTGGAGGCGGCCGTGGCGAAAGGCGTATGGAGCACCGGCACACGCGCGCTGGAATACGGGTAGAGGCCGTCGATGATGCTGCCACAACAGGCCGGGATGACTATCACGGCCTTGCCATCCAGGGCGTTCAGCACCTCGCGCAGGGCGATAGGCTCGCCGCAGCCGGGGCAGGCCAGGTTGCCGCAGCCGAACGGCTCATCCTTCAGGTAGCGGCGAAGGCCCTCATCTGGTATTGACTGTGTGGTTTGATCGCTCATTTGTAACCTCTATATTTTATTCTTTGTATTGCCTGATATTGACTAAACTGCTGGGTTTCTGTTGCCCGTCCTCTCGTCTCAGTCGCCACTGTGAACAAGCTCGGCGGCTTTTGCCAGCCATTGTTCACCCTGGGCTAAGGAAGACATAAACAATGTAAACGTCTCACCGTTGTAATGGACGCTCATGTCCCAGAGCATGTCCAGCCTGTCATCGTTATCCAGATAACCCACCCAGATCAGGCGTGGCAGTTTATGGTAAAGGCGCTTAAAATCGGCAAGCAGAAAGGATTCATTCGCTCTGAAAAGGTACAGGCTGTAACTTTCAAAATCCACCCCGGTGGGGGTTGTCGAAGTTTTAACGCAGCCCGTAGCTAACACCCCGCCGATATATTTTCTTTCAATGAAAAAAAGTATATTTTCGCCTGGATAAATATTCTTGTCACCCACGAAAGCCGTTTTGATAGTTCTATCCTCAAGCCCAGTCAATCCGCGAACCAGGAAAACAGGTTTGCGCGGAGGATCCGTGCTGACAGCTTTGCCGGTTTTTTCCTCCGGTTTGTCCTCCATGATCTCGTCATGGAACGGGGTTACCAGGATTGCGGTCTTTTCCAGCCAGGTGCTGTCTCCGTTCCAGAACAGCCCATACCATGTTTCGCCGCTCTGCGCATTGACCTCGCCTTTGTGGAACTCCCCGGTCATCAGTATCTGCACATCCTGCGCCCGGAGAGCGTGAGAAACGAGCAAAAGAACGCTCATCAGGACCGCGCATAAATGTAAGTACATGGTCACTCCAAAAGCCGGGCGAGGCAGGCCTCGCCTCTACGTCAGACGATTGACCTTTTTGCAGAAAAATATGTTGCTTTTACATATCTACTCCTGCTCCGGAATCAATCGATTATATTCTTGAATTCCGCCGCTTTCGCCACCACTTCTCCAGCTTTGGCCAATGACGAAAGAAAAGGCGTATACTGACGCACCGCATAATGACCGGTAAGGTCCCAGAACATGTCCAATTTGCCATCATTGTCCAAATCACCGGCCCAGATCAGATACGGTATTTCATCGAACGCGGCGAGTTTCGGATACTCGGCAAGCAGATGATACTCCGGATGGATACCCTCTCGGAATTGTATGGTATAGTTCAGGTAACAGGGACTCCATCGTGGTTCAGGTTTCTGTATGTCACCAAAAGCGATCACCGTGATGGAGGAGTTTCCTTCGCCTAACCGCAGCATTTCACCGGGGAAGATAAACTTTTTTCCTTGGAACACGGCCCCGACAACTCTTTCCTCAAGCCCCTCGATTCCACGGACCAGGAAAAGCGGATTTCCTGATTGCTCAGTACTAACCTTTTTCCCTGTTTTCTCTCCTTCTTTCTCTATAACCATATCATCATGGATCGCTTCAACATTAATCTTTGTCCGGACAAGACGGAACTGGTTGTCATCATTATATATACCGTACCATGTTTCACCGCTTTGAGCCGTCACATATGAGCCAGCGAATTCTCCGGTCATCAGGATTTGCACATCCTGCGCCCGGAGCAGCGGGGCAGCCAGAATCAATCCGTTGAGAAAGACCGCACAGATAATTATCCGCATGGCTTCTCCAGAAGGTCAGGCAATCCCGTACATTCAGGCAGTGGCTTCCCCACTTTTGGAAAGGGGGGCCAGGGGGGATTTAACCAGATAGTCCGCCCTATCGCCACCTCCGGTACAATCCTCACACCAGATTAAGACTTAGGAAGAAAAAGATATATTCTATCAAATCCCCCTCAATCCCCCTTTGTCAAAGGGGGAGGCAAAGACACACACCCAATCGTCTTGTCCCGATGCAATC
>CAYYNT010000010.1:0-93863 GCA_964473155.1 uncultured Gemmatimonadales bacterium | reverse complement strand
TTGTTTCAAACAGTTAGAGCTTGCGATAATTCTCAAAGAGCAAAATTGGGGGCTTTTGGGACAGCCCCCTGTCAGTTCATGTAAAATCTATTGCCAGCGGTGTCTGTCTCAGAAATGGAACCTCAACCCCAGTCCAACATTCAGGCCGTTGGTGTTGCCGCCGCCGCTGTCATCGTCATCGAATAAAGTCCAGTATTTCAGGCGGCCGGTCAGCGACAAGCGTTCGCTCAATTTGCCCTCGACCGCGCCGCTCAGTGACAGAAGCAGGTTGTCTCCGCTGTCATCTTCATCGAATGCCGTGTTACCGGCCACTCCTCCGATAACGCCCGATATATCCGACATTGTATGCGCCCAGCCCAGTCCGAGCTGGAACACTCCCATGGCCCGGCTCTCGGGATTGGTGTTCACCTGGATGGCCGGGACGAGAGCTAACATGCTCTGCGAGGCCTCGTTCACCGTGATGGTAGAGCCAAGCTGCCCGGAGAGCTTATCCTTATCCACCGAAAGCCAGGTATAAGAAAGAGACAGCGGGACAAGGCTCCAGTAAGGGTTGATTCTCCAGGCCAACTCCGCCCCGCCGTAAAGACCCCACGGCGATACATCACGTTCCCCCTTCGGCCCGGTCACGAAAACCGGCCCTGCATCTATCAGAACTGACAGTTTCGATTCATCCTGAGCCTGAAGCGAAACCGTCATGGCAAGCGACATCATTATTGCCAGAACCATTCTTCGCATGACCACTCCTTGAAAAGGTTAAAACAGGAGAAAAAAGTATAGGTTGCGTTGTTATTATAACTTTTCAAGGCAAAGTAGTCAAGCGGTAGAATCTAATTGTTCAGTAATGTGTTGAAAAACAAGGTCCTGAGAGAATCTCCACTCTCGCGCGGGAGCATGTTGCCAAAAAGGATCGCCCCTTTCGGATCGGGTGTGACACGGAAATCCGGCAGCTTGTCCGCCGGGCCGAGGTCAAGGAACATGTCGCCGCGCTCGACCGGGACCAGGCCCAGCAGGTAGGCGAACACGTTGAGGTCCGAGACGTGCGGCAGCGGGGTGGCGTCTTTCTTGTTCTTTTGCCACCAGTCGATGGCTTGAACCAGAAGTTTGGAAGTGGGCAGGGCTGAATTCCTGAGCCGTTCCACATCCTCGGCGCGCGGGCTGGCCGGACCGCTGACAGTCTCGGAAAGAAGAATCCACGGGACTTGAGAGCGTTGGGCCAGAAGCGGGACAAGGGGATCGTAGCGCAGGTTCCAACCGATATTCTGGTTGGCCATGTCCCTGAAATGGCCGCCGTTGGTGACAATCTGCTTCAGTTTTTTGGCCGCCTCCGGATATTTGATCAGCAGGTGTCCCACATTGGTCATCGATCCGATAGTCACCAAGGTGACCTGTCCGGGGTAACGGTTTGCCAGTTCCGCTATCAGAGCATCCGCCTTCAGCGGACTGGGCGCGGGAAGGCCGTTCTCGTCCGGTGCGACCTCGCCATAGCGGACGCCGCCAGACAGACCAGTATAGGCAGTGTCAGGAAGCGGAAGATGACGGGCATAACCCTCGGCCACCGGTATCTCCGGATGGCCAAATACCTGGGCCACCTTGCGCGCCACGCGGCTGCGCGCAGCCGTGTTACCGTCCACCGTGGTCACGGCCAGCACCTCGAACCTGGGCGAAGCCACGGCGAAAGCAGTCACCAGGATGTCATCGATATCCTCGGCGATATCGGTGTCGATTATCACTTTGACCGGGGTCTGTCCGGAAGCAGCCTGCTGTGCTGCAAGAGCCAGAAGGACCAGGAGAACGGATATACGCATCGCTCGCTCCTTTTCTATTCAGAGGGGGCCGGGTGCGCCCTTTTGGGCTCCGGGTGCTGAACGGGATTATTTTCCATTACAGAGGACACCACTTCAATAAGCTCCTCCACGCGATAAGGCTTCGGGATTATTCCGCAGAACCCGTAACGCTTGAAATCAGCCAGAATCTGATCATTCGAGTAGCCGCTCGACACCACGGCCCGCACCTGCGGATCGATGCGGCGGAGGCTGGCCAGAGTTTCCTTGCCGCCCATGCCGCCGGGGATGGTCAGGTCCATGATAACAAGGTCGAAAGACCGTCCGGCGCCGAATTCGGTTTCATATAGCTCTATGGCTTCAAGGCCGTTTCTGGCCGTGCGCACCTGATGTCCATGGCTGATGAGCGCCCGGGCCAGGCTTTCACGGTATAGCGGTTCATCATCCATCACCAGGATGCGGCCTGTAACGGGCTTTTTATGTTTGGACGATTCCCTCCGGGGATGTTTGCCTGACTGCTCTTCGGCCGCGGGCAGGTGAAAAGTGAATTCAGCTCCCTTGCCGGGTTCGCTCCGCGCCGCGATATGGCCCTGATGACGGTGTATGATTGAGTAGCTGGTGGCAAGCCCCAGACCGCTGCCGTGTGTTTTGCTCGTGAAATATGGATCGAAGATGTGCGGCATGATATCCGGCGGGATGCCGCGTCCGTGATCCCTGACAGTTACACGGATGTATTTGCCTGGGGCAAGTGAGGCTATCTCTCCGGGAGCAAGCGCGACATTCCGGGTGGATACATGAATCACGCCTCCGGCCGGCATGGCTTGACTGGCATTTATCACAAGGTTGTGCACGACCTGGCTGATCTGGCCGCTGTCTATGTCCGCGTCCCAGGGTTCCGGATCGAGGTCCAGTTCGCAACGCACATTCGAACCCCGGAGAGCAAAGCGGGTTGAATGGCGGATCAGGTCGTTGATGCAGGTTGGTTTGCGGATGGGAGCGCCGCCTTTAGAGAAAGTCAAAAGCTGCTGTGTCAGGTCCCTCGCCCGCAGGGAGGCTTCCTCCATGTCCCGGATCAGATCCAGCACTTCCGTGTTACCGGTCAGGGCCTTGCGAGCCATGGAGATATTAATCATTACAGCGCCAAGCAGGTTGTTGAAATCATGGGCTATTCCGCCGGCCAGCACTCCCAGGGAGAATAGTTTTTCAGATTTTATCCGCTCTTCTTCTATCATCCGTGTTTCGGTCATATCGCGCCCCACCGCCTGGAACTCCAGCAGCCGCCCGTCGCTGTCGAAAATGGCCCGGTTCGTCCACAGGTGCCAGCGGACCTCGCCGCCAGGACCGTTCACTCTGTTTTCCATGCTCAGGACCGGATTGTCCGGTGTCAAGGCCATCAGACTATTGAATACTTTTTCCCGGTCAGCCTCGAAAATGAAGGGGAACAGGTTTATTCCGATTATATCATCCGGTTCTTTACCGTAATAGCGGCAAACCGCGCGGTTAGCGAAAGTAATCCTGCCATCCGGCAGGAAGCGGGCGATCATCTCTGTCTGGTCCTCTACAACCGCCCGATAGCGCGCCTCGCTTTCGCGCAGCGCTTCCTCGGCCTTCTTGCGCCCGGTGACATCTCGCAGGACACCGGTAATACCCCGTACATGGCCCCTCGAATCCAATTGCACCATCCCGTTTTCCTCGATCCAGTGCACTTCGCCGGCTTTGTCCCTGAACCTGAAGATGGATGGAAACTCCTTGGCTGTCAGCATGGTTCTATGAAAATCAGCCAGCACATCCTCCCGGTCCTCGGCAAGAATCATCTCCAGAAAATGACGGCCTATCAGTTCCTCAGGTTCGAAACCGTACCGCCTGATCTGTGGATTGAGGTAGGAAATAATGCCTTCCGCATTCATCGAGTAGACTATATCGCTCGTGCTTTCCGCCAGGTCCTGGTATTTTCTTTCGCTTTCGTACAGGGCTTTTTCAGCCTGAATGCGCTCGGTTATGTCGCGGCAGATTCCGAACAGCACCTCGCGATTTCCCCAGCGGCCCCTGCTGGTCCGCGTTTCCACCGGCACCAGCCGTCCGTCGCTTGTAAGGAACGGGATCAGGCAGATTCCACGCTTTCCAGACATCATTTTCAGGAGAGACCGAGCCGCCTCGGCGCGCGAATCTTCAGGATGCAGTTCGATCATCAGCCTGCCGATAAGCTGATCTTTTGAATACGACAGGATACGGCAGACAGCCGGGTTCACGTCGATGATCCGTCCATCCTGGTCCAGGATGAACAGCATATCGTCGATCCTGTCGAACAGGTTCAACAGGTCGGCGCGGTGCGCGCGGGATGATTCCTCGGCTTTGATTCTGGCGATCACTCCGCCGATCTGGGTTGCCAGAGCTTCCAGCGCCCGTTTCGCCTCGGACCTGATTTCATCGGCATGACTGGAGGCCGTGTTGATGCAGGCTATCACCTCACCCTCGTGCAGCACGGGAATGGATGAAAGTGCCTTAAGATGGCTGCCCTGCGGGTATTTCCTGTGCTGGTCTTTTTCGCTCATTAAGTCTGAGTAATGCAGATAGAGCGGCCGGCACTGCATGACAAGGCGCGTATTAAAATCTTCGGAGGTGAAAGACGATACAAGTTCAAGGAAATCTTCCGGCAGGCCACGGCTGCACAACAGGTCGAGACCTTTCCGCTCATTAACCAGGTAGACGCCTCCACAATCCATTCCGGAAACCTCCAGGGCGGTTTCCAGACACAGTTCCAGGGCTTCCTTTATTCCGGTTACGGCTCCCAGCCGGGTGCTCAGGTCGCGCTGGGCCAGCACAAGGTCCTCGGCCGCGCGGCGCGAGGTGACATCCTCGAAAAGAAGGCGGTGCAAGTTGCGGCCGGGCTTGTCATCCCAGGCCAGGTGCAGCCTGTAGACCCGCTTGTCACTCACAAGCGGACGCAAGCTTGTCTCTATATCGAACGGCACTTTATACCTGTTGAGACCGTATTTCGAGGGGCGGGAATAAATCTCCATGCCATAGAACTCAGCCCCGCCGGAGAACGTAAATACACCGAAAGAGCCCGGTCTGAAGCAGAGCGGATCGTGATCGATGTATTTTATCGTTCCAATTAACCGGTTATTATCATTCATGAAAAGAGATCGCGATATTCTGCCGCCTGAGCGTACGATTTCGATCCGGTAACCGGTGGCCGGAGCGAGGATTTCAGGCAGTGACACAACCTTGCAGAGACGTCTGACGATACGGGCTTCCTGATTGTAGTTCGAACCTGTGCAGACAGTGTAGCCGCAACGGTCCGGGTTCTGTTCGTAGTCCAGCGAGCCGTTCAGCACACAGGACAGGTCGCGTATGCAACGCGGGTCATCCGGGGTGCGTGCGTGGTAAACGATTTTCACATCCTCGCCGGGGTTGTCCTGCCAGGAAGTAAGAATCAGATAGCAGTCGTTGTCGTCCTCAATATGCGGGAGGTGGATGATCGCGGGCTGTCCATCTCTTGAGCCTATGGTCCAGTTTTTATCGCTGCAGCAACTGGATACCCGCCACTGAGAGCCGATTGATTCACGTTCGGAGGGCCCGGTGTATTTCAGGGACCAGGCGGTTTCATCTCCATCAGGAAGCTGCCCCAGCGCTTTGACTTCGTTGAAAAACTTGCGGATGCGCTCGAAAGCCTGGTCCTCTATCAGCCTGGAAAGGCTTGCGTGTTCTCCGGATAGCGCTTTTATACCGGGGACAATGCTCGGAAACTCATCGGAAAACCCGTTGATATTCAGGTTTTCATCCAGGTAGAGTTCGCAGATGCCCAGGCTGTTCCGGTATGTGGCGAGCTGTAGACTCAGACGGTCCCGGGCAGCCTGGGCAAGCTGAAGGCGGGTCTGCAACGAGGCTGCCTGACCGGACAGGCTTTCAGTCCTGAAGGCAGCCCGGGAACCGGATTCCTTTTTATTGCTGCAACCGGCCACGAATCACTCCATCTGCGACTGTCTGACCTCTGCTGACACAGTTGAGCATAGGACTGTATTATCCCACAGATTATTGATTATGGCAATGCAGTATTTTCATTGAACGCCGGACGACCCCACCTGCGCCATGCCGTCCTCAATTTTCGCGGCGGTGACGGCTTTCCCGTCAAGATATAATCCGGTTCCTGGATCAGGCAGCCAGACTGCGGCCTCTCCCGGAGTGGGAGCATCACCCTGGCGAGACTCCATCTTACCCGACACACGCACCTCGGCGAGGTCTGCGGAAACGCTTACCGTGCGGCCGGATTTCGCCAGGTCCTTTCCGGCCCAGGCCAGATGCCCTCCCTCCGCCAGCATATATCCGCTCACGGCGTTGTTCTCCAGGCGGACCAGGCCGAGATATCCCTGTAAAGTCATCTCGCCGCAGGTTACGGACCGCGCCGGGGCGTCAATCGAGTCCTCGGGCTGCCAGACCAGCAGGTCGCTGAATCCCGGACCCTCCACCACCACGCTGACCGCCCGTGGATTGCCCTTCACCGCCGGGCCTGGACGCACCGTGGGACTCACCGCGCCGTTTTCCCAGGCTGCTGCCACTGCCACGTAGCGCACCCGCCCACCGCTCTGGCGGACTTTCAACTGACCCATTTCCACCCGGTGCCGTCCCTCGCCGCTGCCGACGCGGCTGAAAGAGAGTGCAGGCCGGGCCGGTTCGAGGAACGAGATCGCACAGACGGCGTTCTGTCCATTGAGCAGCACCGGATCGGCGCATGTCCCTGATCCGGTGACAGTGCTGTCCAGGCTGTACCAGAGCCAGTCGTAATCGTGGCGTCCGGTGCTCTGCTGGATGTCATCGGTCACCAGAAGGTAGGGGACCGGTCCCTGCTTGACGAACAGCACCGCGCGGTCGGCGCGCAGGGCCGGGCAACTCCCGCGAACCGAGTTATCACGGTACGATTCCTTGGCGTCCCCGCGGGCATAATCGGCGAAATGGCCCAGTCCCAGGCCAACCATCAGCCCGCCCGTGGAGCAGTCATCTCCAGCCGAGCCGGAACGGTCATTGGCTGGCCAGCCGCCGCCGTCCACGATCACGATATTGTGCTCCTTGTCCGCGCCGTGGTCCGGATCGGAGTAGCCGTAAATGTTGCGGTGCGTGCCGAACTCGTCGCCAAAAGCATGAAAAAGGAAAGTGTTGTGGTCGTAGTGCTGGTGGTTGGCCCCGGTGTAGCGGGTGACAAATGCGAAGAAATGGGCGCGCTCGTTGTCCCACTCCGAGCGCGAGTAGACATAGCCCGCGCGGTTCGGAGCGATTTCGAAATAATAAGACGTAGGCCAGCCGGCCTGTTTCGGGCTGACCGGATTGAGGCCGGACGGATACCAGAGGAAAGTGAGCAACGGGTCCAGGCGGCGGCGGTCGGTGTATTTTTCGAAAGTCCAGAGCGCGGCCGAGTCCTGCATTTCCTCGACGCCCAGCAGGTATGAGCCGACAAACACCCGCCGTCCGTAGCCGGTGTTGTCGCCGATCGGCGCGCAGCCCTCCTGCGGCAGCCACTGGAACACCTGGTAATGCATGGCGTTTATCGCCCCGCTGTTGCGCACGATATCCTCGCCGCCCGTACGTCGAAGGGCCTCGCCGAACAGGATGGCGTTGCGGGTGTACTGCGCGTAGCAGGGCCCCTCGTAGCAGATGCCATTGGCGCGCCAGGAGGTGGGGAAATAGTTGTCCCGTATGCGCCTGACACAGCTCTCGAACCAGGTGTTGAATTCGGGGTGTGCTGTTTCGCCGCGGATCGCCGCGCAGAGAAGTCCCAGCGCTCCCACCGGAATAGCCCCGCAGTTATAGGATGCGTCGCGCCACCACCATGATTCGGTGTGCTCGTACAGGGCCTTGCACCAGAGTTCCAGCAGTGGCAGCGCTTCCTTGCGCTCCGCCTCGTTCATCGACTCGTGCAGCCAGTCCCAGGCGCAGGCGAAAGCAATCGGCCAGTTCTCGGTTTCGAAGAAATCGCTGTCCACTTTTTTGTAGTAGGCGAAAGGCTCTGTCTCCCGCAGCACGCGCATGAAATAATCGATAGCCTCGCGGGCGGCTTTCTTGTCCCCGCTTACCTGGTAGACCAGGGCCATGGTGCGCAGACGGTGTGCCTCCCAGGCCCCCTCGAAGCGCACGCTGGAGTCGGCGCGGGCCAGGCTTTCCACCTTCTGCCAGGCCTCGCCCGGCAGGCCGGGGGCTTTGGTCCGCTCACGCAGGGCCGGCAGTTCCTTTTTCGAGAAAAACAGGCCCGGATGAGTCCCAGGAGTGACTGTTACGTAGGCATGTCCGCCCGAACGGGACGGAACTCCATCTGCGGCGCTCTGACCGCAGGATAAGCACAGCCATGACATCAAAAGACAAACGGAGGCGATAAAAAACCGGTTTTGAATTGGCATAATAATCCCTTTCGGCTGATAATATGTGAAACTATAAGAGTCTGATCACTGTTCGTAAGCCGCCCTGCGCGAGTTGATCGCTTTGAGCACCGCACTGTCGAACTTCGGCTTTCGCTCGTAGGTGTAAATCCCGTTGACTTCCTGCTCTATGTCGTAGAGCTGGGTATAGCAGAATCCGAACATTTTCGGGTTGTCCAGCAGCGCGCCGGTCAGGCGGCGGTAGCGCTCGATGTATTCCTCGACGCTCCTGGGTCGGTTGCCGTAACCCCACGCCGGGCCGCCGCTCTGGCCGGGGTTCCACCAGATGCCGCCGTACTCGTCCACGATATAAGGCTGACCTGCAAATGGCGCGTCATAATCCGGGTCGAAAATCCAGGGAGCGCCCCCGGTCTTGAACGGCTCGAAAAGAGCCGCGAACTTGTCCGGATCGCCCTCGTAGTTGTGCACGCTGTAGATGTCGGTCTGCACGTGACGGAAACCACTGACATCATGCACAGGGCGGGTGGGGTCGATGGATTTAGTCGTAAGGTAGATATTGCGCAGGAGCCAGGGGTCCTGACTGCGCGGGGTCTCGTTGAACGGGGTCCACATGATCAGGGCGGGATGGTTGAAATCCCTCTCCAGAACAGTCAGCCATTCGGGGAGCATACGGCCGAGAACGGCGGGGTTCGAGTGGTCGAGGCCCCAGTTGGGGAATTCGCCCCAGCAGAGGTAGCCCAGGCGGTCGGCCCAGTAAAGGAAGCGCGGCTCGAACACTTTCTGGTGCAGGCGCGCTCCGTTGAACCCCACGGCCTGGGATAGCTCGATGTCCCTCCGGAGATCGTCATCCGATGGCGCGGTATATATGCCTTCCGGGTAGAAACCCTGGTCCAGCACCAGGCGCTGGAACACTTTCCGTCCGTTCAGCAGGACATTTATTCCCTCGACTTTCACCTCGCGCAGGCCGAAATAGCTTTTCACCCGGTCGATTGTCCGTCCGTCCTTTTCCAACGCGAATTCCAGGTCATACAGGAACGGGTCCGTTAGCTGCCAAAGCCTGGGTTTGGGGATGCGGACAGTGAACGGTGCGCTCTGTCCGGCCGGTGTCCGGCTTTCGGTCAGCTTCTTCCCGCCGGCCAGGACCGTGGTCCTGAGAATGGTTCCAGATACGGCGCTCTCGACTTTCACCGCGAACGAGGCCGCTCCGGCGGCAATGTCGGGATAGACGCGGAAGCTTTCGATATAGGCGCTCCCCACGGCCTCCAGCCAGACAGTCTGCCAGATCCCGGTCGTGCGGGTGTAGTCGCAACCGCTGGAATGGAATTCCGAGCACTGCTTGCCTTTCGGCTGCAGCCCGGAGCGGGTGTCATCCTTGCAGCGCACCGTGAGCGTGCTCCCGCCGGATTTGATCTTTCCGGTCAATTCGAAAACGAAAGGCGTGTAGCCGCCGCGGTGCTCTCCAATCAATTCACCGTCCAGCCAGACTTTCGTGTCATAGTCCGCGGCCCCGAAATGCAGCAGTACGCGCTTGTCCTGCCAGCCCTCCGGCAGGCTGATTGTCCGGCGGTACCAGACACAGGGCAGGAAATCCGTATTGGCGATCCCGGAAAGGCGGCTTTCCGGACAGAACGGCACGCTTATGTTTTTCGAATAGACAGCGCCGCTATTTTGCATCCCGCGTTCCTCGCCGGACAGCCCGGGATCGTACTCGAACTCCCACTGTCCGTTGAGGTTCTGCCATTCCGCGCGTTCGAGCTGCGGGTCAGGGTGTTCGGGACGCGGGATTCCGGAGCAGAGCAGGGCGGGGGTGAAGAAGCAAAGGCTGGAGCAGAAAAACATCATGAGCAGGTTTGAAACATGATTTAGAGAGACTTTTTTTGACACGATAGTCCTCCAGGACGAAATTGAACCGGTGGACATGAAAAAAAGAAAATCGGGCAGGTGAACAGAAGAATAAGTCTGTCCCGCGGAAAAGCAAAGTAAAAATCCGCCATCAGGTAACAGGGGCCGCCGGCTTAGGGGCGGCCCCCGAGCGGGAAATATCCGGAATGCCGCGAGATCAGGCGAGGATTGTCTCAGGCAGGAACGGCCGTCCGGCCTCCAGGGCCAGAAGGTTCTGCACGGTGACCCGGGTGATCTCGGAAAGCGCCTCCTGGGTCAGGAATCCCTGATGCGAGGTGATCAGGACATTCGGGAAAGTAAGCAGGCGGGCCAGGTCATCATCCGCAAGCACCTCGCCGCTCTTGTCCTCGAAGAACACCCCCTCTTCCTCCTCGTAAACATCCAGGCCCACACCGCCGATATGGCCTGTTTTCAGCGCCCGGATCAGGGCGCGTGTATTGATCAGCTTGCCTCGGCTGGTATTGATAAGGAACACGCCGCGTTTCATCAGGCCGATCGTGCGGTCGTTGACCAGATGGTGCGTCTCGGCGACAAGCGGTGTATGAAGAGAAATTACATCCGACTGGGCCAATGCATCATCCAGGGTGGTGAAAGCCACTCCGCAGCCGGAGGCCCAGCTCTCGTCAGGGTGGGCGTCCCAGGCAAGCACCCGCGCGCCGAATCCCCGGAATATCTGCGCCGTGATCCGTCCGATCTTGCCCGCTCCGAGAATGCCGACTGTCTTGCCGTGGATGTCGAACCCCACAAGGCCGTTGAGAGAGAAATTGAGCTCCCGAACGCGGTTGAATGCCCGATGTATCTTGCGATTCAGGCAGAGAAGCAGCGCTACCGTATGCTCGGCCACGGCGTTGGGTGAATAGGACGGCACACGAACCACCGAGATTCCGGTTTCCGCGGCGTGCTTAATATCGACATTGTTGAAACCCGCGCAGCGCAACGCCACCAGGCGGACCCCGGTTTTTTTCAGGCATTCGAGGCAGTCCCGGTCCACCCGGTCGTTGACGAACACGCAGACGGCATCGGCTCCCTGCGCCGCCGGAGCGGTCTCGCAGTTGAGGCGCATCTCGAAGAAACGCCAGTCGATCCGTTTTTCGTTCGCGAAATTTTTTCTGTCATACGGCCGAGTGTCAAAAAAAGCTACTTTCATTCTCTCCTCCGGCGCCTTTCTCCAGTCGTCTTTCTTCCATGCATGCCGGTTGAAAATGGGTGGAAAATCACTTCCTGCCCGCAGCCGGTTTGTATAACAGCTCGATATTAAGCATAACGAACATACAGACCGGGATCAAGCCGCAAAACATGGAATGAAATTTTTCTTGCATTCCTGGATGGCATATGTTACACATAATTAGTTCCAAATATCCCCGAGTTCAGGTTTTTTCAATCCAGTCGTTTTTCGTTTCACCGAATATCATGTATATAGTCACATTCCCTGAGCTATGAGGATATTTGAAGTGTGACTCCCAAGTATCAAGTTTAGACCAGAAACGAGAAAGGAGGTAAGGCATGGCGAAAAAGGCAAGTATCGGCATGGCAGTTCTGATGGTCCTGTCTCTTCTGTTGTGCTTCGGGACAGCCGTCCAGGCCGCTAATTGCGGGAAAATGGGAACCGGCTGCACCGGTATGACAAGCCAGACCTGCACTACCTGCACCTGCACCACCTGCACCTGTACAAATTGCACCTGCTCAAAGTCAGTCAGCGCCACCAGCCTTCAAAGGACCGGGAAGCTTAATATCGGTCTTTCCAGGTCCCTTCTGTCGCTGATCAACAAGATGCCTGGATTGCGCTCTGCTATGCAGAGTTTCCTGCTGGTCACCGCTCCTCAGACCCTTCTGGCGGGTGATGATGTCGCAACAGTGACGGGCAGCGGTTCGGGATCGTGCAGCATGGGCGGTTCAGGTTCGTGCAGCATGGGCGGTTCAGGTTCATGCAGCATGGGCGGTTCGGGATCGTGCAGCATGGGCGGCTCGGGATCGTGCAGCATGGGCGGCTTTGGCTCCTGCTCGAAACGTTGAGCAAAGACTCCTGATATCTGAAGATAAGGCCGGGGTGGAGGATAACACACATCCCGACCTTATTGTATTATCCATTCCCGCGAGAATTATTCCACGTTTTTCTCTTTGGACACTTTTCAATCAATGAAGAATCTCAGAACGGTTCGACAAATTTGTCGATCAATGTCGACGGATTTGTCGATTAAGAATTTAAAACAATGGGATCAATTTTGATCGAAATAGTAACTTGATCACCAAATATAGACCGGACAATTGTTACAGAGATGTAGAGAAAAAATTCTATTATTTGGCATGTATCTTGTAAACAACCAAAACAGCGCGCGCAGTAAAGGTTGTGGGGAGAAGAATCTTATCTTTTCCTGATAGCTACCGGCAAATGGCGACTTTGAATAGACCATTTTGAATAACGGATGGAAGAGATTGCACCCCGGAAGCAAAACGGGAATAAGGATTTTTTCCCCGCAACCAGGTATAAACCGAAAAAAAGGAAGAGAGGATGTGATGATGAGAAGGACAAGTTTTCTGGCTATTGCGGTGGTTTTTCTTTCATTGAGCCTTGGCTTTGGCTCCGCGGTTCAGGCCGCAAGCAGCAACAGAATGCAGGGCAGCGGCAGGGCTGACATGCAGAACTGCTCCGGTGGCGGAGTATGCACCTGCGCCACATGTACCTGCACCACCTGCACCTGCGCCAACCGCGCCGACACCACCGGCCTGACAAGGACGGGGACGCTGAATACCAGTCTTTCCCCGGCGATGCTGGCGTTGATCAACAAGATGCCGCGGATGCGCACTGTACTGCAGAGCCTTCTGGTGATCGCCGCACCGCAGACTCTACTGGCGGGTGAGGGTGACGTCACGGCGGCAACCTGTACCTGCGGTTGCAGCGGCGCCCGCAGCGGTTCAGGATCGTGCACTATGAGTGGTTCGGGATCATGCGGCATGAATAGTTCCGGAACGTGCAGCATGATCGGTTCAGGCTCCTGCAGCATGGGCGGCTCAGTATCTTGCTCAAAGAAATAAGCGATAGTCTCTAAGAATTGATAAGAGGGCCGGGATGAGCGTTTTCTGCCATCCGGGCCCTCTTCTTTTCAGCCTCCCACCAAAAAGTAAATTTGCACGCAACTCCATGTACAAAACTCAGATTCGGAAAAAACCCAGGTACCAGCCGATAAGCTCACGGCCCAGGAAGACATACAATCCGGCGCCCAGGGCCAGGAACACGCCAAACGGCACGAGCCGTTTCTTTTTCAGCACGTAATTGATCCAGCCGAACACCAGGCTTCCGGCCAGCGATCCGGCGAACACGGAGAAAAGCACTCCCTGCCAGCCGGTGAACGCCCCGATCATGGCCAGCATCTTGATGTCCCCTCCGCCCATGGCCTCTCGTCCCAGCGCCGCCCGCCCGGCCAGTGCGGTCAGGTATAGCAGCCCTCCTCCAGCCAGCGCTCCAAGAACGGATTGCAGAGGCCCGGCCCCGCCCGGCAGAAACGACAGGCCGATTCCGGCAGCCAGCCCGCCCAGCGAAAAGACATCCGGTATAGTGTAGGTCTGAAGGTCAGTGACCAGGATCGCCAGCAGAATCAACAGGCACAGTATCATCACCGGAGTATCCCAGACAGGCCCGAACCGGAGCCAGGACCCGGCGCTCAGGGCCGCGGCGGCAGTCTCAACCAGGGGATATTGAAGCGAGATGCGCTCCCGGCAGCCCCGGCAGCGTCCTCCGAGAAAAAGCCAGCTCAACACGGGGATATTTTCGTACCAGGGCAGCGCCCTTCCGCAGCGCGGGCAGTGCGAGCGCGGGCTGACCACGCTTTCGCCGCGCGGGAGACGGTGGATGCAGACATTCAGGAAACTGCCTATCATCGCGCCCAGAAGCGCCAGATATGCGGTTATGACCATCCCCGGAACCAGTTGTCACCCCCTCGGGAAAGCCTTACTGACTTCTTTCCGGCAGATTTCGTACAGGATTATTCCGGCGGCCACGGCCACATTGAGGCTTTCAACAGAACCGCGCATCGGTACGGAAACCCGTCTCACCCGGCCCAGGACAGCGCCCAGCCCGGAGCCGGATGCTTCCGAGCCGAAAATCACTGCCGGGCGGAGCGGAAAATCACGCACCGCGAAAATATCCTCTCCCCCCACGGCGGCTTCGAACAGGCTGAACCGGTGTTTCTCCAGGAACTCACGCAGAACGTTTTCATCCGGGGCCTGGAACACCGGCAGGCGGAACAGCGCGCCCATCGCTCCGCGCACGGTTTTGGGGTTGTAGGGGTCCACCGTTTCCGGAGCGAGGACTACTCCCGCCGCTCCGGCCGCCTCGGCGGACCGGATCAGCGAGCCAAGGTTGCCCGGCTGGCTCAGGCGATCGCAGACAGCTAATACCGCTCTTTCCGGCGGGTTCCAGCCTGTCAGGCGGCGCTCCGGAATTCTGCATACAGCAGCCAGACCCTGAGGGGTAACGGTGTCGAGGGCACGGCGCATAACGGGTTCCTCCGCCCTGTACACGGGAACGCCCCCGGCGGCCAGATTCGAGGCCAGGGTCATGCAGCGCTCTCCCGCGGCTGTGGCTTTGTCCGCAGGTCCGCAGACCGCCCAGACTACCTCCACGCCGCATTTCAGGGCCTCCTCGGCCAGGCGGACTCCCTCGGCCACGAACAAGCCCTCTTCCTCGCGCCATTTACGCTGTCCAAGCTTGCCCAGCAGTTTTTCCGCATTGCGGGAGAGGGGCGGGAAAGAGGACTGCTCGGGCGGACGGTTCAAGGGAAATCCTCCAAAGTATACGGCGGATTCTGGCTCTTTCGGACGGTACAGAAATATTCACCCTGGCGCCGCGGCTGTCAACTGCTGCTGAGACTCCCGAACCAATTTCTTGTTGCGGCGCGCCGTGAGGACTATATTGAAACATCCTGAAAATACGTACAATCAATCTGAACCAGGAAACGCTTATGTCCAATCTGGAAAAAATGACCCCGATGCAGATACGCTCGCGCAAGGCGGATCAGGGCAGAATCTGCGTAATCACAGCTTATGATTTCACTTTCGCCCGTCTGGTGGATGCCGCCGGAGTGGATATTGTACTCGCCGGCGACTCAATGGCCAACACCATGCTTGGGCTGGAAAGCACGGTGCCGGTGACTGTCGCCCAGATGATCCACCACGCGACTGCGGTGGTCAGGGGTGTTCAACATGCCGTGACTGTGGCCGATATGCCGTTCGGATCAGTCCAGACAGGGGTCTCCGGCACCCTGGAGAACTGTGTGCGAGTATTCAAGGAAAGCGGTGTGGACGCGGTGAAAATAGAGGGCGGGATCCGGTCGGCCGAGGTGATCAACGCGGTAGTGGGAGCCGGTATACCGGTGATGGGTCATGTGGGCCTGACTCCGCAGTTCCGTTCGATGCTGGGCGGGCTGAAAGTGCAGGGACGGGACGAGGAAAGCGCCCGGCGCATCCTGGCGGATGCCCTGGCAGTCGAGGAGGCCGGAGCTTTCGCCATTGTGCTGGAGGCCGTGCCGCGCCGGCTGGCCGCGCTAATCACCTCGCGGCTGACCATTCCCACTATCGGAATCGGGGCCGGGCCGGACTGTGACGGACAGGTGCTGGTGCTTCACGATATCCTGGGCCTCAGCCAGCGCGCGCCGAAATTCGCGAAAGTCTGGGCTGACCTTTCCGCCGATGTCAGGCGGGGGGTGAGCGCTTACTGTGAAGAGGTCCGGAGCGGCTCGTTTCCTGACGATTCTCACAGTTTCCACATGGACGAATCCATAATCGAAAAGCTATGAAATCCGACCTGCTGCGCCTTCTCAACGAGCGCAACCTGGATATCCTCTGGGCGGTGGGGGCCACGCATGAATGCCCGGACATATACTACCTGGCGGACGGGCAGCCGTTCACCCAGGCCTGGATAATAGTCCGGCGCGGATACGAGACCCTTCTTGTCCACGGAGCGATGGAGCGCGAAAGCGCCGCCCGTTCGGGCTGCCGCGCGCTCGATTTTTCCTCGCTCGGCGCGGAGGAGCTTTCCCGCGGCTTTACCGATCCGCTGGCCTTGCGTCTCGAGCTTTTCGCCCGTCTGGCCGAACGCGAGAACCTGCGCGGGCGTATGGCCGTGCACGGCGTGATGGACCCCGGCGAGGCGCACGCTTTCCTTAGCGAACTGCCGCGTCGCGTCGAGGGTATCGAGGTGGTGCGCGATACGCCCTCGCTGATCCAGGAAGCCCGGATCACCAAGGATGAGAGCGAGATCAGGAGAATGAAATGTGTGGCGGCGGACTCTCTGTACGCGCTTGACGCCGCCCTGAACATCCTGCGCTCCGGGCGCCTGGAAAATGGATTGCTTCTGGATGAGCAAGGCCGCGGGATAACTGTAGGGCGGGTGCGGGCCGAAATCTCCGCCCGTCTGGCCGAGCGTTCACTGCAGGAAACCCACGAAACAATCCTCTCCATAGGACGTGAGGCGGGCATACCGCACGCCAGCAGCGACCCGGACACCGTGTTCAGCGCAGGCCGCACCGTGGTCCTGGACCTGTTCCCCTGCTCGCGCGGCGGAGGCTATTATTTCGATATTACGCGCACTTTCGGGATCGGTTATCTGCCGGATGAGGAGATGAAACTCTGGGAGTGCGTGCTTCAGGCCCAGGAGAAAGCGATTGCGGCGATCCGGCCGGGCCTTGACGGGGCGCGCCTTCAGGAACTGGTCTGCGATCATTTCGAGGCCGCCGGTCATCCGACAGTGCGAACCGATTCGCGCACCAGCGAAGGCTACGTGCATTCGCTGGGCCACGGTGTGGGGCTGGAGGTGCACGAGTTCCCGTACCTGCGGCTCAACGACAAGCCGGTCGCCCGCAACAGCCTTCTGCCCGGCTCGGTTTTCACCGTGGAGCCGGGATTGTATTACCCCGGACGCGGCATGGGCGTGCGAATCGAGGATACATTATATCTGGACAGTGAGGGCCTCCCGCACTTTCTGGCTGAGTTTCCCAAATCCCCGGTGCTGAGACCCGAGGGCTGATCCAGGATGGTGGGAGCGGCCGGAAAATGCTTTTCTGCCGGACAAACGAGTTCTTGCTCTTTTCGGTAGACCTCAATATATTCCCCAGTTGCGCATTGTAGTCGTATTCACCTGTACGACCAATATCCGGAACATATTGTAACAGCAAAAGATAAACTTTGGGAGAACTCCATGCTGAAAGCCAGTTTCGGGTATTTTGACCGGGAGGGAACGGAGTTCGTTGTCACGGATTTCGACACGCCGCTGCCGCTGGTCAACTATTTCTGGAATGAAAGGTTCATCTCCGGGGTCAGTCAGCACATGGCCGGGATCGGTTGTTTCACCGAGCGGCCGATGCAGTATATGCACCCGGTGACCCGCTGCCTGATCGTGCGCGAGGAGAACCGTCATTTCTACCTTCGGGACGATGACACGGGTGAGTTCTGGAGCCCCGGCGGCTACCCCGCCTCGCGAAAGCCCGAACGTTTCGAGTGCCGTCATGGCCTGGGCTACTCGATCCTGACATCCGAAACTGCCGGAATAGAAACTTCTCTGCGTGTTTTCGTACCGGAGCAATACGAGACAGAACTATGGACCGTGCGCATCACCAACTGCAGCGGGCGCGCGCGCCGGGTGCGTTTTTACAGCTATATCGACTGGCTGCTCAAGGGTTACCAGGAATATTGCGACTATCACGGCTCGCTGCACGCCCATTTTGACAGCACGGTCAATGCGCTCAACGGTTTCAACGAGGCGCCGGAACGCCCGCACAAGAGGTTCAGCGCTTTCGCCGCTTCCGACCTTCCTCCCTCGGGGTATGACTCGGCGCGCACGGCTTTCCTGGGCCGTCTCGGTTCGGTTGCCGCGCCCCGCGCCGTCGTCGAGGGAAGGATGACAAACGTAGAGGGCGTCTGTGAAAAACTTTGCGGGGCGCTGGAACACAGTTTCAGTCTTCAGCCCGGCGAGAGCGTGATATTCAACGTGGCGCTGGGCAGCACCGATTCTTTCGAGACCACACGGGCGATCTGCCGGGCGGTTTTCGCGCCGGGCAAGGTGGAGCGCCTGTTCGAGTCGGTCCGCGCGGTCCTGGCGGCGAAATACCGCACCGTTCGCGTGGAGACTCCGGATGAGCGCCTGAACTATCTGTTCAACGGCTGGATCAAGCGCGCCATTCAGCTCCATACCGAGGTGGGCACCGACACGGGACGCGGCTTGCGCGATGTGCTCCAGGCCGCCTGGGCGGTCAGCTCCTATGACCCGGCCAACGCCCGTCAGAAGATTCTGGAGTCGCTGGCCCACCAGTACCGGGACGGCCACACCCTGCGCGGCTGGAACCCGGTGGATGACCATCATTACAGCGATGGCCCGGTGTGGATCGCGCCGGCGGTGGACAGCTATCTGAAGGAGACCGGCGATTACGGCTTCCTGCGGGAGCAGGCCCCTTATTTCGATGGCGGCTCGGGGACTGTCTGGGAGCATACTCTCACCTCCATCCGTCACTCCACGGATGACACAGGCGCGCATGGCCTGGTGCTGATGCATTACGGCGACTGGAACGATTCGCTCAACGGCATGGGCCTGGAGGGAAGGGGCGAGAGCGCCTGGACCTCAATCGCCATGATTTTCGCCATCGCCCGCGCCCGCGAGATAGTGAAAAACGTGCTGAAAGATCGAGCCCTGGACGAGGAACTGCAAAGACGGAGCGAACGTCTCGAACGCGCGATTCAGGAGTACGCCTGGGACGGGGAATGGTATCTGGAGGGTTACAATGACGCGGGCAGCAAAGTCGGCAGCCACGTGGAGAAGGAAGGGCGGGTGTACCTCAACCCGCAGTCCTGGGCCATCCTCGGCGGAATAGCCCGCGGAGAGCGTCTGGAGAGCATTCTACGGGTCATAGACAACGACCTGGAATGCGATTATGGATCGCTGGTCCTGACCCCGGCCTATCGCAAGCCGAACCCGGGTATCGGGCGGATAAGCTGGTTCGTGCCGGGAATGTGGGAGAACGCCTCGCCGTACTGCCACGGCACCAGTTTCAAGATCATGGCCGATACTTTCATCGGCCGGGGAGACCGGGCGCTGGAGTCGATGCTCAAGGTGCTGCCGGACAATCCGAAGAACCCCTGCACGCATTCCGGCTGCCCGCCCTACCAGGTGACCAACATGTACTACGGGCCGGAACACCCGCGCGCCGGGCAGATTCTTTATTCATGGGTCACGGGCACCGCGGACTGGCTTTTTAAAGCCCTCACCTCGCACATGCTTGGCGTACGCGCGGATTATAACGGCCTGTTGATCGATCCCTGCCTGCCCTCGGCCTGGAGAAAGGCCTCGCTGGAGCGGTCGTTCCGCGGGGCGCGCTACCGCGTGGAGATCGAGAACCCGGATGGAAAACAGACCGGGGTGCGGCGGATTATGCTGGATGGAAAAGAGGTGCAGGGTAATCTGTTGCCGATCCTGAATGACGATAGAGCGCACGAGGTGAAAGTCCTGATGTAGTGACACTGTATTGACACATTCCGGTCAGATAAACCGGGTTTCTATTTGAGGGGGCCGTCCGCCGGGGGCTGGTCCCCTTTCTTTATTGTCTGCCCGCAGGCGGACGGTTATTGTTGTGGCGGGGCCGGAGCGGCTCATTCAGTCCGGATACTCCATTCTGCCGCATATCCATGAGGAGGTTGTATGTCCGTGTTGTTCCGTCTGCTCGTAATAATGACCTGCGCCGCCCCGCTGAGGGCCGCGCAGGTCTGGGTGGTGGGGGACCTTGAGAAAGTCCATCCGGTTTCCGGGGCAATCCTGAACAAAACCTGGAATTCTTTCAAGCCGGACAAGACCTGCAGGACTTCAAACTTCCACTGGGATGGACTTTCAAAAAAGGTCCGTCTGGAAGGAGCGCGCGGCGAGGTGCTGGGGTTTCAGGTGATAGTGGAGCGCACCGCGAGTACGGAAAGGCTTACCGGACTGCATCTGATTCTCTCCGACCTGGAGGGGCCAGCGCGAATTGAATCGCGGTCGGCTGCTGAGATGTTCCGGACTTACTACCTGAAGGGCGGGCTGCCCGGTGTCCTGGTCCCCTTATCCAGGGCCCGCGAATGGGACAATTTCACACTGCCCGACCCGCAGCGATTGGGATTCGAGAACAACAGCCAGGCCATCTGGGTGGACCTGCATGTACCGCGGGAAGCTCCAGCCGGGGACTACCGTGGCTGTCTGACAGTTGCCGCCGACCAGTTCACCGAGCCGGAGAGATTGGAAGTGGACCTGCGGGTCTGGAACATAACCCTGCCGGAGGAACAGAATTACGATGTTGAATTGAACGAGTACGGTACGTTGTTCAACAATTATGCCTGGAGTGAAGGCTACCAGCCCTGGAACCGGGATTTCGACTGGAAGGCTTTCAGCGGGAAAATTACTCCGGCGCAGAAAGAAGAGTACCTGACTTTCGAGCGCAACGCCTACCGGCTATGCCACCAGAACCGGGTGAGCCTGAACGCGCTGCCTTATTTCACGAGCGGCGCACCCTCGACTATTGTTCCCGCGAGTGTGCTGCCGGTGCTGGAGGGACAGGGTGCGGCGCTGCGGGTCACAGACTGGTCCGAGTTCGACCGGCGCTGGGGTCCGCTGTATGACGGGAGCGCGTTTTCTGATCTCTGGCGCGCCGGCGTGCCTTTGGCCCACCACTATCTACCGATCTGCCACAATCTGCCCTCGAACTTCGGCAATTTCATCACCGATCAGACCGCTCCGCCCTACTGGGGGAAGAATCCCGTTTACGAGGCCGAGAACATCGCTTTCGACCGCGAGTTTGAGCGTCACGCCAACGCTGCCGGCTGGAACCGCACTCTTTTCCAGGTCTACTACAACGAAAAGGCCAACAGGTCGAAGAACGATATTATCTGGAACTTGGATGAGCCGATCGACACAGTCGTGGGCAAGGAATACCCGGACACCTGGCTGGAATATACCTGGCGGGGCAGGACGAAAAAAATCCTGCGCGGACTGTGCGATTACGAGGCCCTGCGTTATTTCAGCGCGTTGATGCACACGGGGTTCCGCAATACGCCCCGTCCGGCGGACAAGCTGGGCGACCCTGAATTTCAGGCCCGCTTCGCCGATCCGGCGGCCGCGAAATTCCTTTTCCGTATCGACCTGGGGAGCCAGAACCGTCCTGCGTTGCGGCAGGGCGTGCTGGATGGTTACGTGGACCTGTGGAACGTGGGGATGTACACCGAACTGGACCTGTGCCGAAAGCGGGTTGAGCGCGGTGATGTATACACGAGCTACCGTCACTGGGACGCCACGCCGGGGCAAAACAGCGCTTATTATGAGATAACCGCCTGGACGAACTACGCCAACGGGGCCACGGGACATACGCTCTGGCTGTGCGATGACCGCTGGGCCGACATCCGTCAGGACTGGTCCAGTGGAATCGGCCCCAACACCCTGATCTATCCCGGTTCCACTGTGGGACTGGGTGAACCCTGCGCTGGATACCGGATCAAAGCCCTGCGGCGCGGCGCACAGGACTGGGAGTACCTTCGTCTGCTCGGCCGGGCCGCACCCGGACGCGAGATGGAATTCCTGCGCACGGTGACCAGTGGCGAGGACTTGTCCCCTGAGCAGGAGTTCGACCGCAACGGGCTTGAACCGGCGAAGCTTTACCTGGCCCGGCGGCGGCTGGCTCAGGCCGTTTTGTCGGCTGCCGGTGCGAAGTGAGCGGGAGCGATAAATTCGATGGTGGCCGGAACAGCATTGCATCCCGCCTCTTTCGGATTTATATATGGTTCGCGGTTGTTTACCAATTCAGAATGATAATTGTTTTTCATCCGAAGCCGTATAAAGGTCATAATTTTACCGGGAGCGCAAGATGCAAGGACAGGATTCGCTCAACCGCAGGCAGTTCCTCGAAAAAACCACTCTGGCCGCCGCCGCGGTGGCCGCAGCCGCCGGCGCCACAAAGGCCGGTGCGCAGATCAACAGTTCGGTTGGCATGCAGCCGAAACGCGTGGGGGTGGGTTTCATCGGAGTTGGAATCCGCGGCACGCTTCTTATGGAGGCCGCGGCCGGCATAAGCGGCCTCGAAATCGTGGCGGCGGCGGACAGCTACAAGGGCCATCTGGACCGCGCGGTGGAGAATTTCCCCAAAATAGCGGTCACCGGAGATTACAGGCAGGTGCTTTCCCGCTCAGATATTGACGCGGTGGTGATCGCCACGCCGGACCACTGGCACCTGACAATGGTGCAGGAGGCACTGGCTGCGGGCAAGCACGTTTATATAGAAAAGCCGATGACCCATTCCTGGGAAGAGGGGGAGGAGTTCATCAAGGCCGTGGACAAGAGCGGCAAGGTTCTGCAGGTGGGCAGCCAGTACATGAGCATGGGCTGCGCGAAAACGGCGGCTGATTTCATCAAGAGCGGCAAGTTGGGGCAGGTCACCCTGGTGGACGGTAAGATCCATCGCAACAGCTCCACCGGCGCCTGGTACTACCCGGTCCCGCCGGATGCCTCTCCCGCAACGGTTGACTGGAAGAGTTTCCTGGGTGCCGCCCCGCAGCACGAGTTCGACCTGCGCCGTTTCTTCCAGTGGCGTCTGTACTGGGACTATTCCGGCGGCCTTCCCACCGACCTGTTTGTCCACCTGGTAACCGCAACGCATCAGTTGATGGGTGTGCAGGAGCCGGAAAGCGTGGTAAGCTTCGGCGATATTTACCGCTGGAAGAACTACCGGGAGGTGCCGGACCAGATGACTGCGATGGTCAACTACTCCGAGGGGTTCGCGCTCAAGCTGACCAGCACGGCCAACAACGGCCACCCCGGACCGGCGCTCACTTTCCACGGCACAGAGGGGACGCTGGAGTACGACGGTGAATCTTTCAAGTACTTCCACGAACCGCGGGCCGAGAATTTCGGCTATCCGACCCACTCCTGGCCCAAAGCCACGGTGAATCAGTTCCGCGACATCATGAACCTGGATGAGAAGCTCAGCCCGGTGGACGGTCCCGCGGCGGCGGACCCGGTCGAGTACAGGGCCCCCAACGATGAGGACAGCACCCGCGCCCATATCCGCGACTGGATCGAGGCGATCCGCACCGGAGGCAAGCCGATCGAGGACGTGCGGTTCGGGCATCACGCCGCCCTGGTCGGACACATGTGCAACATCTCGTACAAGTCCGGCAAGATTGTCAAGTGGAACAAGAAGACCCGCAAGGTCGAGGCCTGATCCCGGAAGGGTTCGAGCGGAAAGGTTTACACCGTAGGGGCGACCGGCCGGTCGCCCCTTGTATCTTGAAAAGAGAATGTAACAGTTCAAGAGGTTGCGGTCGCCGCGGGCAGCCGGGCGATTGACCGCCCAATATTTATATGAAGGTATCTAAGCCGTGGGGTGCATCGCACCGAGGAAAGGGAATTTCAAGATGCACGAAAGTTTCATCGTCACCGGCGGCGCCGGTTTTATCGGCAACAACATAGTCAAAGCCCTGAACGCCAGGGGTTGTACGGACATTCTGGTCGTTGACCACCTCAACCATCCGGCCAAGAAGAAAAATCTGGAACGGGTCAGTTTCAGGGAGTATATGGACCGGGCCGATTTCCGTGAGCTTCTTCGCCGGGGTGGTGCGCCAGCAGTCAGCGGAGTGTTCCATCTCGGGGCGTGCAGCTCCACCACCGAGACTGATGAGGCGTATCTCAGAGACAACAATTTTCAGTACACCTGCGACCTGTGCGAGTGGTCCCTGCAAACAGGGGCGCGCTTTGTCTACGCTTCCAGCGCGGCCACTTACGGCGACGGATCGAAGGGCTACAGCGACAGCGACTCAGTTACTCCCACCCTGGAACCGCTCAATCTGTATGGCAAGTCCAAGCAGTGGTTCGACCTGTGGGCCATGGGCAACGGCGCCCTGAAAAAAATAGCCGGGCTCAAGTATTTCAATGTTTACGGACCCGGCGAGGACCACAAGGGCGAGATGCGCTCGGTGGTCAACAAGGCTTACAGTCAGGTGCTGCGCGACCGGAAAATCACTCTGTTCCGCTCCCACCGTCCGGATTACAACGACGGCGGGCAGGACCGCGATTTCGTTTTCGTGGAGGATGCCGTGGCGGTGAGTCTGTTCCTGTACGACAATCCGCATATCTCCGGCCTGTTCAACTGCGGAGTGGGGCGCGCCCGCACCTGGATCGATCTGGCCCGCGCGCTTTTCACCGCGGCTGGAATCCCGCCGAAAATCGAGTTCATCGATATGCCGGAAAGCATTCGCGACAAGTACCAGTACCATACCTGCGCCGAAATGGAAAAGCTCCGTAAAGCCGGTTACAGCGCCCCGTTCGTGGAGATCGAGGAGGGCGTGGGGCGCTATGTCCGGGATTATCTTGCATTGCAGGCGTAATTTGCCAGATGAAGCGGCAGCATAGACATGTTGAGACCGAAATCCGCATGAGGGAAGCGATGACTTACAGAGAGCGGTTTTTCAGCCTGGTCGAAAACTCCGGGACCGGCGACCTGCCGTTTTTCCCAGACCTGACCGACTGGTATATGGCCCGCCGCATCCAGCCGGGCGAGGCTTTTCCCTACGCGCCGGGACAGTTCATCCCGGATGACAGTCCATTGCATAAGCGCAACCACGACATGCCGGAGGAACTGGCCGGGCTGACTTTCCTGGACATTTTCAAGAAATTCGGCTGGGGTTGCCCGATCCACTGCTACGAGTGGTTCGATGCCGAGTATTCACCGCCAGTAAGCCGCGAGGTCAAGGTCGAGGGCCACACCCGCACGACAAGACTGATCGCTTCCCGTGGAGTGCTTGAAAAAGTGGAGAAGCTCTGCGACGACGGCTCCTGGGCGCCGGCCGAGCATTTCGTGAAGACTGTCGATGACCTGGAGATAATGCGCGAGGTGGTGGAGCATACCAGTTTCGTGCCGCGTTTCGAGCGCGCGCAGGCGGTGCTGGACGCTCTGGGCGGCCAGGGAGTGCTGGACCTGCCGGTGATGCGCTCGCCGTTCGGCAAGCTGGTGCACGAGTACATGGGACTGGAGCGGGTCGCGTTCGCCCTGTTCGACCAGCCGGAAACTGTTCTGAGTTTCATGGCTTTCCAGGAGCAGAAAGACCTTGAGCAGGTCGAGCTGGCCGCCCGGTGCCCCGGACGGGTGGTGATCCTGAGCGACCACGCGGATGAGAACCTGCTGGCCCCGCCCTGGTTCCAGGAGTACTGCATTCCGTATTACGATAAAGCCTGCCGAATCCTTCACCGCGCGGGTAAGCTTGTCAGCACGCACTGGGACGGCAACCACCGCGGACTGTTCCCGCTCCTGCCAAAGCTGCCGTTCGATATCCTCGACGGCTGCACACCTAAGCCGATGAACAACTACGAGGTCGAGGAACTGGCCGCGGCCCTGCCCGGCAGGATGCGCGCCTGGGTCGGCGTACCCTCCACCCTGTTCTGCACCGGCGAGCCGACAGAGGACATCCTGGCCTTTGCCGGCCGTATCCACCATGCTTTCGCCGGACGGGCCATAATCAATGTCGGCGATATTCTTCCGCCAAACGGCGATTTCACTCAAGTTATCGCCCTGGGAGAGCATGTCCGCCACTTGAACGGCGGCCGCTGAAACATTATATAGATACTACAGCCCTTGCTGACTGTGGGAAGCCGGCCGAGAGAGGCAGGTTCGAGCCGCTTGATGCGGGGCTTCATAATTGACAGCAACCCGGGGGTTGCGTTTTATCTTTTTCAGGAGGTTTTGGATGGTAAAGCATAACCATACGCACGAACAGGAATCCGAGCCGGAGTACTATGATGATGAATGCGGCTGTGGCTGCGAGGATGAGGATGACCAGTACTACAGCATGCCGCTGATCGGGGACAAGGCTCCGGCTTTCGAGGCCGAGACCACGATGGGACCGGTAAAGTTCCCGGATGATTACGAGGGCAAGTGGGTGATTTTCTTTTCCCACCCGGCCGATTTCACGCCGGTCTGCACCACCGAGTTCATGACATTCGCCTCGATGCAGAAGCAGTTCAAGAAAATGAACGCCGAACTGCTGGGCCTTTCAATCGACAGCACGTACAGCCACATAGCCTGGCTGCGGACGATCAAGGAGAAGATCGAGTACCGGGGGATGAAGGATGTAGAAGTCAAATTCCCGGTGATCAGCGACTTGTCGATGGAGGTCTCGATGCGTTACGGGATGCTCCAGCCGCAGGCCAGCACCACCCAGGCGGTGCGCGCCGTTTTCATCATCGATCCCAAGGGCATTATCCGCGCCGTGCTTTATTATCCGCTGTCCAACGGCCGTAACGTGCCCGAGATAAAGCGTCTGCTGGCCGGGCTTCAGCTCGCCGACAAGCACGGAGTCGCCACTCCGGCCGACTGGCTGCCGGGCGAGGATGTGATCATCCCGCCTCCCGGCTCCTGCGGCGCGGCAAAGGACAGGGTGGACAGCGCGGACAAGGCGGGCTACAAGTGCCACGACTGGTTCCTCTGCACCAGGCCCGATCCGGAACGCAACGCCTGAGTGGAAAAACTGTCAGGCATTGAGTATCGGCTCATGCAATGAAGGGGCGGCTGGCTGGCCGCCCCTTGTATATGCTGCTTTCTTCTCTTATTTTTGAGCATTCCCGCCTTTTTATTTTGTTTCCAGCCAGATCACACCTGTCGCCCGGAGGCCGTCCCATGCGCCGGCTCATCGTGCTTCCCAGCCTGCTTCTGATAATTGCTGTTCTTTCCTGTCAGCCCTCGGGACGGGCCGTGGCGGTTTATGTGCCGTCAGAGGCCTCCTTCGCCGAGAAACTGGCTGCCCGCGAAGTGCGGCGATATTTCTATGAAGTCACCGGCGTGCTCCTTCCGCTCAAATCCGGACCGGTTGAACCGTCACGGGGCCGCTGTGTGATTGTTGCGGGAAACCGCGGACGGGCTGAAATCGACGCGCTGCTGGCCGGTTCAGCTCTGAAGGCCGCGGCGGACAGCCTGGGGCCGGAGAGCTACCTGATCGGCAGCCTGAAATACGGCGGCGGACGAATACTGTTAGTGGCGGGCGGCGACAGCCTGGGAACACTCTACGGCGCTTACCGCCTGGCTTATCATCTGGGAGTGCGCTTCTACCTGCATGGGGATGTCATACCGGATGAGAAGGTTCCTCCGGTCCCGCCGGATGTCCGCGAGACCGGACGGCCCCTGTTTGCGCTGCGCGGGATCCAGCCGTTCCACGATTTCCCGGAAGGCCCGGACTGGTGGGACGCGGATGGTTACAAGGCGGTCCTGGCGCAACTGCCCAAGCTGGGGATGAATTTTTTCGGCCTGCACACCTACCCGCAGGGACATGCCGGGCCTGAGCCGACAGTCTGGATCGGGCCGCAGGAGAGCCTGGATTCACTGGGGTGGGTGAAGGCGGCCTACCCGGCCCGTCATTTCACCACGGTCAGCGGGACCTGGGGTTACCGTCCGGACAGCACCGGGCAATATGGTTTTGGAGCGGACCATCTGTTCGAGGCGGATATTTTCGGCGCGTCCTACATGGACTCCCTGGCCCCCTGGCCGCCGGATTCTGCGGCCTGCGTGCGGATGTTCGAACGCATGGGCGGCCTGCTCAATGAAACTTTCACGTTTGCCCGCAGACACGGAGTACGCACCTGTATCGGGACCGAAACCCCGCTGGCCGTTCCGGATGCTGTCCGGGCGAGGCTGGGAAATACAGGTAAAGCGCCGGATACAGCCCGCCGTCTTTATGCGGCCATGTTCCGGCGGATCGCCGCCACGCACCCCCTCGATTACTACTGGTTCTGGACTCCGGAGGGCTGGACCTGGGAGGGGACGAACGAAGCGCAGGTCAAGGCCACGCTGGATGACCTTTCCGCCGCGGTGACAGCCGCGAAGGAGGTGAATGCCCCGTTCGCCCTGGCAACCTGCGGCTGGGTTCTGGGTCCGCAGTCCGACCGCGCCCTGTTCGACCGTGTGCTGCCCTCCGGGATGGCCCTTTCCTGCATCAACCGCGCGGTGGGGCACGATCCTGTGGAGCCGGGATTCGCCCGGATCGAGGGGCGCGGTAAGTGGGCCATCCCCTGGCTGGAGGATGATCCGGCGCTGATCATTCCGCAGCTCTGGGCCGGGCGGATGCGGCGGGACGCGGCGGATGCCCTGGCTTACGGCTGTGACGGGCTGATGGGAATCCACTGGCGCACCCGCGAACTGGGACCGAACGTTGCGGCTTTGGCCCGCGCCGCCTGGGACCAGAGCGGCTGGAATCCACGGGCCGGAGAGCGGATCACTGTGCCGGATACGTCAAAAGACCGTCCTCGCAATCTCGAGTGTTTCGATTTCTACCTGGACTGGGCGCGCTCGGAGTTCGGCGCTGATGCGTCCGGGCCTGCCGCAAGGCTGTTCGCCGCGCTGGACGGCAGCCTGCCCCGGCCTTCCAACTGGGATCAGGGTCCAGGCGGGCTTGTTCCGGACAGCCTGGACTGGGAAAGCCAGGTTGCGCCGCGTTATGCCTTTGTAGATTCCCTTGCGGCTATCGGCCCGCTGGTGACTTCTCCCGGAGCGCGAGAGCGGTTCTCATTCTGGCTGCACAGCCTGAGCTATCTGCGCGAAGTGGCGCATTTCAACTGCATTCTATGGAAATTTCAGCGAGCAATGGACAAGGTGCGCCAGGCCACCGATCCGGATATAAAAAACGCCCTGGCCCGCGAGGAGGCCCTTCCGCTTCGGATAGAACTGTCCGTGCAACTGCCGGAGGTGTTCAAGCATCTTCTGCCCACCGTGACCACCAGCGGCGCTCTCGGCGCCGTGTGCAACTGGCAGCAGCATGTTCTGCCGTTGTACCTGGGAGACCCGGACCGCGAACTTGCCGCGATAACCGGTCCGCTGCCCCGCGCCGTGGAACGGCCCCGTGAGTATGATGGCGAGCCGCGCCTGTTCGTGCCTGTGGAGCGGACCAGCCTGGGCCGGTCAGAGATATTGGAATTGAAAGCGATTATCCTGGGAGCCGATCCCTCAGCCGTGAACCTCTATTGGCGTCCGCTGGGGCAGGGGGAGTTCAATTCCGCGGCTTTCCGTCATATTGCCCGCGGGGTCTGGCGGGCCGGACTGCCGTCACCGGGTGATGACATCGAGTATTACGTACAGGCCGGCCTTGCCTCCGGGGAGCCTCTTTCATGGCCAGCCGGAGCGCCGGCTCGGACAACAAGCGTGATCTGTCTGCCGGATGAATGAGTTGACACGCGGTTGGTGTTGGTATAACGGCCTTTGGGAAAAGGCGATATTAGTTGAGAGGACCTTTCAGGTTGAGAAAAAAATGAGTATTAACCATCCAGGCGGAATTCTGCTGCGGGTTGACATACTTCCGTCAAGAGACTATATTGCTTACCCGCAGTAATTCCTTGCAGAGGGGAGTGAGAACATACCCCCGGAAACGCCGAAAAGATGCCGCAATCCATTTAGCTCCCTTGATATAACACATACCGGAGAGGATCCCATGCACGAGAAAAGCATCGAGTTGCTTAACAAAGCCGTGCAGGATGAGATGTCCGCTGTGCATCAGTACATGTATTTCCATTTCCGCTGCGATGATATGGGTCTTGATCCGCTGTCGCTTCTGTTCAAGCAGACCGCCATTGAGGAGATGCTTCACGTCGAACGTCTTGCCGAGCGTATCCTGTTCCTCAAGGGCGAGGTGGAGATGTTCGCCGCCCATCCGGTGCAGAAAATCCACGACGTGAAAGCGATGCTGGAAAAAGGCGCCGAGATGGAACAGGGCAGCGTGCGCGATTATAACAAGTGGGCCAATGAATGCGCCGCCAATGCCGATTCGGTTTCCAAGAAGCTGTTTGAGGACCTGGTGGTGGATGAGGAGCGCCATTACGACCAGTACGATACCGAGCTGGACAACCTGGCGCGTTACGGTGACAGCTACCTGGCGCTTCAGTCCATCGAGCGCAGCAAGACAGTATCACTGCGTCCCCCCGCAGGGGGCGGCGCGGCTTGACCTTACAGGAGAGCCGTGTCCGGTGTGCGGACATTTCGTAAATCTCAAAGAAGACCTGTTCCTGTAGTATCCTGACATGAGCATGTCCCAAGCCGCGGGCGACGGCAATCGGCCGCACTGTGGCTTTTTTGTGTAATTTATAAACCAATTGAACTGTTTTACCAGGGGGCTGTAGATGCCGGCGAGCGAGAAGATCGAACTGGCGTACCAGGAAGTTGTGAAGCGCAATCCGGGCGAGGTGGAATTCCATCAGGCGGTGCGGGAGGTGCTCGAATCACTCGGGCCGGTGATCAGCAAGTACCCCGAGTTCGGCCATCATAAGATTATCGAGCGTATCTGCGAGCCTGAACGTCAGATCATTTTCCGGGTCCCCTGGCAGGATGACAAGGGCGAGGTCCATATCAACCGAGGCTTCAGAGTTCAGTTCAACAGCGCGCTCGGCCCCTACAAGGGCGGCATCCGTTTCCATCCTTCAGTTTATCTGGGGATCATCAAGTTCCTGGGCTTCGAGCAGATTTTCAAGAACGCGCTGACCGGCATGCCGATAGGCGGTGGCAAGGGCGGCTCGGATTTCGATCCCAAGGGCAAGTCCGACAACGAAATAATGCATTTCTGCCAGAGCTTTATGACCGAGCTGTTCCGCCATGTCGGCGAGTACACGGATGTCCCGGCCGGGGATACCGGCGTGGGAGGCCGTGAAGTCGGCTACATGTTCGGCCAGTATAAGCGCATGTCCAACCGCTACGAGAGTGGAGTTCTCACCGGCAAGGGATTGAACTGGGGCGGCTCGCTGGTGCGCACCGAGGCCACCGGTTACGGCTGCTCCTTTTTTGTCAACGAAATGCTCAAGTCACGCGGCGATTCATTCGAGGGCAAAACTGTCCTGGTTTCCGGTTCCGGCAACGTGGCGATCTACACAATCGAAAAAGTCGCGCAGCTTGGCGGTAAAGTAGTGGCCTGCTCCGATTCCAATGGGGTTATTTACCACAAGAGTGGAATCGATCTCGAACTGGTCAAGCAACTCAAGGAAGTGGAGCGCCGCAGGATAAAGGATTACGCGCTCTACCATAAGGATGCAACCTATACGGCCAATGGCAACATCTGGGAGATACCCTGCCAGGTGGCCATGCCCTCGGCCACGCAGAACGAGATAAACGGCAAGGATGCCGCCACCCTCGTGAAAAACGGCTGCATCGCGGTTGGAGAAGGCGCGAACATGCCCACCACTCCTGAGGGCGTAAAAATATTCCTGGATTCCAAAATCGCCTATGGTCCTGCCAAGGCGGCCAATGCCGGCGGCGTGGCCACCAGCGCCCTGGAAATGCAGCAGAACGCCTGCCGCGACGCCTGGTCGTTCGAGTACACGGAGAAAAGACTCGAAAGCATCATGATCGGCATCCACCGCACCTGCCACGAGACTGCCGAGGAGTTCGGCACACCGGGCAATTATGTCAATGGAGCGAACATAGCCGGATTTATCAAGGTGGCGCGGGCCATGGTGGCGATGGGCCTGATCTGATCCTCGGTAAAAGTGTTATAAGGTATGACAAAAAGGCCGTCCGGTGCGCGGGGCGGCCTTTATAATTCAGAACAATGCTTCACCCAGTCGACAGGCAAGGCGATGTCAAGTACATTTCCTTGCCCTTGATCTATAATGACATATAGATTGAACCCGCTATCTCCGAATAACAATTCCCTTGCCGTGGAGAGACGATGCTGAGGATGAGAGCCTTTCTGATACTGATACTGCTGGCGTCGTGGGGTGTAGCGGGGGCCACGCTGGCGGAACAGAAACTGAAGCCCCACCGCGTTCTGCTGATGATCGGCGGGCAGTGGCAGGACAAGGAAAGCTTCCTTCTGGATGTGCAGCAGGCCGAGATACCTAATTATGATCTGAGCTACCGTCCTTTCGGCGCCGATTTCTTCCAACTCGTGGTGCTGCTCAAGAGCTGGGGCATTCCGTTCGATATCCTGCGAACGGACAGCGAGCAGTTTAATCCGGAGAGGATACTGGGCTGGGATGGCAGTCCGCGCTATGGCTGCATCCTGGTGGCCCCTGGAAAAGATGATTTCAGTCTGGATAGGACCAGCGCCAGGTTCCTTGAGGCTGCCGTGGCGAAGCACGGGATAAGCCTGATCGCGCTCAACACCGGCCTGAGCGAGGAATCTATCGCCGGGCTGTGCGGCCTGAGATACCAGGGCTATAACATGACCGCGGACCAGATTATGGCTGAGGGAGAGCATTTCCTGACCCGCGGACTGGGGCCGGTTCTCGTGCCGGTGCCGAATTCGGGTTATGTCCATCGGGTGCGGGTGAGTAAGCAAAACGAGGCGGTGCGTGTTCTGGCCCGCCACGGAAAGTATCCCGCGCTGACAGAGTTGCCGATGGATAACAACACCGTGGCGATCTGGATCGGCGGGGACCGCTACATGAACCTGGAGCACCAGGCCATGCGGACTCTTCTGCGGCGCGCCCTGACCGAGGCGATAGGCTACAGCGTGTTCAAGACCTGGGAAAATCGAAAAATTATCGTGATGGACGATCCGGGAAGCTCCTCCTGCGCCTGGCTCGACTCCTGGCACTATCCAACCCTGACCCGCGAGCAGATAAACGAGAGCCTGATCAAGCCGCTCAAGGCGCACAACGCAAAGCTTGTGATCAATGTCGTGCCGGGGTTTGTCAACGACAGCCTGCGCACGGTGGAGCTGACTTTCCAGCGGGATTTTGTCGACAAGTTCGGTGCGCGGCAGAACTTTATCTCTACCGGAGAGGGCCTGCGCGATGGAATCGCGGCGGGAGTGTTCGAGGTTCAGAGTCACGGCTGGACCCACATGCAGCCGGACCTGGAGAGCGCGCCCGGCCCCTGGTGGGGCGCACCCGTCGACGGCGAGAAAGCCGAGGTGGGCTGGTACCGCGAGTTCGGCGACACCCGCCGCGCCGGACCGGTGAACGGGGTAATCCCCATCCCGGCCGCGGTGCAGAACCATCATATGAGAATGGGCCGCGAGTGGCTGGGCCGTCTGTTCGGGATTGACCCGCTATCCTTTGTCTCCGGCGGGCTGGGGATCACCCTGACCCCGGACGCGCACACCTGGAAATTAGCCGCCCGTCAGGGTTTCGGCTGGTTCTGCTGGTATGGGGGCTATCTGGGGCCTGACCTGGCCGTGCGCAACTGGCTGTTCGAGGGGACAGAGGATGCCCCGGCCACGATAGAGGCTCAGCCGGATGCTCACGATAAGGGCATCGCCGAGCACCCGGAGAAATTCCCGGACACTTTCAGGAACGCCGGGACGGAGGCGGTCTATATCGGATTCAACGAGTACGTGGGCTACATGCACGCCGCGCGTCAGAGCCGCAGCCTGGACGATGGTGTGGCCTGGAACTACGACACACACTACTGCCAGCATTTCAGGGAAAACGCCTCGGCTTGGAAACTGGACATCGCCGACTGGCAGCGCGAAGTGCTGGCCGGAAAAACGATTTTTGTGGACGGTAAGAAATCTGGCGCGGTGGCAAAAAAGGGCGTGCAGGAACTGACGGTCCCGGCCGGTCTGGGAGAACACAGGCTGGAGTTGAAATAGACCGATTCTTATGGAATTCTGTAGCTAAAGTTCTTCAAAAGGTTTTCAGAGAGGTCCGGTCATGCGAAAGACATCTTTGAACCGTCTCGATTTTCTGAAGCTCGGCTCGGCAGCGATATCCGCGTTGCCTTTGATCTCCGCCGGCGAGCTTGCCGGAAAGGATGATAAAAGCGCCGCTCAGGCTGCAAAACGGTCGCCTGATAACCCGGCCCGAAAGAAATATCCAGCCGGAAGGGCTCACCAGGAACACCTGGGCTGGCATACGGTCGAGGAATCCGGCTCCGAGATGGGGCAATTGACCGGCAGCCCGCTGATCCATGAGAATATCTACCCCGAGGCTCCGGTTTTCACCCCTGACAGCCGGTTTTTCGTGTACGCAAGGCGCTCCTCGGCCGACAGGCCCAGGGAGTACTGGCTCTGCGAGACCGGCTCGTGGCGATTGTTTCCGCTTACCGATGAAACGCCGGTAAGCGGGCCGGTCGTGTCACCGGACGGCGAGTATCTGTATTACGTCTGGAGCCGTGAAAGCGGTGAATCTGTTCTGGTGAGAAAGAATCTGTGGAGCGGTGAAAGGGAAGAACTGATTGTGGCGGATGGCTTGAAACGGATTTATGCCCTGGGAACGATGTCGCCGGACGGCCGTTACTACGCCACCGCCGCCAGGCTGCCCGACAGATCGACCGGGATTATACGTTTCGACACGGTAGAGCGTTCCTGGAAAACCATTCATTCCAGGATTGACATATTCAACGCCCATCCGCAGTGGGATCCCGGCCAGGGGCGGGATATTATGATTCAACACAACCGGGGCGGCAGCCTGAACGAGTTCGGCGAGTTCGCTCCGATGGTGGGGCCTGAGGGAGCTACGCTATACCTGATAGATTACAAAGGCGACAATGTCCGTCCGCTGCATGTCGGCAAGCCTTACACACCAAGCGTCCAGGGACACGAATGCTGGCTCGGGAGGACTGGGAAAATGCTGGTGACCCTGACCGATGACGTGGAGTTCGGAGGGAAAAAGGGGAACCTGGTGGCTTTGGAGGACGGAAAAGACCCGGTGATCGTAGCCGGAGGCCTGTATTTCTGGCACGTGTCGTCATCGCCGGACGGTAAATACTTTGTCTGCGATGACACCAGCGGCAACATCTATATCGGTCTGTCCGCAACCGGACAGTACAGGCGATTGTGCCAGTCGGAGACCATACTGGGCGCCCAGCAGTACACCCATACGCATCCTTTTATCAGCCCGGACTGCCGGTATGTGTTCTTCAACTCCACACGGACCGGCATCCCGCAGATTTATGCCGCTTCCGTGCCGGAAGAGTTTCTCGATTCGCTCGGGAGGGTCGAATAGATTTTTCGTTAATTGACGTGTATTTACAAGTGCTGCAACCTGAAGTAATATTAAATACAGAAAAACTCGATAGTGCAGGGAAGATTGCATTCCCGCTGCCTGGAGGGGCAATGTTGCGCCTGGTGAAATGCAGGGATTCGAAGATTTACTTGTATGGGACATTGCTCCTGGCTGCGGTTTTTCTTCTGATAGATTATATAACCGGCGCGCTTATCCATTTTCCTATTCTGTACCTGATCCCGGTGGCGTTATTAGCCTGGATCAACCGGCTGAACTGGAGTATTCTGCTTTCCATCTTGCTCCCGGCGATAAGGCTGGCTTTCGAGTTTTTCTGGCACGAACTCTGGCCCTGGGAAGCAAGTGTAATCAATATGATAATCCGGATGTCCGTTCTTTTAATCTTTGCGTATCTTATTGACAAAAATTCCAGGCAGATGCAGGAACTGTCCCGCGAAGTCAATGTCCTGAAAGGCATCCTTCCTATTTGCAGTTACTGCAAAAAAATCAGGATAGATCAAGATCCGCGGAGCGATTGGGTGCAGCTCGAAAAATACATCAAGGAGCATTCCGAGGCCGAGTTCAGCCATGGCATCTGCCCGGAGTGCACCAGGAAGCATTACGGCGACTTGCTGGACGAAGAAAAAAAGTGAATCAATGAAATGCATGAATGAAAGTAGAGTGGTGTGTCTTGAAAGTCTTGGATGTAGGGGCGCGGCGCGCCGTGCCCCTACGCAAGTGCTTTAAATGCAAGCTGTTATATGCAGCTGCAACTCGCAAAGAGAAGAAACGAAGACTTTAAACAGCCGCTTTTCGTTTTCTGCCGCGCTCTCAGGCTTCCTCGACCACCCCGAACCCTAATAAGGCCGCGGTATCGATCACTTTGCGGCGGTGGTCGCCATAGAATGTCACACGGTGCCAGCCCCACTCGTCCCATTGCTCCAGCAGCTTGTGGATGTCGCCCTTGACCTCCACGGCTAATTTGGTGCGGCAGGCCTTGTCCTCATCCACATTCTCCACTGTCACGCCCTGATGCATGATCACTTTTTTCTTTTCCGCATCGAACATGATCGTGGTCACGGTCTCGCCCAGCGGCATCAGCGATCGGTTGCAGGCGCCCTTGCGGTCCTCGGAATGGTCGCGGATATGGAACGGGTTCGCCGGTCCCTCCGGCCCGAACACTCTGGTCGGGGCCACGCAATGGGCGTAGATGATGCGGTTGGTGGCGGTGTCGATCACCGGGTCGGAGATAAAGCCCGGCCGTCCCGCCAGGTATTTCATCAGGAGCTTGGTTATAGTGGAACGCTGGTCGGCCTCGCAGGCCCCCACCTTACCGCTGTCGTCCAGGGCCATGAATCCGAGGCACGGGTAGGCCTCCACCATTTCGCCGGCGTAGATGCCGCTCAGGCAGTTGACTGCTATCGCGTCCGCGCCGCGCGTTACGAGCAGGCCATCCATGGTCAGGTACATCGCCGCTGAATCAACAATCGTTTCCCGTTTCGGCTCGATCACTTTCCCGGCGGTTTTTATCCAGCGGTCCGCCACCGCCTGCGCCTCCTTGCGGTCCACCTTTCTGTAGAACTCGTTGACCTCCGGGTAACCGACAGACTGGATGCCGGTCCCGTAGGTCTGGATTGCGATCCGGCTCGGCTCGCTGCCCACGACCAGCACTTTCGAGCGGGAAAGCGCACCGATTGCATGGATGCAGTTCACGGCGTCAACAGTGTCCTGGAAATTCGAGCTCGAGACCGCCACCACTCGGCGGCCGGCGCGGCGGGCCGCGGCAGAACCGACAAGGAACTTGCCCGATCCGGCGAAAAGGTTGTCCGCGATCACGGTGGGCTTGCCCGCGGCGGCGATTGTCTCCGGAGTTTCGCCCCAGAGGCAGCCCGCCATGTAAACCAGGTATCCATCCACATTGTTCCCGTCACCGGTGACTATTTTTTTAGCGGCATCCGCGTTTCCGTCGGATATCGTCACCGGGAGGAACTCCACCGATGGGCACCCGGCGGCGAGTTTCTGCGTCACCTCGCGGATATGCCCGTCGAAATCATACCCGATATTGGGCCAGATCGGTTTGGATGGATCGGGATAGGCGAAGACCAGGCGGATACGGGATTTCTTTCCGGCGTCTGTTTCCGCGGCGGAGAGAATGCCGCCGCTCCAGGACGGGAACATCGACAACGCTCCGATTCCCACGGCGGCTGCGCCACAGGATCCGAGGAAAGTCCGGCGGGAGCATTTGTCAGGCTGGCAGGCTCGGGGCTGGTTCGGCATGGCGGGTTCCTTCTTTCAGGTTTGCGGGGACGCTCTGCTGAGTTATTTCAGGAAACCGGTTTGAAAAGAGAACCTTGAGCTACCTTAAAGAAAAAGGGTTCCAAAGCCTGATTGTAGGGGCGACCGGCCGGTCGCCCCTACGGAAATACTTGATTTGCGAATAGATAGAGATTGTATCAATTCACAAATAGCAGAATCTCAGAATTTTTGGGATAGCCCCTGTATGTCCAATCTACCGCTCTATTTTGTCACCTTGATCTTGCCCAGCGGATACCAGCCCTCGCTGTCGCGTCCAGGGATCGCCAGGCGCACGTGCGGCTTGCGCGTGTTCGGCTCCACAATGGCCAGAGAAAGCTCGTACTCGCCAATCGGCATGTCCAGAGGCACGAACACCGCGCTGTCGAACAGAGCGTCACCGGGCAGCCACTTGCGGATATCGCTGTCCGTGACAAGCACCTCGGTGCGGGCGGCGCTTTTCAACCTCAGCGCAACCGGCCAGTCGCGGTAGGCGGGGGACACACCGGTGTTCTCCCACCACGAGGTGAACGCGAGCTTGCCCTGCTGGCGCACTTCCGAAGGGTAAGTAAACTTGCGCAGCACGAACCGGTACCCCATCTTTTTAAGCCAGTCGTTGACCAGCGGCCACCACTCTTTTGGCACGGCGCTGCTCTTGGCGTTGAAACTGGAGATGTGCCACTTGAGGGCCTGGTCAAAGATGTACTTGACTTCTTTTGGCCCGTAGCCCTGCTTGTCGCGCCAGCTCAGCATGGTGCCGCATATTTCAAGGCTCACCGGGGCTGTTTTCCAGGCGTCCTCCATTCCGAAATTGATAATCCCCTGCGGGTAATAATCATACATGTGGGTCCAGCCTGCCTGCTCCTTGGCCCAGAATCCCAGGTCGCCGAGGCAGTCCACGCGCCAGCCGACATTGGCATTCGAGCGGCCGTACCTGTTGGTTTTCTCATCGGACAGCAGCATGACTTTGTGCGTTTTGGGGAAGGCTTCAAGATAGGCGTCCACCAGTGTGCGGCGTGCGTGGTCGGTCAACTCGCTGCTTCCCGCGCCCTCGCCCCAGTAGCCGCAGAGAGCCATGTCCACAAGCTCCAGGTCCGGGTGCCCGTCGTAGCGCGCCCCCAGGTCGCGGATCATGTCGGTGAAAGTGTCCAGATAGCGCTGATCGTTGGCGCTCACCCGCCAGCGGTCCTCACCCTGAACCTGATCCACATCTTTTGTGGCGCGTGATTTTTCCGGCCCGAATATTGTCCGCACCCAGTCCGGAACATCCCTCTCGGGGCCGGTGCCATAGGGCGCTATTCTGAGCAGAAGGGTCTGGCCGCGCTCGGCCGCGGTCCTGAGCGCCTTATCGATCATCTCCCAGTTGTACTTGTCATCCTCCGGCTCCAGGAATTTCCAGTAGACCCGGAAATAGGCGGTCGTAGTAGCGGGGTGGTCCGGATTGGTCAGGTCGCCGTCGAACTTCTGGTACTCGATGGGGAATCCCTCGGTCCAGCCCGAGCCGCCGTTGAGGGTGTCGCCGTTGAAACGCTGGAACGTGTTGAACCCGATCCCGGGATTGATAAGCACCTCATCGGTCTCGTTGAACCTTACGAGCACAGTCTCCTGAGCCTCAGAAACGCCCCAGGCGCAGAGAAGATAAACCACAGCCGCCAGCCACGCACGTTTCATCTTGTCCTCCATGAACGGTTTGAATCAGACAGGTGAACTCTCAATTAGATCCGCTTTCATACACCACTTTGCCGTCGAACACCGTGTAATCGACCTTGAACTGCATGATGCTGTCCGGAGGAGTACCGAACAGGTCTCCGTTCAGCACCACTATATCGGCCAGCTTGCCCGCGGTGAGCGAGCCTTTTTCGTTTTCCATGAATTCCGCCCTGGCTGAACCCAGGGTGTAGACTTCCACCGCCTGCTCCAGCGTGATTTTCTGTTCCGGGAACCAGCCCTCCGCCGGGTTTCCGCTGCGGTCCTTGCGCGTCACTGCGGCGAACAGGCCCTGCAGCGGATCGAGCGACTCGATCGGGGAATCGGTGCCGAAAGACATGAGCGCGTTTGCCTCCAGAAGGCTGCGCCAGGCATAGGTGAACCGGCAGCGCTCCGGGCCAAGACGGCCGGTGGCGAAATGCATGTCCGAGCTGCAGAACGAGGGCTGCCCGGAGGCGATGACGCCGAGAGCGGCAAAGCGGGGGATATCCTGCGGCGAAAGCACCGAGGCGTGTTCGACACGGTGACGCGCGTCGCGAGTCCCGTTGGCGGCCTGGGCCTTTTCAACGGCGTCCAGGACTATCCTTGACCCGCGGTCGCCGATGGCATGGATCGCCACCTGGAAACTGTCGTGGTCGGCGGCCAGGATCATGCGCTCCATTTCCTCGACCGGGGTGACCACGGTCCCGCACGAGGCGCTGTCATCGCTGAAAGGTTCGATCATCGCCGCCGTGGATGATCCCAGGGTCCCGTCGATAAAAGCTTTGAGCGGCCCGAACCGAAGGCTCAGGTTGTCGCGGCGTTTTTCTCGCAGAATGCGGTATTCGGCCAGCTTTTCCGGGTCAGCGGTAAGCGCCTGCCCCAGGTTGATCCGGCAGGTAAGCTCGCCCTCGGCCAGGGCCTCCTCGAACAGCTCATCCTCCCCGTTGAAATGGGTCAGGCTGGTTACGCCAAAGCGGCGGGCGGCCTCCAGGGCCAGGCGAAGGTGTCGGCGGCCGGCCTCGCGCCCGCCATCCGCCGGGCTGTCCGGGCCGCGCATCAGGCCCATGGCGTTCTCCTTGAGCACCCCGGTAGGCTCGCCGGTGGATGGGTCACGCAGTATCTGGCCGCCCTCGGGATCGTGAGTCTCTTTCGTGATGCCGGACATTTTGAGAACAACCGAATTGACCAGACGGCTGTGGCTGTCGGTACGGCTCAACACAACCGGGTTCTCCGGCGAGATCGAGTCGATAAGCTGCCTGGTCGGCCAGGCCTGGCCGGGCAGAAGGCTCTGGTCCCAGCCGCGTCCCTCGATCCATTCGCCGGGCTTCGAGACAGCCACGCGCTCTTTCACCCGCCGGGCGAATTCCTCGAAGCTTTCCACTCCGCTCAGGTCCACCTTTTCAAGCGCCGAGCCGACCGAGATGATATGCGAATGCGAGTCGTTGAACCCCGGAAGAGCGGTCCGGCCTTTCAGGTCAATCACCCGTGTCGTTCCGTCCTTGATGTGCCTGCTTATCTCTTTGTCCGCACCCACGGCCAGTATGCGGTTGCCCGCGACCGCCACCGCGCTGGCGTGGGGAATGGATTTGTCCACTGTCACCACTTTGCCGTTAAGCAGCACGAGATCGGCCACGGGAGCCTCCGAGCAGGATGTTGCCACGGCTATGAACAGAAAGAGCAGGGATGCCTGGCTGAGTTTCATTTATGCGCCTTCCTGGAAAAGGTTCACCGGGCCGCTGTCCGAAAGGATTGAATTCAACGCGCGACATTTATTTCACCCAGCCTGTACCAGCCCTCCGCATCCCGTCCGGCAACGGCCAGGCGGATACCGGGCTTCCCGGTTCGCGGATCGAGGATGCCGATGGAAAGATCGTATGCGCCCTCAGGCATGTCAGCCGGAAGGAACACGGCGCTGTCGAAAACCGCGTCTCCAGGCAGCCACTTGCGGATGTCGCTGTCGGTTGTCAGCACCAAAGTCCGGGTTTTCCCTGTCAGTCGAAGCGCCACCGGCCAGTCGCGGTAGCAGGGGGCCACGCCCTGGTTTTCCCACCAGGAGCTGAATGCCAGCTTGCCCAGCGGGGGGACAGACGATGGGTAGGCAAACTTGCGCAGCGCCAGGCGGTACCCCACCTTTTTGAGCCAGTTGTCCACCATCGGACGCCATTCCGGGGGGACAGGGGTGCTTTTATCGTTCAATATCGAAATGTGCCACTTGAGCGCCTGGTTAAGAATATAGGCCACCTGAGTGCTGTCGTAATGCTCGTGGTCTTTCCATGAGCTGATTGCTCCGCAGGTCTCTAAAACCACCGGGGCGGTTTTCCAGGCCTCGCTCACGCCGAATCCCTGGATGGCCTGGGGGTAGTAGTCGTACATGTGACGCCAGCCGTTCTGCTCCGCGGCCCAGAAACCCAGGTCGCCCAGGCAGTCCACGCGCCAGCCCGGGTTGCCGCGGCTCATGGCGTACTTGTTTGTGCGCTCGTCAGTCAGGAGCATGACAATTTGAGTCTTTTTGAACGCATTCAGCCAGGCATCCACCAGGGCTTCTCGGGCCGTCTGGGGCAGAAGCTCACTGCCCGCGCCCTCACCCCAGAAACCAACTATCCCGGCATCCACGAACTCGATGTCCGGGTGGCCATCGTAACGCTCCCCCAGGGCGGCGGCCAGACGGGTCATGGCCCGGATATACTGCGGCTCGCTGTGCTTTACCCGCCAGAACGAGTGCGGCAGGCTGTCGGATTCGCCAATTTCGGCGCGCAGCCAATCCGGAATATCCCGTCCCGGGCCGTTGGAGTAGGGAACAACGCGGAAAGCCAGGGCCTGCCCACGCTCGACCGCCAGTTTCAGGGCATCGTCGATTATGCACCAGTTGAATTTGCCCGGCTCCGGTTCCAGAAAACGCCATTCGAACCTCAGATAGGCCACAGTAGTCCGGGGGTACTGCTCAAAAGGCAATTGTGGATCGCTGTAACGGTAATGGCCATCCGGCCCTTGCCTGCGGTCAAGGTGCTGCGAGGTGTTGAATCCGGCTCCGGGGTTGAGCAGAAGGCTGTCTATAATCTGAGGGCGCACAGTCACCAGGTTCTGGGCCTGTAACTGGAATATACCTGAGAGCAGGATAATTACGGTAAGTAAAGGATTTCTTTTCATTGGCGCCTCTGTGTGGCTCAGGATGGATTCAACTATGGGATTATGAATCAGGACAAAAAGATAAGGCTTTGGGGACGGAAGGTCAAACAGGAAAGGAGGCCAGCCGGAAAAAAAGAGAGGGCCGCCCCGTAAAAGGACAGCCCCCTTCCTGTTATAGCGCGCTGTCGTTTCAGTTCAGGCGCGCAGGTCCAGCACCTTGCCCAGCTTATCATCACGGCCGCCCCTGGCGGGATCCTCCCCGGTGACGCTGCTTACAAGCTGCATCACGTTGGCGGCCTGATTGTCGAGAGCTTTACGCTCAAGGGTGGTCTGGACTTGCAGCGCCAGGCTGAGACTTTCAATTCCCATGTCCGCTCTCCCGGCGCAGGTTGGTCCCGATGGCCCGCGGGCCATGTCCGTGGAGATTTCTCTCCCGACTAATATATCGGCAAAATGGTCAGGCGGCTTGAGACGATCACGTTCCGGCTTATTCTGCATCGTCCCACGGTCGCATCAGTCCATGCTCCAGGCCGAACTGGTCCAGCGCGCGCGCGGCCACGAAATCCACCAGATCGTTTATCTTTTCCGGGCGGTGATAGAACGCCGGGCTGGCGGGCAGTACAACCGCCCCGGCCAGAGTGGCCGCGCGCATGTTCTCGATTACGGTCAGGCTGTAGGGCGACTCGCGCAGCACCAGCACCAGGGGGCGTCTCTCTTTGAGGCAGACCTCGGCCGCGCGTTCGATCAGGCAGCGGCAGGCCCCGGAGGCGATGGCGCTGAGAGTTTTGACGCTGCACGGGCAGACAACCATGCCGCGCGTGCGGTGGCTGCCGCTGGCCGGTGGAGCGCCGAGATCATCGTTCGAGTATTCACGAAACAGGCGGGTGTCGATACCCGATGCGGCCAGGTGCGGCAGCAGAGCGCCGTCCGGCGGTATGCCCGATTCCCGTCTAAGCATGTCGCGCCCCATCTCGCTGGCTGTCAGCTCCACGGGCTGACCCAGACGGGCCAGTTCGCGCAGAAGAGATACGGCGTAGGGCGCGCCGCTCGCGCCGGTTATCGCCACTGTCAGCGGAGTATTATTCTTCGACACGTTCACCTCTCTCAGAGCAGACGGTCGGTGAGGTTGAGACCCAGGAAAATGAGGCTCACCGCGCCGTTCACCGTGAAGAACGCCGCGTTGACCCGGCTCAGGTCGCCGGGGGAGACCAGGGAGTGCTCATACCAGAGCATCGCTCCGATCAGGGCCACTCCGGCCCAGTACAAAACTCCCACCGGGAAGAACGCTCCCACGGCGGAAAAGCCCAGGAACGACAAAAGGTGCAGGCCGCGGGACAGCCACAGCGCGCGCCCCGCGCCCAGACACGCCGGGATCGAGAACAGGCCGTTCTCGCGGTCGAAAGCCTCATCCTGAAGGGAATAGATAATATCGAACCCGGCCACCCAGAACACTACCGCCGCCGCCAGAATAAGAACACCGGTAGAGATAGACCCTGTAACCGCAATATAAGCCCCCACCGGGGCGATTGAAAGCGCCAGCCCGAGAACCAGGTGGCTTGCCGCCGTGAAATACTTGGTCCAGGAATAGGTGAACACTACAGCCAGGGCCAGGGGGCTGAGCCAGAGGCAGAGCGGCCCGAGCAGGGCGGCCGAAACCTCGAACACAGCCACCGCCGCGATAGTGAAGGCCCATACCTGCCAGCGGCTCAGCCGTCCGGAGGGCAGATGACGGCCCCGGGTGCGCGGATTCCGGGAGTCCACATGCTGATCGATAAGACGGTTGAACGCCATGGCCGCCGAGCGCGCTCCGGTGAACGCGGTCACTATCAGCAGCACCTTGAGCCAGGTGACCGGCGCGCTGTAGCTGGCCAGCACGATTGCGGTCAGGGCGAACGGGAGGGCGAACAGGGTATGCGGAAGCATCACCAGGCCGCTGAAAGCCGCGGCAAGGCCGGTCAATCCCGATGATGCCGGAGTGGTATTGGCGCGTTCATTGTTCAAGCCCGAGCCCTTTCCACATCCGGTCGATTCTTTCTTTCACCTCGGCGCTCATCGCGATCCGGCCGGGCCAGGGGCGGGTGAAACCCTCCTCCGGCAGCTTCCGGGTGCCGTCCAGCCCCATCTTGCTGCCGTAATGCGGCAGGCGGCTGGCGTGGTCCAGAGCATCCACCGGGCCGGGAGTGAATATCGTGTCGCGCTGCGGGTCGATGTTGTTGAGCGCGGCCCACCAGGCCTGCTGAGGATTGCGCACGTCGATTTCCTCGTCCACTATCACCAGCACCTTGGCTAACATCATCAGGCCCTGGCCCCACAGCGAGTGCATCACCTTGAACGCCTGTCCGGGGTAGCGCTTGCGGATAGAGACAAAAACCAGGTTGTGGAACACGCCTTCCGCGGGCATGTGGTAGTCCACAAGCTCAGGGACCACCAGGCGCAGCAGGGGCAGGAAAATCCTCTCGGTGGCGTGGCCCATCCAGTAATCTTCCATCGGCGGCGGGCCGACCACCGTGGCAGGGTAGACCGGGTCACGGCGGGAGGTCACGGCTGTCACGTGAAAAACCGGGTAATCATCCTCCAGACTGTAATAGCCGGTGTGGTCGCCGAAAGGCCCCTCGCGCCGCAGCGGCTCGGCCGGGTCGACATAGCCCTCGAGCACGAAATCCGCCCCGGCCGGGACCTCCAGGTCCACGGTCACCGCCCGCACCAGATCGACCGGCTCGCGGCGCAGGAACCCGGCGAACAGGTACTCTTCAATCGTATCGGGCAGCGGGGCGCTGGCGGCGTAAGTCAGGGCCGGATCGCCGCCCAGGGCCACGGCCACCTCCAGGCGCCGTCCCAGCTTTTTCGCTTTTTCGTAATGCACGGCCCCGTGTTTGTGGATATGCCAGTGCATGCCCGTGGTCTGTCGGTCGAACACCTGCATGCGGTACATGCCGACATTGCGCATGCCGGTTTCCGGGTCTTTCGTTATCACCTGCGGCAGCGTGAAATACGGGCCTCCGTCCTGAGGCCAGCAGGTGAGCACTGGCAGCTCTCCCAGGTCCACGCCGTCACCTTTTTTCACCACCTCCTGCACATCGCCTCTTTTCACCTCGCGCGGCGGATATTTGGTCATTTCGGCCAGCTTGGGCAGAAGGGCCAGTTTGCCGAGCAGGGACTCCGGGACGCGGGTGTCCAGCAAACCCTCGATCCGGGCGGCTATTTCCTCCAGACTGTCCACGCCCAGGGCCAGGGCCATGCGGCGTGCGCTGCCCAGAAGGTTGATCGACAGCGGATATGCGCTGCCCTCGACGTTCTCGAACAGCAGGGCCGGTCCGCCCGCGTGCATCACCCGCGCGGCGATCTCTGTTATCTCAAGATTCGGACTGACCCGCTCGCGGATGCGTTTAAGCTCACCCTGGCGCTCCAGGCGTTCGATGAATTCCCGCTGGTGTCTGTAGGCCATTCGTATGCCCTGTCGAAGTTGCGGAAGCGGTTGCGTTATGTTTACGCTGTTTAAAGATAGTCCGCCGCCAGCGCCTGTCAAGCCGCAACCTTGTCAAATGAACGTTGGAAAAAACCTGCCTGCCAGAATTGACAGCCCGGGGGCGGAGAGTTATCTTGAAAACGTGAGACCCATTTGAAAGCGTTCAAACAGAATATGGAGGTTTCGATGGATATTTTTGAATTTGCGATGAAGTTCGAAAAGGACGGGGAGAGCTACTACCGGGAAATCGCCTCCAAGACCGGGGACAAAGGTCTGGCTACCATCATGAACATGTTAGCCGATGAGGAGGAGCATCATTACCAGATCGTCTCGGAGATGAAACGCCGCACTCCGGCGCTTCCGCCCACCGGTATACTGAAGAACGTGAAGAACGTCTTCGAGAAGAATGCGGGCGACAAAAGCTATTTCAATCCTAACAAAGCCCAGGTCGAGCTTTACAAGCATGCCCAGGAGTTGGAGAAGCAGAGCGAGGATTTTTACAAAGCCAAGGCGGGTGAAGTGAAAGAAGCGGCGCAGAAGGACGTTCTCATGCGTCTGGCCGAGGAGGAGCACCGCCATTATTTCATCCTCGAACATATCATCCAGTTTGTCAGCCGTCCTGAGCACTGGCTGGCGGACCGCGAATTCACCAACCTGGACAAGTACTGAGGCGGGATGTCCGGGGCCTGAAAAGCTTTTTAACATTTTTATCGGGCAGTTATCAGACTCGCTCTCGTTTTGTCAGAGGGTGAAAGTATACGTGGGGGCACGGCGCGCCGTGCCCCTGCATTTTTTCGGGCCATCCAGGTTTTACATGTTTATGTCATGCGCAAGATCTGGAACACATGCGTGATTGGCCGTAAACGTGGTTGGCCGCTTGAACGTGGTAACCGTAATATATATAATAAAGATGTCTGATTTTATAAGGAATCGCATTCTCAGACAATACCTGTATGCCGCTCCTGAGATGCAAATATGAAATTTAACTCGGAAAAACGGTGACAGCCGGATGGGAAAAACAGACCCGCGTTTCTCGCAGTCCGAGGGAGAAAATATATTCAACGGCAACGAGCTGCTGATCAAGGGTGCGCTGGAGGCTGGGGTTTCTCTCTATTCCAGCTATCCGGGCAGCCCGGTGGCCGAAACCCTGGATGTGATACGGGCCAACGCCGCTCTTTTCAACGAGCACGGGATCGTGGCCGCGATAGCGAACAACGAGGCCCTGGCCGCCGCGCGGCTCAACGGCTCGCAGGCGCTTCCGCTGCGCGCGCTGGGGATTATGAAAAGCGTGGGGCTGAACGTGGCCTCGGATGTCCTGGAGGTGAGCAACCTGGCCGGGGCGAACCCCGGCGGCGGGGCCGTGGTGATCGTCGGCGATGACCCGCACTGCTCAAGCACCCAGACCCCGGCGGACAGCCGCTACAAGAGCCGCGCCCTGTTCATGCCGGTTGTCAGTCCCGGCGGCTGGCAGGAAATGAAAGACTGGATCGAACTGGCTTTTCAGCTTTCCGCGGCTTCGGAATGTTACGTAACCTACCTGGTGACCACGTCCCAGGCGGATGGCGGCGGAGTGGTTCGCCTGAAACCGGACCGCTGGCCGGAGATAAACCGCAATTCGCGGGCGGACCTTGACACGGCGGGGCTTGACCTGGGCCGCAGAGTCATGATCCCGCCCTCCAGCTCGCGGGGCGAGGTGCACCTGCTCGGAACGCGCCTTCCCGCGGTGACTGCCAGTGCCAGGCAGCTCGGGTTCGACCGGATAATCAACCCGCCGCCCGGCGGGGCGCGCGCTCCGCTGGGGCTGGTGACTCACGGCGTTTCCTATCTGTACGTACTGGATGCCCTGAATGCCCTTGGCCTGGCGGGGCGGATACCGGTGCTCAAGCTCGGCCTGGTCTGGCCCTTGGACAGCGAAATCCTGGCCGCGTTCTCCCGCAGCGTGGAGAGCCTGGTTGTCGTGGAGGAAAAAGGACCGTTTGTCGAGGACCAGATAAAAGTAATCCTGAGGGACTTGGCTCTGAATGGCGGAGAGGAGCGTCTTGCGCACCTGCCGGTCTGGGGCAAGCGCCGTCCGGACGGCGGTGAGGCCTTTCCGGCCAGCCGGGGACTGGGGCCGTCGCAGATAATCAGCGTGCTGGGTCCGGTGCTGCGGGAATTATACCCGGAAGCAGTCACGGCCGTGGACAGGCAGTTGTGTGTTCTGGCTGAAATAGCGGATTACCGGGTGGACAGCCCGGCCCGCCCGGCCACTTTCTGCGCGGGCTGCCCGCACCGCGACACTGGCAACCTGCTGATGGACATAATCGCCGATGTCAGCCGTCCGGATTACATGCGCGCCCGCCACGGCGGCAATCCGCTTGACCTGGTCGTGCATGGAGATATCGGCTGCTACTCCATGTTCAACGCCATCTGGGACAGCCGCCTGATGCATGACATGTCGGCCATGGGGCAGAGCCTGGGGGCCGCCGCCGGTCTGGAGCCGTTCGTGGTAAACAAGCGCGTGCTGATGCTGGGAGATTCGACTTTCTTCCACGGCGGCATGGCCGGTATCAGCGACCTGGCGCGGCATGGGCAGGACGTGCTCGTTTTTATCCTGGACAACGACACCACGGCCATGACCGGACAGCACCCGACTCCGGGCAACGACACGGACATTCTGGGTCGTGGAGTGAACCCGCAGGACATCGAGCGTGTGGTGCGCGGTATAGTGGGGCCGGAGGTTCCGGTAGCCACGGTCGATCCATCGGATGAGTACGCCTACCGCCGCACGGCCGAGGATTACCTTCTGCGTCCCGGCCTCAAGGTTATAATCGCGAAGAAACCCTGCGCGATCAAGACCGGCAGGATAAAGAAAGCCTTGCAGCGCGAGGTGATCAAGCGGCGCGGCTACCTGCCGGAGGAGCGGCGCATAAATATTACCCCGGAGGTGTGCGAGGACTGCCTGGAGTGTACGCGCAAGACCGGCTGCCTGGGCTTGGAGCGCACGGAGACCGTGCTGGGACGCAAGGTGCGGATCGATCCCAATGTCTGCGTGAGCGACGGGTCCTGCTACCGGGTGGAGGCCTGCCCCTCGTTCGAGGAGATGACAGTCACGCGCCGCGCGCCGAGGCCTTCGCGGACCGAGAGCGTTGCTTTCGACAAGCTTCCGGAGGTTAGCCTGCCGCCCCTGGACAGCGCCTGGCGCTCCTATATCTGCGGTTATGGCGGCCAGGGGTCCAACACGGTCACCGCGGTCCTGGCGCGCGCCGGGATGCACCAAGGCTATGAGGTCACCCTGCACAACCGCAAGGGCATGGCGATACGCAACGGCTCGGTCAAGAGCGTGGTTGTGTTCTCGCCGCGCGGAAAAGAGACAAGCCCGCTGATACCGGAGGGCGGGACGCAGCTTATTATCGGGCTGGACATTCTGGAGACAGCCCGCGCCCTGGATGCGGCCCACCATATCAGCATCGGCTCGCGCGAGTCCACCTGCGCCGTGGTGAGCGACGCCCGAAACCAGACTTTGGAGTCGATCATGGGCCTGAGCGATTTCGACCCGCGCGATCTGGCCGGGCAGATCGAACCCTGTGTTCGGCCGGGAGGTCTGTTCTGCCGGGATGTCAGGAGTGTGGCCGAAAGGTTCGCCGGGCACAGCCGCTACCTGAACACGGTGCTTCTTGGCGCGGCCTGGCAGAAAGGCTGGATACCGCTGGACCTGAATAACATCGAACGCGCCCTGGCCGAGGTCATGCCGCAGGATGAGCGGGAGACGAACGGCCTGGCTTTCCGCCTGGGCCGTCAGCTTGTGCATCGTGAGGCCGCGCTGGCCCCGCCTGAAAACATCCGCACACTGGAGCGGGAACTGGAAGATATCAGCCGCTGGATCGCGGCCGATCCGGGGGGCCGGAAAAACTCCGCGCTGTTCGGGGAGTTGATGGCGCAGGCACGGCAGCGCCTTGATCTGCCGGAAGACGACCTGATCGGGCTGGCCCACCGTCTGGAGGACGTCTTGCAGTACGGAGGGGAGCCGCTGGCCCGGAAATATCTTGATCTGATCCATCGCGCTTATGGTTCCGACAGCGAGGCCGAGGGCCGCCGCGCCACGCGCGATCTGATCCGCAACCTGCACCGGGCGCTGGCGGTCAAGGACGAGGTCCACGTGTCGCACCTTCTGACCAGTGCGCGAAAGCTGGAACGCGACCGCCTGGAGTTCGACATCGATCCGGCCCGCGGCGACCGCATCCGTTACCGGCATTTCACCACTCCGCAGCTCACCCTGTTCGGCCAGGAGTTCCGGTTCAAGCTGACCACGCGCAACTGGCAGCTCAGGATAATGCGCCATCTGCGCTGGCTGCGCCGCATGTGGCCCGCCTGGCACGCCGCGGAGCGGGAGTTCGGCCGCTGGTACGTGACGCAGGTGGTTGAGCCGTTTATCTCCCGTAGCGGCGAGGGGCCCTCGTACCGGGCATTTGTCGAGGCGATAAACTGCGTCGAACTGGCGAAAGGTTACCGCGAGGTGCGCGCTCCGGGTATGGAAGCGGCGCGGCGCGCGGTGGCCCTTTTGTTGCGTGGAGAGAAAGCGGAGAATACGACTGCTGCAGGGGAGAACAGGGTCAAGGGCGGTCCGGGCATCGCCTGGAGCCGGATAGCTCCGGCATCGCGGCTTCTCGGCCGTCATCGGCTGCTGGAGAAGGATTAAAGCTGCCCGGTCGTGAGGCGGGAGAACGTTGACTTTGAGCGCGGATTCATGCACGTTCACAATCCTGACGGAAGCGTATATCAAAAGAGTAAGCAACAGAATGGAAATATCGAGCGGCAATGCCTCGACGCCATACTCACAATTGACAAAGAATACAGTCAGGAGACGCGATGATGATTTCTCATTCCTTTGTGACACGGCTCATCCTGGTCCTGTGCTTCGGTATTTCCACCCTCCATGGTTCCGATATTGAGGTCTTTCCATCCCATCCGCGCCTTTTTTTTCGAGCGTCTCCCTGGGGCGCACATGGCCTGACCCTGCAGTCCGTTAAAGAACGCGCCTCCAGGCCGGATGCACGCCAGGCGCTCGAACGGCTCAATCGGTCCCTTCCCGACCTGGCGTTGTACAGCCTTGTAACCGGAGATCGCGCCTCTGCCCGAGAAGCGATCCGCCGTCTCCAGGAACCGATTGAAATGGATGGCACCACCACCCAGGGCGAACTTGTCGGTCTGGCCGCCCTGGCCCTGGACTGGCTCTGGGATGACCCGGATTTTACTCCGGAGGCCAGGGCCAGGGCGGTTGAAAACCTGGCTGATGGAGCGGAAACCCTGATTCATGATCTCCGCTCCGGGGCGCACGTGTTCCACACGCGTATGTATGGCTGGGCCATGGGGGCGGGCCTGGCCGGCCTCGCTCTGTACGGACACCACCCCGAGGCCCCCCGCTACGCCGCATTCGCCAGGGATTACTTCCGCGACAAGCTTTTTCCGGCCCGCCGTCTGCAGGACGGTACGGTTCACAACGGATTCGGTTACGGCCGCAAGTATACGATGTGGCTCACCGCGCATTTCATCACCGCCTGGCGCTCCGCCACCGGGGAAAATCTCTGGCAGGAGATCGAGTCCCAGGGCGACTGGGCCCGCCGGGAGACCCGTTTCCTGATCTACGGCCGCTACCCGAACCGCTCCTATCTACGTTTTGGGGACAGTTACAGCCTTCTGTCCGACAACTATTCATTCCGTGCTGTTTCGGAGCGTTCAACGGCTTACGGTGACTCGACCGGCCAGGGTTTCCTCAACCTGATACTGAAACAGAACCAGGGCCGGGTGACCGAGGAACCCACAGCTTATGCCTATTTCATTTTTTACGATCCGGAAGCTCCCGCGGTCTCCCACACTGCCTTGCCGGCGCGGCAGCTTTTCAGCCGCGAGGGGACCGGCATGCTGGTATGGAAAAGCGATTGGACAGATAATGGTACGACAGTGTTTTTCAAATGCGGGAATTACTTCGACGATCACGGGCATTTCGACCAGGGACATCTGGATGTTTACCGCCGCGCTCCGCTCCTCATTGACAGCGGCAGCTACCTGACTTTCGATGGGCCGTTCCGCAGGGAATACTGGCACCGGACCGTGGCTCACAACACAGTCCTGATCGTCGATCCCTCTATTCCGGGAGATGAGGGCGGACAGAGGGTTTTCAGCAGCCAGAACGATTCCAGTCTGGCGATGTACCAGGCTGACCATCAGGCCGAAACCGGCGACATCCTGGATTATCTGGATGAACCCGGACTGGCTTACGTGGCAGGAGATATGACCGCCGCCTACCCGCCCGGCCGGGTGGAGCGCGTAACACGTGAACTGGCGTTCCTGGACGACCGCTGGCTGGTGGTCCTGGATCGCGTGCGAACCCGGCGGGATGAGCTTGAACCACGGGTGCTCTGGCACTGTCCGGTCATGCCGCATCTCGACCCGTCAGCAAATAGTTACAGCGTGGAGCGTGAGGGCGCGCGGGTGGTGGTGAGCACGCTTCTGCCGCGGGAGGCTAAAATAAACTGGGTGGAAGGGTTTGTTTCCGGCGGCCGGCAAGTAGAACCGGTGGGCACGCTGAAGGGCCTTGCCGATATGGGTGTGGGACGGTTGGAGGTCACAGCATCAGCCGTCGATCACCGGAATTACCTGTTTGTCCATGTGCTCGATATCGCCGACAGTCTGGATACTCCGGCCAAGTGTTCAGCCGGGATCGAGCGAGGCAAGATTCTGGTGCGAGTGGGAGACCGCGGTGTGGCTTTCCGTGAGGATGGTCCCGGAATGCTTCGCTGAGGTGGAAGCATAATAACAGAGGGGCCGCCCTTACGTGCCGGCCCCTCTGTTCGTTTTATCCAGCTTTTTGACTTACCGCCTTCACTGTCCCGCGGCGGCCTTTTTCTGCGTGCCCACAGTCACCACCTCGATCCCGTTCTGACGGGCCAGGTCCATCACCTCGATCACCTTGCCGTGAATCACCTCGCGGTCGGCCTTGATAGTCAGGCGCGAGGGACGTCCCTCGGCCAGGCCGGCCTTGAGGAGGTCCGGAAGGTCCTCGAGCTTTATCAGCCTGTCACCATAAAACAACTGGCCCTCCGAGCTTACGTAGACTGTCATTATATCCTTAGGCTGCTGTCTCAGCGGCTCGGCGCTGGCCTCCGGCAGGTCGAGCTTTATTGCCGGCTGGTCCATGAACGTGGCGGTCACGGCGAAGAAAATGACCAGCAGAAAAACCACGTCCATCAGCGGCACGCTGTTCACCCCGGCCTTGCGGCGTTTTTTCTCAGAGAATCGCATCAGTCCGCCGCCTGTTTGATCTGTGAACCGCGCGGTTTCTGCTGGCGGAAGCTCAGGAGCTTGTTCATCAACACCCCGGCCCAGTACTCCAGTTCCAGCACGTAACCGTCCACCCGGTTGGCGTAATAATTATAGGCCACAATGGCAGGGATCGAAATAATCAACCCCGCGGCTGTGGTGATCAGGGCCACCTGGATGCCGCTGGCCAGGGCCGTGGCCTGGCCGATGCCGAACTGGGTGATGTCGCGGAAGACCTGAATCATGCCCAGCACCGTGCCAAGGATGCCTAACAGGGGAGAGATGGCGGCGATGGTTTCGAGAATCGTCAGGCCGCGCTCGAGCTGGCGGGTCTGCTGACGGCCGCTGTCGGCGATGGCCTCCTTGATTTCTTCCTTCGGCAGGTCTTTCATCTCCAACGCTGTCAGCACGATCTGGGAGAACGGTCCGGGGTTCTTCTCGCAGATCGAGTAGGCCAGGCCCAGGTCCTCGGAGCCTTTGATATTATCGATAACGTTGATGATCTCGGGCCGGATTATTTTCACCCGCCTCAGATTGACCATCCGTTCCAGTATGATTGCCAGCGCCACGATGGAGCATGCCGCCAGCGGGTACATCAGTATGCCGCCCTGATTGAAAAGTTCCAGCATCTTTTCTCCCGATCTCTCTTCCGCCCGAGATTATCAAACGGTTCGGTCAGTGAATGTTCTCATTGTAATAAAAGCCGACCCGCAGTTCCAGGTATTCCTCAGGGAAATCGCTGGGAAGCGGCAGGAACGGCAGGGATGATTCGATGGCTGTAACGCTTGTATTTTTGAGCGATTCATGCCCCGAATAGCCGATCAGTTCGAAATCGCGGATCGTGCCGTCCGGCATGATCTTGAACCGCAGGAATGTGCGGCCGCGGGCCAGCCCCATGTAAAAAGCCGGCGGCGGATAGATGTTGCTCTCGATCTTTTTCTTCAGTTCCTTGAGATAGGGGGCCCAGTTCCAATTGTATGTGCTCAGGGAGAACCCGGCCCCGTACTGTGCCCGGCTGTCCCGGTTGTCGAAACGGGGGGCCTCAGGCTCGGAGGGCGCGCCGCTCGGTCCGGAGGGCGTGGCGGGTGGAAGGAACTGCTGTTCCTTTTTGGGCGGCGTAAGCCTGCTCATGGCCTCGAGCTGGCGCATGGCATCAAACTGTTTTGACTCGCCCCCCTCGACCGGCTCGGGCTGGTTCTCCTGCGTGCGTTCGGGTTCCTGCTGACGGGGAGGCGCGGGCTGCGGTTGCGGCTGTCCGGGAGGCTGGGCCTGGCTTGGCATGTTCGGAACTTCGGTCTGCCCCTCCTGGTAGGGCTGGCCGAGAGCCATGTTTTCCGGCGCCGAGGGGTTCGCGGCAGCCAGGTTCTTGTCCGAGAAAAACGGCGTCACCTGCTGCACCGGGCTTTCCTGCACATCCTCCGGTGTGTCCACAAAAACGAATGTTACGTCGTTCTGCTGCTGTTGCTGCTCCGCCTGTTCCTTCGCTTTCTCCGCCATGGCCTCGTCAAGCGCCTTGATGCCCCGGCCCAGCATAAGCAGCAACAGGAGATGCAGAAGAACCGAAACGATCAGGGTTTTTGTCAGGCTGACCTCATCCGAGATCGCCATGCCCCTGGGATGTCCGTAACTGTACGCGCTCATCGGTCCGACCGCTTGAAGACAGGGAAAACAGCAGGATTTCAGGTTGTACACTTCCACGCAACAGGTTGTTCTCTGTTTTTCACACCAGCAGCCGTGTGTTCAAGCCTCCCGGCCGGAAGAGAGGCTTGAATGGCCGCCAGGTATAAAATCATCCTGTTCCGTATAAAATAACAAGTTATTATGACAATTCAGGCAAGTCAAGAAACGCGGAAGCGCAGTGAGACATTGTCCAGGTATGTTTTTCCCGCCGCCGCCCGCCGCCCGCGCCGTGAAACCGGAGTCAGAAAACACTTGACTTGCAACCCCGGAATCCGGCATCATTCAGGTATCAGATATATGACACGCCACGCGCCCCAGGAGTTACAATTTTGTCTAAACAGATTTTTCTTCTCGATGGCTACGCCATGCTGTACCGGGCGCATTTCGCGTTTATACGCAATCCGCTGCGCAACTCGCGCGGCGAGGACACCAGCGCGCTGTTCGGCCTCCTGCTTCAACTCGCCAAGCTGATCGAAAAATGCTCTCCCGAGTACATGGCGTTCGTGTTGGACAGCCGCACTCCCACGTTCCGTCACCGCATGTTCGAGCAGTACAAGGCAACGCGAGAAAAAATGCCCGAGGAAATGCGCAGCCAGATACCGCACGCGCGTGAGCTTCTGGAACGCGGCCTTCGTATCCCCATCTGCGAGCTGGACGGGTTCGAGGCGGATGACGTGATCGGCACGCTTGCCCGGCGGATAGCGGCGTCCGGGATGGAGGCGGTGATAGTCTCAGGGGACAAGGATTTCTACCAGCTTATCGGACCCGGAATTAAGCTGTACAATCCCCAGGGCGAGGACGCCGAGTGGGTGGACGGTTCCAACGCCCACGAACGCCTGGGTGTAGCGGCCGGGCAGACTATCGACTTTCTCTCCCTGACCGGAGACTCCTCGGACAATGTCCCCGGAGTGCGCGGGATCGGCAAGGTCACCGCGACCAAACTGCTGGATGAGTTCGGCTCGCTGGATGCAATCTACGAACGGATCGGGGAGGTCAAGCCCGAGAGCGTGCGCAACAAGCTGATCGAGGGCCGGGAGGGGGCGATTCTCTCCCGCGAGCTGGTCACTATCCGCACGGACCTCGAGTTGAATATCGAACTGGAGTCGTTGCGCCGGGTCCCGCCGGACGACAAAGCTCTGGATGAGCTGTTCCGCCGTCACGAGATATTCAAGCTGCGGGAGAAGTTCGGCCTGGGGTTCAGCCCGCAGAAGGCTGTTGAAGCCGCGCCGGTGGAGAAAGAGCGCGACTACCGCCTGGTCGGCTCGCTGGAGGAACTGGAAAAGCTGGCCGCCGGGATACGCGCCAAGGGCGTATTCGCCGTGGACACGGAGACCACCAGCCTCGATCCGTTGCGCGCCGAACTGGTTGGAGTCTCGCTGGCCTGGGAGCCTGGGCTGGCCTGGTATGTCCCGCTGGCCCACCGGACCGGGCCGAACCTGGACCGTGGAAGGGCGCTGGCGCTGCTCAAGCCGCTTCTGGAGAGCGAGACAATCGGTTGCATCGGCCAGAACATCAAGTATGATCTGCTGGTGTTCTCGCGCTACGGCATCAAGGTGCGCAATATCGTGGGCGACCCGATGTTAGCCAGCTACCTTCTGGATCCCGGACGGCGCTCGCACGGCCTGGATTCGCTGGCCTGGTGGCTGTTCAACCACCGGATGATCAGCTACGGCGAGGTGACAGGCCAGGGCAAGCAGCAGGTGCTGTTCAACGAGGTGGAGGTGGATGCCGCCCGCGCCTACTCGGCCGAGGATGCCGACATGGCCCTGTGCGCCGCCCTGGAGCTGGAGAAGCGCCTGACCGGGGAGGGCCGTCTGCTGGAGCTTTACCGTCAGGTTGAGCTTCCGCTCATTACCGTGCTGGCGCGCATGGAGGCCAACGGAGTCGCTCTTGACGTGCCGTTCCTCGAGAAACTCAGCTCGGGCTGGGAGGTGCGCCTGGGTGAACTGGAGCGCCGCGCCCACGCCCTGGCCGGGCATGAGTTCAATGTCAACAGCACCCGTCAGCTTGCTCAGGTCCTGTTCGAGGAACTGGGGATAGAGCCGGGCAAGAAGACCAAGGGCAAGACCGGGTTTTCAACCGACAGCAGCGTGCTGGAGGAACTGAGCCTGGAGCACGAACTTCCCGCCGTGATCCTTGAGCTGCGTGAGCTGGCCAAGCTCAAGTCCACCTATGTGGATTCCCTGCCGCGCCAGATCAACCCCGCCACCGGGCGGGTGCACACCTCGTTCAACCAGGTGGTGGCCGCAACCGGGAGGCTTTCCAGCAGCAATCCCAACCTTCAGAATATCCCCATCCGCACCGAGGAGGGGCGCACGATCCGGCGCGCGTTCGTGCCCTCGGGGCCGGGACGGGTGCTGCTGAGCGCCGATTACAGCCAGATCGAGCTGCGCATTCTGGCCCATCTTGCCGGGGATGAGGTGATGATCGAGGCGTTCACTGAGGGGATTGATATCCACACCCAGACCGCCAGCCGCCTGTTCGGGCTGAAACCGGAGCAGGTGGGGGTGCAGGAGCGCAGCCGGGCCAAGACAATCAATTTCGGCGTGCTGTACGGCATGGGCGCGCACAGGCTGTCCAACGAACTGAAAATACCGTTCCGCGAGGCGAAGAGCTTTATAGATGATTACTTTGCGCGCTTCCCCTCCATCCGGGAGTACATCGAGCGACAGAAAGAACAGGCCCGTGCGCGTGGCTGGGTCGAGACCATCCTCGGGCGGCGGCGCAACCTGCCGGAGATAACCAGCGCCAACCGGGTGATACGCGAGAACGCCGAGCGCATGGCGCTCAATACGCCGATCCAGGGCTCGGCCGCGGACCTGATCAAGGTGGCGATGATCCAGGTGGACAAGGCGCTCACCGGGCGCTTCCCCGAGGCGCGGATGATCCTTCAGGTGCACGATGAACTGGTGTTCGATGTCCCGGAGACACAGGCGGAGGAGGTTGGGCAGGCCGTGAGGGAGCTGATGGAGAACGCGGTGAAGCTGGACGTGCCGGTGCGGGTGGACCTGGGAGTGGGGCACAACTGGCTGGAGGCCAAATGACAGCCGCAAGGATGCTGAAAGTGGGGCTGACCGGCAACGCCGGGGCGGGCAAGAGCACTGTGGCGCGTATCTGGCGCGATGAGCGCGGCGCGTTCGTGATCGATGCCGACCGCCTGGGAGCCGAGGCCGTGGCTCCGGGCACACCAGCCCTGGCGGCATTGGTGGAGCGCTTCGGGCCGCGAATGCTGCGGGAGGACGGCGGCCTGGACCGGGGACGCATGGCGCGGATCGCCTTTAACGACCCGGAGGCCCTGGCCGCGCTCAACTCGATAGTGCACCCGGAAATTTTGCGCCGGGTGGATGAACTGCTTGCCGAGGCCGTAAGCGCCGGGGTGGACGTGGCGGTGGTGGATGCGGCGCTGATTTTCGAGTTCGGGCTGGAGAAAAAACTTGACGGCGTGGTGCTGGTGGATGCCCCGTTGGAGGTGCGCCGCGAGCGCGTGCTGGAGAAAGGCAAAATGGACGCCGCTACGTTCGAGCGGGTCTGCGCGGCGCAGCTTCCACCTGAAGAACTGCGCCAGCGGGCGGACTATGTAATTGAGAATAATGGAGGATTGTACAGATTAAGAAAAGAAGCTATTCTAACCATCGATAAAATGGAGGATAAAATGAGAACAGAAAAACAGCTTGTTTCACTCAGCGAGCTTTGCGATTTGATAAATAGTAAATTGGAAAATAAAATGAAATCAGCGTTCAATGATGGTGATCATTATCCAACAGTAGGAATCACTCATCTTCCTGTTCCAGATTCCGAAGGCTGTAATTGGAAATTAAATGATTTTTGTAATCAAGGAGATTACAATTTTGAGGACTTTAAAAAATATTTGGAAAGAATTAATAGCGAGGCCAGAGAAAAATATAATTTAAGATAAAGATTTATAATTGAGTTGAGCTACAGAGTTCTCCGATGCAGCTTATAAACGCCCTGCCGGTGGTCGATACGGATAACAAGCACGAGCAAAATGTCATCCCGGACCTCATAAATAATTCTGTAATTACCGGAATGGATTCGGAAGCGCTCCTTGTCGCCGCGTATCTTTTCGCATCCCCGTGGTCGTGGAGCATCCCCGAGTTGCTCAAGCTTCCGGACTATCTGACCGGCGATCTTAACGGGGATTTCCTTCAGGCTTTTCTCCGCAGTTGGCGTTAACCTTACGCTGTAGCTCATAAGCCCAATTCAGCCTTGACCCGTTCCAGCGGGATAGGCTCAGCGCCGGAGTCCGCCATCTCTTTCAGGGACTGATCTGCCAGGGCGTTGTCCATCCTGTCGATCAGGATTTCCAGAAGCTCAAGCTCCTTCTGCGAAATCAGAACGACTTTTTCCCCGTCCCGTCTTTCTATAACCACCCGTGAGTTACGGAAAGCCACATCATTGAACAAACGGGTCGGAATGCGCGTTTGGGATGCTGGTAGAGTGGTCATGCAAACCTCCATCAGAATATTTAAGGCAGCTTGTATTAGCTGCGAATGGTCTAATTTGTACAACATTGACGACTGTTGATTAAAACTATCCCCCCGCTCCAGAAAAAGCAAGATGCAGCGGGGGGATAGTTGTTTTGACCTGTAACTCTCAGAACGTCACCCGCACATTCGCCATGCCGATAGTCTCGCCTGCGGTGCGCATCACCTCCAGGCCCAGGCGCAGCACCAGGATGTTCCATTCCAGGCCGCCGTAGGCCACGCTTTCGGTCTTCTCGAGCTTGGCCACCACGGAGCCCGCCCCGCGCTCCTCGCTCACCCGGTTCGCCCCGAAACCGCCGTAGGGAGTGAACACGAACAGGTTCTTGCTAACGTCCACCCGGAACGAGTTGACCGACAGGTCGGTCTCCACCGGGTTCGCAGCGCCGAATATCCTTCCGCCCAGTCCTATCTCGCCGGTCTCGTGGTGCGCGAAACTGACCGAGACCGCCGGGGTGAGGATCGAATTGCGCAGGATTCCCACCCGGCCGCCCAGGCCCCAGAACGCCGCGCCGTCGCTGCCAAGGCCGTTCACTGTCAGCTTGCCCACCCGCAGGAAAGCGTCAACCGAGAGAATTCCGTGCACCGCCGGGCCAAGTCTTGAACCCTCGAGGATGCCCAGGGCTAACACGCCAGAGACGCTCCCGCTGCTGAGGCTGTAATTGTCGTACGGGTCGGTGCTGACCGAGCCGCTCAGACCGGCCGAGAAATGCCCCAACCCGCCCAGAGTGTTGGCGCTGGAGCCGGCAAGGCTGCCGCCGGTTATCAGGCCGCCCAGCCAGGTATTTTTACCGGTCTGGGCCTGAAGGCCCGAGACACATAGCAGAAAAACGGCTGCAATCATACTGAAAGAAGTTTTTCTCATAAAATCATCCTCCATGTTGATCTTTTACCACGCTCAGACGTACCGGACCACTCCGGACCCGGCAGTCATCTTTCCGATTACGAAAGCACGCTCATCCAGACCGGCCAGGGTCTTGAGCGCCTCATCCAGACGGGCCTGCGGGACCAGCAGCACCATGCCGACACCCATATTGAACACCCGCAGCATTTCATCCGGGTCCACCCTGCCCGCTTCCTGCAGGTAGGAGAACAGACGGGGTGTGGGCCACGAGCCGAGCTTTATCTCGGCATCCAGGCTGGAGGGGAACACGCGCGGAAGGTTGTCGGTCAGGCCGCCGCCGGTGATATGCGCTGCCGCGTCCACCAGGCCGAGCGCGAAAAGCGCCTCCATCTGACGGCGGTAGCTGCGGTGCACGGCAAGAAGCGCCTCGCCGATATTGGCCCCTCCGCCCTCGGGCAGCGGATCGTTCACCGAATGGCCGCTCTGGTCGAACAGTATCCGCCGCGCCAGAGAGTAGCCATTGGTATGAAGGCCGCTGGAGGGCAGGCCCACCAGTGCGTGGCCCTCTTTCACCCGCTCGCCGGTGATCAGCTTCGAGCGGTCGGCCACGCCCACGATAAACCCGGCCAGGTCGTAGTCCTCCGGGCCGTAAAGGTCGGGCATCTCGGCGGTTTCGCCGCCCAGAAGGGCTATGCCGTTGAGCTTGCAGCCGCGGACAAACCCGTCCATGACAGACGCGATATGCTCCGGGCGGAGCTTCCCCACGGAAATGTAGTCCATGAAAAACAGCGGCCGCGCGCCCTGCACCATGATGTCGTTGACGCAGTGGTTGACCAGGCATTCGCCCACCGTGTCGTGACGGCGGGCTTTCTGCGCCACGATCAGCTTGGTTCCCACGCCGTCCGTGCTGGATATAAGCACCGGTTCCCTGGCCTCGATCCCGGCCAGCGAGAACATCCCGCCGAAATTGCCCACCGTGCTCAGCACGCCGGGGGTGAAAGTTTCGGCCACCTTCGATTTGAAAGCGCCCACCGCCCGCGAAGCGGCATCGATATCCACGCCCGCCTGCGCGTAGCTGCTCTGTCTGGGCTTATCGCTCATACATTGTTCCTTTAAGAAAACTTCGGATAAAGAAAACCCACAGGTATTGCTTTACCTCCCCCTTTGAAAAAGGGGGACTGAGGGGGATTTGTATTTCTTTCACGATATTACTTTTGCGTCAATCACTCGCTGTTCCAGATATGTTCAGGCCGGTTCAGTCTTACTGGAAGTTCACCAGCTCACGGAACTCCTGCACGCGGGCCTCCAGCTCATCCATGTTCAGGCGGGCCAGACGGCGCACCGAGAAATCCTCGCAGCAGAACGAGGCCACGGCCGAACCGTAGACCACGGCAGCGCGCAGGGTTTCGCGCGAGCGGTCACTCCGGCGCTGGATGTAGCCCACGAACCCGCCGGCGAATGTATCGCCCGCGCCTGTCGGGTCGAGCACGCTGCGCAGTGGATAGCCCGGCAGGGCAAACAGCTCGCGCCCTACGGCCAACACCGCTCCGTGCTCGCCCTTTTTCAGCACCACCATTTTTGGCCCCATGGCCTGTACGCTGTCCAGGGCCTCGGTCAGGTTGAGGCAGCCGGTAAGCTGGCGGGCCTCGTCATCGTTGAGGATCAGGCAATCTGTGCGGCGCAGCACCTGTTTCAGGCGCTCCAGGTCGCCGCTGATCCAGAAATTCATGGTGTCCGTGACCACGAAACCGGCATTCGGCATCTGGTCGAGCACCTTGAGCTGCGAGCCGGGGTCGATGTTGGCCAGGAACACGGTGCGGCAGGCGCGGCGGCTTTCCGGGACAACAGGGTTGAACCGTTCGAGTACGCCCAGGTTGGTGAACAGGGTGTCGCGGCGGTTGACATCCTTGTGGTAGCGCCCGCCCCAACTGAAAGTCTTTCCTCCCGGCACTATTTCCACGCCTTCAAGGTCCACGTTCGGGCGCTTGAGCTGGCTCCACTGATCCTGGCTCATGTCCTCGCCCGCCACCGCCACCAGGCTCACCGGGGCGAACATGGAGGCGGCCAGGGAAAAATATGTCCCGCTGCCGCCCAGCACTCCCTCGGCCCGGTCCGTGGGGGTCTCTATCGTGTCGATTCCGATCGTGCCCACGGCGACAATCGGTTCAGGGTTGCCTTTGCTCATCCCGGTGTCTCCTTTCACATTTTCTCCGGCGCGGTTATGCCCAGAAGGTTCAGCCCGGCGGCCATCACAGTGCGCACGCAGTCGGCCAGGTAGAGGCGGTCACGCGAGAGGGCCTTGTCCTCGCCGACAATACGGTGACGCTGGTACCAGCCGTGGAAGCGGCGGGCCAACTCCTCCAGATAGAACGGTATATGGTGCGGCTCCAGAGCCAGCGCCGCCATGGCGGTCAGGCGCGGGAAATCCAGCAGGTGCGCGATCAGCTCCAGTTCCTCGGGCTGATCCAGGCGCTCCGGACGGTACGTTTTCCAGAACTCCCGTTCACCGTCCCACACCCCGGCCTCGACCGCCGTGGGTGTAAGGGAGCAGATACGGGCGTGCACGTACTGGCAGTAGTAGACCGGGTTCTCGTTGCTCTGCTTGCGGGCCAGGTCCAGGTCGAACACCAGGTGGCTGTCGGCCTTGCGCATGACAAAGAAATAGCGGGCCACGTCCACGCCCACCTCGCGGCACAGGTCGCTCAGGGTGACAAAGCGCCCGGCGCGGGTGGACATCTTGACCACCTCGTCACCCTCCTTGAAACTCACCATCTGGTGGATCACGTAGCGAAGCCAGTTTTCCGGGTAACCCAGGGCGCGCATCCCGGCTAACATCCGCGGAGCGTAGCCGTGATGGTCGGCCCCGTGGATATTTATCACCTCGTCGAATCCGCGCTCGTGCTTGACCATGTGGTAGGCCAGGTCGGGCAGATAGTAGGTCGGTTCGCCGGTGCTCTTTACGATCACGCGGTCCTCGCTGTCGCCGAAACGGCTGGCGGCCAGCCAGACAGCCCCGTCATTCTCGTAGCTCAGGCCTTTCTCGCGCAGCAGTTTGAGCAGGCTGTCGATCTTGCCCTCGGTGTAGAGACGGCTCTCCAGGGACCAGACATCGAAAGCCACCCGGAACTGGCGCAAGTCGGCGTCGATTATCCGACGGATGAACTCCGCGGCGAACTCGCGGAACACCTTGAGAGTGGCCGGATCAGGATCGGAGACGTCGCCCTCGGGCGGAAGAAGGCTGTCGCCATGCTCACGCTTGAAAACCTCGGCTATCTCCAGCATATAGTCGCCCTGGTAACCGTTTTCAGGGAAGGGGAAATCCGGGCGGAAGCGCTGGATGTAACGGGCGCGCAGGCTGCGGCCCAGGATGTTCATCTGGTTGCCCGCGTCGTTGTAGTAGTATTCCCGGCAGACATCCGCGCCCTGGGCCGCCAGCAGCGAGCAGATACAGTCGCCCAGTATGGCCTGCCGTCCGTGTCCGATAGTCAGCGGCCCGGTGGGGTTGGAGCTGACAAACTCGACCATGATTTTCCGTCCGGCCAGAATGTTTCCCTGGCCATACCGCCTGCCTCCCGCCTGGATCGTGGCGAGCTGATCGGCGTACCAGCGCGGGCTTATCCGGAAATTGATAAAGCCGTTGGGGGCCACCTCGATGGAGGTTATATAGGGGTTTTCCAGTCCCATGGCCGCCACCAGTTCGCGCGCTATCAGCGCTGGGGCTTTCTTGAGGCGTGAGGCAAGAAGGAAAGCCACGTTGACCGCCAGGTCGCCATGGCGCGGGTCTTTCGGTTTCTCGACCACATACTGCGGAGGGTCCTGGACCTGCATGACAGCCAGGCCACGTGACACTGCATCGCGAAGCGTTTTCTCCATTAATCGATTCCTGTCAGTGATAGCAACCGTGTTTTTCGTTCAGTTCCGCCGCCAGGGCGTGGCTGGTCTGTAAGCGTTCGGTAGAAGGCTGGCTTTTCGGCTGTCGATAGTCTTTAATGCCGGGGCAACCTCCTGCGGTGAAAGAAGTACAAATTTAATTGAAAATCACGCCGCTGGAAACTAAATTTACTACCCATCTGCCGGGTCTGTTTTTTAGTGGGGGACTGTCCTGAGAGACATGCCTGAATCGAACCGTAAGGCTTGACATGGCCTGTGTATCGGATTTATATTGTTAACCTTTGAAAATTACCGCAGCCAGAGCGAACGGAGACCATAAAAAATGAAAAGAACTTTCCAGCCCAGCAACCGGAAAAAGCGCAACAAGCACGGGTTCCGCGCCCGCATGGCCACTCATGGGGGCCGTCTTGTGCTCAACAGCCGCCGCAAGCGCGGCCGTAAGCGCGTCGCTCTCTGACACCGGTCCTGTAAATCCGCTGCGGTCTCAATGAACGTGTATTCGCCCCGGGGGCGGGTGCTTGTTCGTGGGGGCCGCAGATTTTTATCCACCGGCGGCTTTTTCCGGTCAGCCGCGCCAGGAAACGCCGGAAAGGAAACCAGGTGGGTCTGTCCCGCAGGATCGCTCTCAGCCGTTCACGCGACATACGCCACGTGCTCGACACCGGGAGGCGGGCCGGGGACGGGATTCTCAAGCTGAGTGTCCTGCCCGGATCGGCCGGTCTTCCCGGCCGGGTGGCGCTGGTCGTACCGCGCTTCAAGCACTGTATAGTCGAGCGGAACCGTCTGCGGCGGCGTCTGCAGGAAATAGTGCGCCTTAACCGCGGACTTTTCCGGGGAAAGCTTCTGGTGATGAGGATCGCGCCCGAGGCCTATGCGCTCGGATATATGGAACTCGATGAGAGATTTGTCCGTCTTATGAAAAAGATGGAGAACTCTTCTGTGCCCGGCGGCTCATCCGGCGCAGATATAAAGACCTGCCTCTGAATAGAAAATTATGATATTCAACTGGCTTATAAAAGTCATTCAAATGGCGCTGCTGGCCCTGATCTGGCTGTACCAGCATCTTGTCAGCCCGCTGCTGCCGCCTGCCTGCCGTTTCTACCCGAGCTGTTCGGAATATGCGCGGCAGTGTGTAATCAAGTATGGACCGTTCGTGGGCGCCTGGCGCTCGTTGCGCCGTGTTTCCCGGTGCCATCCCTTTCATCCCGGCGGCGTGGACCTCCCGTGACATTCCACTCCGGCGCAGGCCAAACGGCTAATAACCAGACGAGGTATTGATGGAAAAGAGAACCGCATTGGCGACGGGCCTTATTCTTGTCGTCTGGATCGTCTACATGCTCTGGTTCGCCCCAAAGCCGCAACCGCAACCTGAAGCCGCAACCGCTCCGGCGGACACTGTAAGGATCTATGGCGACACCGCGCAAAGCGCGGTGAACCAGCCGGCTCTTACCGATCTGTCGGCCGTAACGGAACCTGTGGCGGCGATACCTGTCGACACTGTGGTGGTGACAAGCGATCTGTACGAGTACCGTTTTGTAACGCGCGGCGCTATGCTGGTCAATGCCTGGCTGAAGAACTATCCCTCGTTCAACGGGGTAGGCAGGAATCCGGATACGGAAAAATTGCCGCCGGTGCAGCTCATTCCACCGGACAGCCGTTTCCTCTACACTATGCTTTTGTTCGGCTCCAGCGGCAAGCAGGTCGAGCTGGGCGAGCGCAACTTCCGTCCCGACCGTATCTCTCTTCGTCTGGACAAGTCCAATCAGCAGGGGTCGATCACTTTCGTGGACACGCTTGCCGGCGGGGCCACGATCCGGATAGTCTATACTTTCAGCAACGACAGTTACCTGATCGAAAGCGCCATGCACCTTCCGCCGCAGCTCCACGGGCAGAAAGACGCCGCGCTGGAAGTGTCCCTCGGGCCGTCCCTGGTTTCAAACGAGAAAAAGCCGCTGGATGATCTGAACAGCTACCAGGCGATTTATTACGACAACGGCTCGGTGGTGGAAAAGCCGATCAAGGACCTGACCAAGAGCGACTGGACACCCACCGGGGAGCATAAAATCCTGTGGGGCGGGCTGAAAAGCCAGTATTTCATCACCACTTTCTTTGTTCCCGATGCCCCGATGGTGGGCATGAGCGCCTCGGGCAACCTTGACGGGAAGCGGATCAGTTTCAGCGGGCGGTTCCCGATCCCGGACGAGGCCGGCAAACCGGTGGTCTATTCTCTGTACGCCGGACCCCAGGCCTATGATCAGATCACCCGGCTCAACTACGGCCTGCCCAAGATATTCGAGTACGGATGGGTCATTATACAGCCCTTTACCAAAATGATCCTGAAAATCATGCTCTGGATGCACAAATATGTCTCGAACTATGCCCTGATCCTGGTGCTGTTCGCCATGCTGGTAAAGATCGTGTTCTATCCGCTGACCATCAAGAGCACCAAGAGCCAGATCGAGATGCAGAGAATCCAGCCCCTGATGAACGAGATGCGTCAGCGCTTCAAGGACGACCCGCGCAAGCAGCAGGAGGAGATGCTCCGCCTGTACAGGGAGCACAAAGTCAATCCCCTGGGCGGCTGCCTTCCGCTGCTTATCCAGATGCCGGTGCTCTTCGCGCTTTTCTATGTTTTCCAGCGCACGATCGAACTCCGCGGGGCGGATGCGTTCCTCTGGATACACGATCTGAGCCAGGCTGATCCGTATTACGTTCTGCCGGTGCTGATGGCCGGGACCATGTACCTTCAGCAGGCGCTCACACCCACGCCGACTGATCCGAAGATGAAGCCGATGATGTATATCATGCCGATCATGATGCTTATTTTCTTCATCAACTTCTCCTCTGGCCTGGTCCTTTATTACACGATTTTCAACGTCCTCCAGATATTCCAGCAGATGTATATCAACAAGCGCTATCATACGACGCTTCCGGTTGCGCAAGTCTCCGGCGGCGGAGCGGCGGCCCTGCCCGCGGCGAAACGCGCCGGGGGGCGGAAGAAAAAGGCTTGACAGGCGGTTACAGAAAACGGAAGGCCGGTCCTGGAAATGGGCCGGCCTTTTTCTTTAAATCAAGGCTTTCAGGAAGTGGACACCAATTTGAAAACAGAGCGCCTGATCCTGATACCGGCCACAGAGAAGACTGTGCGCGCGGAGCAGCAGGATCATCAAAGGCTGGCGGTTCTGTTGCATGCCCGTATCCCTGAGGACTGGCCCCCGGAAACACTGGCCGATGCCCTTCCCTGGTTTGAGGAGCAGTTGCACCGTTTCCCGGAGGACACTGGCTGGTACGGCTGGTACGCTTTGTTGAATGTCCCCGGGAGAACATTGCCTGTCCTGGCAGGCGGAGCGGGTTTCAAAGGCGCCCCGGACGAAAGTGGACAGGTGGAGACAGGCTATTCCGTGCTGCCCTGTTTCCAGAAACGGGGGCTTGCCTCAGAGATGGTCCGGGCGCTCACGGACTGGGCTTTCAGGCAGCCTGGAGTAAGATGCATTATCGCTCAGAGCGCTCCGGATAACGCGCCTTCGATCCGGGTGCTGCAGAAAGCTGGATTCAAACAGTGTGAGGGGTGCGGGGAACCGGGGCTGCTGCTTTTCAAATTGGAACGGATCGAGCGATAAGAGTAAAGCTGGCAAAAAGAAGGCCCCGCTCTGTGGCGAGGCCTTCCTCGGGCGGGGTTCCTGGCAGAGCCACCCGCCCGTTCCGGCGTACTCTCTGTGCGCCCGGGTTCAGATTTTTTTGTCGAACAGCAGGCCCATAAGTTCGTGCAGGGTCCTGGCATGCTCCAGAAAATCCTGGCTCGGCACCTGGCGTATCAGACGGCCGTTGCGGGCATCCCTGATCTGCACGACTTTGCGGTCTGTAGTCTTGTCCACGTAATACGTGGCGTCGATATCGTAAACTTCCAGCACCCGGTTCAGCTCTTTCATCAGCGCGGTGGAAGACGCCTCGGAAAGGCTTTCAGTTTCCACCGCGGCCCGGACGCCGCTCTTCTCTTTCAACTGCTCAGTCGCGCCATTCAGTATACCGGTCCGCCGTGAAATTTCTGCTCCGGCGGTACGGACGCTCATGGCCGCCGCAACGCTGGTGACAAGCGAATCAACAGGCGTCAACCTGTCTGTCATCGCTTACCTCCCGCGACTTGTGCGTTTCCTATCGGTCTGTCTGACTCTCAGCTTTTCGGCAAAACAGAGGTCAGTTTCAGCCGATCAATTCGAGCACATTGTTGGACAGCGAGTTCGCCTGGCGCAGGAAACTGGTCGCCGAGGTGAACAGTATCTGCCCGGTTACGAACTCGATCACCTCTGTTGAATAATCGAGGTCGCGTATCTGCGATTCGCTGTTCGACAGGTTGAGGCTCGCAACCTGAAGATTTGAGATCGTGCTTTCAAGACGGTTGGAAACCGCGCCGAGCGTGCTGCGCTGGGCTGATACAGTATTGAGCGCATTGTCAACCGCACGGATCGCCTGGTTGGCCAGATTCTGGTCAGTCAGGTTGATTTTGTCCACCTGCAGGGCCTTGGAACTCATCGTGTTGATCTGAGTGGACAGGGACTGTCCCGCCGCCGCGCCGATATGGAAAGTCAGGGGACGGGGCGAGACCTGCAGGACAAAATTCTGCGCACTGGCCACTGAGAGCGGACGGACTACGCTGAATCCGGCCACGGTGGTCGTCCCGCCGATAGAGATGTCCAGGTTGGTGCGGAAATTGAGGTCCACGCCCTGAATCAGTCCGCTGGCCCGGTCGCCGCTGACTTTCAGCGATTTCATGGTCGCCGGTCCGCCGTTGGCCCCGATGTCGGTGACAGTGAGCGAAAAGATCGGGCTTTTGCCTTCCTGTATTTCAGAGAAGCCGAACGCGCTGAGCGAGGCGGCGTCTCCGCCGAACGTTATTTTCCGTCCTGGTTCCGGGGTGACGATATAGAGCTGGGTGACATTGTCCGCACCCACATTGGTCGCCACTCCGACAAGCGTATCGCCCACGGCGGAGGGATTGCCGACGCCCAGATCGCTGGAACTCGTGGGATCGTTCATGGCCAGGGAGATGCGCTGGGTGACATCCTGAAGCGTATCGGTGCGGAAGATTGTGACATCCACCAGGTTGTTCGATGAATCCGACCCGAGTTTGATCGTCACGCTGTCCACGCCTGAGCCGAACACCCCGAAATCCTCGAAGCGGCTGATCGACTGAAGCTGGGTGGTGGCTTGGGCGTTGGCGACATTGCCGTTGCTGTCGATCGTAACGAAAACCTCTGAGGTCTGCACCTGCAAGCTTCCCAGGTTCTGGGCGCTCACCGTGATCGAAAACAGACCGCCGCTGCCTACATTCCCGACAGTGATGCCGTTTATGCTGTCTGGATCGTTGGTGCTGACCAGAGCGCCGACATTGCCGTTAAGCAGTTTTATCGAGTTGTATTCGGTGGAGTTGGCGATGCGGTCGATTTCGTCGATCAACTGGTCCACTTCGTTCTGGATCGCCAGACGGTCCCGGCTGGTCAGAGTGCCGTTGGCCGCCTGCACCGAGAGCTCGCGCATGCGCTGAAGGATATTGTTGTTCTCGGCCAGCGCGCCCTCGGCGGTCTGCATCAGCGAGATGCCGTCCTGAGCGTTGGCTATGGAACGTTCCAGCCCCACGACCTGAGCGCGCAGGTTTTCGGCGATCGTCAGGCCCGCGGCGTCATCCGCGGCGCGGTTGATCCTGAGTCCCGAGGAAAGCCGTTCGAGTGACTTGGTTACCCTCTCGCTGGCAATTCCCATTTGCCGTTTTGCCAGCAGCGCCGGAATGTTGGTGTTGATCGACAATCCTGGCATTTGATCCTCCTTGATGCCGGGCTCCGTCCGTTCACCCGGATCGGTTTATGATATTACTCCGGTTGAGTTCCCAGTATGCATCTTTTCACCCGACCGCCGGATGGATGGGCCGGATGGCGGTGTGCGGCCGCCCCGGCCTCATCAATCCGGCTGAATCCGTTCGCTTTCGTTGCGCCTGTCTTTCCTGTCCATGTCATCTGGCGGCGACCGGATAACGGAGGAAGGAGGAAAATTTTTCTGGCGCCCCGTTGTTGCGAACGGCTGTCAGGTGAAAATGCATTCAAGATTTCAGATTCAAAATCAGCGGGAAACTCTGCGGAAGGATCTGCCGGGAATGGAATGCTGCTTTGCATGACCGGGCGGACGGGCGGCTGCCGGTGAATGGCCGGAAACCGCCCGTTGCCTTAGGGATGCCCCGTGACGCTTCTTCGCGGATTTTCCCGTTCCGGACCCGGCGGTTGCAGCCGCTGGACGGCCCGGAGAACTACGTTCGTTGCCGGATGCCATTACGTATTAACGGCTTCCGTTATACTCATTTTCATGTCAGGGGATTACCGCGAGAAGAACAACCGGAAAGGATAAAGCTGGCGGAAACTCAGAAAGGCGGCTTGATATAAAAGCACAAACCACTTCTCCGGCTCTCACCCCCGTTTGCCAGGTTTCTTCTTCGCGGAATCCGATTCAGCCAGGCCGTGGGAGAAATTGCAGTTTCAACCTCACAGCCTTTTCACCGTTTTTACGGTCAGTACGGCCGAATTCTAATATCGTATATCGGCAGGGTGGTGGATATCTTTAATCTTTTTTAAAGCGCTTTTTTTGCCGTTCATATTGCGTGACGCATTGTAAGGAGGGCGGAAAAAATTGCGTGGAGCGAGAAAATCAAGAGCAGTCTTTGCCGAGTTTTCTGACAGTTGCACACACTTTCTATATTGCGGTTCAAACGGATTTAAGAATGATTATGATGGAAAAATATATGTGTCGAATGGCTGTAAAAATATGTTTTATAATGTGTTAGCTTATTGATGCAATGGGCGGGAATCCACCCGCATGGCACAGAAATGCCGCGCCATGATCCGTGGCGCGGCATCCCGGGGTACGGAACTTGCTTTATCCGAAGTCGCACCCCAAATCTTGTCGCCCAGGATGGGCTTCAAGGATGCTTCTTCGCGGAAGTCCGGTGCAGGGCTTTTGAAGTTGCAGCTTCAAAAGCCCGTTTTATTTGCGTACAAAAAGCCGGCTCCGGAGACATACCCCGGTCCCCGGAGCCGGCTTGCATTTCAAACAACTCCTCTGTATCTGCCTGAAGTCATGTTCAAGTCTCTTTCCATAAGACTCATTCAGTCAATACAGTCGCCGTCCTTTCAGGCTACGGCCGCCATTAACCCCTGATCAAGCTCAGTACATTGTTGCTCAGAGCATTGGCCTGAGTCAGGAACGTGGTGGCGGAACTGGTCAGCACCTGGGTCGAGGTGAACTTGATCACTTCGTCCGAGAAATCCAGGTCGCGGATCTGGCTTTCGGACGCGCTCAGGTTTTCCTCGGCCACGTTCAAGTTGGCGATTGTGCTTTCCAGACGGTTCTGCACGGCGCCCAACGCGGCTCGCTGACTCGACACCTGGCTGATCGCCACATCGATCGACTTGATCGATTCCTGGGCGAAGAACTGGTCCGACACGTTCAGACCGTTAATGCCAAGGCTGGTCGAGGACATGTCGCTGATCTGGGTGTTGAGGTAGTTGCCGTGGTTCGGGCCGATCTGGAAGGACAGAGGCCGTGGTGAGACCTGCACCACAAAACCATCCGGTCCGGCCAGCGCGTTCTGGACGACCTTTGAGACCTCGTAGGCGTTGATGACGTCTTTGTCGGTAGCACTGATACTGATGTCCAGGGTGGTGCGGAACCGCAGGTCCACGCCCTGGATCAGGCCGCTGGCCGTGTCGCCGTAGACGCGGGAGACACGATCAGGTATGGTGCCGGCGCCGATATCCTTGACTGTGATCGAGAAAATCGGGGCGACAGCAGTCTGGATCTCGTTGAAACCGAGAGCCGAAAGCAGGGAGCTCTCGCCACCGAACACGACCGAGCGTCCCGGTTCGGGAGTCGTGACCACTATGGATGTGGCTCCTACTCCGCCGCCCGCAGGCGCCAGGCCGACCTTGCCGATCGAAACCAGAGTGGCGCCGTCAGCTATTGTGGCCGCCATGCCGAGATCGTTGACCGAATTGGGGTCATTGATCGCCAGTGACATTTTCTGGGCGAGCTGGCCCAGGGTGTCCGTGGCAAACACCTGGATATCGGTGATCCGGTTATTGGAATCACTGCTCATGGTCATTGTCACCGAATCGATGCCGCCGGTGAACACGCCGAAATCCTTGAAACGGCTGATCGACTGCAACTGCGTATTGGCATTGGCATCGATAGGATCGCCGTTCTCCTTGATTGTCACGAACAGTTCGGAGTTCTGCACCTGCAGCTTGCCGATAGAAACAGCCGAGACGGCCACCGAGAATGTGCCGCCTTCACCCACGTTACCCACGACCAGACCCTTGATGCTGTTGATCGGGTCATCGGTGGACACCAGGGCGCCCACGTTGCCGTTCAGCAGGTTGATGCTGTTGAAAGTAGTGGTGGCGCTTATGCGGTCCACTTCGCTCAACAGCTGCGAAACTTCGTCCTGGATGGCTTTGCGGTCGCGGCTTGTCAGAACGCCGTTGGCGGACTGCACTGCCAGGAAACGGATACGCTGCAGAACGTTGTGTGTTTCATTCAGACCACCTTCAGCAGTCTGTATCAGCGAAATGGCGTCCTGGGAGTTTGCCGCCGCGCGGCCCAGGCCCTTGACCTGAGCTCTCAAGTTTTCGGCGATTGACAGGCCGGCTGCGTCATCCGCGGCCCGGTTGATTCTCAACCCGGATGACAGTTTTTCCAGGGATTTGCTGACCTGGCGGTTATTGATCAGCAGGTTCCTTCGAGAATTGATGGCCGCAACATTTGTATTAAGGGCTAAAGGCATCTTGAATCCTCCTTGATCGTCTGTTAAGGTTTCCATACCCAACAGCGCGTTCCACTATTTCCTAATATTCCTGCGGATAGGGTTTCAATACATGAAACTATCCACTCAGTTTCATGTCAGCCTCCTGGTTGGGAATTGTTCTGGCATCGACCGGATTCTTTTTTATTCCAACTGGGAAAATAATTCTCTTTTTGCGTTGTATTTCTCATCGCGGTTACCCGGACAAGAAGGTCGAGACAGATAGACGCTAACGATCCATATGTTATTTTAAATGCTCACATTACATGACAGATACTGGAGACGGCATTCTATTGTCGCCGACAGGCAGGACATTACCGGGAAGATGGCATGAGGATTGCTATACAACAAAACGGCACAATCTACATCATACCAGCATGGGTCCACTTTTCCCGGGTAGACCTGCAACTTATCGACTGGTGTAATTGTGCTTCCAGGCTTTTGGAGTGGCGGCTCCAAAAGCCTTTTTTTTACCAGTTGCTTCTCTTGGCCTTCCAGATTGGTCGTACTTAGCCGATCACCCCCCGGGGTCGCACAACCCCGAAGGCTGTCTGAGGGTGTTTCGAGCTATCCGGTCGCCGCCGTACACATTCTTAGCCGATGAAACTATCGGCTATACTCCTATATCGGCAGTGCAAAAGGAAAGTTTAGAATTTTTCAGAATAAATTTGGATGGGCATCCGGCGCAGCTTGCAGGATTATTATTTCAGCTTTGCCGCCGCTCTGTTTGGAAGATTTATTTCCCGTCGGCTCCGGTCCGGCCCGGGCAGAAAACCCAGGCCGGACCTCAGAGCCTGGCGGATTAACTCTGGATAAGCGTCAGAACATTGTTGCTCAGTGCATTGGCCTGGGACAGGAAATTGGTGCCCGAGGCTGTCAGAATCTGCGCGGCCGTGAACTCGATCACTTCGCTCGAGAAGTCCAGATCGCGAATCTGGCTTTCCGAGGCCTGCAGGTTCTCCTTCGCCACACTGAGGTTGGCTATGGTGCTTTCAAGGCGGTTTTGAACCGCGCCGAGTGTTGAACGCTGCGCCGAGACCAGGTCGATCGCCCGGTCGATCGGTTTCAGCGACTCCTGGGCCAGGAACTGATCGCTCACGTTTATACCCTCTATGCCGAGTGACTTGGAGGTCATGTCTCCGATTTGGGTGTTGATATAGTTGCCATGGTTCGGGCCGATCTGGAAAGAAAGCGGCCGCGGTGAAACCTGGACCACGAAACCATCCGGACCCGATCGGGAGTTGTTGGTGAGTTTGGCGGTACGGAAAGCTCCGACCCTGTCGGTGTCGGTGCTGCTCAGGCTGATATCCAGTGTCGTGCGGAATTTGATATCCACGCCCTGGATCATGTTGCCTGCCCGGTTTCCATAAACGCGCTGGGTCTTGGTCGATATCTTACCCTCTCCGATATCTTTCACCGTGAGCGAGAAAACGGGCAGCACCGCAGTCTGGACCTCGTTGAAACCCAGGGCGGTAAGCAGTGAGGCATCTCCGCCGAACACCAGCTTGCGTCCGGGTTCCGGAGTGGTGATAAGGATACTGGTCGCTCCCTCGCTGCCGCCGGCCGGCGCCAGCCCCACACTGGCTATGCTTACCAGCTTGGCCCCATCGCTGATGCCGGAAGCCAGACCCAGGTCAGTGGTTGTCGAGGGATCGTTGATCGCCAGCGATACTTTGTGCATGAAAGCGCCCAGGGTGTCAGTGGCGAACACCTGCACCTGTGTGATCTTGTTGTCCACATCGCTCGACATGGTCAGGGTGACAGAGTCCTGGCCGCCGGCGAATACTCCGTAATCCGCGAAACGGCTGATCGACTGCAACTGGGTAGTGCTGGTTGCGTCTTTTGGTTCTCCGGCCTCGTTCACCGTGACAAAGGTCTGAGAGTTCTGAACTTGAAGCTTGCCCAGATCGACTGCATTGACCGCCACCGAGAAAGTGCCGCCGCCGCCCACATTGCCAACTATGATGCCGGTAATGGAGTTGGGATCATCCGTGGAAACCAGGGCGCCGACATTGCCGTTGAGCAGGTTTATGCTGTTGAACGTGGTAGTCAGGGCGATACGGTTGACCTCATCGATCAGCTGCCCGATTTCATCCTGGACCGCCTTGCGGTCACGGCTGGTCAACGTGCCGTTGGCTGACTGGATCGCCAGCTGGCGCATGCGCTGCAGCACGTTGTGAGTTTCACCCAGCGCGCCCTCAGCAGTCTGGATCAGAGAGATGGCATCCTGTGAGTTTGCCACGGCCCGGTCCAGGCCCTTGACCTGTGCGCGCAGATTTTCGGCGATAGTCATGCCTGCGGCGTCATCCGCTGCCCGGTTGATCCTGAGGCCGCTTGAGAGACGCTCGAGACTCTTGGCCTGCCGCTTGTTCTGGAGCAGAAGGTTACGCCGGGTGTTAACAGCCGGTATGTTGGTATTAAGTGTCAGTCCAGCCATCGGTAAATCCTCCTTGATTCAGTTACGGTAAGCTTCCATACTCACCTTGGCAGATCGATTTCAGCACCGGACGGTGCGCGCGTTCAGTCAGCATCGCGGAGCAAATCCGGTCGAACAGTGAGGAGAGCGCAGAGAATTAAACACTCTCCTGACGGCAAAATGGATGTCGGAGTGCGCTAAGCTCCCTCCTTGTTGAGCGTTGAACACTATTTATCCATCAATGTCACTCGTCATCACGTTCCAGCCTTACCGGAGATAGACGCGGACAGAATACTCCCGCATCCGGCCAGCCTTTACAGCCTGATTCCGGCCTCTTTCTCCGGTCCGGGGCGCACTCCACCCGCAGGCCGTATTCTACCGGCCGGCGGCGGGTTATCCAGCCCGCGTGCCGTAATATGCCGTACGGCACGGCGGCAAGGCCCCGTCATGTGTACATGGATCGGGAAATAGATATGTACGTGGAGTTCAGCTTGTCATGGGCGGACCTCCTTGTCCGTTTGCGGATCGTCCTTGATCCGTTCGATGAGGGTTTACATGTTCGGGGACAATGCCCCGGCGAATAGTGCGCTCCGGGTCTTGGGACCACGCGTGAGTTATTCCCGGATTGCACCGTTAATGACTATGTTTCTCTTTCTCTATCTGGTCCGGGCGGTATCCGCCCTGCAACCTTTGAACTCGTCAGGCAAGACAATACTATATGTTGTACTCTGTCTGAGTTTCTGTTCGTCTTATCCTGTATTCGGCCGATAAGTCTTTCCTGGACTTGTTCAGCCGCCGATCAGAGTCAGCACCGTGTTGCTCAGGGCGTTGGCCTGGGCCAGGAACGAAGTGGCCGACTGGGTCAGCACCTGCAGCGAGGTGAAATTCACTATCTCCTGTGAGAAATCCAGGTCGCGAATCTGTGATTCGCTGCTGGTCAGATTTTCCGAGGCGATCTGGAGGCTCTGGATGGTGCTTTCCAGACGGTTCTGCACGGCTCCGAGGTTAGCCCGCTCCGCATTAAGACGGTTCAGCGCAACGTCTATCGTGCGGATCGATTCACCGGCCAGAGTCTGGTCCACGATATTTATCCCGCTGATACCGAGACTCTGCGCGCTGATATCACCGATCTTGGTGGCCAGTATGTCACCCTGGTTCGCTCCGATCTGGAATACCAGAGGCCGGGGGGTGATTTCAATAAGAAACTTGGAACTGTCCTCGTTCTGGCTTACCACCAGTTTCGGGATATTGAATCCACCGACCTGGGTGACCGACGAGCCGGAAAGGCTTATGTTGAGCGTGGTGCGGAAATTCATGTCCACGCCCTGGATCAGCCCGGAAACACGGTCGCCGAACACTTTGAGGCTGCGCGGAACGTACCTGGCGAATGGCGCGGAGACATTGTTGACTGTCACCGAAAACACCGGGGGCTGGGCATCCTGAATGTCGGTGAAACCGAAAGCCGAGAGGGTCTTGTCATCACCGCCCCAGACCAGACGGCGTCCAGGCTCCGGGTTCATGACCGTGAGCACCGTTCCGCCGACTGTCCCGCCGGATGGACTCTCTCCGACAGAGGCGATGCTGACAAGCTGTGCGCCGCTGGAAATGCCCCCGCCGAGATTCAGGTCTGTCGTGAGCGAGGGGTCGTTGATGGCCAGTGAGATTCTGCCTTTGGCTATTTCCAGGGTGTCGGTGGCGAACAGTTCGAGGCTGGTCACCTGGTTGTCGCCGTCCGAGCTGAGTGTCAGCGTCACGCTGCGCACTCCGCCGGAGAAGACGTTGAAATTCTGGAACTGGCTGATTGACTGAAGAGTGGTCTGCGGAAGGGCGTCGTATACGTTACCGCGTTCATCCACACGGGTCAGGATTCCTGTGGCAACGAGCTGGTTGGCGCCGAACATGTACCCGCCGCCGGATGAAGCCGCCACGTTGATCGCCACCGAATAGATACCGCCGGTTCCGACATCCCCGACAACGATTCCCTGGATGTCCAGCGGATTGGAGGTGCTGACCAGCGCCGAGCTGTTGCCGTTCAGCAGGTTGATGCTGTTGAAAGTGGTGGTGTTGCTGATCCGGTTGATTTCATCGATCAGGAGCGAGACCTCGTTCTGGATGGCCTGGCGGTCACGGCTGGTCAGGGTGCCGTTGGAGGCCTGCACGGCCAGCTCGCGGATGCGCTGAAGGATGGCGTTGCCCTCGTTCATCGCACCCTCGCCGGTCTGGATGAGCGAGATGCCGTCCGAGGCGTTGGTTATCGCCCGGTCCAGCCCGATGACCTGAGCGCGAAGGTTTTCGGCAATGGTAAGCCCGGCGGCGTCATCGGCGCTGCGGTTGATCCGCAGGCCGCTGGAAAGCCGTTCCATGCTCGTTTTGAGCTTGTCGTTGACCCGGATTAGGTTACGGCGGGCAGTAATGGCGGAAATGTTGGTGTTAAGCGACAGAGCCATCTCATCCTCCTTGATGATCCGAAAGCATCCTTGCTTTAAGGAGCTCTGTGATCGCGCGGGAACAGTCCCTGCTCCCGTCCGATTATTTTTTCATGCCTGTTGAACCGGTGCGTCTGCTCCAGTCTTCATAAGTGGCGTAATTGAGCCGCGCTTGCGGACAGCGCCTTTCAGGCGCACCCCTCCTGGATGCGCGCGGGCGTACCACGCGTTCATAGCGGCTCGTTGCGGCTTGCCTGTTGTGATTATCGGACAGGCGGGCGGAGTACTTTAGAAAAACGAATCAGGGGAGGATGTAAAAAGATTTGAGCGCATCGCCCGGACACCCGCCGGGTGGGGCTTTCAGCGCAGAAGGACAGCGCGCACGGGAGAGGCCTCGACGCCCGGCAGCTTGAGCGGGAGGCAGATAAGAGTGTAATCGCCCGGAGGAACCGCGGCCAGGTCGATTCCTTCGAGGATAAGAGTCCCCGCGGCCAGCAGGGTCCGGTGTGACGGGTAGTCATGGGAGCCGAACGAGTCTACAGAATAGTAGTCAATCCCGGCCAGAGGGACTTTCAGGGCGGCCAGGCGAAGGGCGGCTTTCTTCCTGATAAAGACATATTCTTCCGAGAACCTGCCGCTTCGCACCAGCCCGCTGCGGGAGTTGGCGGTTTTGAACAGGACAGCCAGCCCTGAGCCTGTGTCCCTGCTTTTCAGTTCATCCAGCCCCACGGCCTGCCGGTCCTCGATCTCCAGCACGCGCGCCGGAAGGATGAAACTCGCGGGCGGAACAGCGTCCACGCCCGGTGAATTCCTGAAGAAATGAGCGGGCAGGTCGAGGTGCGTTCCGCTGTGCGCACAGAGCGTAAGCTTTGAAACCTCGGCAATGTCGCCCTTGTCCAGCGAGAAGACTTTCTCGCGCGAATAGGCCGGATCGCCGGGGTAGACCGGGGCCTCGTCACCCAGGGTGACTGAGATGTCGTAGATTTCTTTATAATTGACCATAGATACTATTTAAGATTTTTAAAGAAAAAATAAAGTTAGTATTGACAAACCAGCGCATTCTTTTCATATTGTAAAAAAGGACTGGGGATTCCCGGACGGCAATTTGCTCTGGCTAAGGCTGGGGCATTTTGCTTTTAGGGGAATATTTTCAATCCTCGTATCCTTCCTCGTCCAATGTACTGTTTTGATGCTATCGCACTATAGAATATGTCTTTTGAAGGATCTAAAACCCACCGTGCGATTGGATAGGCACACAAATCCGCTAACTGAGTTCCTATAACGTTCTTATCTTTTTTAACAAATTTTAACTGAAAATGAATCTTTGCTGTTCTTTCTTTCGACAAGTAGTTGGTTCCATTGTAGGCAAGGCGAAGAAAGAATCTTTCCAAATCTGCATCTTCTTTTTTCCCTCTCGCTTCGGCGATTATTGACAACTTATTTTGATTTCCGTCCTCCATGAAAGGGATAAGGCGTTCGATACAAAAAGTAAGGGCTAACTCATAAGGGTGTTGAGCGAATGAACCGTATCTTGTTACGTGTTGTTGTTTTTTTATAACTGCACTGATCCATTTGAAATTCAATTTATTGATTAATTTGGTTAAATCGTCTCGGAACTCTTCTCTTTTACTTTTGTTGGATAAGATTACAAAATCTCCTTGTGCCTTTCGAATATCCCTTGAATGCAAAATAATTCCTTCGTGTTGAAAATACTTATATTTGAATTTTGTAATAGATGGGATGATTTGCTCTGTGTACTGTTCAAAATCACAAACAACCATACAAAGACAAAAAACAGGAAAATCATTATCGATGGAGTCTAAGCATGTATTTCCAGTCTCGTCAAAAAATACTAAAAAGGCCATTTTAAGATATCTCTATAGAAGAAACATAAATATTATTGGCTGTGTATGGTTCTGTTGTAAGCCAGGGAAACTGCAGTATACTATTTATGATTCCTAATCTAGGACGTGTTATTGTTCGCGGAAGGCGATATTACGCAACACATGCTTCAATAGATTGTTTGTATAGTAATAGCTGTGCTTATGTTTATGTAAATTGACTACTGAAACCACTTGTTCTCTATCGATCAACTTATCGGGAATGACGTGCCGTACATTTAAATCTTACTATCCACACTTTTCAGCCAGGCCAGTGTTTTCTCCTCCTGACCGTCCACATTCCCGATCACCGGGATAGTGAGTCCCTCTTTCGCCATCAGCGCGCGCAGCTCCTCGATATACACCCCCTGTCCAGGGCCGGGCTTGTTCTGAAGGTCGTGGGTCTGGGCCACGCCGCAGGACGGGCTCCCGTCATTGCCCACCACCCCCAGCACCTTGTAGCCCTGGAACAGGTACTCCTTCATCTGGAACACGGTGTCCGCGGCAAAACGCCGCATGATCACGCGTGAGGGCTCCATCTCCAGGGCCTGACGCAGATAATCCTGCTGCGGTTCGTCCCTGTCGCGGCCAAGGCCCACGGTCATCAGCTCCGGGCAGGGCATCTGCGCCATCCCAACACCGTGTTCCATGCAGAAACGGACCAGCGGATGGACTGAGTCCGGCCAGACATTGGCGCACTGGTGCATCCTGGCGTTCATGTTCAACATGCAGTGGGCCACGAACAGGACTTTATAGCTGCGCTTGTCTGCGAAATCGCGTTTGATCCGCGGGTGGCCGAGAAGGCGGAACCCGCTCTCATCGGCTTGGGCTACGGCGGCAAGAAGGGGACAGGCGCCAACGGCCGCGGTTATCCTGCGCAGGAATGCGCCTCGTTTTATCGATGCGTCAACGCCGGGCTTCTTATTGTCGTACATATTGCACCTCACAAGCGTCTTAACCGTTTGCCGGACAGCGAATACGATTGCTTCCTGAGCCAGTCTATCCGGAGCGGAAAGCATATGTCGAGAAAACAGGGTCAGTTTCTTATTCCAGCATTGACCGGACTCAATACAGAATCGCCTGCAACCACCGTCCCACCGCCACTCCGCAGTAAGTGCCTATTACATAGCCCCACACTCCGATCAGGAACGAGGGTATCACCAGGCGCGGCCATTGCCTGGAAATCGCAATCGCGGCCGAGTTCATCGGCCCGCCGATGTTGGCTATCGAGGCCAGGATCATCTCCTGTATCCTGAATCCGAATAGCCGTCCCAGGCCGAAAGTGACGGCTACATTCACAACGATCATCAACGTGCAGACTGCAAGCAGCAGCGGGGCCTCGGTAATGATTCCCCGGATGCTGGCCGGAACGCCGATCAGGACAAAGAAAATGTAAATCGCAAACGTGCCCATCTCCTGCGCGCCGCTCAGGTTTTCGCTCGTTCGCGGGAAAATCAGCACGAACAGGATTGTCAGTGTGGTAAACAGCAGGAAACGGTTACCAAGAAGGGTAAGCAGCGGTTCGCCGACTCCGGATGACTCCACTAAAAGACTCAATTTCGTCCCCAGAGTGACAATTATGAAAGCCAGGGCCAGGTTTCTGCCGATATCGACCAGAGCCACCGGTTTCGGACGCCAGTAATTTTCAGCATTTTCCGCTCCCGGACCTGAGTCGCGAAGTTCGTTGTCAGGCAGAGAGCCGAAAGCGCGCACAGCCCAGGAAATGCCGGGCAATGCAAGCAGGACCAGGATATATAGGGCCATCATCAGGTTGTCGGCTACTATCAGGGCGTTGGTGACGTTTTCCGGGGGACGGAAGATCGAGACGCAGGCCAGGAAGTTAATGCTCCCGCCTATGTAGCTGGCGGTCATAATTCCGCAGACCTCGGCGATATAGTCCACCAGATCGGCGAAAAGCAGTCCCGCGGCCATTCCGCCGGCGAAAGTGCCCAGGGCGCTGATATGAAAAAGGCCCATCAGGCGGCCGGTTTCTTTCCATATCTTGCGGATGTCGCACTTGAACAGCAGCAGCGGGATGCAAAGCGGGACAATATAGTTCCACACTGTGTCATAGACCGGGCTGCTGGTGGGGATTATATGCGTGTTCGAAAGAAGCAGGCCGCCCATCAGCGCGAGGAGCGGACCGCTCAGGCGGGTGGCCCAGCGGTAGCGCTGTTCGAGCCAGATCGCCGACGCCGCAACCGTGACAATAACCATCCAGAGGCTGAGGCTGTCCCCCGGCAGGATAAGTGAGGTTTCGGGCATCCGTGTTTCTCCCTCTGTATCCGTGTATCGACATTAGATCCGGCGGAACTGACCAGTGAAAAATACGGTGGCCTGACCGGCCGGGCAACCTTCTTTTTGCGTGATAATGATACTGATAAAATCGACCTGATCCTGCTATATTGAAAAAAGCCTTTTGGGTTGACTAATCCGGCGGGAAAAAGTACTTTTCAGGCGCTTTGGTTTCGGTGTGCCGGAATGAGATTGCTTTTGAGCCTCGGGAGGAGTGGTGCTCGAAAAAATAGTGCTGCAGGGTCCGGTCGGTCCGGAAGTCCTGGTGAACGGGAAAAAATACATTTATTTCGGCGGGTCGGACTATCTGGGAATGTCCGCGCGTACGCAGGTTCTGTCCGGGGCGCGGGCGGCGATCAGGCGTTTCGGTGTGAGCTCGGCTGCCTCGCGGGTGTCTTCCGGGACCAATACTCTGCATCTTGAGCTTGAATCCGCCATCGCTTCATTTGCTGGAATGCCTGAATCGGTCATATTCTCCTCCGGTTATCTCGGAATGCGCGTGCTGGTCGAGGGAACCGCTCGCCCCGGCGACAGAGTGCTGCTGCAGGAAAACGCGCACAGCAGCATCAAGGAAGCCATTGTCCTGAGCGGACTGGAAACCCGCACTTTCCGCCTGGATGACTTGGACGGGCTGCGTGGGATGCTGAAAAGCCAGGTGACAGGCAGCGGCCGTCTGCTGGTGGTGGGTGAGGGCGTCTCACCGCTGATGGGCACGATTTTCCCGCTGCCCGAGGTGCTGGAAATACTCCACGGACACGATGCTCTCGTGCTGTTAGACGATGCCCACGCGTTTGGCGCCCTGGGCGCGGCCGGGCGCGGCACGGCCGAGTACTATGGACTGTCACAGGATGACCGGCGCTTCCATTGCTGCGCCACTCTGAGCAAGGCTTTCGGAGCGTTCGGCGGTTGTGTGGCCGGGTCATCCGGATTGATCGAAACGATCCGCGAGCGTTCGATGGTTTATGTCTGTGGAACGCCGCCGCCCGCGCCAGTGCTGGGGGCCGCCCTGGCCGCAGTCAATCTGGCCGCCGGGAAGCCGCGAATCCTGGAGAGACTCCGCAGCAACGTGGCGCGGCTCAAAAAAGGGCTGCTGGCCCTGGGCCTGGATGCGGATTCGACTCCCGCGCCTATCATCCCGGTTTGCCTTAAAGACCCGGCCCGCCTCAGAAAAATAAGCGCAGGGCTGGAAAGCGACGGAATCCTCGCGCCTTTCATGACCTATCCGGGCAGCCCGGCCGAGGGCATGATCCGTGTCGCGGTCTCGGCGCTGCACACCCGGGACCAGATACAGCGTCTTCTCGACAGCCTCGCCCGGCGCCTGTGACTATGCCCTGACAGTGGCGGCGGGATCAAGCCTCGCCCGGCGGCATCCAGCATTATAATATGTATGCAAGGCCAGCGGGGCTTTTACCGTTTCATAAGGTTTCAGATAAATTTCAGGGGCGGGTTGATTGCAACCTGCCCCTGACTCATTTTCCCTCGCTACCCTGCCGCGGCCAGTTGTATTTTCAAATATTCTCCTGCATTCGAACCCGCGCTAAAAAAGATTTGTAACCCCGATGCGGCAATACCGGTCATCAGGGTGAACAGAAGATGCATCTTCATCCGGATAATTCCTGTCAGAACAATTTGTGGAGGCGGGTATGCGGGCAGCAGTGGTAGTATTGGCTTTTACTATGGTGTTCGGAGTGTTTTGCGGCGCTCACGCACAGGATGAGGATATCGTGATAGCCGGTCCCGGCCCGGCCGGGGAAATGCGTGGCGGCCTGGATAAGCGGCTGGAGATATTCAGGTCTATGGCGGACAGGGATAATGAGGGTGGACCGGAGCTGATGCGATTCCGGCCCGGCCCGGCCTTTCTGCTTCGTCACCGCGAGGCGCTTGACTTGACCCGGGAACAGGTTGACAAACTCAAGACCATACGGGTGAATCTGGTCCGCCAGACAGGCGCACTGAGAACGGATCTGCGCGTGGGGGAGCTTGAACTGCGGGATATGCTGGATGACATCGATAAGGTGGACCTGAACAGGGCCGAGGCGAAAATCAGAGCGCTGGGCGAGTTGCGCAGCAGCCTGAAAATAGCGGGGATAAAAGCCCAGGTTGAGGCGCTGAACGTGCTCAGCGGCGAGCAGCGGGAAAAGGCGAAGGGCTTGCAGCAGCAGATGCGCCATCGCAGGCCTCGCGTGTTGCCGGGACCGGGTTTCGGCGCTCATCCGGGTTTTGGGCCAGGACCGGGCTGCGTTCCTGACTGGCCGGATGCAAAGGAAAAGAAGTAAAGCCCGGTTTTTCAAGCGCGACACGAGCGATAAGAATTAGTCTGTACAAAAACACGAAGGGGCTGTACCAAAAGTCTTAAATGGGGCACGGCGCGCCGTGCCCCTACAGAACTGCTTTTATTTCAATTGGTTATAGGTTGAAGCAATTTGCATAGAGCAAAATCTGGGACTTTTGAGACAGCCCCTTCGTCATATTATCTCGCTGAAGGGCAAAAGACCTGTTTCCGGGACCGGGCATTTGCAATCAATCTCAGATCAATCCGCGCGGCGGAGGCGCTGTACCATCCGCAAGGGCTTGCAGCACGGGTTCCAGTTCACAGCGCTCCTCCGCGTTATCGAAAAAGAACACCATCGCCTCGCCCATCAGGGCGGCGGCTTCACGGACAGAAGCGCCGCTGGTCTGAAGGTTCAGTTGCGGACAGGAGGCCACCACCTGGCTTTGGGGGCCCTCGCTCAGGACATCGAACTCCAGCTCGATCTTGAATCTGACTCCCTTTTCCAAATCCGTCCCCCGTTTGAGTGCAGCAGGTCTTGTGTGTCTCTTACTTATATAATAGAGAAAAACTTTGCGCTTTGCCAGCGACTGTCATGCGGCTCGTGAGGTCCGATTGTCCCCCAGCACGACTCCGGCGGCCTGGTCGGCGGCGATTCTGTCGCGGCTCCGCGTGAAAATTTCCAGTCTCGGGGCTTTTTCGAACTCGTGTCCGCGAAGGTGAATTTTGTCCCTGAGCCAGTTTCCCAGAGACTCACCCGCCGCATGGTAACGGCCTGAAAAAACAATCGCATCCAGCCCGCCCATAGCGGCTATACCCATGCCGCAGGCCAGCAGAATCCGGTAGCGGATCAGCTCGCGCGCCCGATCGTTTTTATCGCTGTCTTTCAAGATTTCAAGCAGTGAAAGCGGTTCGCCGGTCAATCCGAGGATGCCGCTGCGGCGGGTCAGGATATCGTTGATCTGTTCCGGCCCCCAGCCCTTCGCACTGGCCAGGTTCATCACTATGCTCGGGTCTATCTCGCCGCAGGATGTCTGTCCGGGGATGCCCTCGAGCGGCGTGGCCCCCCCGGTGACCATCATAGGCACGTGATCCAGCACGGCCGCCACCTCGGGACGCGGCTCCAGGCAGATCGACAGGTGCCGTCCCGCCGCGGCAACGCCGCTCATAAGACGCTGGCGGCGAGCCTCCTGGCAGGCCGACTCGTGGAACAGCCCATGATAGCCGAAACGCCGTATATCGAGCGATTTCGACATTCCCGTGTCCAGGGCGTAGGAGTATTCCCTGGCAGGAAGAGCGGTGAAAAAAGCGGTCTCGAATACCAGGACAACCGGCGTGCCTTTGAATACCTCCAGGGCTTCACGGGCCAGCCGGGCTGCTGAGGGCGCATGTAAAGGGGCCTGCGGAGCCAGAGATTCCAGGCGGGCCAGCGCGTTTTCACCGGCGGCTTCCGGTCTCGTGAATACCGTGCCGCCGTATTTCACTATTATCGACACTCCATGCAGCGGTTCGCCTTCAAGCCTGAGGAGCGAATCTGTCCGTATGTGGGCCAGGCTGTCGCGCAGGGCGGCCTGGCCGTTAAGCGAGCCGTCCAGCGCCAGGTCTCCGCGCCAGAGCGCGCTGTCCTCCTGGCCGCGGAAAAGGCTGAAAGACGGTTTCAGGCGCTGCGGGTTTAAAACCAGGATGTTCATTTCATGACTCCTTGCGCGTGGTCTGAAGGCACAGCGTGCTCCAGGCGCAACGGGCGATTGCCAGTTCCTCGTTTGTCGCGATGACCAGGATTCGGACGGGGCTTTCGGGTTCAGATATGTCCGCCGGAAGAAGTCCGGGTTTAATGTTTTTCCGGGGGTCGATCTGCAGGCCGAAGCAGCGCATGTCCGCGCAGGCGGACCAGCGCACCAGGGGGACGGTCTCGCCGATTGTGTCGGTGAAAATGACCGCCTGGCAGTCACCGGCGGCCAGAAGGTATGCGCCCAGGTATTTACGCAGCCGCCACAGATACACCTGGGCCGCCAGGATTATTTCCGGACCAGCGGGACCATCCTTCTCCAGTCCCGCCAGCACGTCCCGGATGTCGGCGCTTATCCCGCTCAATCCGAGCACTCCGCTTTTCCGGTTCAGAATTTTTTCCACTGTCTCGCAGTCGCCGCCCGAGCGTTCGATCAGGCGCAGGGTGACAGCCGGGTCGAGATCGCCGCAGCGCGTGCTCATCACCAGGCCCTGCAAGGGTGAAAAGCCCATGGTGTTGTCCACCGAGCGTCCCCCGCGTACGGCGCACAGGCTTGCTCCGCCGCTACCGAGGTGACAGCTCACCGCATTGAAGCTTTCGAGCGGCGTTTCCAGCAACCGGGCCGCCTCGGCGGTCACATACCCGTGACTGATACCATGAAAGCCGTACTTGCGTAACCCCAGCGATCCGGCCAGCTCGCGCGGCAGAGCGTAATCCGCGGCGTAATCCGGTATACCGGCATGGAAGGCCGTATCCGGGACCAGAACCTGAGGCAGGTCCGGGTACAGCCGGGCGCAGGATTTGATCAGGGCGATTGTCGGCGGATTATGGATCGGGGCCAGTCCCGCCAGTTCATCCAGTCGGCCGGTCATCTCCGGTGTCAGCAGGCTGACAGTCTCGAACAGATCGCCGCCGTGCACCAGACGGTGGCCCAGCGCATCCGGCAGTCCCTGGCCTGTCTCGTCAAGAAGCCGGATCACCTGGCGGAAAGCCTCCGAGTGATCGGCCATCGGGATGACCTGCTCGAACTTGAGCCTGTCGCCACGGTGGATGATTCGTGATGGTTCGGCGGTCGGCGGACCGATACGCTGGGCCTCGCCCCCGGCCAGCTCCAGTTCCGAGGGCATATCTATCAGGCGGTATTTCAGCGAGGAACTGCCGCAGTTGAGCACAAGGATTTTCATTTCACTCTCCAGTCCTAAATCTCATCCGAGGTCCAGCCGTAAACCGGGATGCCGATAAGGCTGTGTGCAATCGAGGCCCCGCCCATTACGGATTCCAGCAGGGCGTTGACTTCCACGTATTCATCAACGGCGTGCGCGGCCTCCTCTTTCCCGGGGCCGTAGCCCACTGTCGGCACTCCGTAGCGGGCTACAAGCGTCCCGCCGGCTGTTCCCATGCCCAGGCGCTGCATTTTCCACTTCCCCGGCTCGGATTTGCAGCCGGCGGCTGCAAGAGCCTGACGGGAGCGCTCGACCAGCGGGTGGAACGGGTCGGTGCTCCAGGCATGCTGCGAACGCTGCACAACGGCGTTCTTGCCGTTGTAGAGGCGCTGCACTTCCTGGCGTACCGCCACCTCGACCGCCACCTCGCGAACCGGCTGGGTTAACACGGCCATCTGGTGCTTGAGCTGGCCGATCACAGCCTGGGCGTTCTCCTCACAGGTCACACGGCGCTGGAGCTGGATGCTGCCGCGGCGCACACCGCGATAGTCAACCGGGTTCTCGAAACGCGGGAAGCGTACGCTCATCTCTTCCGGGGTCTCCGCGGCGGCGCGCCTTGAGGCGAGGTTCACGGTCAGATCGTTGTAAATTGCCCGGACAGCGTCATCGACATGGAAAGGATTGGCCCCCTCGATCCGTATCTCAAGCTCCAGCCAGCCGTCATGCCCGTAATACAGGCCCAGGCCGGTAGGCTCGCCCAGGATCGCCCAGGACGGCTTGAGTCCAAGCTCGGGCAGAGTGCGTTCCATGAGCACCTGAAGGCCAACGCTCACGCCGTTCTGCTCGGCCACGGTGGCAGCCACCACCAGGTTGCCGCGCAGGGGCAGAAGGCTGCGCTCGATCAGCGCCCCGGCGTAAATCTGAGCGGCCAGGCCGCCCTTGCAGTCCGATGCGCCAAGCCCATAGATGCGGTTTTCGTGAAGTTCGCCGCTGAAAGCTCCATGTTTCCAGTTCTCTGCGGAATCGGCTTCCACCGTGTCCAGGTGGCTTTCGAGAAGCAGGGTGGGTTCGGACTCCCGGCCGTAGAGCACGCCGATCACGTTGCCAAAATCATCGCGCAGGACCTTGTGATAGCCCAGGTCTTTCATCTTCTTTTCCACCAGGGCGGCAGCCCCGGATTCATTCAGACTTTCGCTGGGAGTGCGGACAAGCTCGCGGGTGAAATCGATAACTTCCTTCTTGACGCCTTCCATCTGGTCCCTGAGTATGCTGTACATCGTTGTCTCCTGTTGAGGTTGTCAGTGATGGGACGTCTGAAATGAAAGCAATGCGTGTGCCATAAAGTCCGATGGATGACAAAGCAATGATAATCAAAGACATGGCTAATAATGTGGGGCTTTACAAAATGAACGGACTATTTTAAATTGAAATAGTATCATTTCAATATGAAGGAGAGTTGAATGAAAGCTGAAAATCTGAGACTGAACGAACTGGTGGAGTTCGGTGACGGGCGCCTGAGCCTTCAGGGCCGCCGCCTTGTCCTCCACGACATCAACGCGTTCACGCAGTTAAGGCGGGACTTGTTCGTAATGGTCGGTCCGGAGCAGGCGCGGCGAATCCTGGTGCGTTACGGATTCGCCTGGGGTTATGCAGATGCCGCGGCCATGACGCGCGTGTTCACCTGGGATGACAAGGTGGAATGGCTGAAAGCCGGTCCGCGCATGTTAACCATCCAGGGCGTGGCCAGGGCCGCGGTCAACCGGATCGAGCTGGATGAGCCGCGCGGGACGCTGGAAATGGAGCTGACCTGGCACGACAGCCCGGAAGCCGAGCCTTCCGCCGAGAACGGGAAGCTGTCCGGCAACCCGGCCTGCTGGATTCTGACCGGCTACGCCAGCGGATACGCCAGTTTTGTGATGGGCGGGGAGGTGTATTTCATCGAGCAGCGCTGCGCGGCCCGCGGGGATAAAGCCTGCCGGGCGCTGGGGCGGGATGTCGAGTCCTGGGGCGAGGAACTGGTCCCGCATCTGGCGTATTTCCAGGCCGAGGACATTTACGGCAAAGTCAACGCCCTCACCGCCGAGTTGCGCCGCAAGACGCTTGAGCTGGAGCGCGAGCGCCACCGTCTCGACATTCTGCGCCGCGAGAGCCGGCGGCTGGTGATCGAGGTGCACAGCGAGTCGTTCCGCCGGGTGCTGGAGCTGGCCAACCGTATCGCGCGTTTCGACAGCTCGGTGCTGATCACCGGCGAGACAGGCACCGGCAAAGAGGTCCTGGCCCGCCATATCCACGAGAACAGCACGCGCTCCGACAACCAGTTCGTGGCGGTCAACTGCGGCGCATTGCCCGAGAACCTGCTGGAAAGCGAGCTGTTCGGGCACCGGGCCGGGTCGTTCACCGGCGCTATCCGTGACCAGATCGGCCTGTTCGAACAGGCCGAAAAAGGCACTATCTTCCTGGACGAGATAGGCGACATCACGGCCGCCATGCAGCTTAAAATTCTGCGGGTGCTTCAGGAACGCGAGATCATGCGCCTTGGGGAACGCAAGCCGCGCAAGGTGGATATCCGTGTGATCGCCGCCACCAACCGGGACCTTCGTTCGATGATCGCGGAGGGGACATTCCGCGAAGACCTGTACTACCGTCTGGGTGTGATCGAGATCGAGGTGCCGCCGCTGCGCGCCCGGCGCGAGGATATCCTGCCGCTGGCCCGTTATTTCGTCGAGCGTCTGTCCCGGCGTTTGAAGCTGCCGAAACTGCGCCTGGACGCCCGCTGCCTGGATTACCTTCAGGCCTACGACTGGCCGGGCAACGTGCGTGAGCTGGAAAACGCAATCGAGCGGGCCGCCGTGCTTTCGCGCGAAGGGACAGTCCTGCCTGAAAACCTTCCGCCCCAGATTCTCCACTCCCAGATTGTGCGTCAGTTCCGGGGCGGCCTCGACCAGGCTCAGAGCCTGGAGCAGGTGGAGCGCGATTACATCAACCACGTGCTCGAACTTGCCGGAGGCAACCAGAGCCGGGCGGCCGCCATTCTTGGAATCGGTTATTCCACTCTCTGGCGTAAGCTGAAAACCGGCGGGGCGGAAAAGAAAACACATTGAGCGTTCTGATTACACTTGACCGGTTTATGATTCGGCGTTATTTGAAATGTGAGACTCTGACTGATGGCAAAAATCTGGAGACCAAACTGCCCTGGCGGCTAAAAGCTGAAAGGAAACAAAGATGCAGTTGAGGATCGAAAGCAGGCTTTTCATGGCGCTGGTCCTATGCTTAGGAATCAGGTCAGTCCTTTGGGCCGCGAACAGCGTAATACCAGGAACACTGGCCACTCCATACCCGACCATCACAAACCTGGCCGTGGAGTGGGAATTGACAGGAGATGACAACCTCAACTGCACTGCCTCGGTCGAGTACCGTCAGGCCGGGACCTCCGAATGGCGGCCGGGCCTTCCGCTGCGCCGTATCCCGGCCGGGCGCAGCATGGACTCCAGTGTTCTTTTCACCTGGAAGAACAAGCTGTCGGGTAGCGTATTCGGACTGCGCCCCGGCACGGAGTACGAGATCCGGCTGCGCCTGTCCGACCCGGACGGCGGGGCGGAGGAGCGCACGGTTACCGCCACCACACGCCGTGTGCCGCATGCCCCGGCGGACTCGGTGGTGAAGGCCGCCACCATGGCGACATTCAGCTCCGTGGTGAGCGCGGCTCGGCCGGGGGACGTTATAGTCCTTGCGCCGGGTAATTACGGAGAAGGAAAGGTTGTGTCAAGCGGAACTCTGGAAAAGCCGATCACAATCCGCGGCACACGGGTGGACACGTCCGCATCCGTGTTCAGTTCTTTTTCGTTGCGCGGATGTAAGTACGTGATCCTGGAAAACGTGACGGTCAACGGGATTGTCTCGAACAGGGGAGTAGTAGACCTGGGCAGCACCGAGGGTGTGGTAGTGCGTCACTGCCGGATCAACGCGGTCTATGGCATCACGGCTGACAATGTCAACCGTCCGGCGCGCAACTGCTATGTCGCCGACAATACAGTCATCTCCACAGTCCCCTGGGTCGAGGCCAGCCTGGGCTCCAGCGGGGCCAACGTGGGTGAGGGCATCCAGCTCACCGGGCCGGGCAACGTCATCTGCTACAACTATGTCAGCGGTTACCGCGACTGTATCAGCACCATGGAGGACAACGACGTCAACAGCCAGTACTGCATAGACATATACAACAACGACATCCGCGTGGGCGCGGATGACGCGATCGAGGCGGATTTCTGCCAGGGCAACTGCCGGATCATGGACAACCGTATCAGCAACTGTTTCATGGGCCTCAGCTCGCAGCCCGGACTGGGCGGTCCGACTTATTTCATCCGCAACGTGATGTACAACATAATCGACTGCCCGTTCAAGCTGGCCCGCTACAGCAAGGGGGATGTGGTCCTGCACAACACGGTGGTCAAGGTGGGTTCCGGCCTGCGGGTGATCCATAACCCATCCTATTGCTATTTCCGCAACAACCTGGCCATTGGCGGCGTTGGCGGCGGGACTTTCGGCCTCTATGGCTACGGCAGCGGCGATGGCCGGGCGGTGGAGTTCGAGAACGCCGACTCCACCTGCGATGTGGATTACGACGGCGTGGGCAGTTATGGAATGTCGTTTTTTCTGGCCAAGTTTGACGGCCTGCGTGCCTGGAGCATTCAGGAACTGAACGCCTCGTTCTGGGAGAAACACGGCGTGCAGGTGGGCCTGGACGTGTTCGCCCGCACCCCGGACTGGCCCAGCCCGCCGTTTCCTGAGCGCGCCCCCGCCGATCTCCGACTTGCCGCGGGTTCAGCCGCCGTGGACCATGGCCAGGTGCTGCCTAACGTAAACGACAACTATACGGGCAGCGGCCCTGACCTGGGAGCTTATGAACTGGGCCGTCCGCTGCCGCATTACGGGCCGCGCGCCGTAGGAGTGGATGAGGAGACATCGCTTTCCGGGCGCGCTTGCGATTATTCGGGCGATGGGCGCTCCAACGTGCTGGATATCCTGTCCATGTTGCTTCTGGCCCGCCGCAATCCCGCTGACCCGAGCCTGGACCTGAATGGCGATGGGGCGTTCAGCCTGGAGGATACTCGCCTGCTCGTGCGTGACATTTTTGACGGCGCCTGCGGCGACCGCCCCGGAACGCAGCTCGCCACGGCCGAACCGGAGAGCTTTTCCATATCGCTTACTCCCGCCGAGCGTGGCTGGCTCGTTGAGAACGTGCAGGCGCTCGGTTTGGGGACCGAGGTGACCGGTTTGCTGCTGGATGCGCTGGGCGGCGGCTTGCAGAGCGCCTCCCTGCCGCGGGCGTTCGAGCTTTGCCAGAACTACCCCAACCCCTTCAATCCCTCGACCATTATCTCGTTCAGCGTGCCGGAGGGCGTCCGTGAGCGGGTCAGTCTGGAGGTTTTCGACCTGCGCGGGAAACTCGTGCGGAGGCTTGTGGACAGTGAAAAGGTTGGCGGCAGTTATTCGGTGTTCTGGGACGGGACCGATTCATCAGGGCAGCGCGCCCCAAGCGGAGTCTATTTTTGCAGACTGCACGCGGGCGGCTTCTCGCAGGTCCGCAAGATGGTGCTGCTGAAATAATAAAGAAAGAGAAAATACCATATAGCCCGGATTATTCACCAATTTGATTTATACAAAGAAGAATCATCCACGAAGTCACACGAAGGGATACTAAATTGTTGTTTATAAAGCCGGTTAGCCTTGTGTAGGGACACGGTGCACCGTGTCCGAATAGTCTTTCATGGGCGAGGCATGCCTCGCCTCGAAAGGGAGTTGCGACAACTTATGAATAATCCGGGATAGATAGACAATAAGCATTTTTTAATCGGGAGAGTAAGATGGCTAAAATCGGAGATATTATTATTGACCTTATTAGTCCGGCCTTTTTTACTATTTTGGGAGGCTTAATAACTTACGTGTTTTCCATACGGCTTGTTCGTAAGAACCAAAAGGAAGGTGCCGCAAAAAAACTCAGAAATATTCTTCAAGAGTTTCTTGTTTGGGTTATGGACAATGAGAATATAAAACTATGTGATGATAAAATAGAAAACTGGACACTTGAACGTCGCAAGCAAGAAGTTGCAGCCATGGAATTTTGTGGATATTTATGTGGTAAAAATAAGGAGATATTCGATAAAACATGGGCAGAGTATAGCTGCCCGGATGGACACAAATGGGGATTTTTATTGTATAGAGATTTTATCATAGATGGTGTTAAAAACAATGGGGTAACAACATTGAGAGAAAGAATATTAGAAGTTATAAAGCTGGTTAAATAGGTTATTATATGATAATCAAACCTTAAATTGAATGGCAGGATGAACTAAGAATATATCTGTGTTGTAAGGTTAGGCTACTGTGCCTACCCTGTTTGATCTGGGCGGCCCCGCGGGACCGCCCTTGCCGTTTTATTCAGGATAGAAACGCCTTCCTCACTGCCCCTTGTCCGCCTTCTCGATTGCCTCGATCAGCGCCAGCCGCGCCTCATCCCAGTCCTGCGGGTTGTGGTTCCAGACATCGAACCGCCCTATGCTCTGCTCGCCGAACGGATTGTTCACCAGCCGTCCGGCGATACTGTCCGCACGTTCCGTGTTCCCGTCGATATCCGCCAGGGTGCGCAGCATCTCCCATTCCTCCACGCCGTCGCGCATGTTTTTCAGCCGGATCGAGGGGCAGGGGACATCCACCGACTGGACAATCCCCGGCGCGTAGACCAGCAGCGCGTTGCCGTTGAAACTGCGCTCGACAAGCGGCTTGTCTTTGGTCCGCACCGCAAAATGCCAGGTTTCGGGTGAGTACCAGGCCTTGCGCCACTGGCTTCCGATTCCCCAACTGCACCAGGTGAGAGCCTGGTATTTCCAGCAGGCCCAGCTTATCAACCGGTCGTTGGATGGCTCCAGGTCGATGAACGTGCTGCTGCCCACTCCGCTGTTCTCCTTGCGCTCATACAGCAAAGGCCCATATACCCAATCCCGGATTCCAAGCTCCCGGTATTTTTTGACGGTTTCCATGTCGTAGCCCACGGTGTGGCAGCACCAGTAGTCGATGGCCCCGTGGATCGCCTGCATCGCCT
>CAYYNT010000009.1:0-97053 GCA_964473155.1 uncultured Gemmatimonadales bacterium | reverse complement strand
AGAGCGTCATCCGCAAGGAAAGCTGCCGTTGACGCCGGCCAACCCCGGCGGGAGAGGGTCTGGTTTTCCCATTTGTAATTTGGCTCGGTCCAGAACAACCTTTTAAGTGGTTCTACACCGTTCCGGTTTTTCAGCAAGTCATGGATGGTCTGGCGGATTGACAGGTCGCTCATGGTATTCCCTGTGCGGACAATGATAACCGGCGACGCGGGGCAGGATTGAAAAGGAATTTACACGGGCAATGAATAATTTTCAAGAAAACGTTTTTGATACATGGAGATTTTGACGCGCCACAGGCCAAGCGTCTTCTGACAATGATTTGCATCAAGAGGACTTTTTGTATTTTTCAAATAAAGAAATTGTTACTGAATTTTCTTGAACAAATAAAGAGTGCTTTATTTGGCCGGTTTTTTGGCTAAACAAACCAAATAAACAATTCTTTATTTATTAGGAGGAGATAAACCCAATAACTGTTTTGATTTTATGGGATTACGAAATTATCCTAATTTAAATCTTTCAAGTAAAAGTTTTTTTATCTTCTTAATATTTTACCAGCCATAGGCAAGAGAATGGGGACTACTGGGATTTATTTTGGAAAGGAGGATTTTTTAGCTCCTCGATTAGCATGTAGCCGATGTAAAGCCTCCACACCGGCCAAAGAGACATTGCGGTGAACCGTCTGGACCTCAAAACCCGGTTTCCCGTAGAGTTCCCATCGATTGGACAATCCGTATAAGGTTGCAACCCGACATTTTCCATTGCCTGGACGAGTAATTTCAATCAGCCCCCGCGCGACAAGCTTCTTGATCGATGTCGAAATCGTCGGAGCAGAAACGCCAAGCCTCTCCATGATTTCATTGTAGGTAAGCATTATCTCGCCGTTGTTTTCGATATAGTAGCGCCTTTTTCGGCTCTTATTGCCTGGATTGCAGGGCGTATTACGTGCTCGTGAATAAAGCAAAAGGAATATTTTAATTGATGTCCCGGAAAGACCAAGAAATGCCTCGGATTTTAGTAAATCCCTATTCAAGGCAATAAATTTCTTCGGCAAGAAAAAAAGTTTGTCGCTCATTTGATCTTCTCATAATTAACTAACAAATTGATCCTTTTCTGGTTCAATCCGATGATCTTGAAGATAACGCTCAATATCAGCCGGGTCGTAACGGACACTTTTCCCGATTTTGTAGAATGGTAAACCTTTTCCAGAAAACCGACTATTCCTCAGCGATTGCACATGGCAGTTCAGCAATCGAGCAACTTCGGTTTCCTTCAGCAACTCCTTCCCCAAATTCATATTATGCTCCCAGCCGGTGAAGTCACTGGTAGCAACGACTACACCGACAATTTGAAAGATGGGTACGACTTTAATCTTGGAGAGAATAAGAACAGTTGAAGGAAGGCCAACTTTGGGGCCGTAATCTGTGGACTCTACATGCAGCTAATTAATGGTGTTCTGCCATACATAAATAAACACCACTTAAATCTACATTATACAATCAAACACTACTTGTCAAGAGTAATATCGTAATAATTATATAATTTTAATTATACGTTTCCTTCCTTACTTTTACTGGTAGTTATGATTTACGGCCTTCAACACTCTTTGTCATCAATTCGTTTGCCAAGTTTAATGCTTTCCGTAGTGATTCATCCCGCAAATGCTCATATCGCTGGATTACAATGATTATTTAACTGCTTGTGAGATGTCCGGGGCCTTTACCTGTGCTTGCTCATCAACAAGCCCCCCTGCAAGCGCCGCAGCCTGCTTCAGGGCGTCGTCGTGAAGGTGGGCATATCTTTGGGTTGTCCGCGTGTCGCGGTGCGTCAGAAGCCGCCCTATCGTGTACAAATCGACACCACTTGATGCGAGCGAGCTTGCAAAGTGGTGTCTCAGTCCGTGCAGGCTCCGGAATCCTTTCGGCAGTCCGGCCCGCCGCGCAATGCGGGTTATCCCACGTCTGAAATCCACCGCCTGATTGCCGCCTTGCCCCGGAAAAACAAACTCAGTTTCACCGCTTGCCAACCGTTGCAGTTCCAAGACAGCTCGTGCCTGTTCGCTTAGGGGGATCGACTCGCTCCGGCCTCCCTTGCCCTCCCGGATCAGTAGGAAACCACGCTCGAAATCAACATCCTCCCACTTGAGACGGTAGAGTTCGCCTTTCCTCATCCCTGTCAAAAGCGCCATTCTCATCAGCCGCGCCGCCTGCTGGTTCGGGTCTGATTCCATTGCCTCGACCAGCTGCTTGACCTGATCGGCGGTCAGGAACTCGGTCTTGAGGTTGTTCACGTGAGGCATGGTCACGAAAAAGGGCAGTGGAGCGCACAACTGCCGCTTGACTCCAAAATTGACAATCCTTTTCAGGAGCCGCAGAACATGAGAAACACTCTGCGGAGAGTGAGTCTTGGCAAGTGTAATCCTCAGCCGGTCAACTTCGATGGGTACTATTTCTTCAGGTGTCTTGTTGCCGAAATCGGGTTCAAGAAATTTCCCATACCTAAGCTTGTCGATGTAGATTGACTTGTTTTCCGCCTTGACCGTCAGGTATTCATTCCATAGCTTGCGGAGGGTCCAGCGTCCGGCCTCGACTGCTTTCTCTGCTTCGGCTTGTGCCCGGAGTTCCTTGCGTGAAATCCGTTTGCCCTCGATTCGTTCTGCTCTTATCCGTGAAGCTCTGGCGGGCGTCATGTCGTCCCTGTACTGGAATCCAACTTTCTCCTCTACGGTGCGGTTATCCTGCTTGAAGACAACGTAATAAACCTTCTCCGCACCTTTTCCGCCTACCCGCCGAACCTCACGATAGAACACACCAGGATAGTCCGTATTGAACCGTTTTGACATGAGTGACTCCTGGGTGAAAGTTTAATTTTCCAACCGTATATCCAACCTGTACGTTAAATATAAGGCGATGTAGCAGTAAATCAAGGGAAAATCAAAAAGCTGTAACATGCCTTAAATAAGAGGATATACGGAGAAGTGGATATGTGTGAGTATGGAGGAGTAAATATACTACACTGGCATGGGGGGCCAGTGGTCGCTGGTTCAAATCCAGTCGCCCCGACCATTATAGAACAAGGGCTTGCGAGATTTCGCAGGCCCTTGTTTTTTGTTCTTAAAATAATTGCCAATCGTATTTCCAATCCTTAACCACAAAGGAATGTTTTTCACTCTAGAATACTTTTCGCTATCCAGGAGAAGAGATTAATTCCAGTCATGTTGATCTTGGGTTGTTAATCGTAACAGAAAAGAAATACATTTTTGCCTTAAACGAAATGAATTTCCTGGGGTTTGCTCCATGGAATTGTTTTTGTTTTCTATGGTCAGAAATTGGAGAGGATGCTCTGGAACTAATGCGCAGTTCACCCGGTTGGATATTGTTTCTCGACCTGAAGCTTCCCGGAATGAATGGGCTGGACCTCTGCAGACGAATAAAAAAAGAGTGGGCGATGACTATCGCCTGCGCTGTCACCGGCTATGCCTCGCTGTTCGAGATATACGAATGCCGGGAGGCGGGTTTCGACGACTATTTCACCAAACCGGTGGATCTGTCCGTGCTTGTCGAGGCTGCGGAACTGGCATCCAAAAAGATTGAGCGTTGGAAATCCAGTTCCCGTCATGTTGCCTTTACCGAATAATAGTGTAAATTTTAAAGTATTACCTGTGACTTGATGCCGGGAATACGGTAGTTGATGTGCCAAGGTAAAAGAACAGGGACAAAACCGATGAAGATCAAAGAACTGCCGGAAAGTCGATCAGGGCATGTCTTTCTCCTGATTTTTGTCCTGCTCTCTTCGGCGGCCTTAGCTGCTGGCTGGTGGTATTACCAGCGGCACGATCGCGAGTTCCGCGCCCGGGTGGAAAGCGAGCTTTCGTCCATCGCCGAGCTGAAGGTCAACGGCCTGCTCCAGTACCGGCGGGAAAGACTGGGGGATGCGGGCATACTTTTCGGCAATGCGTCCTTTTCCGGACTGGTATCCAGATTTCTGGAGAATCCCTCCGACAGCATCTCCAACCTTCAACTGAGTCAATGGATTGGAAAGTACAGGAACCATTATCAGTATGACCGTGTTTACCTTCTGGATACCCTGGGGCTGGAAGAACGGGTGTTTTTTCTTAAAAACCAGGAACTGGAGCGGTACACGGCCCCCAGCGGATCAGCCCTCCTGACACAGGTCCTGCGCGAGGGTTTCCATGAAGTCCTGCGCACTTCCCGCGTAAGCTTCCTTGACTTTTACCGTAATGAATTTGACGGAAGGCCATATCTGATGGTCCTTGTCCCGATCCTGAAAGACGGGATCGGCAGCCCTGTGATCGCGGTCCTGGCCTTGCGCATAGATCCGGAAACCTTCCTTTACCCCTACCTTCAGCTCTGGCCGGTGCCCAGCCGGACCGGCGAAACGATCCTGATCCGCCGCGAGGGTGACAGCGCCCTGTTCCTGAACGAGTTGCGCTTCCACAAGGACTCGGCGCTTAAGCTGAAAGTCCCGCTCGTGGAAAGAGACACCACAGCCGGGCCGCCGGTGATAAAAGCCGCTCTGGGACTGGAAGGTATTTTTGAGGGCCTGGACTATCGCCGTGAACCGGTGTTGTCCTGCGTCCACCGTGTGCCCGATTCGCCATGGTATGTGGAAATCAAGATGGACAAGTCGGAGCTTTTCGGCCGGGAAAGGCGTTTCCTCTGGCAACTGGTAGTGATGATATCCTTGATAATGTTCGGTTCGGCGGCCAGTGCAGGTTTCTTCTGGCGCAGGCAGCAGATGCACTATTACCGGGAGCGCTACGAGACTGTCGAGGTCCTGCGCAGGCTGTCCGCCCGTTATGAGGCCCTGCTCGCGGCCGTGCCCGATATCATCACCGAGGTTGACAACAGCAAAGTCATCACCTGGACCAATGCCCCGGGCCTCGAGTTTTTCGGTGCGGATGTGATAGGGCGTGAAGCGAAACACTACTTTGAGGGCGAGCAGGACACTTACCGCATCGTCAAGCCGCTTTTCGACGGCACGGATGATATAATCCGGCTGGAGAGCTGGCAGAGGCGCAGGGACGGGCAGAAGAGACTGCTCGCCTGGTGGTGCCGTCCGTTGAAAGATAGTGAAGGAAACGTGACCGGCGCTCTCTCCACTGCCCGCGACATAACCGAGCAGAGGAAGGCTGAGCAGGCGCTTCTGGAAAGTGAAAGCCGGTTTCGCGTCCTGTTCGAGAACATGACCGAAGGCGTTGCGCTCCACGAGATGGTTTACGATGCCGAGGGCCTTCCCGCGGATTACCGCATCCTGACGGTCAATCCGGCCTATTACAGGCATACGGGCATCAGGCAGGGAGAAATCGAGGGCCGTCTGGCCGGTGAGTTTTACGCAACCGGCTCTCCCCCGTTCCTCGAAAAATATGAGAGTGTGGCACGCACAGGAGAACCATGCTCTTTCGAAACGTATTTCGCTCCTTTGGACAAGCATTTCCGGATCTCGGTCATCTCACCGCGATCAGGGTGTTTCGCCACCGTTTTCGACGACATAACCGGTATCCTGCGGCGAGAACAGGAACTGAAAGAGAAAAACGACGAGCTTATCCGTTTCACATATACAGTTTCTCACGACCTGAAAAGCCCTCTGGTCACGATCAAGACGTTCCTGGGCTACCTGGAAAAGGACTTGACCGCAGGCGATGGGAGCGCTCTCAACAAAGATCTGTCCTACATACGGAGCGCTGCCGACAAAATGTCGCGCCTGCTGGACGAGCTGCTCGAACTGTCGCGTGTCGGAAGGAAAATGAATCCAACAGAGGACCTCACGCTCCAGGAATTAGTGCAAGAAGCCATGGACCTGGTGGCCGGGCGCATCGCCGCCAGAGGAGTAGCCGTGGAGGTGACCAGTGAACCGGTCACGCTGAATGGCGACCGCCCCAGGCTGGTCGAGGTGTTCCAGAACCTGCTGGACAACGCCGTCAAATTCATGGGTGATCAGCCATCCCCGCGTATCGATGTGGGCGTGGAGAGAGATGACGGCCGGATTGTCATTTTTGTCCGCGACAATGGCGGCGGGATCGATCCGCGGCATAAATCCAAACTGTTCGGCCTGTTTGAGAAGCTGGACCCAGCCACCGAGGGTTCCGGCATCGGCCTGGCCCTGGTCAAGCGCATCGTGGAGGTGCACGGAGGCAGTATCTGGGTAGAGTCTGAGGGACGCGGCAAGGGAGCCGCGTTCAAATTCACATTGCCAAAAACGAGTGTCAGGATGGAATCAGGAGAGGAAAATGCTTAAAGGAGAACCAATCAGGATATTGCTGGTGGAAGACGATCCGGCGCATGCCGAGATCGTGAAGCGGAACCTGAAAGATTTCCGGGTGGCCAACAAGATCACCCATGTAGAGGACGGCCAGGCTGCCCTGGATTACCTTCTGCGCGAAAATGGCTTCGCCTCCCCGGAAAGCAGCCCCCGGCCGGATATTATTCTGCTGGACCTGCGCCTGCCCAAGGTGGATGGACAGGAGGTGCTGCGCAGGATCAAGGCGGATGAGAATCTAAGGTCCATCCCCACGGTCGTGCTGACCACCTCCGCCGCGGAGACCGACATGCTGTCGGCCTATGGCAATGGCGTCGGGAGCTACCTGGTCAAGCCTGTGGATTTCGACAAATTCACCCGGCTGATGGAAGCTTTCGGTTACTACTGGCTGGCATGGAACCGTTTTCCAGAGTGAGTGAAATAAATGGCTAATCAAAAACTGAATTTTCTCCTGGTTGAGGATGATCCCGCTCACGCCGAGGCGGTCAGAAGGTCCATCCTGGCGGGTTTCCCAAAAGCCAGGGTGAAAATCGCCGGCGCACTGGAGGAGTACCGCCGTCTCGCCAAGACCGAGAGGCCGGACCTGGCCATCCTGGACATGAACCTTCCGGACGGACGGGCCATGGAGGCGCTCACTGCTCCGGCCGAGGAAGGCCCTTTCCCGGTCATTGTGATGACCAGTCAAGGGGATGAAAAGATCGCGGTTGAGGCCCTGAAGGCCGGGGCGCTGGATTACCTGGTCAAGTCGCCGGAAGCCTTCGATTCCATGCCCAGGACAGTGGAGCGGACACTCGAGAACTGGGCAACGCTTCAGGACCGCCGCCAGGCGGAACGGTCTCTGAGGCAAAGCGAGGAACGTTACCGCACTCTGTTCGAGCGGCTGGGTGATTACGCCCTGGTGCTGGAACCGGATGCCGCAGGCATACCCGTAATCGTGGACATGAATGAGGCCGCGCTCAGGGTGCACGGATATACGCGCGATGAACTGATCGGAAAACCGGTTTCCCTGCTCGAGCCGGAAATAACGCTGGAGATAAACGCGGAGAGAGCGCGCCTGGTGGAAAAGACAGGCGTCTGCTCTTTCAACGTGCGGCACAGGACGAAAGACGGGAGGCTGATAGAATTGGAGGCTGTCGCGCAAAGCGTGATGATCAATGGCAGAAAGCAGTTTCTGTGCGTGGAGCGCGATGTCACCGAACGCAACCGCTTGCAGGAGAGGTTGAGGGAGAGAGAGATACTTTTCTCCGCCCTGCTCGAGAACAGCCCGATATATGTTTTCTTCAAGGACAGGGAAATCAGGGCCCTGAGCCTGAGCAGTAACTATGAACAAATGCTCGGAATCCCTGTCGAAAAAGCAATCGGAAAGACAATGGATGAGCTTTTCCCGTCCGAGTTAGCCTTGAAGATGGTGGAGGATGACCGGCGGGTCCTGGAAAAGGGAGAACTTATCAAAGTTGAAGAAGAGTTCGGCGGCAGATTCTATGAAACGATAAAATTCCCGATCTTCAAGGACGGTCAGCCGTACATGCTCGCCGGGTTCACCATCGATATCACCAGCCGCAAGAACATGGAAAACGCGCTGGCCGAAAGCGAGCAGAAATACCGGCTGATGGCCGAGAATATATCGGATGTGTTCTGGATAGCCACCCCGGACATTTCGAAGATGATTTATGTCAGTCCGGCTTACGAAAAAGTCTGGGGCCGCAGTTGCCAAAGCCTGTATGAGTCCCCCGGCTCCTTTATCGAGGCAATCCATCCCGAGGACAGGGAAAGGGCTACAAGCGAGTTCAGGCAGGCCCGTGAGAGAGAAACCACCTGGATCACCCATTACCGGATAGTCCGGCCGGACGGCTCGGTGCGCTGGATCGAGGATCGCGGTTTCCCGGTGTACGACGAGCAGGGCCATTTTTACCTCAACACCGGGGTGTCGGAGGACATCACCCTCCGCAAACTGGCCGAGGAGAAACTATCCCAAAGTGAAAGAAAGTTCAGGACTGTTTTCAGGGATTCGCCGGTCGGCCTTGAACTCTATGATTCGGACGGGATTCTTATCGATGCCAACGGGGCCTGCCTCGATATTTTCGGTCTCTCTGACGTTCAGCAGGCGCTTGGATTCAAGCTGTTCGACGACCCGAACATGCCGGAGGAGGCGCGCGTGCGGCTGCGGTCTGGTAAACCTGCGTCTTACGAGGTTGTCTTTGATTTCGAGAGGGTGCGGGAGAGGAACCTTTACCAGACGGCGAAAAAAGGCAACATAGACATCCACACGATCATCGCCCCGCTGGGCTGGGACGGGACAAAGGCCTCGGGGGGGTACCTGGCCCAGGTGGCCGATGTCACTGAGCACCATCAGCTCGAACAAGAGCGGGAGGCCACCCTGAATATCCTGCACCTGCTCAACTCCGCCTACAACAGAACCGACCTGATGGAATCGGTCCTGCTCTGCATGAAAAACTGGTCCGGCTGCGAGGCCGTGGGAATACGGCTGAAAGAGGGAGATGACTACCCGTACTACGTGACCTCCGGATTCGATGACGCCTTCGTCAAGGCGGAGAGCGGGCTCTGCGCGCGTGACAGCCAGGGAAGCATTCTGCGGGACAAAAACTGCAACCCGGTCCTGGACTGCATGTGCGGGAACGTCATCCAGGGCCGTTTCGACCCGTCCCTTCCGTTTTTCACCGAGAACGGGAGTTTCTGGACCAACTGCACAACTGAGCTTCTGGCCTCCACCAGCGAGGCGGACCGTCAGTCCCGCACCCGCAACCGCTGCAACGGGGAGGGTTACGAATCCGTGGCCATGGTGCCGCTGCGTTTCGGCAAGGAGACTTTCGGCCTGCTGCAGATGAATGACAGGCGGCGTGACTGTTTCACCAAAGAGAAGATAAGGATCTTTGAACGCCTGGCTGGCAATCTGGCCATTGGACTGGCCCAGCGCAAGTCGATTCAGGAACTCCGTTTCAGCCGTGAGCGCCTGAATTTCGTGATCGAAGGCGCACGGCTGGGCTGGTGGGACTGGGACATACGCACCGGGAAGGTGACCCGCAGCCAGGTTTGGGCGGACATGCTTGGGTACACTATTGAGGAGGCCCAGGAACCAGAGCTGTTCAACAAAATTATTCATCCTGAGGACAAGGCCTGGAGCGACCGGATAGTTATTCGACACCTGGAGGGACATACCCCGGATTTCGAATACGAGGCCAGAATACGCCGCAAAGCCGGTGATTATATCTGGGTCCTGTCGCGTGGCCGGGTAGTGGAACGGGACGCCGAGGGCGGACCGCTCAGGGCTTCCGGCACAATCCAGGATATTACATCGCAGAAACAGCTCGAAGAGGAGCGGGCCAAAGCCTCCAGACTTGAGTCCGTCGGTCTGCTGGCCGGGGGAATCGCTCATGATTTCAACAACATCCTCACCACTGTCCTTGGTAATATCACGCTGGGCCGGATGATGCTGAAAGATGAGCCGGCCGGGGCCATCGGGATACTGGCCGAGGCGGAATCGGCGATAATGAAATCGCAAGGACTCACCCGCCAGCTCCTGACTTTTTCAAAGGGCGGTGAGCCCGTTAAAAAGTTGTTCTGCCTCAAAACTGTCGTCACCGAAACGACGCTTTTCGCTCTCCGGGGATCGAAGATCAAAGCTGTGTTCGATTTGCCGGAAGATCCCTGCCTGGTGGAAGCGGATGAGGGTCAGGTCTCACAGGTATTTAATAACCTGGTTATCAATGCCCTGCAGGCGATGCCGGATGGAGGCAAACTGGAAGTGCATGTTTCAAGGGAGACAGTTGGAACCGGAAAGGAATTGAAACTGGAGCCAGGCGACTATATCCGGGTCGAGATCAGGGACTATGGAATCGGCATTTCACCTGAACATTTGTCAAAGATTTTCGATCCTTATTTCACGACCAAGCAGAAAGGCAGCGGACTGGGACTGACGGCGAGCTACTCGATCGTGAAAAGGCACGGCGGCAGGATCGAGGTTGAGTCCACGCTGGGCGCCGGGACGCTTTTCAGGGTATACCTGCCCGCCTCGACGAAGCCGTTGGAAGAAAACGCAAAAAACCCTGCCGAAAAACATTTCATCCCCGGCCGTATACTGCTGATGGATGATGAGGAAGCGATCAGGTCTATGGTCGCAGCCATGCTCAAACGGATGGGCCATGAAGTTGTCGCCGCCTCTCATGGAGAGGAAGCTGTCACGCTTTACAGTCAGGCCTTGGAAGCCGGCCGGCGTTTCGATGCTGTCATTCTGGACCTGACGGTGCCGGGAGGTCTTGGAGGAAAGGAGACGATAAAGATCCTGAAAAAAATGGACCCGAATGTAAAGGCAGTGGTTTCAAGCGGCTATTCTGCTGACGATATATGCGCGCGGCCGCGTGAGTACGGTTTTTTTGACTCCGTTTCAAAGCCGTTCACGATGCAGGACCTGAAGGCTGTACTGATAAGAATTCTGGAATCGGAACCCTGAACACTGACTGTCAGCGTTGATTTAAAAGAGATACTTGTGTTTTACATGATCCTTGCACTGCGGCGGGAATGACCAGGATGGTCTCCGCCACGGTGTTCGAACCGCCGGACTTCCCTTACGGCGGATCTTTGTTTATGCAAGTGTGTCTTGGTTAGAGGCGTGCTGAAAAATTCACAGGCAGCGAAAATATCAAGCAATCTGATGTTGGCCGTCACCAGCCGGGGGGGATAACCTCAAACTGCGGGGAAACGCCCTAACGAAGCCCGATGCTGAAGGCTCTTCCGGCTTGATTCCTGCCGCTCCGGTAAAAATGGATTTAATTCCAGGCTTTGCATTTTACACCAGAAGCAAATGCCTATGCTTTGACTCTCCAGAACTGATCGTCAACCAGCATCTTCCTGAGATTGAACAGGACGGGACGTAACGGACTGACTGCGCACTCCATTCAGTCAGCCGCTCCCAATTAACTGATAGTCCTGGTTCGAGTTCCGATGTCTTCAACCATCACAGTCCCTGGCAATATCTTATAACGGCTTCACTACTCTCAAACAGCTCCACCCTCTCACCGGTCCTCAGACGTTCGAACATTACTGATACAAGGTTGATTTTCTCATGGTACACTTCAATGTTGACGGTGGAATGCACGGATACTACCATCCAAATTGACACGGATGTCACGGTTGCATACGTGTGCCAGTTTGTGTCAGAAATGGTCAAAAATGGTGTCGATTGGCAGTGAACAGTGTTGTCGCTCCAAAAAGCGCAACTGCAGCATCCATTGGCCGTTAGGTTGAGGTGTAAAGAGTTGGAAACGCACAAGAAATTTCCATGAATCTGCATGGGGGGCCAGTGGTCGCTGGTTCAAATCCAGTCGCCCCGGCCAAATAAGGAAAGGGCCTGTGGTAATCCGCAGGCCCTTTCCTTTCAGGCATCATGCCTGCTTCACGGATTTGCGGTAACGGCCCAGGTATATCATTCCCAGCCCCAGCAGGGACATGATCGCCGCCTCGCCGATAAAAGCCAGCCCTGCCCCAACACCGGTCCAATAGCCCAGCACCCGCGTGATCAGCATCAGCACCAGGGCCGCCCCACCTATACCCATGGATATACGCCCGATCACGACATAAGAGCTCATCCCGGTTTCCTCATCCCCGATCCCCTCGGCCACGGGGTCTATCGGCGTCCGCAACTTCTCGAAGAAACCGTCCAGACGGCGGTTGTACTCCTGGCTCTGACGCGCGTTGAACCAGGGCATGGCAAGAAGGAAAACACCCAGCGGAGCTATCATCAGCGAGTATGCGGTCACTCCCCAGTCATAATCCAGGAGCAGGTCCACTCCGGCCAGCACCACGGCCACCGCAACCCAGGCCGCCATGGCCCGCCACAACGTGGTAAGCAGCCCTGGAACCATGAACAGGAAAAGGCAGAGCGGCAAGAGAATGGTCACCAGCTCTTTCAGGCTCCAGTCCATGTGGAAGACATAGACACCGATCAAGCCAACGCTCAGGCCCGCGGTCATCACCAGCATCGCTATCCAGCTCGGGGTGCGCCGGTAGAGCAGTCCTATCATCAACGGCACGTTGGCCGGGACCACGATCAGCCCGCTGACCAGCATCATGATCTCGAATACACCCATGTCCTTGATCGAGGCGTAGAACAAGGCGACAAAGATCACGATCAGGCCGATGAACAGGGTGCTGAGTCGGCCGATAATCATCTGGGCGTGGGGGCTGGCGTTGCGGTGAAACACTCTCTGGTAGACATCCCGGCTGAGGATCGCGGCCAGGTAATTGTAGCTGGAATCGATCGAGGTGACCGAGGCGGCGAAGATCGCAGCGATAAGCATGCCCACCAGACCGGTGGGCAACACCGCCATGGAGATGGCGACATAGCTTGCCTCCTCCGGCCTGGAGAAATTGAGCGCCGAGGCGGTGGATTCAACATCCAGCCCGACAATCCGGGCGATCATCGGCGGAATGCACCAGAGGATCGCCCCGGCAATAAACAGGATGCCCGAAAGGAGGGCCACTTTCCTGGCTGCTTTTTCATCCCGCACCGCGAAATACCGCTGTGCGTTGCTGCCGGTATTGTTGGCGAAAATCGAATTCAGGAAATAGGCCGCCAGGTAGAACCAGGAGTTGTTGCCCTGCCAGCCGTTGATCCGGAAATAGTTAAGCTCGTCCGCCCGGGTCATGAAAGTGTGGAAATCACCCATGTGGATCAGGCTGAGCACGAACACCACAGCGATTGTCCCAAGCAGCAGCAGAGACTGGATCGTGTCGTTGACACAGACCGCCCAGAACCCGCCGATGACAGTGTAGATAAGCACCGCCACCCCGGTGATAAGGATCATCAACTGAAGGTTAATCTTAGTGGCATAGGCGAGGATCATGCTGATAGAGTAAAGGAAAATACCACAATAGATGAGCGAGATGGGGATAGTGGTCCAGCTCAGGAACTGGTGGGTGGACAGACCGTAGCGTGTCTCCAGGAACTCCATCGCGCTGGTGATCCTGGTGCGCCGCCAGACTCCGGCCAGCCAGAACGCGCCGACAATGAAAGCCGCGCCCCCTAACGCATACATCAGCACCGCGGCGAACCCGTAATCGTACGAGAATCCCGCCCCTCCGGTGAATGTCCAGGCGCTGAAACTGGCCATGAAACAACTCGCTCCTGAAATCCACCAGGGCATCCTGTTGCCACCCTTGAAATACTCTTCCTCATCCTTGTTCATCTTGTTGAACAGGAAACTCATGCTTATCATCAGCGCCAGATACCCGACGATCACCGCGATATCGAGATAGGAAATTGCTTTCATCTGCTGGCCTGTCTTGAAGTAAAATAAGATGGGTAAGGAAACGTCCTTTTCGGTAAACGGAAAGAATGCGCGGGACAATGCCTGAGAAAATAAGGACAGGCTGCGCTGTCGGCAAGAATTCTTCTGCGGGGGGCATTGTACGCCGGCTCAAATCCTGTCGCCCTCACCATCAATCGGCAAGGGATTGAGTAATTATGCAGGTCCTTGTTTTATAAAAAGAAAACCATCATTTCAATACTGACCGTCATTCAAAGCCTGTCCGGATAGTCGCCGATTACTCCATCCACTCCCAAGCTTTTCAGCCGGGCGATCTCTTCCGGTTCGTTCACTGTCCACACCAGCACCCGAAAGCCCTCCTTGTGGCAGCGGGCAACCAGTTCGGCTGTCACCGGGCCTTTGTTCAGGTTCACCGACCAGGCTTGCAGGGAGCGGGCCGTGTCGAGGAAATCCTCCGGCAAGTCATCCCCGAACAAAGGGGCGCGGCGGATTGAAGGTTCGATTCTTTGCAGTTCCGCCAGTTGAGCATGGTCGAACGAGCTGACCAGAATGTCGTCCAGCGGGATGATCCCGTCGCGCGCAAACTGTCTGATAATTTCCGCCACCGGCGCCGCGGTCCCGGCGCCTTTCAGCTCGATATTCACACCGCATTTCCCTCCGGTCAGCAGGAGGACTTCGCCCAGGGACGGGATTTTTTCGCCGGCTCCGGCGTCAAACCTCAAAAGTTCGGGCAGGGTCAGCGACGCCACTTCCCCGGCGCCGTTTGTCGTCCGGTCCACGGTCTCATCGTGGATCACCACCAGTTGGCTGTCCGCACTCAGTTGCACATCGAGTTCCACAACGTCAGCCGCCTGCTCCACCGCCGCCGAAAAAGCGGCCAGTGTATTCTCCGGGTAAAGGCCGGATGCACCCCGGTGGGCGATTTTAAGGCAACCCCCTGAAAGATGGGACTTTCTCGCGGCAGATTCTTTGCTGTCGCCGCAATTGACAGAAAGTCCCATTAGGAGTATCAACAGCAGAAACAGCGTTTGTGTCATGACAATGCTTCCGTTCAGACTGAGCTTTATCGTGTCAAGCCGTTATCCAGGCTCACCCATGGCTTATCGTGAAAAAAAGGACACGGCCGGGTGGTGCGGATCAAAAAACCCGGCCGTCCTTAGTCCGCTGAACAGGCAGAGCGGCAACGCGAATGCCATGTTTGGAATCCGCATCTTTTCTCTTTTTCTCTCGGAGACCTCCGTGATGCTACTCCACTTTGATCACGGCCCGGTCGCGCTCGCCGCTCGCCACCTCGGTCACCTCGACAATCCAGTCGCCGGCCGGATCGTTGAGCGCGGTGCGGAAAGAGGCCGCGCCCGCGGAATTAACTATATCCCGATTGCCTCCGTATATCCGGCGCTCCTTGCCGGACGGGTCAGTGACAGTGACACTGACTACTGAACGAAGGTCGCCCGCCCCACTGGTTTTGAAGTCAAGCGGTATCTCGGCGCCGCGTAAAGCAGTGCGCGGGGATTCCAGATGGATACCGGTGATCCTTTCGGCGACAAAAGCGAAAAGCTGTGGCACGCCCGGTTCGATCCGGGTGAGGAATCTGTCCCCGACGCCCAGGAAGCTTTTGTGGCGGACATCGTAGATCGCGTAGCTGCCGCCCAGTTGCACTTCGATCCTCTCTCCGGCCGGGCGCTCCATGTCCGGTATAAGACCGAGCAGCCTGGTGCTGCCGTTGTTGAACAGGTAACGCTCGCAGCCGATGACCGGCGCGCCGTCTGCCCCGGTGAGCCGTACTTTCGGGGCGATACCGCTGCTGACCATTACCTTGCGCATGGCCTCCAGGGCAGGCCCGTTTTTGCCATTCAGCTTGTCCTCGGCGTAACTGTCATGGAAATAGTTGAGCAGCCAGGCCTGGCCTTTACCGTAGCGGTTTACCATCAGCATGGATTTTTTGTCTTTACTGTTCAGCACCTGGGCTCCTTCAGGCTTGAGGTCAAGGTCTCCTGCCCCGGCTTTTATCTGCGAGGCGCTGGAGGGGCCGGTCTTGATCCCGAACAGTTTATGCAGCTTCGGATTGTCCCGGAACGCACAGTGCTCGTCCATCACTCCGGGAAGCCCATCCGCGATCACCGTGCCCCCGGCCTCGACGAACTTGACGATTTCGTCTGTCTCGGCCTGGCTCAGGGCGTAGCTCATGGGCAGGATGAAAGTACGGTAGCCTTTCTCGATCAGGCCGCCTTTTTCGACCGAACTGTAGGGAATGAAATCGAACTGGAGGCCGCAGTCGCGGAGAAGTTCGAGCCAGCCGGAGTTGTTGGCCTTGAACCGGTCGAAAGATTCGCTGGTATGGTAGGTGACACGGTCCGCAACCTTGCCGTCCACGATCCAGGCCCCGTGGATGCTGGGGTAGGAGTAGTGCACCGCGATTCCGTTGTTGTCGGGAAGGGCCAGGCCAACCAGCTTGCCGATCCCCTGACCGCGCAGTTCATCGAACCCCTGGAGCATGTCAAGGGCGCTCTGATTAAGCGTAAGATCGGGGTCCACGGTGCAGTACTGCCAGAATACGTAAAGCCCGCCGTTGGCCCCCTTGAACAGGTTCTGGTAAAAATTGCGCAGTACGTGCTTGCCCATCACCCCGTAGCCCGCGCCCCCTGAAATCTTCACCGCCTGGTTCATACTGCGGTGCACCTCGTATTCGTAAGCGTTCAGGTGCAGGGTGTACTGGTTGAGCTGGCTGTAGTCGCAGCCGTTGTGCGAACCTGATGTCTGCGTGCCGGAGTTGAGCATCCTTGCGTTGGGATCGAGCTGGCGCAATTCGTCGAGCAGCATCTTGTAGCTGTTGGCATAGGTCAGCTCCATGAAAGAACGGTGGTCCGCCCAGGAGGAATAGTTTCCGCGCGCCTGGGCTTCCTTGGCATCGTCCGGGATCACCTTGTCCCAACTGCCGAACACCGTGCCCCACTGCCTGTTGAGTGCATCGAGAGAGGCGTAACGGGTCTTGAGCCAGTCGCGCATGGCGCTTAGCGTGTGCTCGCTGAAACAGATATCGACCGCATCGCCGTAGCAGGTGAACGAGGGTTCCTCCAGCACGTAATACGACAGCGGCGAGAACGGAACCCAGGGCGTGGCCAGTTCAATCAACTGCTTGTGAATCAGTTCACGGTATGCCGGGTCGTTCAGGCAATATTTACGCACCAGGCCCATTTTGTCGCCGGTGGCGAGATATTTCTTTTTCATGTTGTCATAGTAATCGCGGTCCGGCCCATCATCCGGAGATTCCTGTCCGCTCACCCTGGTCTGGGCCTGCACCATGTAGTTGGCGTGCTTGCAGAGGCTGACCGGGTACGAGGAAAGCGTTGTCACCCGCATGCGTTGCATCTGGCTGTCTATCGCGGTCCAGATGCCGGGCATGGGGCTGGGGCCGAAAAGGTACATAACGATGTCGAAATCGTCCCAGAGGCGTTTCTGCAGCACGAATACCTCGGCCTCGGCGCGGTCCTGGACTGCCTGCGCCCCCTCCAGGCGGCACTCGACCCGCGCCAGGTGGCTGAGCGCTCCGGCGGTGCTGAACTCGAATTTCTTCTCCAGTGCGCCGGAGAAGTTAAGCGGTTCTTTTCTCTCACCGAGCAGGCGGCCGTAGTTGTCGTACAAACCAGCCACAAGGGTGCAGGCGCTTTTTGACGGTGCGGAGAGCTTGACCGTGGCGGTCAAGCTCCCGCCAAGCTGCACGCGGCCGGTGTCGAGGGTAAGGCTTTCGATTTTAACCTGCTGTCGCTGGTCCACGATCAGGGTGGCCCAGTCCAGGGAGTTTCCGTCCTTTGTCAACTTGAGATCGAGGAAACTGCGTCCTCCGGGAATGGAGGCGGGAATGTCCAACACTACGCTTTTCGCCCCAGGCTTGAGCGGGATGTCGTACTGTGTGACCATCTGGCCGTGGTCATCTGTCAACCGTCCGCAAAGAGCCTCCTGCGGCCCGGCGGCATGAAGAAGCGGGACTGTCACTTTGTTTTCCTTGCGCTCGATGGATGCCAGGCCTGAAGATGATTCCCGTCCCGCGGCCCAGAGCGTGGCCCGTGCGATCATGGACCACATATACTCCCAGTAGTTGTACTGCAGCCCGGTGTCCCATACTCGCGGCACCTCGGGGATCATTCCGCGCTGGCTGTAGCCGAAAGCCACCACGCGTCCCTTTCCCGCCTGACGTACAGCCAGGACCGGGGCGCCGCGCTTGGTGGCGACCAGCACTTCACCATTGGGCTTGGAGGTGATCACGGTCAGCTTGCCCTGCGGAAAAGCGTCCAGAGCCAGCCCGCGGGTGATAAAATGGTCCTGTGTAACTGTCCAGGCGCTCTGATCCACCTGGGACGAGTCGAGAGTCACTTTGTCCTCAGGCCAGATATTCACGTGTTCGCCGATTCCGGTCAGCGGTGAGAGTTCCCACAGCCCGGCCCCGTCCGCGGCTTCAGAGGTCGGCGAGAACAGCACCAGGCCCTTGCCCTCGTCCACCACCAGATGACGTATCCGGTCGCGGACAGACTGCGGATAGCTTTCCCAGGGGCGCAACCCCGGCCAGAGGATTACATCATAGTCCGGCCCATTGAGGATGTCATCGGCCACATAGGTCATGGAAGTGGAAGTGCCGCCACCGCGCTCCTCGTAAAATTCGCCGAACCCGTACAGGTTCATCGCATCCCGTACGCCCATGCTGGTGGTCGTGAAATTGATATCAAGACGCTGGGTCAGTTCGATAATCCCGCGGCCGTCGATGATGCCGCTCAGGGCGTAGACATTGATCGGACCCCCGGGAAGGGGATTGCCCCATTTGAAATGCGGCGTCTCCACATCCATCTTGTATCGGAAATCGAACCGTCCACGCTCATCCAGTAACTGGTTGTAACGGTCAAGGGCGATATAGTCCAAGTACATTTTTCCCATGGCCGGGGATTCCAGCCGCACGGCTTTCATCTTCCCGAGGTTCAGGCCGCGGGTCTTGCTCAGGTCGAACTGGATATGGTTGGCCCCGGTTCGAAGACCGAAGCTTTTCCGGAAACTGGCGCCTGTTGAGTCCTCAAGAGCTATAGTCAGCTCGGAGGGCTGCTCGCACCATGCGAACACGAGCAGCGCCCCACTCAGTCGCCAGTCTTCAGGGAAACGGGCCAGAGCGATCTGCCCGCCGCCGGCGGGGAACACAGCCTCCAGGGAGTTCTCTTTCCAGGTGGGAAAATGGGTGGACTGGGAAATCTGCACCCCAGGCGAGACCCTGAGCGTGGCGATTTCGTTCTTGTCCTCGAAGGAGAGGAAAACATTCAGCCGCTCCTGGGCGGCCAGGCTGACAGCCGCAAGGAGAGTGAAAACAAGAGACAGGACAATCAGACGTCGACTGGACATGTAGGGCCTCTTCCGGACTGGGGTGACTGTTGAGAGAGGATCAAAAATGCGAGATGTGTTTTTCAGGGTAAATGGTTGTGAACTCCTATATGATTTCAGAAAGACGGATGGATAATTCAGGGGATCGTATTGCGCATTGCCTCAGAAAAATATAATCAGGAGATCATGCAATGCGAAAGTTAATTTCCGGGCGATTAAACTCTATGCAAAATATAGAAATAGGTTCCAGATAGATGGTAGTCGCTCGTAAACGTACTTCTAAGGCTGTTTTAGGCTGAAAACCAATTCTGTGAGGCTCTGATGGAACAAGGGGAAAAAGAATAATTTTTTACTTTCCTGTATGCAGCGCTTTCATTTATAAACGATGCGCCAGCCTGCTGTCAGCCTCCTGCCGTAATCCGGATAGCCCGCCACCGTGGAATACCTGTCATCGGCCATATTGGTCACTTCCAGGTAAATCCTGTTGAACGGCCTGGAGCCGAAATTGCGCCCGAGAGTCAGGTTAAGCGTCTGGTACGCGCCAAGGGGCTGCGGCAGAAGCGGCTGACCGGCAGTGCCTGCCACGAAACGGGTGCTCTCGTAAGAAGAAACGGTTTTGAGAAACAGGTTCAGGTCATACCCGGCCCTGTTGATGAAAAGTCCGCCGGATGAAATGATCCTGGGAGTTTCCCGGTCACGGACCATCCGCCCCTCCACCTCTGCCCGTGGGCTGATGGCCACGAAATTGGCGAAAAGCTGGAGGCAGCCCCGCAGAGGGACGCTCCGGGCGTCGATCTCGACACCGGTCTGGCGCTGGTCGCGGTTCAGAAAGGTCTCCAGCACTTTGCCATCGAGGTTTACAGTCTTGCCGCTCAGCACCAGGGCATCGTTCTGACGGGTGATAAACCAGACCAGTGAAAGCTGCCCTATGTTTTCCCGCCTGGTTATGAGACCGAGGTCGATCTTCAGCCTTTTCTCTTTTTCTGGTTCCTGCATATCGGTGTTCAAGTTGCCCGGAGCGGGCTTTATCTTGCCCGCGGCCAGGTTGAAATGAGCCGAGACCGAGGGTGAGAATGCCCATGAGGCTCCCAGGGCGGTGGTTATCTGAGCCGGTTCCCACTCGTTTCTGATCGGGGTCACGTTCTGCAGGCCCTTGGGGCTTTCGTTGATATTGAATGCGCCGTAGTTGTTGATATAAGTGCGAGCCCAGCGCAGACCGAGATTCAGGGTCAGCGGCCCGATGCTCTGCTCGTCCCCGGCCACCCAGGAGAAGGTTTCCAGGTCACAGCGCTTGCCCACGTAGAAACGCTTTCCGTTGGGGGCCGCCCAATGGTTGTAGAGGCTCCCGAAACGAAGGATATTGCTTCGAAAAGGCGTCACCGACTGGGTGAAGTTGGCCCCCCACTCATAATCGTACTCACGGTTGGAGGTGGTCGAGGACGGGGTTTGCGATATATACATGTTGTTACGGACTGAATAGCTGGCGATTAGCTCCGAGGAAACTCTCGCGTTGGGTTTGTAAAGGGCTTTCACCGTGGCCAGGGTGGCTCGGAAAGGATCGAATTTCTCGGAGGCGGTGCGCAGGTCCAAAGTCGCGGGCGCCACGGCCCGGGCCATCTGACGGCTGCCGTTGAGATGCATCAGATGGGCGTTGACTTCCCATTTTTCATTCGGACGCCAGTAGAGGCTGCCTCTGAAATTGGTGAACGACTCGGCCGCGTACTTGCCTTTCGGCCCATCCGTGCCAGGGAACCCCAGGTCCAGGGCGTAGGACAGGTTTTTCACCACGCCGCCGTGGCTGAGATTGAGCCTGTAGGTTCCGAAAGACCCGTATTCACCCTGGAAAGCGGTTTCCCGTTGGCGGTATTCGCGCGGGACGATATTGATCACGCCGGTCAAGCCTGAAAGCCCGGTAAAGAGCGCCGCGCTCGAGCGCATGATTTCGATGCGCTCGACATTTTCAGCGGGAAAGAAATAAGGCAGCTCCAGAAACTCACGCTGCCAGGCGCCGTCAATGGCATAGTCCGGGTAGGGATATTTCTGGCCGCGGATCGAAAAGAACTGTTTCACTTTCCGTCCCCGGTTCTCGATCCAGGCGCCGGGAACGTACTCCATGGCCTCGATCAGGGTCTTGGCCCCGGAACGGGCGATTTCCGCCTGGTTGACCACGGTGGCGGCGGGTTCGAGGCTCAACGGCTCAGTTCGCGGCTCGGATACCGGGTCGCGGAGGACGGAGCCGATGACCACCAGCGTATCCAGGTCGTAGTAGGAGGTTCTTTTCTCGCTTGCCTGTGTTTTCGCGGCAGGTTTGGAAAACTCGATCCACACGCCGTAGCTTACACCCTCGGAGCCCGCCGGCCGGGGTCTTTCCACCCGGTAATCGGCTATTTTCAGGGAGCGCATAATTTTTTCCAGCAGGATTGCAGTTTCCGCCACGTCGTATTCCGGACCGTTGCCTGCCCGTTCACGCACCTTGCTTGCAGTCTCCGGAGGCAGATTCTCCGGCAGGCCGCGCCCGATAAACGCTTTTCCGCCGGGTTTGAGGACACGATAGATTTCGGAGAAGGCTTTTTCCTTATCTTCCCAGAACTGAAACGAACCGCGGGAGACAACGATATCGGCCACATCGTCATCAAAGGGAAGGGCCTGCGCATCGGCTTCCACGGCTTGCACCCGCCCGGCCAGCCCGGCCTGCCGGGCCTTTGTCAGGAAATATGTGAAGTAATGGGGATTGATGTCCGCGTTTATCCACTCCATCCTCTCCGTGCGCCGCGCCAGTTCGATAATCAGGTGCCCCGGACCGCTTCCCAGGTCGATCCCGAGACCTTTCTCACCCGCCAGGCCGAACCTTTCGACTATATGCAGGGCCAGCGCCGGGTAGACCGGTGCAAGCCGGGTTTCGGCCACGTTGATAAAATCCCTGGCCTCCTGTTCCGGATCGTTGGTTTTCTGCGCGGCAAGTGGCTGGACGGAGAAAGAGAGGCAGAGCGAGAATTGAAAAAATACAAAACAAATCAGAGATTGTGACATGCCGGTTCTCAGAACTCCCTTAATCGCCGTTCGATACTTCTCGTAGAAAAACTCAGGCATCAAAAATAATCCTCTTGTCAGATTAAAAGGATGCAGGCCGCGCCATGCACATGGCGCGAAATACTGTCACCAGCCCTGCTCGATCGCTTCTATCCCGCAGATCACGGTCCGGTTGTTTTTTATATCCGGCTCCGGGATCAGCTCAACGGTAAGGGTGTCCCGCACCTCTACACCGTCGAATTCCCTGATCAGATATGTCTCTCCCCGGCGGCATTCAGCAACGAGATCGAGCCTTTCAACAACTCTTTTCCCCTGGATGCCGAGGCTGAATACATGGCTGCCTGAGTGAGCGTCACAATCCGAAAAATACAGGCGCACCTTGAAAGTCCGGGGGGCGGCATCCCCGTGCCCCAGATTCAGAGTCAGCTTTCTGGCGCCCTCCACGCCGGAGGCCGCCACCCAGCGCATTTCTCCCTCCCGTATGCGCGACGAATGGTGGCAGAACCAGCGCAGACTGTCTCCCTCGACCGACACCGGTATGTCCGGAGAGGGTCCGCCCCGGCTGGGGTAGTCCAGCCAGAGGGTTCCCTCATCGGAAACCCGGTCCCCCGGAGCGCCCAGGTTGATTCCCACCCTGCGGACCGGCGCAGAGACCGAATCCAGGTCGTTGAATGTCCAGACCTCGACATCCCTGTCGTAGAGCAGGGCCAGGGAGGTCTGGTTCTGGTAGCTGCACGCGCAGGTCCGGGTGTAGTCCGGGGCGTTCAGCACCCCGTCCGCCGCCACCAGGTTCGAGGTGCAGCCGGATTTGAATCCTCCCAGGTTGCCTGTCCCGCCCAGGTTGGTCAGGTCGAAATAACCGGCCGCGGCGGAACGGAAGGTCAGAAGGTTTTCGCAGGCGATCGGGTAGTTGCAGCCATAATTGCGCTTCCAGGAAAACGGTACCTCCTCGCCGGTCAGCGGGTGTTTCCGGACCAGTTCCTCACCGCTCAGAAGGTCGATCATCTTTCCGGCTGTGATAATTCTGTCACGACGGAGAATCGGCACAGACCCGTATTCGATCTTCCTGTCCCACAGCAGCCGGCCGTCCCTGCCGCCATACGCGGCCATGCGCCTGCCGTCCTCGCCCCGCACCATGTCGCTGGAGGGACGGGTGGCCTGCAGAAGGATATCGTGTTCCGCGGAATAGCTCAACCAGGCGCCGAAAACTCCCTCCTGTTTGTTCCAGATCATGTTCCCGGATGTCAGGTCCAGGCAGAGCATGCCCGAACCCTCCACCGGCCTGCCGCCGCGACGGGCGATCAGGCCCTCGATGTAAGGCGGCAGCTTGTCCAGGCAGTAAAGTCTCCCGTCGTGCACCACGATCGAATTGTGGATGAAGCCGTAACGCGCCTCGCGGGTCCACAGCGGCCGTCCGGTATGGCGGTTCATGACTGTCAGGCTGGAACTGGCCGAGCGGTTGAAATCAAGGAAAGGCTTGTCTCTCTCGCTTGGCTTTTCAGAGCCTCCCGGCATCCGGGACGAGAAATCGACCAGGCCGCCCCCGGCGATAAGGTAATCGCCACAGACCCCGATGTAGCCCCAGCCGCCCGAACCTTCCGGCAGTCCGATAGTCCCGGTCACCTCTCCAGTCGTCGTGTCGAGCACCCGGCAGACCGGTCCGGCGGCAATATAGAGGCGGTCCGTGGTGGCCACGAAATTAGCGCCCCGGACATTCGCCCCCGGGATATGAATCTGGTTGTATTCCGTGCTGGTCGGGGCGTCCTTGTAAGTCTCGTCGTAATAGACATTGAAGTTGTCCAGGCCCTCGATCCTGGTTTTCCAGAGCACGCGCCCGGTGTAGACATCCCGCGCGCTCATGCAGTCAATGCCCTCGATAAAAAGCCGGCCCCCGGCAACCTGCTCCGGCGGACCGTGCGCGTGGCGGGGAAGGACATCCAGGTTGGAGCTTCCGCCGAACCAGAGCAGGCCAAGCGGCAGCTTCACGCGCGTGTCGTTCGATTTGACCGTGTTGGCGATATCGCCATACTGATGGGTCCAGCTCCCGGCTCCAGGCAGCGGGCCGTTCCGGACGACAACAACCGGCGCCGTTCCTTTTTCAAGGCGCAGCGCCTCGACGCCCGCGGCGTTGACAGAATCCTGAATTACGCGGCGGCCTGTCCCCGGGTTTCTCAGCCAGGCTTTTCCTCCGTATGGGCGAAGAGATTCGAGGAGCCGGCTGAAACCCGGTTCGAGCGGGCCGTTAATAACGATCAGGCTGGCCAGGTATGGCGGGCAGTCGAAACCGCCCTGGGTCCCCCGTACCACCGCAATCCGCTTCCCGTACAGGCCTTCATGGTCCAGTCTCCGCCGGATCGAGTCCACCCGTGCGCTGTCCGGGTCAATGCCGACAATTTGCAGGTTGGAACCGCGGGCCAGGCCAAGCAGCAAATCATAGTCCTTTAGTCCGAACACCAGACCGTAGCCCTCTCGCGCCCCGGTGCGGCTGATGATCCCGGCGGACTCGCGCGATCCGGGTCCGGTTTCGGCCGCTTCCACGGGACGCGCGGGAGGGGCTTTATCCCCGTCACTCTCCGGGCCGAAAGCCATGATCCGCCCGTCCAGGGTGACCGCGAACAGCTTCCCTCCGGCGGCAAGTAACCTTTCGACGCCGCCCTCGACCCTCTTATGCCAGAGCACGGCGGGCGGAGATTTGCGTGCGGATGACAGCCTCAGCGCCGTGATGCCGTCACCGGATGCGGCATAGAGGATATCACCGGCGCGTATGAGGTCCCGGCCGGCATCTACCTTTGCTTCCCAGAGAACTGCGCCGCGCCACAGACGGGATTTCCTGCGGACCCACCATTTCACGGCCGAACCGAGGAATGCGGGTTTGATTTTGTCCGCATCGAGGCCTGCGAGCCAGCGCTCCAGGAAATTTCCAGTCAGGAACCAGCGGCTGACTTCCTGCAGCTCACGAGAATCGAAAGCCCGGACAGTCTTTCCACCGAACAGGATAAGGTCCCCGGATATCACCGGGGAACTGCCTATCCGCTCGATAAGGGCCTTACCGGTCGCGAGGTCGTACATCGAGCAGACCTGGTCGCGGTAATGGTTGAAAAAGACGTGGCTGGCGGCGCAGGCAAAAGAGCCTCCGGTCTTGTTCTGTGCGGCGAGATGGAAGTATCGCTGGCTGCCGTCTTCACGCGCGAACAGGGCCGGGACAGAACGTCCACCGGGCGCTATTATACCGTCGCCCGCCGCGACCAGGGCGCCCTGAGGCGCAATCCCGGCGAAAGCGGGGGAGTTGTGCGGCTGGAGTATGAACTGGCTGCCGGTCCAGTCGTTCTCCCAGGCAACCTTTCCGCTCCGGGCATCCAGTGCGTATATGAAGACTCCCATGAACGGCCAGATGCCGGCGGTGAAATATACCCGCCCATCACGGATCACCGGTCCGCCGCGGGCCGGCCAGGTGGAGATCAGGCGTCTGTTCCCGAGCACCCTGCGCTGCGATGGCCCCCCGCGGAACCTCCAGACCAGCGCTCCGTCTGCGGCGCGCACGCAGTAGAGGCACCCGTCATCCGACACGAAATACACGTTGCCGCCCCAGGCGGCCGCCGGAAACCGCACCGGTCCCTCGGCGTAGAACGACCAGAGTTCTTTGCCTGAATCCGTGTCGAGGGCCACCAGCTTGTCCCGATCGTTGAACCCGACAAACATCCTACCATCGGCCACCACCGGCTCGAACACCCGGTCGTAGGGCATCAGGTCACGGTTCAGCGGATCGTCCCAGACCGGCTCCCGCCTGCCGTAATCCACCGCCCACAGGGGCGACAGTTCAGTCGCCAGGCTGTCCGGAGCGCAGGCCCCGCGTTCAGGCCCGAAGCGCCACATGGGCCAGTCTGATGGAAAAAGAGAGCTTGCCGGTCCGAGGCTCAGCATGACGATAAACGGCGCGAGTCTCGACACGATTTTTTCTGCCGTCATGAGTAAGGTATTTTCAATCCGCGGAGACAATCTTGCCCTCCATGATGTCGACCCGCCGGTGAGCGAAGGAGAGGCTGTCCGGCCCGTGCGTCACCATCAGCACCGCGCCGCCCGAGGACACGAACCGGCAGAGGTGACCGGTTACTATGCGTGAATTGTCGCGGTCCAGGTTGCCGGTGGGTTCATCCGCCAGTATGAGCGGCGGCTGGTTGAGCAGCGCCCTTGCAAGGGCTGTCCGCTGACGCTCCCCGGTGCTCAGCTCGGAGGGGAAGTGGCCGGCCCTCCGGTCGAGACCCAGCTCTTCGAGGAGCGAAAAGGCGCGCTCCCGCGCACCAGGGTCCGGACAGGCCAGCGAGGGCGCAAGCACGTTTTCGAGGACATTCAGGTAGGGTATCAGATGGAACTGCTGGAAAACGAACCCGATTTTTTTCGCCCGCACCCTGGCGAGTTCGCCCGCGGGCAGGGTATAGATGTCGCGCTCCTCCAGCTTTACCGCGCCGGAGGCCGGGGGCAGAAGGCCCCCGGCTGTCAGGAGCAGGGTGGTCTTGCCGCTTCCGCTGGGGCCCTGGAGGACCACGAACTCGCCGGGCCGGACCGAAAGCGAGACGCTGTCGAGCGCCACGACCGGATTCCCGTTCTTACGGCGGTAGACTCTCGTTATCGAATCAAGGTTCAACATCCGCGCCTCAATCCTCCCTAAGTACGAGAGCCGGGTCCTGTCCCGCCGCAACGAGCGCGGGCAGCCAGCTTGATACTATGGCCAGCGCCGGGGCGGCAAGGATGACAACGAGAAACGTCAGGGCGTTGAAAGTCAGCGCACCGGAAAGGCCACCCTCGAACTTTGCCGAGTATACTCCAGCCGTGGCCATGCCCAGGGCGTAGCCCGCCACCGCGCCCGTCAGGCCTATAAGAGCGGCCCGGGCCAGGAAAATAGCGATTATGCGCCCCGAATCAAGACCGAGGGCCTGGAATATCCCGATCTCGGCCCGTCTCTGCCGCACATTGCCCAGGGCCAGAAGGCCTATCCAGACTGCGGCGCCGAGAATCGACAGAGGGACGAGCCAGGCGGCAAGGTCCTCGATACTTTTACGCAAACGGGCCAGGCTGGCGCTCTCTTCCTCCAGCGTCTGTTTTGCCACTGCCGCGGCCTTGTCCCTGGCCTCGGCGCGGGTGATGACCTTGGAGTCGACCTCGATAACCTGGGTCCCCGGCAGTATCCGGATCACGTCCTTGCGGACCTTCGGCAACTCGTTGCCCTCGCAGAGGCATTTCAGGGCCAGGATGGCGTTGATCCGTCCCTCGAGGCCAAGCATCCTCTGCGCCCGTCCCAGTTCGATCCAGACTGTAATGTCGTCCCGCGTTCCCTTCTCGGTGTTTATCTCACTGACCCGGAACTTCTCGCCGCGTAGCGTCACAGTCTCACCCACACTCAGACCGAGATTTTTCGCCACGATATACCCGGCTACAAGATCCCCCTCTGCCACCGGCATCTGCATCGACTCACCGTTGAAACCTTCCGCTGACAGTATCTCACCCTTTGTTCCTGAGAGAATGACCGTGGACCCGCCCATCTCGGGCCACTCGATCCTGCGCTCCACGCTGGGCAGGACATGGCGCACCGTCAGCAGCCCGGCCGCGGCAAGACGCCCGGCGTAGTCCTCGGGCATCGTTTCCGTGACATACCCGGTGGCGTAGTACTGCTCCAGGCTCTGGCTTTCGGGGAGTATAAGGAGGTTGAACCCCAGGGTCTTCATTATCTTGCGGTAGTCGTCCTGCATCAATGCCATTTCCCTGGCTGTAGCGGCTTCCTTTTCCGCCATCATCCGGCTGGACGCCTCGGCATGGGCCTCGAGCAGGGTCATGACACAGACCAGAACGCCGGTCGCCGCTGCCACGGATAAGGCCCCCAGGATAAAGCCCGTCTTGCGGTGCATTATCTCCCGGAACACAACCTGCCTCAGGTTCATCGGTCCCTTCTCCTGATCTTTCTCAGGAGCACTACGCTCCCGGCTCCAACGAGTATAAGCACGGTCAGCAGCGTTATTACGACACCATGAAACAGTTTCCCGCCGGAGTTGTCATCCGGCCTGCCTCCCGCCAGGGCGGCGAGGCTGGACAACGACACGTTTTCCGAGGCGTCGACCCAGCTCTCCCCGATACCCGAGGCCCATCCGGCCCGCATGAGCAGGTCCATTCCCGGGTTCGATTCTTTTATCTCGCAGGCGCATGGACCGGCCAGGAAAACGCACGCCCCGGCGGTATTCACGCTGTCGATGCCATCTCCCGCCAGAGCGTAAAGCACACGCCCCCGTCCGAATACCGGAAATGCCATCGGCTCAGTCCTGTAGGACTCCAGGTCCGGCTCGGAGCGGATCAGCATGTCGACCAGGATTTTTTCCGCCTCGCTCGAACCCTGGATTTTCACGACAGGGAAGTCAACCCGCAGCTTGCCTGTCATGGACTCTTGCAGGCGTGTCACCGATTCCGGCAGAGTCAGGCTCCGCTCGATCTGGTCCAGGGCCGTTTCCAGCCGTCCCAGCGCGGCCTCGTTTTTCGCCCTGTCCTCGCACTCGAGAAACACCCAGACCGCTGTCGCGCCGCCCAGTAGTTTCCCGGCTATCTCCCTGCGGGCTGGAGAATCGACAAGCTTTTCGACATTTTCAGCCGACGCCCGGCCGGACCATATTAAGATTTTTTCCCCCTGCCAGTCGCGATATGCGAGTTCCATCCGCGGGATGACGCCCCCGCTGACGGACGCGCCGGAGCCGCTGTAATGTAAAGCGCAGTTTGCGCTGTCCAGAAGGCTTTGCAGGGAGTTGACGGGTGGAGTATCGTTCGCGGGATTGCCCTGAGGAGCGATAACGTTCAGCTCGTACACCGCCGGGGTCCAGCGTTCCAGGGCATAACGGAACACCGGTACATCGCAGGCCAGGCAGGGCATGGCCCAGAGACCGGCCAGGGCTAATGCCGGCAGTATCCTCGTTATTCTATGCATAAGCCGCACAGGCTGAATTGGAGAACATATACAGACAGTTATCAGAACACATATTATACAGGCATCATTTGAAATTAAGAGACATGTGCCGGGAAAAGCAACTGATTTGACACCTCCGGCTCTATTCTTCACCTTTTCACTTTTACCTTCGACGCCTGTTGCAGGGGATTGATAGAACGGCTCGAATATTGTTTTTGATTGCGAAAGCAAGGTGACAGCATAAATTCCCCGGTAGAAAAAAGTCGCTCATTGTTGAGCGACTGATTTACCTCGCTGTTGAAGCGTTCTGGTTGCCTTAATCCGTGCTCTTCTCAATATCTGTCTTACAGTTTTTTACACAGCGGTCGCAGCTCGCCAGCCTCGGCTGGCTGCCGTGTCCTGTCGTATCACCGGATGTTCAGGTTGTCTCTGAGATTTCCCCGAATCAACGTTTACGATATGGACATTGCAACCGCATTACCGCTTTGGCAGGTTCTGTCCTAATGTATCTCGGCGATTAAATTTTTCACCGGTCAGAACACCCGGTCTTTCTGTTTCGGGCAGATTTCCAGCAGGCATCCGGAGAGTAATCCCACCTGGTTTTTATATGCACTGACGGCAAGAACCCCGGGAGGTTCACATGAATTCAGCGCCGGCCCTCGTTTCAATACTCATTCTTCTATCAAGCGTTATCCTTCCGGCTGAGGACCGCGTGACCGCGGGTGAGCTGAAGCTGGAGCGTCCGACACTGATCTGCCTGGGTTTCGAGTGGGCTATCGCCGGGGATGACAACCGCAACAGCGCGGTTTCGCTTCATTACCGCAAAGCTGGCGAGAACGGCTGGCGCGAGGGATTGCCCCTGTTGCGGATAGACAACGAGCGCACGTTCGCCGAAGAGGATTTTATCGACTACACGGCCCCGGATATGTTCGCGGGCAGTCTGTTCGACCTGGAGCCGGGCGCAGAGTATGAGTGCCGTCTGCGCCTGACCGACCCGGACGGCGTGCGAGGGGAGGCGGAAAAGACCGTGCGCCTCCGGACCCGCGCTGAGCCGAAAGCCGCGGCGGGCGGTCGAGTGCTGCATGTCTATCCCCCGGACTGGGAAGGCCCGCGCACGGAGCCGTCGTTCACCGGACTCATGTCCGCCTACCAGGGCGCCGGCGGCGGAGATTGGGCCGTGGTGAGCGAGCGCAAGGTGCGCCCCGGCGACGTCATCCTGATGCATGCCGGGCGCTACAGGGCCGATCGCTTAAGCTACAGCGATCCGCTGGGCCTGGATTTCCACGGCGCGTATGTCCTGACAGCCAAGGGCACGCCCGAGCGGCCTATAGTGATACGCGCGGCGGGCGACGGTGAGGTCATTTTCGACGGCGCGGGCTGCTACCGCCTGTTCGATGTCATGGCCGCGGACTACCATATCTTCGAAAACCTGACAATAGTGAACTGCGATATCGCTTTCTACGCGGGCCTCAAGGACGTGGCCGGGTGCAGCGGCCTGACCGTCCGGCACTGCCGGATGGAGGAGGTGGGGATAGCGGTCACGACCCAGTTTGCCGGATCGCGCGATTTCCTGATCTCGGACAATGTCATGCTCGGCCGGGACGACCGCAACCGCCTGATCGGCTGGTACGATCCAGGCTCCTACGGGGCAAGCCCGCTCAAGAGCTATTACGCGGTCAAAGTCTATGGCCAGGGGCACGTGGTCTGCCACAACCATATCGCCTGGTTCCATGACGCGATCTGTGTCTGCACCCACGGCAGCCCGGACCCTGACCCGTCGCTGCGCGACACGGCCATCGATTTCTACAACAACGACATCCACCTGATGACCGATGATTTTATCGAGGCGGACGGCGGAGTGCACAATATACGCGTGCTGCGCAACCGCTGCTTCAACTCGGCCCAGTGCGGCCTGAGCGCCCAGCCGGTTTACGGCGGCCCGGCCTACTATATCCGCAATATCCTTTATAATGTTCCCTGGGGCATGGCTTTCAAGTTCAAGGTCCAGCCCGCGGGCCTGTTGCTGTATCACAATACGATTGTGGCCGAGAACCGCAACCCGGCGGGCTACAGCAACGCTCATTTCCGCAACAACCTTTTCCTTGGCACGGACGCGCCCGGCCGCGAGTTGTTCCGTCTCTGCACGAATACCATCTACAGCACGCTGGATTACAACGGTTACAGGCCGAACCGCGCGGGCGGGGCGCAGTTTTTCTGGAAGGCTCCTGCCGCGGGAGTTCTGCGTGACTACGAGCTGGAGCGGCGGGAGGAGTTCAAGCGTTTTGCAACGCTGGCGGAGTTCCGCGCCGCCACAGGTCAGGAAAGCCATGGAATGGAAGTGGATTATGACATCTTTGAGAACGTGTCCCGGCCCGATCCGGAAAAGCCGATGGCCGTGTATTTCAGCCGGGATTATGATTTCTCGTTGCGAGCGGGCGCCCCGGCGGTGGATCGCGGGGTGGTCCTGCCCAACGTGAACGATGATTTCACCGGAAGCGCTCCGGACCTGGGCGCCCTGGAGCGCGGAGCCGAGACTCCTGTCTGGGGGCCGCGCCGCTGAACTGAACCGACTGGCAGATAAATATTATCCCGCCTGCTTCCGTGCCGGAGGGAAACTCGTTTGAACCGGAATATTTCCTGGAGGGTTGTATGAACAGCAGGTTTATCGCACTAAGTGTTATGATTTTTCTCGTTCTGCTGAATGCCTCCTGTGGCGGTAAGACTTCCCGGAATGCCGATGGAAAAATATTTCCGGTCGAGCTTTCTTCCGTTTCGGGAGATGGTTCGGAAGGCGATGAGTATGCCGAGATGTACAAGGGAAAATCGATTACCCTTGAAGCTGCCGCGTGGTGGGAGGGCTACAGGCCCTCCGGGCGCTATCATTTCAACCTGGAAGTTGAATACCTCGACAATGTCACCCGGCCGATAATCGCCCAGGTATTCAGCCAGTTGGATGTGAGCGTGCGCTACAGCGAACTGCACCGTTTCGGCGGGCTGAACGACAATCAGTGGAAAACGGTCAGGATACCATGCGAGAGTGGATTCCTGGCGCTCTGCGAACCGGATTCGACCGCCAGGTTCCGCCTTCTGAGCCGCGAAGGTGAACTGAGCGTGCGTTCGGCCAGACTGGTCGAGAGCGAGCCGGGGGATGAGGAGAGGTACAATGCGGAGACCCGCGCCTGGGTGGAAAGGGTCCAGCGCCGTGAATCCGTTCCGGAAAAGTATTATGAGTACGCTCAGAAACCTGTCATTCCGGAGGCGTGGTCGCGGAGCGCGATAGTTCCGTTCGCCCGGAGCTGGATGGACCCCCTGGTGAATATCGCCGCGCCTCAGCAGGGGGAGATCCCCGACACTCTCCGGGTCCGTCAGAGCCTTAACGAGATTGAACTGGCACAGATAGGTGTATATGCGAACGGAAAGGATTTGAGCGGGGTAGCGGTGACTGTCGGCGAAATAAAGGCCGCGGACGGGAGCGTTGTCGCTCTGTGCGGTGTCCGGGTGGTGGAATACGCTCTGGTGCGGACGAACGACAGTATTCTGCCGGTGAAACCATTTCCACAGCGGCTTTGGCCGTCTTATAAGTTCGATGTGCCGCAATCCAGAAGCCATGCCGTGTGGCTCGAGATAAACACAGCCGGTGCAGAGGGCGCCAGGGCCGGGGAGTACGTCACCCGGATCGTGATAAGCGCGGCGAATGCGGATCCGGTGACAGTGCCCCTGAAACTGGAAATCCTGCCGATAAAGCTTCTGACCATGAACGAGGCGGGGCTTACTCTCGGAAATTGCACCCGCGGGCTGCTTCCTTACCATGAGATCGAGCGCCTCGGCCGCTACAATCACAACTGCGTCATCCCCTGGTATTTCAGCGCGAGGCCTGAACTGAAAGGGACCGGGGACGGCGGTTTCGAGTTCGACTGGCGCGGGTTCGATCTGTTCATGAAGGCCTGCCGCGGCAATGACATCAATTACATATTCTGGTTCCTCGGCGAAAATCCGTACGGTTTCCCCCGCACGATGAAGCTCGAACAGACCCTGGCCATGGCCGCGTTAGGGCTGGATCAGAAGGGTGCGGACGCGCTGCTCTGGGAGAAGCCTGATTCGGTGAACAGCAGGCTGAGGCCCCTGGTGGTGGAGTGGGCGGGACGGGTCCGCGAGCATGCTTTGGCGAACAACTGGCCAAAGCTCAATGTCACTCCGTTCGATGAGCCAGCCAAGTGGATCCAGAGCGCCAGGCGCTGGGAGCAGATGCGCGCATATACCGATACGCTGACATTTATAAAGTCGCATTTCATAGATATGAGAAACCTGCTCAAAGAAGGCAACAGCGACTTTATTATCAGCGGTGACATACACCATTACAAAGGCGGTATTGATTTTCTGCCTTATCTGGATGTTTTCTGCACTAACGCGACGCACGAGAACCCCGTCCTGCCCGGCCAGGTCAGGGACGCCGGGGTGGAGTTCTGGGAATACAGCGGCACGGGAGATGCCGGCCTGCCAGGCCGGGCGCGTTATACGTTCGGTTATTATTTCGCTGCCAACGGAAGCGTGGGCTCCCTGGTCTGGGCTTACAACTGGGGCAACCGTTTCGACACGCTCGAGGGCGAAAACTGGATCTGTGTCTGGAACACACCTTTCGATATAATTCCCACGCCTTATATGATGGGGCTCTCGGAGGCCTGGGACGAGCGCCGTCTGCTTGAGACTCTCAAGCGTGAGGCAACGGCCAGGGGGGTGGACATCGGGGATTTCCTCTCGAAACTGTATGCGGAAATCCACGATTCAATGGGGCTGCGCGGAAGCAGCACGGTGACGGATTTCTGGTATTCGGCCCAGGACAACGGAAAAATGGACCAGTGGCGCCGTAGAATAGAGGAAAAACTGCTTGAGATTCAAGGCAGTTGACGTCACCAGAACCGGCGTTCCGCCGGATGGTTCAGGATATACGCGTTAGCCGCGGTATGTGTGGTCAATACCGCGGCCCGGTGCAGTCGTTCTGGACTAAAGCAACCCGGCCGGGGAGCAACCAATCCGGAGGTTTCCGGCTGTAAAGCGCTAAATGCTTGTCAAGCGCAAGCAGCGGAGCTAAATCCAATGGGTGACATGCGCTGGCCGCCTGCCTGCCCATGCTATCGAGCTGAATATGTTTTTAGGTTTTGGAGATTTCTGTGTCACTAAGTGGCGGCGAATTGACGTGATGCCTCGCGGTTCTAACGCGGGGAATAGTCAATTGCATGGAATTTCTTTACTATGTATCTGTCAGTGCAATATTATTTAAAAGGTGGATTTGATCAAAAAAATATAAGATATCTCAAAATAGAGCTAATAAACCAATCAAAGTCAGGAAAAGTGACGGATGGTTTATCTCGATTTGGTGCTCAACCTGGCATTGCTGGTGGCTCTCAGCATAGTTTCAAATTTCATCGTAAAGCGCTGGCCGCGGAACACATTGTCTGGAGTCATACTGCAGGGTCTTTTATTCGGCGGGAGCGCGGTGTTAGGAATGCTTCGGCCGCTTAATATGGGCCCCGGTCTGATATTTGACGGCCGTTCGGTCATGGTCAGCCTTTGTGCTTTGTACTTCGGTCCCTGGGCTGGAATTATATCGAGCGCAATGACCGTGGCCTGCCGAATTCTAATTGGTGGCGCAGGCTTGCTGACCGGTATTCTGGTTATTCTTTCATCGGTCTTGATTGGACTGCTGGTTCGAGGCCTTCTAAAGCTTCAAGTCAAATCTCCATCCTCGCAAAATCTATATCTGTTCGGTCTGGCTGTTCACCTGGCAATGCTTGCTCTGATGTTCACTCTGCCTGATGGTGCGGGGGTGACTGTAATAAAGCATATCGGCCTGCCTGTGATATTGCTGTACCCGCTGGCGACGATCCTTTCCGGCAAAATACTGTCGGAGCAGATAGATACCATCCACTACATTAATGCGTTGCGTGAGAGCGAGGAGAAACATCGGCTCCTTCTTGAGGAATCATCCGATCCGATTTTTTCTATGACGCCTGAAGGGAAATACAGCTACGCCAACAAAGCCTTTGCTGAAAGCGTGGGTGTCGCGGTCGACAGTGTCATCGGGAAAAGAATCCGGGACGTTCTTTCAGAGAAGGAAGCGGATAGATGTTCAGAATCCGTTGAAGAGGTGCTTCGCAGCGGCGAGGTAAAAATCATGGAAGTACACGCTTCACGCCCGGATTTTGACCGGTATTACGTGACTACGATAACTCCGATAAAAGATGTTGCAGGAGAAATTATTTCAGTGATGTGTTCATCCAAGGACATCACTGAACGCAAAAAGACGGAAAAGGAACTCGAAAAACAATCAATCCGCAGACGGACGCTGTTCGAACAATCTCCTGACGGTATTCTGATTATAGATACGTCCACTGGAGGATTTCTTGAATTCAACACCGCGGCGCACGCTCAGCTTGGATATACCCGCGAAGAATTTGCGCAACTGAAGATATCGGATATAGAAGCCAGGGAAACAGCCGGAGATACGCAGGAGCATATTGCGCGGGTGATCCAGAACGGTAAGACGGATTTCGAGACCCTGCAGCGCACCAGTCAGGGAGAGACAAGGAACGTCCATGTCACAGCTCAAATTGTAGATGTAATGGGAGAACCTGTTTACCAGTGCATCTGGCGCGACATAACCGAGCGCAAACGGACAGAGCAGGAAATAGTACGTTTCAGCCGCCTGATAGAGTCTTCTCTCAATGAAATCTATATTTTCGATTCCGAAACACTTCGTTTCATAAATGTGAATCAGGGGGCGCGCGAAAACCTGGGATACACGATTGATGAACTGCGCGGAATGACGCCCCTGGACCTGAAACCGGAATTCACGGTTGAAATGTTCGACCGGCTGATTGCTCCGCTGCGGACCGGCAAGGAAAAAGTGATTGTTTTCAAGACTTTTCATCGCCGGAAGGATAAAACACTATACCCGGTGGAGATTCACCTGCAGTTGATGACTGAAGGGTATCCGGTATTTGTCGCCTTCATTTTCGATATAACAGAGCGTAAACGGGCGGAAGAGGAACTGAAAGAAAGCGAAGAAAAGTTTCGCCATCTTTTCCATAAGCACTCAGCCGTCAAGCTGATCATCGATCCGGCGGACGGTAGAATTGTCGAGGCCAATGAAGCTGCGGTGCGGTTTTATGGCTGGCCGGAAGAAAAGCTCAGACAGATGTTTATTCAGGATATCAACACTATTTCTCCGGAACTGGTCAAAGCTGAGATTGAGAAAGCCAGGGAGCAGAAGCGAATTTATTTTGAATTCCAGCACCGGCTGGCCGATGGCTCGATCAGAGATGTGGCGGTCTATACAAGCGTAATCGATGTCAAAGGTCAGGCCCTGCTTCATTTCATCATCCATGATGTTACAGAGCATAAACAGGCCGAGCGGGAAAAGGAAAAGCTTCAGGCGCAGCTTAACCAGGCGCAGAAAATGGAGTCCGTTGGGCGGCTGGCGGGTGGAGTGGCCCACGATTTCAACAATATGCTGGGGATTATTATCGGTCATTCAGAGCTGGCATTGGAACTGATCGATCCCTCGGAACCTCTCTATGCCGACATACAGGAAATCCGGAAAGCCGCCGAGCGCTCGGCCAATCTGACCAGGCAACTGCTGGCTTTCGCCCGCAGACAGACTGTCGCGCCAAAGGTGCTCGACCTGAACGAGACTGTCGAGGGGATGCTCAAGATGCTGAGGCGTTTGATCGGTGAGGACATAGAGCTTACCTGGATCCCCGGAGCGAGAGTGTCACCGATTAAGATGGACCCCAGCCAGATAGACCAGATTCTTGCCAATCTATGCGTAAATGCGAGAGACGCCATCGCTGGGGTGGGCCAGATCACTATCGAGACGGACAATGCCGTGCTGGATGAGGCATATTGCAGGGATCATGCAGGCTATATACCTGGGGAGTACGTAGTTCTATCCTTGAGCGACAACGGTTGCGGGATGGACAGAGAGACGCAGGACAAACTGTTCGAGCCGTTTTTCACGACCAAGGAGATCGGCAAGGGCACCGGGCTGGGGCTGGCTACCGTATACGGTATTGTCAAGCAGAATAACGGCTGCATAAATGTGTACAGCGAACTGGGACGGGGCACTACTTTCAAGATTTATCTGCCCAGGTATATGGCCAAGACTGAGGAGTTCCAGAAAGAGCGGCCTGTTTCTCCTGTCCCGCATGGCCGGGAAAGTATCCTTCTGGTGGAGGATGAACCCGAATTTCTGCACCTGGGCCAGAGAATGCTGTTGAGTCTCGGCTATGAAGTACTGGCCGCCTCCACACCCGGCGAGGCAATCCGGCTGGCCGAGTTGCATGCCGGCGAAATCCACCTTCTGATCACGGATGTCATCATGCCAGAAATGAACGGCCGCGATCTGGCAAAAAGAGTGCTGTCCTTGTATCCCGGAATAAAGCGGCTTTTCATGTCGGGCTATACCGCAAATGTAATCGCGCACCACGGGGTTCTCGATGAAGGTGTGCATTTCATCCAGAAGCCGTTCGCGATGAAAGAGTTGGCTGACAAGGTCCGGAAGGTGCTTGACAGCGAACGGGAGTGAAAGGTCTTTTCAATCTTATTTTTGAATCACGACAAGACAGAGATGTCCTTATTCCTGGGACACCAGTCCTCAACTGTTCCGTTTATGCCGATTAAAATAGAGGAGTTCCGTATGTCTTTAAAATATCGGGCGGTCCTGCTTCTGCTCCTGGCAGCCCTGGGCTGCAGCCCCGGCGGTGAACAGACTGGAGACCGGGCCGCTGCTCCAGGCCGTAAGCGTATTGCCGTGATCCCCAAGGGAACGGCCCAGCCGTTCTGGAAAGCGGTTCACGCCGGGGCCGCGCGGGCAGCGTCCGAGGCGGATATGGAAATCCAGTGGATCGGGCCGGAAAACGAGGACGACCGCAAGCAGCAGATAGATGTGGTGCAGAATTTTATCGCCGGGCATGTGGATGCGATAGTCCTGGCGCCCCTGGACGAGGTGGCCCTGGTGGCACCCGTGGAGCTGGCCGCCAAACGCAATATCCCGGTGGTGATTATCGACTCGGACCTAAAATCCACGGCCCAGAGAAGCTTTGTCGCCACGGACAACCTTCAGGGCGGGCGCGATGCGGCCCGCGAGCTGGGCCGTATGATGGGCGGCAAGGGCAAGGCGATCATGTTGCGCTACAATCCGGGCTCGGCCAGCACGGACAACCGCGAGCGGGGTTTCCTGGACGAGATGAAAGCCAGTTTTCCGGATATCCGGATGGTCTCTGACAATCAGTACGCCGGGGTGACAAAGCAGGCGGCCATGGAGGCCTCGCAGATACTGCTTAACAAGTTCGGCGGCGAAATTCAGGGCATATTCTGCCCCAACGAGTCCAGCACGTTCGGTATGATGCGCGCTCTGGAGAACTCGGGCCTGGCGGGCAAGATCAGTTTCGTGGGGTTCGACACCAGCGGGGGCCTTCTCGACGGCCTTCGCGCCGGGACGATCCAGGCACTTATCTCACAGGACCCGTTCGATATGGGCTATCAGGGTGTGAAAACTGCTGTCGCCGCGATAAAGGGCGAGGCAGTGCCGGAGCGGATCAGCACCAACCTGGCCGTGGTGCGCCTGGATAACCTGGATTCGCCGGAGATTAGCAAGCTGGTCAATCCTGACCTTTCCGGCATGTGAGCGTTATTCTCCTCGGAAATATCGGATGGCGGACACGGATTACATTCTTGAACTGAAAGGCATCTGCAAGTCTTTCGGGGCGACACGCGCTCTGGACGGCGTGGACCTGAAAGTCCGCCGGGGAGAGGTGCACGCCCTGATCGGCGAGAACGGCGCGGGCAAGAGCACCCTGATGAAAATCCTCAGCGGGGTGCACCAGGCCAGCAGTGGCGATATCCTTCTTGATGGGCAGGCCCGGCTGATCGGCTCGCCGTCCGAGGGACGCAGGCTGGGTATCGGCATGATCTACCAGGAACTGAACCTGGCCCCGCACCTTTCGGTCGAGGAGAACCTGACCCTGGGGGTGGAGCGCTCCTCCTGGGGCTTTGTCCGCAACCAGCGTGGCCGGATCGCCGAGGTGCTGGCCCTTCTTCAGCACCCGGACCTGTCCCTTGAGGCAAAAGCCGGCACGCTGGCAGTCGGGTTGCAGCAGATAGTCGAGATCGCCCGGTCCCTGCTCTGCGTGGCTAAAGTAATAATAATGGACGAGCCGACCAGTTCGCTGGCCGCGCCGGACAAGGAGGCGCTGTTCGCGGTGATCCGAAGGCTCAGGGACTCCGGGGTGGCGGTGATCTATATCAGCCATTTCCTGGAGGAAGTGCGGGAGATAGCGGATTCGTACACTGTCCTGCGCGATGGACGGGTGGCAGGCAGCGGCCGGATGAGCGAAACCTCGCTGCCGGAGATCATACGCATGATGGTCGGCCGCAGCCTGACCGAGATGTTCCCGCGGTCCGAGCGCAAGATCGGCGGAGTCGTTCTGGAAATGGAAGAAACCTCGCCCCGAAACCGGGAAATAACCATGCGGCTCGAACTGCGCCGGGGTGAAGTGCTCGGGATTTTCGGACTTGTCGGGGCCGGGCGCAGCGAGCTTCTGCGCCGTATATTCGGCCTGGACCGCTCATCCGGGGGGACGCTGCACCTGGAAAACGGAGCGGCGCTGCATGTTGAGAGTCTTGATCCGTCATCTGCGCTGGGTTTTGGAATCGATTTCCTGAGCGAGGACCGCAAGGACGAGGGGCTGGCCCAGCGCCTGCCGGTCAGGTTCAACGCAACTCTGTCCTCTGTCGGCCGCTATGCCAGGCCGCGCGGCTGGGGACTGATGAGACTGAACCGCGAGCGTGTTTCAGTCGAGCGCTGGATCCGCGAGCTCAATATCCGTTGCCTGGGCGTGGATCAGACAGTGAGCGGCCTTTCGGGCGGGAACCAGCAGAAAGTTGCGTTCGCCCGGATTCTCGAACGCGGCAACGGGATAATCCTTCTGGATGAGCCGACCCGCGGGGTGGACGTGGGCAGCAAGGTCGAGATATACCGTCTAATCGACAGCCTGGCAGCCGAGGGCAAGGCGGTAGTGGTAGTCTCATCCTATCTGCCGGAACTGCTCGGCGTCTGCGACAGACTGGCCGTGATGCACCGTGGTGAACTCAGCCCGGCCCGTCAGGTCAGGGAATGGACAGAGCTGGAAATAATGCGGTTCGCCACCTCGGGAGCCTCTCAGTGCATGTCCGCGTGACAGTTGGAAAGTGCACGAACAACATCACCGGGAGACTGAAAAGCCATGCGCGAAAGGATCGGAAAACTGTTTGGCCTTTCTGGACCGCTGCTCGGATTGACTTTCACTTATCTGATGTTCTTTTTCATCGCGCCGGACACGTTTCATTCCCTGTACAACACCAAGACTATCCTGACCCAGACCGTGATAATCGGTGTCGCCGCTCTGGGCATGACCGTGATAATAATCAGCGCCGGGATAGATTTGAGCGCCGGTTCGCTCGTGGCGCTGGGGACAGTTGTCACCGCCCTTGTGCTGCGCCGCTGGGGCGCGGACAGTCCGGGAATCTGGCTACCGCTGGCCGCCGCCATGGCCGGAATCCTGGTCTGCACGTTCTGCGGCCTGCTGAATGGGCTGATGATCGCCTATCTGCGGGTCGTGCCGTTCATAGTCACCCTGGGTATGATGCAGATAGCCCGGGGCGCGGCAAAGGGCCTTTCCCATCAGACCACTGTCAACACGCCATCGAGCTGGCTGAACGGAATGATGACCGTGGAGCCGCGCATGGATGTCTGGTATTCGGTGGCCCCGGCGGTCTGGCTGATGTTAGCCCTGCTGGCGGTGATGTATATCGTGCTGCGCTATACCGTGTTCGGGCGGCATGTCTATGCTGTCGGCTCCAATGAGGCCACGGCGCGCCTGTGCGGTGTCAAGGTGAAAAGTCATCGTGTATGGGTCTATACGCTGGGGGGGCTGCTGGCCGGGGTGTCCAGCGTGATGTCATTCTCGGCGCTCAACCTGGGCGATCCGACGGGTGCGATCGGCCTGGAGCTTGACATTATAGCCGCGGTGGTGATCGGCGGCGGCTCGTTCAACGGCGGGGAGGGGAGCGTGATCGGCTCGGTGCTGGGCGCGCTGGTTATCTCGATCCTGCGTAGCGGCTGCCAGGCGGTGGGGGTGGAGAATTACGTCCAGAATATCGTTATCGGGGCGATTATAATCACCGCCGTGGGTATAGATCAGTTAAAACAGAAACAATATCGATAATCCTCTCAGCGTATCCGCCCCAGCAGGCGCAGAAGGCCGTCCAGGATTGTCCAGGGGTGGGGCGGGCAGCCGGGGATGTAAAGATCGACCGGCAATACGGAATCGACTCCGTTCGCTGTTTCCGGGTGATCGCGGTATGGTCCGCCGGAGATGGCGCAGGCTCCGGCCGCGATCACGATCTTCGGGTCCGGCACGGCCTGCCAGGTTTTTTCCAGGGCCAGCCGCATATTGGCCGTGACCGGCCCAGTCACCAGGAGGCCATCCGCATGACGGGGTGAGGCGGCGAACTGTATGCCGTAACTGGCCAGATCGTAAGTCAGGGTGTTGAGCACGTTGACATCCGCCTCGCAGGCGTTGCAGCCTCCGGCGCTCACCTGTCTCAATGTCAGAGAGCGGCCGAACAGGCTCCGGGCTTTTTTGTCCAGCGCCTCGGCCAGATGAAGGCAATTATCGCGCAGCACAAGGTCTGCCCGCCGGCGCACGGCCAGACGGTAATCGTTGCTGAATTCAACCGCTCCTCCGGGACAGGCCGCCTTGCAATCCGCGCAGAACAGGCAGCGTCCCAGATCGATCGCAAGAGTTTCCCCTTTGCCGGAAATGGCGCCGTACGGACAGGCTTGGGTGAGGGCTTCGCCGCATTCTTCACCCTTAGCGGCATTAAGCGCCGGAAGGCCCCGGAAACGCTCCGGCAGCACCGGAGTTTTTTTCAGGAACGGGAAACGCCGGTGTCCCTGGCTTAATCTTTCGAACAGCACCTTGAACATCTGTCGTCCTCAGAGATCGTGCCCGCAATAGGACAGGTTGAAACTCTTGTTGCATAAGGGGAAATCCGATATCTGTCCGCCCCGCATGGCCAGCGCCAGCCCTGTCCAGTTATGGAAAGACGGATCGGCCACCTTGTAGCTGGAGAAACGTCCCTGCTCATCGGTAATGGCCACGTGGCATATTTCACCGCGCCAGCCCTCGACAAGCGAGACCGCCAGTGACAACGGGGCCGGGACGCCCGGTTCCCTGAGCGCAGGCTCGGGCTGCAGCGAACCAAGCTCCGTCAGGATGAACTCGGCCGAACTCTGAAGCTCAAGCCAGCGCACCCAGGCCCTGGCGAACACATCCCCGGTGGACCAGGTGGAAAGCGGTATCTGGGAGAAACGGTATTTGCCTGCCGGAAACTCGAACCTTACATCCCTCGACAATCCGCAGGCCCGGGCCGCCGGTCCGACCAGCCCCAGCTCTTCTCCTACGGCGGGAGTCAGCACACCGATCTTCTCGAAACGGGCCATCACCGAGGGGGTGTTCCAGAGCAGTTTTACCGCTCCATCGAGGTCTTTCATTATTTCTCTCAGGCGGGCGGCGATTTTCTCCGCCATCGGCGGCTCGATGTCGAACCCCGATCCGCCGGGCCTGATCCAGCCGCGTCCGAAACGGCTTCCACAGACCAGGGCTGTCAGATTGAGGACATCGCCGCGCAGGCGGCCGCAATAGGACGCCGTGGGCAAGTAACCCACATCGCCGGCCAGCGCCCCCAGATCCCCGATGTGGTTTGCCATACGCTCCAGTTCCAGGGCTATGGCGCGCAGAGTCTGCGCGCGGACGCCGAGACGTGTTCCGCAGAGCGCCTCCAGGGTCTGGCAGTAAGCCGTGGCATGGCCCACGGTGGTATCGCCCGCGAGTGTTTCCATATAATGTATCGAACGCCTGTCCGGCCCGCCGCGCATGGCACGCTCGACGCCCCGGTGCTGGTATCCCAGTGCGATTTCCAGGTGCAGCACTTCCTCCCCGCTGCACTGGAAGCGGAAGTGGCCCGGCTCGATGATTCCGGCGTGCACCGGACCCACCGCCACCTCGTGCACCTCCTCGCCCTCGACACGGAAAAACTGGTAATCCGTTCCGATTTCCGGGGCTTTGCAGGTTTCGGGCAGACTGTCCGGTTTACGGAATGGCGCCTGGAACCGCACAGGTTTCAGCCAGGGATGGCCCTCCGGGACTATTCCCCACTGCTCGAACAGCTCGCGCTCGAACAGATGAGCCTGCGGACAGTCCGGCGTCAGTGAGGGCCAGGATTGTCCGGCGCAGGTGGTATAGACCGCCAGGTCGCCTTGGGAGGGACAGGCCAGAACCGCCCAAAGCTTTACTTTACCGTCCGGCCGGCCCTGTCCGAAAAAGGCGCTGAGATGCGCCCCGCTTTCGATATCCACCAGCACCGCCTCGCGGAAATCTTCTATCCCGCATTCCGGGATCGAGGAGCAGGCGACAGCCTGGCCGTTCATCAGCCTCGCGCAGTCCGCAAAACTCATCAGAACCCTCCCAGCAGACGGGCTGCCTGTTGAAGTTTTTCTGCGAGCATAGCGGGCTGATACAGGCCCAGTATCAAAGTCAGCGCTCCCAGGCACAGCGGAGGGATAACCGAACTGGAGGCTTCGGCCCTCAAGGCGGGGGACATTTCACGCTCGTTTTTTCCCTGCGACATGTTGAGCATGATATTGGCCATACCGGCAAATATGATCCCCAGAAGGAGCAGGTAACCGCCTGCCGCAGCCAGGCTGCCCGCGTCAACCAGGGAGCGCAGGATAGTGAATTCGCTGATGAACAGACCGAATGGCGGAGTCCCGGTGATCGCCAGGAACCCGGCCAGCCACAAGGCCCCGGAAACAGGCAGGACATTCAGCGCCCCCCTGACCTCGCCGATATTACGCGTCTTGTAAGCGCTCAGAAGGTTGCCCGCGACAAGGAAAAGCATGCCCTTGGTAAGAGAATGGTTGACCGCGTGCAGCAGCGCTCCGAACACTCCCGCGCCGCCGAATCCCACGCCAAGACACAGAATTCCCATGTGTTCCACGCTGGAATAAGCCAGCATGCGCTTATAATCAGTCTGGCGTATGATGAATACGGCGGCCGTGGCCAGAGAAACGAAGCCGAAAAGGACCATCAGTTCGCGGGCGAACTGACCCAGCCCGGCGGCGTTGCAGACCTGGAAGATTCGCAGAAGGCCCAGGAAAGCGCAATTCAGGAGCGCGCCCGAAAGGAGCATCGAAACGAACGATGGCGATTCGCTGTGGGCGTCGGGCAGCCAGGAGTGCATAGGGGCCAGGCCCATCTTGGTCCCATAGCCCACCAGAAGAAGCAAAAAAGCGCCTTTAAGCCATTGGGGATGCAATTCCCCGGCCCTCAGCACCAGGTGTCTCAGCACCAGAGGCGTTTCATGCCCTTCATGGCCCGAGGCCGCGACCGCCAGGAAAAAATTCCCGAGAAGGGCGATTGCGATGCCCACCGAGCATAGAATCAGATACTTCCAGGTCGCTTCGAGGGAGCGATGATTGCGGTGATAATATATCAGGGGCGCGCTTACCAGCGTGGTCGCCTCAACCGCCACCCAGAGAAGGCCGAAATGCTGGCAGAGCGTCACCAGGGACATCGTGGCCAGGAATTCCATCATACAGCAGGTGAATACGGCTTCCTGGGAGCGCGCGAAAAAGGTGCCCTCTAAAATGTCGGGCTGGTTCGAATCACTTTCCCTTTTCAGATATCCACTGGCATAGATAGCTGAAAAAAGAAAAAGCAAGCTCAGGATACTCAGAAAAAGAAGACCCAGCGGATCAAGACTCAGATACTCGACCGGCGAAGACACAGGTGGCTTGAACCAGGCTGTTGCGGTCAGCGCCAGATGGATACCTGCAACAGACAGCAGAAGCGCCCGCCGCAGTGAATCGTTGTGTATGACGAGAGCCAGCAGTCCTGCCAGGGCTGGCAATATAAAGAAGGCAATCAACATGGTTCAGCTTTCCAGTATTCTGTCCGGTGTGTGACCGGCCGTAGCGTTTTCACTATCTCAGTCTTTCAGCGCACTGAGACGGTCGATGTCCAGATGGTCGAAATCCCGGCTGATATGAAACAGAATGATGCCCAGGACGAAAACGAGCATGAAAACATCCAGCAGAATGCCCAACTCCACCATCAGCGGGGCCTCGACGACTACGACGGCGCCGAAAATGTAGATTCCGTTCTCCATCACCAGGTAACCCAGCACCTGAGTGAGGGCTTTTCTGCGGCTGATCAGCAGAAAAAGACCGGTGAAAATGTTGAAAAAGGCCATCGGAATCACTGAGGGCTGCAGTCCGGCAATAGTCAGAGGTAACCGGGAGCCGATCCAGAACGCGGCGATCAGCATCCCCACTCCCGCCAGCAGAGACAGCGAATAGCCAACGTAGGGTTCTATTTCCCTCCTGACATCCGCGCCGCGCATGGCTCGCAGCAGCAGCCAGGGGAATACGAGCAGTTTGAGAACTATCCCGGCCAGTGATATCAGCAGCACCTGCACTGCTATCTCGCTGAAATGCAGCAACAGCGGGAGAAGGCCCACCAGCGCCCCCTGGAACGCTACTATGCGTATGCAGTAGTTAAGCCGGCTCGAGGAGAGCAGAAGGAGGTCGGTCACCAGAACCAGCACTATGACGGAATCCAGCAGGACAAGCATGTCAGCCGCCTCTTACTTAAGAATAAGAATCAGCGCGAGTACGTTGAAAACAATCGCCCCCAGCAGCAGACGGGGAACGTTGATCAGGCGCAGCCGGGCCATGGATGATTCGACCACTCCCACTCCCACGGCTAACAGCATCAAACCGCCAAGAGAAACCAGGCAGTCCAGCCACAACATCCCGCTGTGCAGCGGGGCCAGAATGCCCACTATCAGGCATCCCAGCACCCAGAGCTTGAGGGCGGCGGCATACTGGATGATCGCCAGATCGGGGCCTGAGTGGTCCAGCACCATCACTTCGTGAATCATGGTCAGTTCCAGGTGCGTGTTGGGGTCATCGACCGGGATTCGCGCGTTTTCAGTCAGAAAGACCACGGAAAAGGCAAGGATTGTCAGAACCAGCGCCGGAGCGGCTTTGAGCCATAACTCCATCCCCAGCCGGCTGTATATCGCACCGAGCGAAATACAACCGGTCCCCGTGGCCAGGACAGTCAGGCCAAGCAGGAGCGCCGGTTCGGCCAGCACCGAAAAATGCATTTCCCGGCTCGCCCCCATTCCCTCGAAACTGGAGCCGGTGTCCAGAGCGGCAAGCACCGTGCTGAAGCGCATCAGCGCGAGCAGCCCGGCGAACAGGACCAGGTCGCCCTCGAAACCGAACAGGGAGCGTCCGCCGAAAGGAGTCAGGGCCGCTGCCGCCATTATGCAGATCAGCCCCGCGGCCGGGCCTGCACGCAGAATCCAGGTGGATGTCCGGCTGTAGACCGCGCCTTTGCGAAGAAGTTTGGCCAGGTCGCGGTAAAGTTGCAGCAGCGGCAAGCCCCTCCGTCCGGCGAAAAAGGCTTTGACCCGATTGATTATTCCGATCAGCAGAGGGCTGAAAACCAGGGCCATGACAAGGCTGACCAGTCCGCTCACTCTCACAGGCCCACCCCCAGTTTCCAGATCAGCAGAAGAAACAGGGTGGCCGCTATATATAGAATGTAGAGATGAATGTTCCCGTGCTGAAGCCAGAGAAACCGTCCCGCTGTCCGGCTGATCAGCCGAAACAGCGGATCATAGAAAAACGAGCGGAACAGGTCCCGGGCATGCGTGGTCAGATGGCTCGTTCTTTTGGGGAATACTCCCTCGGGGGCGGTATATTCCTGGCGCACCGCCAGTAAAGGCTGGAAAAGAGCGGAGAGCGGACGCACAAAGGACGAGCCGGTATATTGCATGCGCGGCGAGGGTGCGGAATAACCACAGTCCCAGGTAACCGCCGAATCGACTTTTCTCCGGGCCAGCAGCCATCGCCGCGCGATGAAAATAACGGCGGACAGAACAACTACTGCGCCGGAAAACGCGCTGATATAGACCAGTAAAGCGCTGAAAGCTGTCAGCGAATCGCTGACGGCCGCCTGACCGAACCCGGTCAGGACAGAAATCACCGGGCCAAGGAAAGGCAGCAGCCAGGGAGAGGCCAGGGCAAGACCGAGACACAGGAGGGCCAGGAAAAGCAACGGCAGACGCATTGCAAGACCGGGATCCTTAACCTTATCAGTGTCCTCGCCGCGCGGCTCGCCCAGAAAAACGACGCCGAAGAATTTGGCGAAACAGGCGGCGGCCAGTCCTCCGATAAGTCCCAGTCCGCCGATTACAAGCAATGACGGGACCGTTACACTCCCAAGAGGGAGTATCGTGCCCGAAAGACCCGCCCGGAAAATCAGAAACTCGCTGATAAAGCCGTTGAGCGGCGGCAGCCCCGAGATAGCCACCGCCCCGGCAAGAAAACTCAGGCCGGTCCAGGGCATCCTCCGGTAAAGACCGCCCAGGCTGTCCAGTTCCCGTCCGCCGGCAGCCTGCAACACTGCCCCAGTGTCCAGAAACAGAAGGCCCTTGAAAACAGCGTGATTCAGCACATGAAACAGCGCTCCGGCAAACCCGGCGACTGCCAGGGGGATAATGCCTGCCTGCCAGCCCAGCATGCCCAGGCCCAACCCGAGGAAAATGATTCCGATATTCTCCACGCTGTGATAGGCCAGAAGGCGCTTCAGGTCGTGCTGGACCAGAGCGAACAGCACGCCGAGGAAACCAGAACTCAGGCCGATCCCGACCAGGCACCAGCCCCACCAGGCAGGCGGCGGGCCAAGCAGGATAGTCGCGCGCAGGAGGCCATAAATTCCGGTCTTGATCATTACTCCCGACATCAGTGCCGAAACATGGCTGGGAGCCGAGGGATGCGCCTCGGGCAGCCAGACATGGAAAGGCGCGATACCGGATTTGGAGCCAAATCCCACCAGGGCCAGAATGAAAAGCAGTCCGGCGCTGGACACTCCGGCCGCGGCATGGCTCCCGAAATCAAATGAGCCGGTCTGCCCGGCCAGAATGACAAAAAACAGCAGCAGGAAAGCTGTTCCCAGGTGAGTCGCCACCAGATAAGAGAACCCCGCCCCGCGAACCTGAGGTTTTTCGTGCTCGAAAGTGACGAGAAAGAATGAGCTGACAGCCATGACTTCCCAGGCGATCAGGAACAGCAGCGCATTGCGCGCCATGAACACGACCGCCATGCTGGCGGCCAGCAGATTGAAAAAGAACCAGGAAATGCCCGGGTTCCTGTGACCGGTATGGGCGGCCAGGTATCCATGGCCGAAAATGGAGGTCAGTCCGGTGAGCAGAAACAGGGTGAAAAGAAAGAACGCGGACAGCGGATCCATCCCTACATTAAGCGATCCGCCGGGCAGGGACCAGGCCAGGCGGTAATTCCAGAACACGCCATCAGCAAGGGCCTGGATCGAGCCGGCCAGACCGGACAGGCTGCCCAGCACCGCGCCGGTCACTCCAAAGCAGGCCGGCCAGAGTCTGGAACGGCTGAAAACAAGCGCCAGAACGCCACCGGCGAGAAGGAAGACAAGAGATACGAAAAGAAGTCCAGTCACTTACACAACATTCCGTTTCTCGCCGCCGGGCGCCCGTTTGTCTAACATTTCGTCCAGTCTCCGCGATTCGCGGAGGATTTCCTCCCGGGTGCCGGGAGTGAGGATCACCTGCCTGAAACCTTGATCGTGGATTGCAAAGGAGAGGCGTGAAAGCATCGCCAGATGGCCGCGGACAGTCGGGCTGACCAGGGTGAAAAGCACGCGCACCGGCTGCATGTCCATGGCGCTGAAATCGACCGGATGCTCCAGGAAGCACAGAGTGATCGAGGGACGGGCCACGTGCAGGACCATCGGGCTTCTGGGATGCGGGATGGCGATACCGTCACCCACGGCCGTGGAGCACATGTTTTCGCGGGCCAGGATTATCTGATACAGAAATTCCCGGTCGACTCCATCCGGCAGACGCATCGAGTTGACAACCTCGCGCAGCACGGAATCCCGGTCGCGTCCGTCCACCCGGTAGAAAACACCGCCGGCTTCCAGCGCCGGGGCCAGTCCTGGCTGCTCACCGGCGGCCTCGGGCTCCTGGAAAATTTCCTCGGAAACCTTGATCTTGCGCTGGGTGACCCATTCCAGAAGTTCGGCGCGGTGGATCCGGTACTGGTCCTGCACACGGTAGGCCGGGATGGCCCCCTGGCTGATCCAGCGGTAGACTGTCTTCTCGGAGACGCTCAGTATCCGGGCGACGTCGCGAACGTGTAAGTGCATTTCCCTCTTCTCTTTTCATGTGTTTGGTTGAGACATAAAATATAGTCTGTCTCTTGCGATGTCAATAGTCTTTTGGTATGGACGGTTGATGACATAGATTCTTATCTGTGGACACGCTGACATCTAAACCTGATCAAATAAAGAAAGGATGCCACTGCGCGGGTGATTTATATACATCTGTGCTTGATTTGGTCGCAGAATAGATCAGAAAGAAAATCTGATGGCGGGATAAAATGGTAAATGCAGTTGACTGGTATTTCCGAGCAATGTCCTTACCTCGATAAAGATAAGCCGTTTGTCAGGATTAACATGAATATGTGAGCAAAACCAGAAAAACGGACTTCTGGATTATTCGGCTGTTAAACGTCTGGAAAGTGCAACAGCCCTATCCGGGTTCAAACGTTTCTGTTAAGGATTGGACAGGGCCGCGTTTTCAGAACTCCGGATAAATCTAAGCCTGCGGCTGGACCTTGCCGGAAGACGCTGTCTTATACTGTCAGCGGGTTTTTTCGCGCTCCTGGACAACGATATCCGAAAGGTCATGTCCTCGGATGGCTTTTTCATTGCCGGTCTGACAGGCGCTTTTCCATTCTGAAATCCCGGGCCGTACATAGTACATGGACAATCGAGAGTTTGCGCCTTGCATTTCTGGCTTGCTTCCTGAGGCTTGACAGGTTAACATTGATTACCCGCGAAACCGACTGTCAGCCGAACGCGGCTTATGGCAGTCCGGACATGCAATCCAAGCCGAGGAGCCTCGATTATGTCCAGGATGTCTATCCTCAAAGCAGTTGTTTTTTTCACGGCGGCAGTGATACTGGCCGGTTGCTCCGGCGGCGAGTCACCCACGGTGAGGATCAGCGATAAGGTGATGCGTGATAAGATACGCGGCGGCTGGGCCGGGCAGACTATCGGAGTCTGCTACGGCGGCCCGACCGAGTTTCGCTGGGAGGGCGCCTGGATCACGGATTATGTCAATCTGAACTACAGCGCCGAACAACTCGAAAGGTACTACAACAACGACGATCTTTACATGGACCTCTCGTTCCTGGCCGTGTTCGACAGCCTGGGACTGGACGCTTCCTCCGAGGCCCTGGCGCTCAAGTTCGCCAATGCGGGTTTCGACCTCTGGCATGCCAACCAGGCCGGGCGCTGGAACATTCTGCACGGGATCATGCCGCCAGCCAGCGGCCACTGGAAGAACAACCCCCATGCGGATGACATCGACTTCCAGATCGAGGCCGACTTCATCGGCCTGCTGACACCGGCCCTGCCGGCCACAGCCGTGAATCTTTGTGAACGGGTGGGGCATATCATGAACTACGGCGACGGGGTCTATGGCGGAATGTTCGTGGCGGCCATGTATTCCCATGCCTATGTGGAATCCGATATCGTGCGCGTGGTGGAAAAAGCCCTGCAGAGCATCCCCCCTGCCAGTGGCTACGCCCGCTGCATAAGCGATGTGATCGGCTGGTGGCGCGAGAACCCGAAAGACTGGAAAACCTGCTGGTACGAGGTCCAGAAGAAGTGGGCCGAAGACACAGGCTGCCCGGAAAGCGTGATGTTGCCCGGCAATATCGACGCCAAGCTGAACGGGGCCTATATAGTTATCGGCCTTCTGTACGGTCAGGGGGATTTCGGCCGGACCATCGAAATTGCCACCCGCTGCGGCCAGGACTCTGACTGCAACCCGTCCAATGCCGGGGGCGTGCTGGGCACTTTGCTGGGCTACAGCAAAATTCCCGAGCAGTGGAAGGCCGGTTTCGAGGGCATCGAGGATAAGAAATTCGACTACTGCGACTACAGCCTGAATGAAGTCTACGAGGTCAACTACCGTCTGGCCTCCGAGCTGGTCACGCGCGGGGGCGGCTCGGTCCAGGAGAATTCCTGGGTCATCAACCGCGAGAAGCCGTCGGCTCCCGACACGTTGGAGGTGGCGTTCGAGGGGCTGACTCCCGTGGAATTGCGTCCGCTTGACGATGCTCTTCTGACAAAGACCTGGAGCACGACTTTCACCGGCCGCGCTTTCGTGGTGGATGGCGGATTAGGGGGAAGCAGCGGCCTGGCGGAATGTGAGGTTCTGGTTGACGGCAGGCAGGTCGAAAAGGTCACCCTTTCCGCCGAGTTTCACGACCGCCGCACGCCGCTGTTCTGGAATTATGATCTTGAGAGCGGCCAGCATGTGCTGGAGCTTAGAAAGATCGGCGGCGAGGGGGTTCCCATGCTCAGGCATCTTCTTGTCTATCAATGAAGAAGCTGTACTTGAACTGCTCTGATATTAAGGGGCGGGGCTGGTCTATGCCCGCCCCTTTCGTTTTCAATGCAGTCCGGGGGAAGTGCGATGCGCGATCAGGAAAAGCTGTCCTGTCAGGTGGAGTACTGGGACCGGGCGGCGCGCGGCAAATCATTCAACCACCCGCTGAATGAGGCGTTCCTGCGCGAGCACGTTCCTGCGGAGGCCGCAATACTGGATTACGGCTGCGGCTGGGGACGTGTCCTGGGCGGGCTGGCAGCGCTGGGCTACACGCGCTTGAGCGGAGTGGACCCTTCCCCGGCCATGCTGGAGCGCGCAGGAACTGAATATCCCGGCCCGGATTACCGTCTGCTTGACAGCGGTTCACTACCGTTTTCTGACAATAGTTTCGATTGTGTGCTGCTTTTTGCGGTCCTGACCTGCGTGCCCACGGACAGCGGCCAGCGCGGCATTGCCGCCGAGGCGGCCCGCGTGCTGCGGCCGGGAGGTGTGTTCTATATCAGCGATTATCTCCTTCAGTCCGACAGCCGCAACCTGGAGCGCTACGAAAAAGGCCTGGCTGTCTACGGAAAGTACGGCGTGTTCGAGTTGCCCGAGGGCGCGGTGCTCCGTCATCACGACCGTCCCTGGCTCGATTCGCTTCTGGCCGGGTTCGAACCGCTGCTCTGGAGCGAATTCCAGGTTGTCACCATGAATGGCAACCCGGCCCGCGCTTTCCAGTGGGCCGGAAGAAAAAGCGTGTAAATCCATGAAAGGCTTGCGCCTGAGGGTTGTCCGGTTATATTCTCATTCCGGTTCCTGCTTCGGTAACACGATATGAGAATGAACCTGAATATAGGTATGTCAACAGGAGAGCTGTCGAGATGAATCCGAAATGTTTTCTCCCCTGTCTGTCCGCCTGTGTTTTATTGGTGTTCTTCAGCGGGGTTTCACTGGCCTCGGAGAGCGATTCCGTGCCACTCGAGATAACTCCACAGGGAACGATTCTTGTGCAGGGTATGATTGGAGACACGCTCAAAGCCCGTTTCGTGCTGGACACCGGGGCGGGATGTCACATGCTCTCGTGGCGCGCTTTCAGGGCGGCGCCCTCGTTGCGGCTCGGCACGTACACGAGCTTCCAGGCCGATGGCGTCCGGCAGGACCGTCAGCTCTACGAGATACCCTCTCTGAGAATCGGAGGGGGAGTACAACCGGCCCCCGCGGTGGCGGTCTGGGACATGCTCGACAGCTCCGGGGTCGATGGAGTGATTTCAGCGTCCTTTTTCCGTGACAGGATAGTGACACTGGATTTTTCCGCACGCCGCATGATTTTCGAGGACAGCCTCTCTTTCAGCCGAAGGCTGCAGGACAGCCAGATTGTGCCGGTCAAGACACGGGATGACCGAGGCAAAAGCCTGGAGGTGTTTTTTGACGTTTCCGCGCCGGAGGGCAAGGTGCTGGAATGCCTTTTCGACACCGGCGCTCCCACCACTTTCGATGAGCGTTTCCTGAACATTCTCAAAGTGCTGGAAAAGACCCAGTGGCTGGGGATCGATGAAAAGGGAGACAAAAAGCTCGCCTGGAGCGGCCGCCTGGAATACATCTCCCTGGCCTGGGCGGATGGCGTGGGGCTCAATAACCCAACCGTGGGGTTCACGCCGGCTATGATCTATGACGGCCGTATCGGATGGAATTTCTTCACCGGCCGGACAATCACGTTCAACCTTCCGGAAAAATACGTTTTGATCAAAAAACAGTGAGACCCGGAGCGTTCCCGATGGTTAAGTGCTGCACAATCCCCGTTTTTGTTGTCCTTCTTGCCGTTCTCGCCTGTTCAAGCCCGAACCGGAACGCTGTTCAACTGCCCTGGAGCGTGGACGGGGGAACGCTCCGTCTGGATGGGCAGCCGGTGCTGACCGGCCTGCCGGATGGAATGGATGTCGCCGCGGAAGGCAATACAAGCCGCGGAGTGTTTCTCTCGCTTCGCACCGGCCAAAGCGAAAACGGCTATTTCCGCTGGACCGGGATGCATCTGGCCGGCATGGAACGGTTCACCGCCCTGTACCGTGAACTGCCCTGGTGGATGGTCCCTTTGCACGGTTCGAATGAGGCTGAGTTACCGCTGGAAGTGCAATGTCTTCTGTGGCGGCGTGCGGACGGCAAGGTGGGGCTTATCCTGCCGCTCATCGACAAGGGCTACCGGATGAACGCGGGCGGGGCGGATGGCGCCCTGATGCTGACCGCGGACAACAACATGCCCGCGGGCGAGACAGGGATAGAACTGCGCGGAGCTTATATCGCGCTGGGAGACGATCCGTACGCAATGCTCGACAGCGCTTTCGCCATTGCCGTGCATACCATGGGACTGGGCCGTTTGCGCGCCGAAAAAACTCCGCCCCGCTGGATCGAGACGCTGGGCTGGTGCACCTGGAACTCTTTCTATCATGCGGTCACGCACCAGGGCGTGCTGGATGGGCTGAAATCGTTCGAGAAGGACGGGACACGGCTTGGCTGGCTGGTGCTGGATGACGGGTGGCAGCAGGCTGTCGAGTACGGGTTCTTCGAGGAAAAGACCTGGCTCACCGGCCTGGCGGAAAACCGTGAGAAGTTCCCGCAGGGGCTGGCCGCCACGGTATCCGAGGCGCGCGAAAAGTACGGAGTTGCTGATTTCCTGGTCTGGCAGACATTTCAGGGCTACTGGCACGGAATCGACACCTCGGCGGCGGAGATGAAACCGTTCCGCGCCTGGAACACCATCGGCAAGTCCAACCGCCCGCTGAACAAATCGACTCAGGAATGGGTCCCGCTGGTCTTCAACGCGGTGGTTCCGGAGGATATAAAAGCGTTCTTCACCGCATACCATGGCTGGCTTGCCGCTCAGGGAGTGACCGGCGTCAAGGTGGACAACCAGTCACACCTGGAATTCATGACTTATGGAGCGGGGCCTCTGGCGGATGTTATGGGCGCTTACAAGCGCGCTCTGGAATCCTCGGTGGACAGCCTGTTTTCCCCGGGCAGCGTTATCAACTGCATGGGACTGGGATCGGACGCTCTCTTCCAGGCCATGACCTCCAGCGTCACGCGCAATTCAAACGACTATTTCCCGGACCAGCCGGAAACCCACGGCCAGCACCTGACAGTCAACGCCTACAACAGCCTGATGACCGGTCAGCTCGTTCTCCCGGACTGGGACATGTTCAAGTCCGGCCATGCCTGGGGCGCTTATCATGCCTCCGCGCGCGCCATCTCCGGTGGACCGGTCTATCTCTCCGACCGTCCCGGAGAGCAGGACTCGAAGCTTCTGGCCCGGATCAGCCTGCCGGATGGCCGGGTGCTGCGGTGTCCCACACCGGCCCTGCCCACGCCGGACATCCTTTTCCGCGATCCGCAGTCCGAGGACGTGGCGCTGAAAATTTTCAACCGCAACCTGGACGGCGCCTGGGTCCTGGGGGCCTGGAACTGCCGCTGGGACAGCCTGAATGCCATAACCGTGCAGGACACTCTGAGCGTGTCGCTTATTCAGGGAATTCCAAAAGACGGCCGGTTCGCGGTCTGGTCATTCTCCAAAAGAGAGCTTTCCGTGCGTGATTACGCCGGGCGCTGGCCGTTAAGTTTGGGGCAGAGAGAGTTCGAGGTCTGCACCGTCGCGCTGATCGACCGGGGAGTCGCGCCCCTGGGCCGTACGGACATGTACAACAGCGCCGGCATCTTCGAAAGCTTCGGCTGGCAGGCGGATGGCAGTTACATGGCCAGGATCACGTCCGGCGGGAGGATATCGTTCTACTGCCAGAATGGGCCCTCGGCGGTTACTGCCGGTGGAGCGGCGGTTGCATTCGAGTTCGACCCGGCTAACGGTCTGCTGGTGACGGATGCGCCGGGACAGACGCCGGTGAATGTCATCATCTCTTTTTAAGCGGATGAATATTGGACTTGACGGAGACCACATGCAGAGAAGAGATTTTCTCAAAACATCCGGCGCGCTTGGTCTGGGTGGTGCTCTGGCCGCTGGTCCATTGATTGTACAAGCGGCTGAAAACGGATCGGCTAAAGCTGACGGAACAGTTCAGGCGGATGTCGTGGTGGCGGGCGGCGGGATGAGCGGAGTGTGCGCCGCGATCGCCGCGGCCAGGGCCGGAGTGAGCGTGGTGCTCGTGCAGGACCGTCCGGTGCTGGGGGGCAATTCCTCCAGCGAGGTACGGATGCATATCTGCGGGGCCAACTCCACCGGTATCCCGGACAGTCGAGAGACCGGTATCCTCGAGGAACTGCGCCTTGAGAACCAGGTCCGCAACCCCCAGCGCTCCGCCGCGATGTGGGACCTGATCCTCTGGGAAAAGGCTTTCTATCAGCCGGGACTGGCTCTTCTGCTGAACACGGTCCTCACCGGCTGCCGCATGTCCGGAGACAGGATTGTATCCATAGAGTGTTACGACATGCGACGCGAGGAAAAACTCGTTATCGAGGGCAGCCAGTTCGTGGACTGCACCGGTGACGGCACGCTGGGAGTGCTGGCCGGCAACCCGTTCCGCGTGGGCTGCGAGGCGCGTGCGGAGTTCGGTGAGTCCCTGGCCCCCGAGAAAGCCGAGCCATATACGCTCGGCAGCACGCTCCTGTTCCAGGCCCGTGATTTCGGACGCCCGATGAAATTCATAACCCCGGACTGGGCGTACCGCTATGAAACGGACGAGCAGCTTGGCCGCGGCCACGAAAACTACGAGTACGGCTACTGGTGGCTGGAATGGGGCGGCATGCTCGATACGATCAAGGATGACAACCGCATCCGCGAGGAGCTGATCAAGATTCTGATGGGTGTGTGGGACCATATCAAGAACCGTGGGGACCACGGTGCGGAAAACTGGGCCCTGGACTGGTTCGGGTTCATCCCCGCGCGCCGCGAGAGCCGCCGGCTGGAGGGGGCTTACTGGCTGCGCCAGGATGATCTCACCTCCGGGCGTGTCTTTGACGATGAGGTGGCGTTCGGCGGCTGGCCGATAGACCATCACCACCGCGAGGGCTTTTACCGCAAGAACGATGACTTTTTCTACCAGTCCGAACTGGACAAACTTTACACTATTCCCCTGCGGTCGCTGTATTCCAGCCGAGTCGGCAACCTGTTTTTCGCCGGACGGCAGGCCAGCGCCAGCCATGTGGCGTTCTGCTCTACACGGGTGATGGCCACCTGTGCGGTCATGGGGCAGGGCGCGGGTGTGGCGGCGGCGCACGCCGCGCGGACCGGCCGTCTCACCCGTGAATTCGGCCGGGATGACATCGAGACGGTCAAGCAGACCCTGCTCCGTCAGGATGCCTACCTGATCGGCACACCGAACCGTGATGAACGCGATTTTGCCCGCGGGGCGAAAGTGTCCGCCGGGAGCGAGCAGAAAGGGTGCGAGGCGCGGCGGGTGACAGACGGCGTGGCGCGCGGAGCCGGAGGCGATTCGCACCAGTGGCGCTCGCAATCCCTCGATCCCGGAAAAGCCGCGCTGACTCTGGAGTTCGGGAAGGGACAGGCCCTGCGGGAGTTGCATCTGTCTTTCGACACCGGCCTCTCGCGCCTTCTTACCCTGACCCATGAGGACAGGATCAATAAGTCCATGCACGAAGGCCCGCAGCCTGAAACGGTGCGCGACTATCGCATCGAGGGACGCGTGGACGGCGCCTGGAAGGTTCTGGCTACGGAGAGTGGAAATTACCAGCGCAAGAGGGTGCACCTGTTCAAGGATTTGCGCTGCGACGCCGTGCGCCTGGAGGTGTCCGCGACCAACGGCGCGCCGGAGGCCCGCGTGTTCGAGGTGCGGTGCTACAGTTGAGGCAGGCTGCCGCCGAAGATATGTCACATCCGATTTATGATTTTGAAGAGATCAAGATATAACCGTAATGAGAAAGGCCCTCCTCCATGAATCTGGAAGAGGGCCTTTTTATAATCCATTACAGCGTTACGAGCATGTGGATATAGAACAGGCTGCTTGTTTTCGTGGCTGAATTCTCGTAGTCCAGAATCTGCACGTTCGGTACGATATGCACGCGGCTGGTCGGCGCGTAATCCAGACCCAGGATGAACAGGCCGCCGTTTGTTTTGAGGTCCGCCGCTCCAGCAGCCAGAACGCCGGTCTGGTTGAAACCGCTGCTGTAGTAGTCGTAGCGGGCCAGAAATTTTGTGTCCGGGCGGCCCAGATTAACGTTGCCGAATATCGAGAAGCAGGAGGCCGTGATGTCCTCGAAGCTGCCCGCGAATGTCTTGCCGTTGTAGTTCAGCCCGAGAAGCCCCTTGTCCTTGGAGGAGAAGGTGGCCATCAGGTCCCACTGCCTGTTGCTGTAGCTTTTTTTGCCGCTGAGACTGTCTGTGTAGCTCCACGGCTCGAACTCGAAATAAGCTGAAAGGTGGACTTTCTTCCCGGCCAGATAGCGTCCCGCTCGGAACTGGAAGTTTTTATACTTGTCGTCCTCGGCTTTCTTGTACCCATCCCCGTTGATCACCATGATGTCGATATATGAGTCGGCATCTTGCTTCAGCGACAGGCTGACACCCTGGTCGGCGGAGGACCCCATCTTGTTTCGGGCGCTCCAGGCGAACGCCGCTTTCTGCTGACCGAGCTTGACTGCCAGAGCTTTGTCGCTTTCGTCGCCACCGTTGAGCGTTTTGACCCGGCTGTCGATAGCCGCGAAGTAGGTCTTCGTTCCCCAGAAATCGCCGAATGACTCCATCGGGGCCTTGCGGATCACTCGGAAGCCCCATTCCTTTTCCTCGACGCCGAAGTTTTTAGTGCCCTGGAGACCGATAGTCAGAGCGGCTGATTTACTGAATTTCCAGTCGAGGTAGGCATATTTAGTGAACATCTCGAACTTGCCGCCGCCGGTCTCATGCCCGATGTCCGAGAGGTAGCGGAAAGTGAATTTGTCCGACAGGGCGAACTTGCCGCCCATATAGACTCGGGAGATGTCGAACGAATTGGCTTTATCCGCGCCATCGCTCGCATCAAGGCTGTAATACATGAATCCGGTGAGTTCCGGAGTGAAAGACTCCAGGGGGCTTTTGGGCTTTTCGGCGCTCTGGGCCTTGTCCTGAGCGTAAAGACCAGCGGGCATCACTGCCAGAATGAGTCTCGCCGCCAGAAGTGCGACCATTTTTCCGCTGATAGTTCCTCCCCGCATGGTAATCACCATTCCTTTTTGGAGGTTGTGTCTGATGCAGGCTGTCCGCCTGCCGTCCGCCTGCCGTATAATATGCAATCAGATCTTTAAGCGCTGTTTCAGTTGGAAGCGATATAACCCTGCTCGCGGACTATCTGCTGGCCTTCCGGGCTCAGGCAGAAATCAATGAACCGCTTGACGAGACCTTTCGGCGCGCCGTTGGTGTAGAAGAACAGAGGACGGGAGACCGGATAGGCGCCGGACTTGACCGTGGCTTCAGATGGCATCACCGCGGCGGAGGCGGCATCGGCTTTGACCGGCAGCACTTTTATTTTATTCCCGGCCTGGGTGGCGTAGCCCAATCCGACATAGCCGACAGCGCCCTTGTCTGCGCCTACAGTCTCGACAATTGCCGCGGTGGCCGGCAGCAACATGGCCTTGGGCGAGTAGTCCCTTTTCTTCATCACATGTTCCTGGAAGAACACAAAGGTGCCCGAACTGGACTCACGGGAAAGCACCTCGATCGGAAGGTTCGGCCCGCCGAGCTGATTCCAGTTGGTCCAATCGCCGGTGAAGATTTTTTCAAGCTGCTCCATCGTGATTTCTTTAAGCGGATTGGCGGGATTGACAGCCACGGAAATCCCATCCCTGGCCACGATAATTTCCTGCGGAGCGACATTTTTCTCTCTGGCCTGAGCGAATTCCTCCGGCTTCATGTTTCTGGATGCGGCGCAGATGTTGGTGGAGCCGTTGATAAGGGCGGCTATGCCGGCGCCGGAGCCACCGCCGGTGACCGCCACGTCATCGGCGGGATTTTTCTTCAGATAGGACTCGGCCCAGGCGCTTACCAGATGGACCATGGTGTCCGAGCCCTTGACAATTATGCTGGCGGATTCGGCTGACGGATGGGCCTGCACGCCGGCGCTGATGGACAGAGTGATCAGCAGGGCGGAGGTGAAAATCGCAAAACGCGGGAATGAAATCTTTCCAGACATAGTCCTCATCCTTAGATTAAGGTTTGGGAAAAGTGAACTGCCACCGCACGAGTACTCAGCCATAAAAGTAGCCGTCCGCGGTTAGTCCGTAGTTAGCGGATTATTAGAAAAAGCTTAGAATTTTCTGCCGGATATGCAGCCGGAAAGGTGGGCGAGCCTGAAATAATCTGTTGACTTACGGCATGTCTCCATGCTAATAATGAATCCGTGCGCTCCGGCGTATCTTCTTCCAGCGAAGCGACATTAGCGACAGGAACCTCTTGATGCTCTCCATATCACTGCAACCCAAAAAAGGAGCCTTGCATGAAAACCGTAAGACGCCGTGAGTTTTTACGCAGCGCAGGCCTTGGAGCGGCAGCCGTAGCCGCCACGGGGCCGTTTCTTGCATCCGGCTGGGCCGCCAATCCTCCATCGGACCGGATAAATGTGGCGGTCATGGGCATCCGCAGCCGCGGCCGCTCGCACATGGAAAGCTATGCCGAGCTGCCGAACGTGGAAGTATCGACGCTCTGCGACGTGGACGAGCGTCTGTTCCCCGAGGCCCTGGCCGACCTGGAGAAATTAAGCGGGAAGAAAGCCCGCACCGAGGTGGATATCCGCAAGGTGCTGGAAGACAAGACCATCGATGTCCTGTCTATCGCCAGCCCGAACTACTGGCATGCCCTGGCCGCCATCTGGGCCTGTCAGGCGGGCAAGGATGTCTACGTCGAGAAGCCTTCCTCGCACAACATCTGGGAAGGCCGCAAGATAGTGGAAGCGGCCCGCAAGTATGACCGGGTGGTCGCTACCGGCACCCAGAGCCGCAGCAACAAGACAATGCGGGCGGCCATGGAATTCCTGCATTCGGGCAAGCTGGGCGAGGTCTACATGTGCCGCAGTTGCCTGATCAAGGCCCGCGACAGTTTCGGCCGCGCCCCCAACACCCCCGTGCCCCAGGGTGTGCATTACGACCTCTGGCTCGGTCCGGCCCAGTGGTATCCGTTCAACGAGTGCAAGTTCCACTACAACTGGCACTGGTTCTGGAACACCGGCAACGGCGACACCGGCAACACCGGGCCGCACAACTGCGACCGCGCCCGCTGGGGACTACAGCTCTACGAACACCCGCGCAAGATTCAGAGCATCGGTGGATACTATAAGTTCGGTAATGTCTGCGATCAGGAAACTCCGAACCAGCAGACCTCTGTGATGGAGTACTCGAACGGCAAGATCGTTCAGTTGGAGGTGCGCGGCCTTTATTCGAACAAGGAAGAGGACATCGAGCAGGGCGAATTTTTCTACGGCACCGAGGGCTGGCTGAAGCTGGGCGGATCGAGCTGGCAGAGCTATTTCGGCCGGAAGAACGAACCCGGTCCGGGAATGGGCGGGAATGAGGGCGATGCCCAGAAACGGGCGCTGGACACCCGCGGCGCGTCAGGTGATCCGCATTTCGGCAATTTCATCGATGCCGTGCGGGCGCACAAGCCGGAACTCCTGAACGCGGATATCCTGGAGGGGCACCTTTCGACCTCGATGTGCCATCTGTCGAATATCGCCTACCGCACGGGCCGCACCGTTGTGTTTGACTCGGCGACGGAAACTTTCCCCGGGGATGACGAGGCTAATGCCCAGCTCAGCCGTGAGTACCGTTATCCTTATGTCGTTCCGGAGAATGTCTGAGATTCAGATGCTGTCAAGACCGATGGCCGCCGCTACCCGCCCCGGGGCGGCGGCCTCTTGTCTATTCAGAATGAAAAAACGGAATGAAAGTTATCGATTCGAGCGGGTGGCAAGTAGTCTGACGAATTCTCAGGGGATGCTTTTATTATTGAACTGTTGTTATCTCACCCGGCTTATTCATAAAAAATTATTTCTTGTAGGAGCGGCCCCCCCATGGCCGCCCGGACGAATTCGGGCAGGCTCTCCTATTTATCGGGGCCTCGATGATGAAAAATCTATTTCTTTCAAGAAGTTAGAATGATTTATGAATAATCCGGGCTAAAAGCGTGTTGGAAAATTATTAAAACACACAAACCCGTCTATCCTCCTTCGTTAAGGGACCGAGGGGGATTTGATCCAAACAAATAAACACACTTCTAACCAGTTTGGCATTAATCGAACCTGTGGAGAACCTTTGCATCCGTCAAATGTCATAAAGTACTGTCTTTTTTCTCTTGTTCTTTTAGTCTTTCCCGGGCTTCTCGTGGCCCAGGAGGGAGCAGCGGGGTGGTCCGCGCTCGATTCGCTTCTGGGCGTGAGGATCAGCACTGTCTCTAAATACGAGCAGACCGCTGGCGAAGCCCCCGCGGCCGTGACAATCGTGACCGCGGATGAGATATCGCGTTTTGGCTACCGGACTCTGTCGGAGGTCCTGGAGAACATCCGGGGCTTCTACCTGACCAACGACCGCCTTCTCGATTTTATCGGCACGCGCGGATTCAACCGGACCGCGGACAACAACAACCGTCTGCTGCTGATGATCAACGGGCATACCGTAAACGAGAACTATTTCGGCTCCTCGTTCTTTGGCAATGATTTCGGATTGAATCTGGATGCGGTCGAGAGGATTGAGATCGTGCGCGGGCCGGGATCGGTGCTGTATGGCACGAGCGCCATGTTCGCGGTGATCAACGTGATAACTCGCAACGGCGGTGGCGTGGACGGTATGGAAGCTTATGGTGAATTGGGAAGTTTCGGGCGGAAAACCATCGGCGTTACAGCCGGCCACCAGACCGCCGGCGGCTCGGATTTCATGCTTTCCGGACGGGTTACCCGCGCGGAGGGTCAGGACTTGTACTTCCCGGAATACGATTCACCGGCGGCAAACAACGGAGTGGCGGAGGATGCCGACTGGGAGCGGCAGCAGAGCCTCCTCGCCACCGCATCCTGGGGCGATTTCAGTTTTCAGGGATATCTTAACGCCCGAAAAAAAGGCGTGCCTACCGCCCCCTGGTACATGGACTTCAACGATCCGCTCTCGTATTTCTACGAGGAGTTCAAGTTCGGCGAGATCAAGTACGAACGCAGCCTGGCGACAGGTCACGAACTGATGCTGCGCGGATACTACGATCATTATGGCCAGCGCGGATCATACCGGTTCGGCGGAATACCGGCAGGGGAGAAGTTCGCCGAGAACCACTACGGGGGTGAGGCGCGTTATCTGTGGGACCCGCAGCCTTTCCTTCGGATTATCGCCGGGACCGAGATGCAGAGACACCCACGGGCCTTTTACCGCTCCTGGAACCCGCAGATCGTATATTACGATCAGAACCACCCGTTCAATGCTTTTTCCGCGTATCTGCAGCAGGAGCTTCAATTGCACCCGACTCTTCTGTTAAGCGTGGGTTTGCGTTATGAAAAATACGCCTCGCGAAACGAGTCCACCGTGCCGAGAGCGGCCCTTGTCTGGGCGGCGTCGCGGAACAGTTCGATCAAACTGCTTTACGGTGGGGCGTTCCGCGCCCCTAATATAAATGAGGTCTTCTATGAAGCGCCTTTCATCGCCGAGGGGAACCCCGGGCTCAAACCCGAGAAAATCGAGACGCTGGAACTGGTGGCCGAGGGCCGTTTTGCCCACGGCTTGCATGGATCATTTTCGGTTTACAACAATATAATGCGGGATTTCATCGAGCAGGTGGAAGCCTCGGGCGAACATCTGAGCCGTTTCATGAACATGGGGCACATGAAATCGCACGGTTTTGAGGCCGGATTGCGGGGTGATTTTCTCTCCGGGTATGGTGCGTACCTGAATTACTCATACCAGCTTCCGCGCGCCGGTGCAAGCGGAGAACGTCTTCCCAATTCTCCACGCCACCTCGTTCAGTCCGGCGCATCAGCCTCTTTCAAGCCTGGCCTGACTGCGGCGCTGCAATGCCGTTATTCCTCCTCGCGCCGTTCCGAGAAAAATATCACTGCGGACTCTTTCACTGTATTCGACTTAAACCTTACCGGAGATATAGTCCCGGAACGCCTCCGCCTTGCGTTCAAAGTGCGTAACCTTTTTGACGCCAGTTATGCCTATCCGGCCGGCTTGCCGCTGCTCCAGGAACTGGTGCAGCAGGATGGAAGGACAGTGATATTGAGACTGGAATGCGGATTCTGAGAGAGCGGATACAGAGTGGAGAACGGGTTGTCATGAAAAAAGGCCTGCCAATTCTTTTTGCCCTCCTTCTGCTGCCGGGCTTGTATTCAGCCGGTCTGTGCCCGGCCCAGGAAATGCCAGTCCCGGTAGATCTTCAGCTTAATCTCCTGCTCAAAATTATCTCGTTCGACCGTAACCTCTCCTCACGCAACGGCGACAGCCTGCGGGTGGGAGTGGTGTATCAGGAGCCTTTCCGGAACTCTCTGATTGTGCGTGAACAGATAGAAAGCGTTTTTAAAAAACTTTCTGCGCCTCAGGTGAAAGGTTTGCCACTGGCCCTGACTATGATAGACATTTACCGGGAGAAGCTGGATGAGGCGGTAGTGAGCAAAAAAGTGGACATTCTCTATATCTCACCCCTGCGCGCCTACGATATCAATTCAATCAGCGGTTTGTGCAGAAGCCTTGGCATAGTCAGTGTCACCGGAGTCCCGGAATACTGCGGCCAGGGCTTGGCGGTGGGTATCAGCCAGAACCGGGACCGTCCTGAAATACTGATCAATATCCGGGCCGCGCGTGAGGAGGGGGCGAATTTCAGCTCCCAACTGCTCAAGCTGGCCCGAGTGATGGAGTAATAGACAGGCGTCTTCTCTTCAATCGTTTGTGCGGGATGGTGGGTAACCATGGTGAGACATTCGCTCAGAATGAAATTTGCCGCGGTCATCACGGCGCTTATCGCCGCCATCTCGGTGTTTTACTTCCTCTACGTGCCTGCCCGGATTGAGGAGCAGGCCATGGATGCGATAGGAGAGAAAACGATTGCGCTGGCCCGCATGGCGGCTTTCAGTATAGGCCCGGCCCTGCTGTTCCGCGACCTTGATGCCGCGCGGGAGGGACTCGATGGCGTGCGGCAGGTGGATGACCTGGCCTATGTGATGGTCCTGGACGACAAGGGAGAGGTGTTCGCCAGTGTTGACAGCCTGACCGCGCTTGCGGCCGGTTTCCAGTTGCCGGCAAGGCCTGGCGAAGTGGTGAGCAGCGGTGATTTTTGCCGCACAGTCAGTTATCTCGAATATGATAACCGTGTAATCGGCAAGCTTTATCTGGGATTGAGCCTGCATGAACTGAAACTGGGCATCGTGGAAAGCCGGACTGCGGTGTCACTGGTCAGCCTGGCCATATTCCTGCTCGGTATGGCCGCGGTTCTGGTAATAAGCTGGGTTGTAACCAAGCCTCTTTCACAGTTTGTAAAGACAGTGGAGCAGATCGCGGGCGGTGACCTCTCGCAACGGGCGCAGGTTGTGGGCTCTGATGAGATCGGACACCTGTCCCTGTCCCTGAATTCAATGGCCGCAAACCTCGAAACAGCATATGCCAAACTCGGAAACATGAACCGAATGCTGGAGAAAGAGGTGGAGGAACGCACCCGTGAGCTCCGTCTTGAGGTGATCGAGAGAAAACGGGCAGAGGAGGCCGCCGAGTCGGCCAATAAGGCCAAGAGCGAATTCCTGGCCAATATCAGCCATGAGATTCGCACGCCGCTGAACGGTGTGGTCGGGGCATCGATCATGTTGATGGATACGCCATTAAATGCTCAGCAGAGGGAGTATGTCGAGACAGCTAAAGTGTCGGTGGAGTCGCTTCTTTTCATCATCAACGATCTGCTCGACTATTCCAAGATCGAGGCCGGCAAGCTTAAAATCGAGTATGTGCCTTTCGCGCTTAGTTCGGTGATTGAAGAAGTTTTGGAGCTGTTCAACCGCCAGGCGCGCGACAAGGGAGTGGAGCTAAGAAGCGCGATCGGACCTGAGACTCCGAACCACCTTCTGGGTGACCCGTGGCGTATCCGCCAGATACTGCTGAACCTGGTGGGCAATGCAGTCAAATTTACGATGCGCGGTGCGGTTACGCTGGCTGTCAGCGCCAGCCCCCGAGAGCGGGACAATGTCCGGCTTTTTTTCTCGGTGACTGACACAGGGATCGGAATCCCGGCGGATAAAATTCCCACAGTCTTCGACAAGTTCACTCAGGTTGATTCCTCAAACCGGAGGCGGTTCGGCGGGACGGGCCTGGGGCTGGCGATCTGCCGTCAGCTCATCGAGCTGATGCACGGCCGGATTGGCGTGGAGAGCGAGCTGGGGCAGGGCGCGCGATTCTGGTTCGAACTCGAATTACCGGTTCTCAGCCGCGATAGTATCGATCCACAGACTCTCGGAAGGATGGAAGGTTCGCTGGTGCTGCTGGCCGGGCGGGATGAAGGCGAGACTCATCTGCTTGTCCGGCTGACCGAGCAGATGGGACTGGAGCCGAGTTGCGCGGATTCAGCTGAAGCGGCAATTGATGCACTGCGGCAGGCTTCGAAAAGCGGCAAGCCTTTTCATTTCCTGATTGTGGATTGCGACCTTCCTCAGGATGGAGCTGTGGATCTGGCGAGCCGGATCGAGAGGAGCGGAGAGAATGAAACCGCGCTCAAGCCGGTTCTGATCGCTGTAGTGCGGAGTCCGGAGCAGGCCGGTAAGATGGCGCGCGCTGGATATGCGGTGTTTATCTCGAGACCTGTTGTTTCAAGCAGGTTGCTCGACGCCCTGGTAATTTCATGGGAGATGACGGCAGGCAGAACGCAGGAGCCTGAAATACCTGAAAGGCCAGCAATTGGTTTGAACCAGCTTGCCGGAGAGTTCGGCGCCAGCGGTTTCGACGCAAAGGTGCTGCTGGCCGAGGATAACCGGGTCAACCAGAAAGTCGCTCTCTGGATGCTCAACAAAATGGGATGTCGTGTGGACATGGCCTCGGATGGACGAGAGGCGGTGTCGATGGTGCAGAGCAAAGAGTACGATCTGGTGTTGATGGATTGTCAGATGCCCGAAATGGATGGTTTCGAGGCTACCTCGGAAATAAGGCGGATGGAGGCTCCAGGCAACCGGATTCCGATTATTGCGGTGACTGCCAGCGCGATGCAATCGGACCGTGATCGGTGTCTGTCTTCCGGTATGGATGATCATGTGAGCAAGCCGTTGCGCCCGTCCGACCTGCGGCGTGTCCTTGAACGCTGGACTCCGGCGCGCCGGAATAATCCGGCCGGGATTCAGAGTGCGGCTGTTTCTGACCGGGAGCCCGATAGTCTCGTTCAAAAACAGACAGATGAACATGCGCCGCTGGAATTGAAGGGGACAGCGTTGTTTACCGGACTTGAACCGGAGCAGCTCCGGCCGCTGCTGGAAAGCTTTATCGAGGATGCCTCGCAGGAGATTGAATCGCTTGCTTCACGCTTGCGTGGCGGGAGTCTGGAGGGGGCCTCGGAGCATACCCACAGCCTGATGGGTTCCACCGCGACTATCGGCGCGCTGCCCCTTCAGCGGGCTTGCCGGGAGTTGCATGCGTCAATCAAAGCTTCGAATATGGAGGATGCGCTCGAACGTTTGCAGACGGTTGAAAAGGAATACGAGGTTTTACGGCTCTGGCTCGAGAGGCGCGGCTATAATCCTGCCGCAGGGACTTTATGAGGGATGTCCGCAGAAGGCAATGTTGAGGAGAGGAGGGAGAGATGAAGGTTCTGATAATTGACGACAGCAAGTTCATGCGGAACAGTCTTGAAACAAGACTGAAATTTCTGGGGTTTGAAATATATAATGCCGAGAACGGCGAAGAGGGATTGAAGCTGGCCCTGACCATTAAACCGCACATAATACTTCTGGATGTCCGCATGCCCGGCATGGACGGTTTCGAAACCTGCCGTCAGATGCGCCAGCATGAAAGCCTGAAAAAGGCGCCGATAATAATGGTGACCGTGGAAAGCGATGAGTCCGCGGTTAAGAAGGCCATCCAGTCCGGTGTGACCGATTACGTCCTGAAACCCGTCAATTACGACGAACTGGTGAAAAAGCTGGACAAGTTCATGCTGCTCGATTGAAAGAACTGTTAGGACGGGGTTCGTTTTTCTTTCCATCGAGGATCCGTCTGGTCTGCTGCGCCGGACATGAAGCATATTGTATGATCCAATCCGGAAACAGTGGTGGTTTGAATGGCAACATTTCGCGCCGCAATGTGATAAAGTTGGATATTGTCCTTCTGATTCACCTCCGCCGCATTTGTTGAAATATGGCAGCCAGGGTCATATTTTCATATCTGCGCCGTTATTATTCAAAGGCTGACATATCGATCCAAATGGAATGACAATGAGAATTACCCGCTCCTCTTACCTTTCCGCTCTTCGCTGTCCTCGTAAAATGTATTTTCAGGTGCATGGGCAGTCCCGGGAAAACTCATCCGATCCGGCCACACGCATGTTTGTGGGGCAGGGGCGGAGAGTAGCCGCTATTGCCCGGCAGGCTTTCAGGGGTGGGGAGAGCGTGGAGTGGAAAGGTCCTGAAAACGAACGGCGGGACCTGGAGCACACCGCGTTGCTGGTGAACGATCCGGATGTGCGGCTGATTTACGGCGGTGTCTTCGAGCATGGAGACATCTTTGTGCGTGCGGATATCCTTGAGCGTCTTGAAACAGGCGCCTGGCGGCTGGTTATGGTGAAGCCCGCGGCCTCGCTGAAAGAAAACCACTTTCACGAACTCGCGCTTATGAAGTATGTGCTGGAGGCCTGCGGCCTGGTCCTGGGAGCTTTCGCGGTCATGCACCTTAACCGTGGATATGAATACCGTGGCGGGGAGTATGATGCAAACAGCCTTTTCTGCATGCGGGATGCCGGCTATGGCATCCCGGCCGCCACGGAACGTCTGCGGCGGGAACTGCCGGGAATCCGTGAGGCGCTTGAATATGACTCCGCCCCCGAGGCGCCTGAAGGGCCCTATTGCCAGCGCCCGTCACGCTGTGATTTCCTGGGCGGCTGTCAAACTGTCTCGCACGATCCGGACTGGATCGGATACCTGCCCGAGGCCACGCCCGAACTGCTTGACACGTTTGCGCTCAATGGTGTCGGAAGCATCAGGGATATCCCGCCCGATTTTCCGCTGAATCCCCGTCAGCGGCGCGCGCGTGAGAGCTGCCTTCTGGGCGCTCCCGTATTTGACCCATGTCTCGCGGATGAGCTGAACAGTCTTAGCTATCCATTGCTGTTCATGGATTTTGAGGCTTCCAGCCCGGCCCTGCCGCGTTTTGCCGGTATGCACCCTTTCGATCCGGTTCCTTTCCAGTGGTCTCTGCACATCCTGGAGGCGCCGGGGGCGAAGCCGGTTCACAGTGAGTTCCTGGATTGCGGGCCGGATGATCCCCGCGAGCGGTTTGTCCGGAGCCTTCTCGATGCGGCGGAGGGATACGAGGGGAGTGTGGTGGTTTACAACCGGGATTTCGAGTCGGACCGCCTGAAAGAGCTTGGAGCTGCTTTTCCGGAACTGCGCGGACGGATCGAGCATCTGCGCGGCCGTCTCTGGGACCTCTGCGCCGTGGTGCAGAATAACGTTTATCATCCGCAGATGCGCGGCTCGTTCTCGATCAAGAACGTGCTGCCCGCCCTGGCGCCGGATATGAGTTATGAGGGTTTGACTGTATCCAACGGCGTCACCGCCGGAGCAGTCTGCCATCTTCTGGTCGAGGATGCTGTGGAAGATGTGGAGCGTGAGCGCATGGAATCCGCTCTCCGCGAATACTGCCGGTTGGACACCCTGGCCATGCATCTCCTGGTTGCGAGCCTTCAGGCCCAGTTGGTGGCCGGTCGGGTCAGGGTTAATAAAGAAGATACTTCTCGCGGATCGTCTTGAACTGATCCAGCCCCGCTTTCCAGCCCGCTGAGATCGAATCGGCCGGTTCTCCGCGGCGTATCCGGTCCTTCACGTCCCGCCTGCCGATCCAGAGGTCTATTTTTGACAGGTCGAATTTGTCCGGGTAAAGGCGCTGCAGCGTGGACAGAAAATGAAGTCCGGCATCCAGGCTGCGGAACTCCCGCGAATTTGTGACTTCAGCCCTGACGCCACGGCACGCCTCGCCCTTGAAAACATATGCGGAGGGCGTGAAAGTAGTATCCACAAAGCGCACGCCGGGGAGGGCGGCCTCGTTCAGGACGTCAGCCAGCCCGCTGTCAGTTATCCAGGGCGCTCCATAAATCTCGAACGGCCTTTCCGTGCCCCGTCCGACCGAGAGGTTGGCCGCCTCGGCGATCCCCAGCCCCGGATAAAGCAGCGCCGCCATGGGACTGCGCATGTTGGGCGAGGGATTCACCCATTTCAGGCCTGTATCCTCCCAGAGCATCGAGCGCCGCCAGCCCTGCATCCGGATCACAGTCAGTTTCGCTCCGATATTGAACTCAGAGTTGAACATCCCAGCCAGTTCACCCACGGTCAGACCGTGACGCACCGGGATGGGGTAGTATGCGATGAAATTGCCCTTCAGCGCGTTTTCCAGCACCGGCCCTTCCACCGCCAGTCCGCCGATCGGGTTGGGCCGGTCCAGAACCATGATACCGATCCCGGCCTCGGAGGCTGCCTGCATCGCCAGGGCCAGCGTGGTGATGTAAGTATAGAACCGCGTCCCGATATCCTGGATATCGAACACCAGTATGTCCAGGCCTTCAAGCCATTTTCGCTCCGGTTTGCGGGTCTTGCCGTATAGACTGTAGACCGGCGTGTTTTTCCCCACCAGGTTTGAATGACCGTATTCGCTGTCCAGCCTGCCTTTCAGTCCATGCTCTGGGGCGAACACGGCGGCTAACCGGACATCCGGGCAGGCGGCCAGAAGGTCAAGGATGGATTCCCCTGCCCGGTCCAATCCCGTGTGATTGGTTATCACGCCCACCCGCAGCCCTTTGAGAGGCTGGAAATTGTCTGCTTTCAGCACGTCCAGACCTGTAAGCACAGGCTCCAGCACGCAGGCCCGGCAGGGATGGATGCTAAGCAGAAGATAAAAGAGCGGTGGCAGAAAAAATCTGAATGCAATCATGTATGGCTCCGTCTACAGGGAGGAAAACCAAAGGAAAGCCATGTAATAATAGCCTGAGAACACCATGCTGGCAAGCTGACTGTTCCGCTTGACACCCGGAGAGGCCGGGTTATTTTATAGGTTTGTTTATCTAAGGGACCGTGGTCTGGAGTCGTGGTCAGGTAATTGACGTTGGAGAGCTGGATGACACTGAAAAAAACTGTCGAAAAGGCCCTCGATATGGCCCGCGCTCTGGCGCTCGAGGCTGGCGGCCTTCTGATGTCGCGGCTGGGCACGGATGTGGGCATGCAGTTGAAAGGCGAGATCGATCCCGTGACTGAACTGGATCGCCGGGTCGAGGAATTGATAGTCGGGCGGCTGGAAAGCGAATTTACGGATCACGATTTTCTGGCCGAGGAGCACACGCGTTCACTGGGCGGTTCACCCTGGCTCTGGGTGATAGACCCGCTGGACGGTACGACAAACTATGCCCACGGTTACCCCTGTTTCGCTGTCTCAATCGCCCTGAAGCATGAGGGTGAAACATGCATGGGGGTGGTGTATCAGCCGGCGACGGCGGAGATGTTCACTGCCATCCGTGGTGGAGGCGCCTGGATGGGCGGACGAAGGCTGGCTGTATCATCTCAGACAGATTTAAGCCGTTCCTTTCTTGTAACCGGGTTCCCTTACGATCTCCGTCAGCCTGGAGTGCTCGAGCGGAATCTTGTACCGTTCAGACGGCTTCTGGCCGCCAGTTTTGCGGTGCGGCGCGATGGCAGCGCGGCCTATGATCTGGCCTGCGTGGCGGCTGGACGGTTCGACGGGTACTGGGAGAAAAGCCTGAAACCCTGGGATACGGCAGCCGGTGTCCTTCTGGTTCGCGAGGCGGGAGGAGTGGTCAGCGCCTGCGATGGCGGCGTTTTTACGGATGGACATCCTGAGGGAGTGGTCGCCGCCGGGACGCCCGAACTGCATGGAGCCCTGCTGCGGGAGGTTATGAGTTGATTCTTCTGAATACTTACGGTTGCCTGGGACCCGAGCCATTGGGATGATTTTGAGACGATCCGCGTTCCTTTTACTAACAGGACTGTTAATCTTTCCGCTGGAAACATCACCACTGCGGGCTGCCGATCCCCTGGTGGAGAGTCTTCAGGAAAGTTTCGACCAGACCCCCGCCGCTCGCCGCCGGACCTATGCCGCGGTAATCGCCGAGGTGGATGCCGGGACAGGTGAGATAAGCCAGGCGCGCCGTCTGGCCCGGGCCGTGGCCCTTAACCAGAAGGCCATGGACCTGGAGGATGATTTTATATCGCAGATTGTGTCCAGCGCCCCCTCTTTCAGCCGTCTGCCGATCTCCAACCCGCCGTTCCTGCCGGATTACCGCCGAGCGGCGGAGGCATTCACCGCTCTTCAGCCCGGTCTGCCTTTTCTGGCCGAATACACGGACAATGCCCGCCTGATTTCCGAGCGCTGGGGAGATGGCCGGGCGCTGCTGGAAGCCTCTTTGGAGTATAAGTCAAAATACCCTCTGAGCCGCTTCTGGCGCCGTCTCCTTCTGCTTTCCGGATTCCGCCTGGCTGCGCGTGGCGACGGGGAGCTTGCCCGCCGGGCTTTTGAAACACTCTGGAACGAAGTTCCAACCTCAGGCCAGGCCATCGATTCATACCGGCTGATCTGGGCGCTCAAGGGTTCCGGCGCGCCGGACATCCCTCCGGCGCGCATGCTCGATTGGGGGCGCGGCCTGGGCGGAGCGGGACGGACCGCGTTCACCCGTCTGATCGAGACCTGGCCGGGCTCTCCCGAGGCAGAGATCGCCGCGATAGAGAACGCCCGTCTGATCCGGGACGGTTTCCCGGTGCGGGCGCTGTCGGACAATGTCATGCAGGCCGGCCGGCTGGACAGGGCCAGTGAGGATTTCGCGGCGCGCTATCCCTCCAGCCCCCGCCTGCCAGAGTTTCTGTCAATCCGGGCGGATTTCCTGTATCAGTGCGGCAAGAAAAGCATGGCAATTTCGCGCAAGAACGATTATGCCTGGCGAAAATACGGCGGAAAGAGCCGCCGCTCGACGGCACAGAAATATAAAAATCTTGCGGATGAGCATTTCGGAAAAGTCCGGAAGCTGGCGGAGCAGATGGGACAGCGTTACCACGGCACGCCGGACTATTTCAGGGTTTGTATCCTGGATGCCCTCGGATTGATTGAGCAGGACCGTTTTGACCAGGCCCTTGACCGGCTGAACCGTCTCGCCGCCGAGAGGCCGGATTCCGGGGCTGTAAACCAGATTTACTGGTACATCGCCCTGACTGATTACCTCAAATTTGATTATCTGGCTGTGGCACAGAACCTGGGCGCGTTTGAAAAAACAGATCGCCGTGACCCGCTGCACTGGTCACGGGCGATGCTGTTTCTGGGTAAGGCGCGGCTTACACTGGGGGATTCGGTTGGAGCGTTAAGGGCTTTCAACGCACTGGCCCAGGCGTATCCGTACACCTATTACGGCATCCGGGCGCGGGCGCTCCGCTCGAGGCTGAGGAACGCCACGCCTCTAAATCCCGCCGGGGACCTGCCTGCAATGGATGCCCCGAAATTTCCCCAGACCTACACCCGTCAGGGAGCGGAAATACAGAAGACAGCCGCGGTCTGGCGCGCCATGGGCTTTTACGCCGAGGCGGCCTACATTTACAGCAACGGACTGAATATTACACCGCAGGATGACCTTCTGCGATTCCGGATGCATGAGAACCTGTACCAGGCGGGCTGGTACCATCGTGTCCTGCGCACATTCCGCGGTCCTTTCCGGGATTACCTGCAGAAAGGTGGAGAGGGGCTGCCTTCCGGTTTCTGGGAAATAGCTTATATTCATCCCGAGCCTTTCCGGGGCTACATTGCGACTCACGGCCGCAAGAACGGCATCCCGCCTGCCCTTGTAACCGCAGTGATGCGCCAGGAATCGAATTTTCATCCGCGCGCGAAAAGCCACGCCGGGGCTGTGGGTCTGATGCAACTGCTGCCGTCCGTGGGACGGCGGCTGGGGCGCGCGGCCGGATACGGCACAGTCAGCGCGGCGCGTCTGCTCGAACCGGAGATCAATATTGCCCTGGGAACGCGCTTCCTGTCCTCGAACCTGAAAAAGTATAACGGCAATATCGCGCTGGCTATAAGCTCTTACAACGCCGACCCGCGCAACCTGCCCGCCTGGCTGGAGCGCTCTCACGGAGACCGCGAGAGCGAGTTCGACCTGGACCTGTTTGTCGAGCTGATACCGCTGGATGAAACTTATGATTATAATTTGCAAGTCCTCACAAATTTCTGGCGTTACCAGGAAGTGTACGGGGAAACGGACGGTCTTTTCAGATGGAAACTTTGACGCTCCGGGGAACGTTCATTTAGTCAGCGTTCGCCGGGGACGGTAAAATCTTGACATAATTACTGTATTAGAATATACTAAGCGCGGTGAGCACTTATCATACGGCGATACCCGCCGGCCAGCAAATCATAAAACAGCGATCTGACCCTTTCAGTATCGTAGACAGGGGATTTTTTTATTTCCGGGACTTTGGACAGACAGGCTGTTGTCGTTGAAAGCGTTGTCAAGGATTATTCTATCGGCAGCACGACCAGCCGTATACTGAAAGGCATTACTTTTAGTGTATCACATGGAGAGTTTTTCAGCCTGATGGGGCCGTCCGGCTCGGGCAAGAGCACACTGCTCTACCTGATCGGCGGTCTGGCTCCAGTGACGGAGGGCCGAATCTGGCTGGACGGCCAGGAACTGACCGGACGTGGCGACAGCGGGACAACCCGCCTGCGGTATGAAAAGATAGGTTTCGTTTTCCAGCGGTTCAACCTCCTGCCCACGCTCACCGCGCTGGAAAACGTGGCCATTGCCCTTAAACTTACCCTGTTCGGCAACGGGCGGGGTGATTTCGCCGATCCCCGCGAACTGCTTGCGATGGTCGGTCTGGGCAACAAGATGCAACATCACCCGCGCGAGCTTTCCATCGGGGAGCAGCAGCGGGTGGCTATTGCCCGCGCGCTCGTGCGGCGTCCGTCGATCCTGCTGGCGGATGAGCCGACAGGTTCGCTGGACCGCGAAAACACCCGGCGGGTCCTCGAGATTTTCGAGCGTCTGCACGGCGAGCGTAACCAGACTATTATCATGGTCACCCACGATCCGCTGGTGGCCAGACAGGGAGACCGTACGCTGCATCTGGTTGACGGATGCATAAGCGACACTAAAGAAGAGTTGACATGAGAAAGCTGACCAAGAGACAGACCGCGGCGCTGTTGACCCGCGGAATCCCGGGATATGCTCTCGGTTATCCCACTGTCGTCTCTCTGGAGATGACACATTGCTGTAACGCCAACTGCAACCATTGCAACATGGGTGGCCTGGTGCCGGATGAGAAGCGTATCGGCGCGGAGGATTACCGCCGTCTGATGCGCGTGCTCAAGCCGATGATAGTGCAGGTTTCGGGTGGTGAGCCGCTGCTTCGGGATGACCTGGAGGACGTGCTCAGGGCGATCAAGCCGGCGGGCCATGAAGCCCCTTATCTTATAGTGGTTTCCAACGGCTGGCTGCTGGACCGCGAAAGGTATCTCAAGCTGCGCGAGGCCGGGATAAACCAGCTTTCTATTTCGCTCTGCTTCCCGGACCGCCGTCACGATGACTGGCGGCACATCAAGGGACTGTTCGATCATCTGGACCGCACCATCCCGGAACTGGCGGCCCTGGGCTATGATGACATCGTGCTCAACAGCGCGATAACCCGCGAGAACATGCCTCATATCATGGACCTGGCGAAAGTTGCCGAGCGCTGGGGAGTTTCCACCTCGTTCAGCGCCTATTCGGTGCTGCGCACCGGCGAGAGGGCCTATACCATCGAAACTCCCGAGGACCTGGCCGTTCTTCGCGACCAGCTCGATCAGTTGCTTGAGTATAAGAAATCTCATTGCGGGCTTATCCAGAACGCCGATTTTAACATCGAGGGCACTTACAAGTTTTTCGAGCAGGGCGAGATCAAGCCGTGCAGCGCCGGATTGCGATTTCTGGTGGTGACGCCTGACGGGTTCCTGAAACCCTGTTCGATGCATGAGCGCAAGTACACCTCGATCCGTCAGATCCACAAGGAATTCCTGCCGCACAACGATTGCGGCGGCTGTTATGTTTCCATACGCTCATATCTTGACAAACCGATGGGTGAACTTCTGAGGGAATATTTCAGCGCCCACTCGGTGCGGCGCGATACCTCAGGGGTGGCGGCGCAGGCCTGAAAACAAGGCGAGGGTGATACTGAAGATGAGAAAAGGATTAGTTCTGCTGATCTGGTTTTTTGTTCTGGCTCTTTCAGGGATGGCACAGGCGGCCGGGATGAGCGTCGATCAGGTCCTGGACCGCATGGCCGAGAGTTCGGCCCGCCTGGAGGACATGCAGGCGGATTTCGTCCAGACCAAAATCATGACAGTTTTCGATGAGAAAATCGTATCGAGCGGGAAGTTCTATTTCCGTAATCCGGACAAGCTGGTGCTGGACACACAGTCCCCTGAGCACCAGCAGTTGATTATCAACCATAACCGCGGCTGGCTGCATTACCCCGATCTCAAGCAGGTGCACGAGTTTTCGGTCAAGCAGGCCAAGGACATGAGCGCACTGTTCGTCGGATTCGGCGGTTCTGCGGCGCGTATCCGTGAGCAGTTCCAGGTGAGCCTCGAATCCCGTCAGCGCGAGAGCTCCGGCGCTGAGCTTATCACCCTGGGATTGGTTCCCATCCAGGGGGCCTCGGCGGCAAGTCCGGTGCTGGGGATTCAGAAAGTTCTGCTGACTGTTACAGAGGGACGCTGGTACCCGGTGCGCACTGAAATTGTACAGACAAACGGCGACCGTTCGATTTATGAGTACTCCAGTCACCGGTTAAACCCGAAAATAGCGGAGTCACGCTTTACTTTCCGGGTTCCCGACGGGACGAAAGTGATCCAGCACAACCAGGAAAGCGGTGTTTCACAGTAAATAATCTGTGACAGATCGGAATAAAAAGCCCGCGGAGCATGATTGCTCCGCGGGCCTTTTTGTCTCCGTTGCTCAGTGAACTTCAGCCCGGCTTTTCTGCCGTTTCAGCAATTCGATGGCATTCCGGATGGTCTGTGCCTGCGGCTGGGCGGGAGCGGCGGACAGGCTGGCCTCAAGATGCGCCAGGGCCGAATCGGGCTGTCCCAGGAAACGCATGTAAAGAAGACCCAGGTTGAGGTGTGATTTGTCATCCTTCGGATTGGCTTTCAGGGCGGCGCGATAGCTGTCGGCGGCCTCATTGTAGCGCTCCAGGCGCAGAAGCCAGTTTCCGAGGTTGTAGTGCAGCATCGTTTCGCCGGGATTCGCCCCGGCCAGGGCTGAGGCGACTTCGATGGCTCGGGGCAGGCTGTCGGAAGACGCCAGCGCAACCGCATAGTCCAGGGCCGAGGCCAGTGAATCGGGTTGACTGAGCCAGGCCAGGCGATAATATGCCAGCGCCGAATCGGATTGACCCAGGCGGCTGAAGGCAAGGCCGAGGTTGTGCAGCAGACCCCAGTCCGGTGCTCCAACGGATTTGACTTCGCGGAGCACTTCAAGCGCCCGCCCGGCTGAATCCTGGCGCAGGAGTATCTCTCCCAGGCCGGCCAGGGCCGGAGTCAGTTCGCGGTCCAGCGTCAGAGCGCGTTCGAATCGCGAGCGGGCGCTGTCCAGACGGCCCTCCTGGATAAACTGCCTTCCGCGAAGCAGCAACACAACCGGCTGGGGCAGACTCCCCTGCTCAAGACCACTCATCAGGGAATCAGCCTCCGATTCCCGTCCGGTGCGACGCAACAGTGAGGCCAGGTTCACCCGCGCCATGTAGTTGTCCGGCTCGGCAAGCAGGGCGCGCTCGTAGAATGCCGCAGCCAGCGAGTCTCGGCCGAGCTGCGCCAGGATGTTCCCGCTGCTGTTCAGGGCGTTGAAATTGCCGCTGTCCAGGAACAGTGCACGCTCGTAGAGTGACAGCGCCTCATCCAGATGGCCCTGCGCCTTGCGTGTATACCCCAGGTTCACCAGGGCTTTTACATTTCCCGGCTCAAGGGCCAGTGCGCGTTCATAAGCCGCGGCCGCGGAGTCGAGTTCTCCGTGGCTGATATGCGCTTGGGCCAGACCGAGCTGGAAAAAACTGTTTTTCGGGCAGTTCCTGGCCGCCGTGCTCCAGAGTGTCAAGCCATCCTTCCATACTCCGGCGCGCTGTACGCTCAGAAGGCCGAAAAAGGCCAGGATCAGCCCGAAACCAGACCAGAGAGCAATCCGCCCGGACGGTTGCAGGCGTTCCGAAAGCCTTATGACTGAAACCGATACCACCAGTGTCAGGCCGAGGAGTGAAAGAAACAGGTAGCGGTCCGCCACGCGGATAGCGACAGGGATAATGTTCGACTGAGGCAGCCAGCAGAGAAAAAACCAGAGCATGCCGAACGCCTCGGCCGGTTTTTTCCGCCTGTTGATCCAGACAAAAGCCAGGGCTCCAGCTGTGATCAGAGAGCCTGTCCAGAAAGACGGCGAGGCGAATCCGGCGAACTGAGGGTCGGGGTAGCGGTGCAAAAGATCTACCGGCAGGACGGCCAGTCTGTAGCAGGCTGCAAGTATCTGCGGGAGAACAAGGAAATTCTCTGTTGTGAAGCCGGTCTGCTTGACCGCCCCGGTAAAAAATATGAAATATGCAGCCAGGGCCGCAGCCGGTACCCAGTAGGGCAGATGCAGAGCGAGCAAACGCTTGCGCGGATTGTGAGCCGCGTCTGGGGAAACCGGTGGAAGAAGAAGGTCGAAAGCCAACACAACCAGTGGGAACGCCGCGGCGGATGGTTTCGAGCAGAGCGCCAGGATAAACAGAAAGTAACCGGCGGCATAGCTCAGCAGGGCTTGTCTTCCGATTGCGCGCGCGGCCTTGCCGTGCTGGATGAAAGCGCCGAGGAAGAACATCCCGGCCAGAAGGTCCTTGTTGCCCTGGACCCAGGCGAAAGCTTCCACATGCAGCGGGTGCAAAGTGAACAGAAGCGCCCCGGTCCAGGCTGCCAGTCTTCCCTGCCGGCCTGAGAACCCTGCGCGCGACAGGATCGCGTCCAGAGTGAAAAGGGACAGGATAGCCACGGCAACGTAAAGAAATGTGTTAACCAGATGATAGCCCCAGGGGCTGCTGCCCGAGAAAGCGTAGGTCAGGGCGAAAGTCAGGTCGCGCACTGGCTGCCAGGCCATGCCGGATGGAATCAGGATTCCGCGCAGGTGTTCGAGGCTCAGGCCGTGCAATGCCAGCTTGTCGGTCAGAAGGCCGTCGTCCCATTGCACGAAACCGGCGCCCAGTGTCCGGAGGCATACCGCGAAAGCCGCCAGCCCCAGGCTGCCGAAACGCACCTGCGGGCGGTCAAGTAATTGTGGGATTCTGAAAGCCATGTTATTTTTCTCCATTCCGTCTGAATGGGAAAATATCGTGCGTATCGACGGGACTGTCAAGAACGGCGGGAGATTGAGAGGCGGATGAACACAGAACAGGACAGACTTTGGCTGCCGCTGCTGTACGAGCGGCTGATGGACCATTTCGGGCCGCGGCTCTGGTGGCCGGTCACTCCGGAGGAGGGCGGCGAGCCGCAGTACAGCGGCGGACCGCGCACCGATACTCAGAGGCTCGAGGTAATGCTGGGAGCGATCCTGGCCCAGAACACGGCCTGGCGCGGGGCGGCCAGGGCACTGGGCAACCTTTACTCCGCCGGTCTCGTCGATTTCCAGCACCTGCTGGAGGTCCCTCTCGAACAGCTTGCGCCGCTGCTGCGGCCCTCCGGGTATTTCAACCAGAAAGCGCTGAAAATACAAGCATTGGTCAGGTTCATAAATGAGCGCTTCGGGTTAAGCTGGCAGGACCTGCTGCGGGTGGAGACAGCGGCGCTCAGACAACTTCTGCTCGGCGTTCGCGGCATCGGCCCGGAGACAGCCGACTGCATCGTTCTCTACGCCGCGTGCCAGCCCACGTTCGTGATCGACTCATACACGCGCCGCCTTCTGCACCGCCTGGGCTGGGCCGCTGAAAACGAAAGCTACGGCTCGCTCAAGGCGCGTTTCGAGGCCGCCTGCGCGCGGGACACGTTACTTTACCAGGAGTTTCACGCCCTGCTTGACCGTCAATGCGTAGTCTACTGCCTCAAACGCGCTCCGCGCTGCGATGAATGCCCGCTGGCCGATATCTGCGCCCGGACCGGAGTCAGGACAGCGGCCACGGTTGGCGCCGCCGATGCAAAAAGGTTCGGGAACCTGGAAAGGGGAAGTCATGAACAGCCGTGAAACTGTGATTAACGTCCTGGAGCACCGCGCCACCGAGCGGGTCCCTCTGGGTTTTTTCGCCGTGGATCACGACACTGTCTCCCGTGTCCTGGGGCGCGAAACTTTCCTGCGTCACAAGGCGCGCAGCCAGGTCGCGCTGTGGGAGGGACGGCGCGATGAGTTGGCGGCGAGCTGGCGCGAGGACGCAATCGAGTTCCACCGGAAGCTGGATATCATAGACATAGTGGGCGTGCACGCCGGGGCGTCCTCGGTGCTGCCGCCGCGGGACTACGAGCCTCTTCGCCCGGAGCGCCTGGATGACTCCACCTGGCGCGACCGCGAGGGACGGGTCTTCCGCTACAGCCCGGTGACAGATGACATAACCTGTGTCTCCGACCCGGTGCTGGATGCCACCGTGTTCCGGCCCGATGATTTTCCCTTGCCGGAGAGCCTGCCCGCGCCCGATCCCTCCTGTTTCGAGGTGGTGGATGCCGTGATCGCGGCTTTCAAAGGCGATAAGTACGTGATCGGTCCCTCGGGGGATGAGGCCTCGATGGTGCTGTTAGGCGACAACTACGAGCGAGGATTGCTGGAATTTGCGCTCAATCCCGAGACCGTGCGCGCGGCCCATGCCAGGGCGCTGGCTGCGGGCCTTCTGCAGGATGAGTATTATATCCGGCCGGGGCAGGACGCCGTTCTCTGGGGCACGGATTTCTCGTACAACAGCGGCCCGATGATCTCGCCCGCGATGTTCCGCGAGTTCTGCCTGCCGAATATCAGAAAGCGCGTGGAGGCGGTGCACAGGCGCGGTCTCAAGGCGCTCAAGCACGCCTGCGGGAACAACACGCCGCTGCTGGACATGTTCCTGGAGGCGGGCTACGACTGCTACCAGTCGATCCAGGCCAGCGCCGGGATGGACATAATCGAGCTGCGCAAGCGTTTCGCCGGGAAAATGACTCTCTGGGGCGGAGTGGAGGTGGAGCACCTGGTGAGCGGCACTATGGAAGAGGTCCGCGCGGACGTGCGCCGGGCGTTCGAGGCTGCGCGCATGGCCGAGGGCGGGTTCATCCTCGGTCCCAGCCACTCGGCGGCCGTGGGCACGAAATACGACAATTTTTTGGCCATGCTGGATGAGTACGAGAGACAGAACGCGCGGTCAGGACATTAAAGTGCTCTTGGTCGCAAAAGTATTATAATTAACAATATATACAAGCAGGGGAGGGCTTCAACCCTCCCCTGCACCGATTTTAGGACCTCTTAATAAGCCTCACGGCATGAACAGCCACAGGTGCGCGGCGCGCTCGCTCTCCCCGAAATAGATTGTCCCGTCCGCTCCCGTAACCATGGCGTCAAACTGGTAGCCGCGCCAGTGGTAATAGGGGCTGCGGTCCACCACCAGCAGGCCGAGGTCGCTGAACGAGCCGCTCTGCGGGTCGTAGCGGTAGAGCTTGCAGGGCAGCGCGCCCTTGCGCTCCCCGGCGAACATGTACACGCTCCCGTCACCAGCGGCGGCCAGGCAGCGCAACCTTCTCTCGGCGCGGGGCTTGCCCAGGTTGTGCAGGGTCAGGGTCGAGGGGTCGAACCGGAACAGGTGCCCGTCCGAGGCCCCGCCGTAGATCCAGCCGTCCTTCGCCCGAGCGAAGCACTCCGCCACCGGGTGTGTGGTCGCTTCGCCCGGATAACGGTCCCCCGGAACCACCGATCCGCTCACGACCAGGCTGTCGGTCTGCGGATTATAATAGACCAGTTTGCCTTCCTGTCCGGAAGTGAAAACCCGTCCGGATCCCGGATCCACATACAGAGCGCGGGGCAGGCTGCGCCAGTCGCGCTCGGGGCCGTGGTACACCACCTCGCTGTCTATCTCGCCTATCACGCGGAAAGCTTTGGCCGCTATGTCGTAACAGAAAAACTTGCCGTCCGGATAGCTCACCCCATAGATACGGTTGCGCCTGGGATCCGCGGCCAGGCAGTAGATCGAGTTGCCGGGCACGGGAGTCCCAAGGCTGACCAGTTCCGCCGGTTCTCCCATCAGCTTGACCGTCCGGTCGCTCTTCGCGGGATCGTAACAGTAAAGCTGTCCGCCCGCGTAGCCCTCGAAATGGGCCTTCACATCCTGCCAGAGCGACTTGTCCACATGGATATCCGTACCGCCGGTGGAGAGTTTGAGCGGAGTGAACGGGTTGAGACCTGTCCCCAGGTAGAGCAGGCCCCTGCCGTCCTCCACCAGCGCATGATGCACCGACTGCGCCTCCGCCACGCGCCCCAGGTGCCGCACCTTGTTGATCCGCGGGTCGAACACGAACAGATATGACGTGTCACCGGTGGTGGCGCCGTAGATTTTGCGGTCCGAGGCGGCAAGAAGAGAGGTTATCGCGCAGTTGTTGTGCGGGATTTCGTTTACCAGCGGGTAGCCCAGCTCGCGCAGGTCGATTCGCTGGGTGAATTCAATTTCCGGCCGCACCCAGTCCTGGGCCTGCGCCTGTGCCACCGGCAGGAAAAGAAAAGCGAACAGGGCGGCGGCCGGCCCGGACCATCCAGCAGTTTTAAGCATGTCTGTATCTCCTTCACAAAGTGCCATGCGGGCCTCAGAGCTGTGGCTTGTAGATGAAAAGGTGCAGCGCGGTGGGCGTTTTGTCCCCGCGCTTGCGCGTGGCCCGGTCGCCCTGGGCCACCTCGGCCTCTCCGCAGATATACAGGGTCCCATCCGGAGCCACCGCCGCGGCCTCGCAGCCGAACACCCGGCGTCCGTCATCCGTGCGTAGCGCCCCCAGGTCGATTTTCTTGCCGGCTTTCAGGTCGTACATCAGCAAGTGGTGGTCCAGAGTCACGCCGAAAGTCTCGGCATAGGCGCCGATAGCGTAAGCACGGGCGGACGGCACGAAATAGACCCGCCGGTTCTTGCTGTCAACGGCAAAAGCCAGGGGCGAGTAGGGAATGTCCTTGCGTCCCTCCGGCTCAAGGAATTTCGGGTCGCACATCTGGGCCAGAGCCGTCACCTTCCCCTCCGGCCCCACATTCGGCTCGTACCTGAACAGGATCGAGCCGCTGCCGCAGGTGACGCCGTACACCGCCCGGTCCACCGGGTCCCATTCCACCGCGCGCCAGATATAGGCCCGGTCGATCATCGGGTTGTTCAACTGGGTCGGCCAGACAGTCGGATCGAAAGGCAACTGGACAGCCATGTCATAGGCGCGGTCGGTGCGGGGATCATAGCGCCAGAGGCGCGAGATGCCCCAGCAGCCGTAGCAGAAGCCATCATCGTCCATGACTATGTCGCGGCAGATATCCCAGTTCGTGATCCGCCCGAGGTTGTTCGTCTGGCGCTTCTCGATGTCGAAGCGGTAAAGATAGCCGGTGTAGCCGATGCCAAAGAGCTGATTGCGTTTTTTGTCGATGGCCAGGGGATAGGAGCCGACCATGCGGTCGAGAAGGCCCAGGTCCTCGAGTGTGTCATCGGCCGGATTGTAGCGGATGACATGGCCGCCGCGCCAGCTCAGGTAGTCGACGTTTTTTGGACCCGAACCGTTGTTCATCGGGATAAAATATACCCGTCCCTGGCTGTCCTCCACCGGATGATTGTGTATCTTGGATGACATGCGGATGCCCTTGCCGCGCTCTCCGAGGAAAGCGGCGATATCCGCCACCATGCGGTTCGAGTCCCCGGCCGGATCGTACTGGTAGAAATGGGCGCTTCCGCCCTCATCGCACAGGCCGGTGTACACCCGGCCATCGGAGGCCGCCATCAGGCCCTGCCACATGGCCGCATCCGGGCCGGGATATGAGCGCGCCTTGACCGTGCATACCGATGCGCCGTCCTGGGCGAAACAGGCCGCGGCGCTGAAAGTCAGCGCCATAATCAGACTGGCGAGGTATCTGAATCCGACGGGAACAGGAACGCCGTTTCTCGCGATGGTGCATTTTTGTGGCATCGGGTGTCTCCTTTTTCTGGTGGGGGGAAACAGGGGTGTACAGGCGGAATCTAAGGGGAGATGGAGAAAAAATCAAAGGATTCATCCGTGCGGATAAAGACAAAAAAAGAACAGGGATGCCGGAATGCCGGCTGTCCCTGTTCCGAGAATTTAGCCGCGACAATCCGCCGCTTATTCCTGCGGAGCGGTGGCCAGTTCCTTCACCCGTATGTTGGCGAAATGCACCGACGAGGTCTCATCGTGGTTCTGAAGGCCGATATAGCCCTTGGGCCAGCATGTGGCGACTTTGCCGGAGGGCTGGAGCTGCCACTGGTTGACTGTCTCGCCGTTAAGCTCCACGGTCACGTTGAGGCCCTGGAAAGTTATCTTGTAGTGGTTCCACTTGCCGGGTCCGAACGAGGCCAGCTTCTCTGGCGGCTTGGCGTCATAGATCGCGCCGGTCGCATGCTTCATCGGGTCGCCGGTCGGCGGGGCCGCGCCCTCGTGCATCACAGGGTTCTTGTTCTCGACAGCGTCGTAAATCTGAATCTCGAAGCTGTCGTAGATATACTGGTTGCTGACCGGGACATAAGGGACCCGGAAGAATATGCCGGAGTTGGTGTCATGCTTATCCACCAGGAAATCCAGTTCCAGTATATAATCGCCGAACATCTTTTCGCTGAACCAGAACAGGCCCATGCCTCCATGCGAGGTCAGCACACCGGTGGCGCGGTCGATATCGAAATAACCGGGGCCGTAGTGGTTCCAGCCGTGCTTGTCGTACTTGCCCTCATCGTTCTGCTTGAGCAGGAACGTGTAGCCTTCCTCCTGCGGCGCGGCCGGAGGAGCGGGAACCTTGGCGCTGGCCGGGCTGCACGCGATGCTTGTCACGTTGAGCATCACGGCCAGGCCGACTATCGTGAATCCGCTGGTGAGCTTTCTCAGAAAAGCAGCTTTCATGTTGCTCCTCCCTTCCGGGATTGTGGAATGTGGCATGGGAAACTGCAAAAGACTTGCTTTGAATAAACCATTACAATGCTGCCGCTTTCATCGACAGCTCAAAGCTCTTTCAGCCGCAGGTTGCGGAACCGGACAGGCGCATCTCCGGAATGGTTCTGAAGGCCGATATAGCCCTCGGGCCAGAAAGATTTCACTTTTCCGCGCGGTTCGGCGTCCCAATCTACAATAGTGCTTCCGTTGAGTTCAACCGTAAAGTGGATTCCCCGGCAGGTGATCCGCATGTGGTTCCAGCGGCCCGGCCCCAGCGAGGCTCCCGGAACAGGCGGCTGGGCGTCATATATCGCCCCGGTGGTGTGAATCGCCCCGCCGGACAGGCTTTCGTAAATCTGAATCTCGAAGCTGTCGTAAATGTAATCGTAGCTGACCGGCATCTCCGGGACACGCAGGAACACTCCGGAGTTGGCTTTCTCGCTTCCGCAGAGGAAATCCAGTTCCAGGACGAAATCCCTGAACTTTCGGGCTGAATACCAGAGCATTCCGCCGCCCTCGCCGGCGGTGGTGAGCACGCCGGTTTTGCGGTCCAGCTCGAACCACCCGTCGCCGCAGTGGTTCCAGCCGAATTTGGTGTAACCGCCGTCCTCACCGCTGCCAAGCAACTGGATCCAGCCCGCGCTGTCCGCAGAATCGACTCCCTCCGCGGCGGCCAGGGGGCTGGATACGGTCAGGAACAGCCCCAGGCAGACACAGGTGAAAAACCATCGCGCGGTTCTCATTGCAGGCTGATCTCCTGTCCGGCGTCCTGCAGCCAGCTCTGGTACAGAGCTTCGGCTCTGGCGGCGTCGATGCGGTCATCGCTCACCACGATACGGTAGCGGAAAGCGCCGCTCTGGCCGGGCTCGAGGCTGAAATTGAACGATTCCTTCCCCTGGCTGAAATCTTTCCAGCCCAGCGGGTTCAGGCTGAACAGCCCGTAGCCGCGGGCATGCCAGTGCGTGGGATAGCCTACGTTGTCCGGGTGATCGAAGATGGCCAGGCTCACCGGGCGGCCTTCCAGCGTCCCGCTCAGGATGCACCATTTTGCGCTGGTTCCCCAGACCTGCTTTTCACCGGTAAGGCCCTCGCTCGAAAGGTATTCACCGTTCACTCCGGTGTTATCCACCGCTTTGACCTCGGTCACCACGCCGTGCTCATCCACGTATTTCAGCGGCTCGTTGGAGGGTTCCTCCAGGCCGCGCGCCACCCGGATAGCGAACATGCCCTCCTTGGTGTCCGGGAAATCGACTTTGCCCGCCGCCGGTGTGAGTACGCTCAGGCGATCGATGAAACGCAGGCCGGAGTCGGCGTGGAAGAACAGGCGGCATGATTCTTTGAGGACCGCCTGCCCGTCCGGACCCAGCCAGTCCAGACTTACATCCATGCGGCCGGCTTTCTGGCCGGATTCGATCCTGTCTATCGAGCGCTGCACGATCACACCGAACTTCCCTTTTGACGTGTCGCTCGAATCGCTGTGGCCCCAGAAGTCGATGCCATTGACATTCCCGTAGTTGAACCAGGCCCCTACGTGATGCGGGTGGTCCACCCGGTCGCCGGGCTGGAGTTCCAGCGGGAAGCCGCGGGTCACCCGGCGGCCGTCGGCCGAGACGATCGGGAAAAGCGAGGGCTTGAAAAGCCCTTCGCGGTAAAGCCACGAGGTGAACGCCTTCCCGTCCACCGTAATATCCACTTTCCCGGCGGCGCTGTCATTGACCACATTGACCATAAATTCCCCCGCGGCGGGCTGAGCGGCTGGCTGCTGAACCGGTCCGCCGCAGGAAATATTGATGGCTGCGGCTGCGGCGCAGAGTAGTATTCCAGCCGTATGTGATTTGCGGCGTAAAGTCGTTCCCGGCATCTGGTTCCTCCAGGCTGAAATATGCAGGCTGTCCGCGGGCTTGTCCCGGACAGCGGGGAAGATGCGGTCCAGGTTTCCGGAGCGGCGATATATTCCGGTTTTTGAAAAGTATGCAGAGTGGACGGTCATGTCAAGAAATGCGGGGGACGGCTGGTTTTATATCAGAGTAATCCGGGTGTGTCATGTCGAGTAATTCAATGCCGGAAATATTTCACCGGGAACATCCGGTTTAGCATGAACCAGGAACGGACGCTTGCGGTCTTAAGCGCGTAGCTTACCACCGGCACGATACAGCCGCAGGTCCGGCAATTGACTCCCTCACCGAGAACACAGGGACTTTTCCTTTTCATCCCGGCATCGAAAGACGCAAAATTCCGGCCCTTGAAGAAGCACTTTTCGAAGTGATTTTTGTCTTTAAGGACATGGATTATGCGAGGAGTGAGGAAAACGATGTCGCGGTTGCGCCGCCATGTTTGAACGAGTTTGCGGGCGGTCCAGTCCAGTTGGTCCCCGCGAAGAAGCAATGGATCGCCGCCATTGCCGTGCGAGGTATAAAGGCTGAAAGTGATGCCTTCCACACCGCTCTGCCTGGCGATGTCCACCAGTTCATCAATGCACCGGAAATTCGTTGTCGAAAGGGTGGGCGACAGGATCACCCGCCTGTCTCCGTGGACGTTATCCAGCACCTGATCGAAAACGTCTCCGCCGCGGATGGAGTTATGCACTTGCCGCGGTCCGTCCAGGCTGATGAACAAACGTCTGTCGATTCGCTCCGGTATCCTTATGACTCCGTTGGAGGCGATAGCCAGGCCCGGAAATATTGAGAAGGCCATGTCTATCACGTTCTGGCGCAGACTGGGTTCGCCGCCTGTCAGAAAGGCGAAACTCACGCCGCGCGAGCGGTGAGACAGAAACACTTCCTTCCATTGCTGATCTGAAAGCTTTTCATCGGAGGAATATGTTTTACGCCAGTAGCAGTGAGAGCAATTAAGGTTGCACCGGGCGGTTATTTCATAATTGGCCACCCGTGGGAAACCGTTCTCCTTGCTGAAGTCCCTGATGAATTCGATGAAACGGAGGACCTTTGACATATGGCTTCCTGACGCAGAAAAAGGAATCAAAAGATGAATATCGTGATCGATTGTTGTCCGGCGGTCAGTTCCGGATCGAAGGTCTCTGGCCCGGAAAGAATTGGTCTGTGGCGGGAGGTCGGAGAGTGCGATTCGGCCCTGACGGCCGATCTTGTTTTTCTGTTTTTTAATAATAACGGAATAAGCGTTAAAAAACCAGCCGGATCGCCAAGTGAGAATACGGAAGCAGAACTTTCCCTGTTTCGGATTTTTCGGGCGTGTCCAGCCTTGACACGCCAGCGGTATTTCCTCACCTTGATAGGAGTGAAGGTGATAGTTTTTTTCGATCAAGAGCATGGGAGGAAAAATGCGTTACAGAACATTCGGCCGGCTGGGCTGGAAAGTCAGCGGAATAGGGTTCGGGGCCTGGGCGATCGGCGGGGACGCCTGGGGGAAAACCGATGACAGCGAGTCGGTGCGCACGCTGGAGGAGGCCCTGGATTCGGGGATCAATTTCATAGATACGGCGCAGGTTTATGGCGACGGGCACAGCGAGGAACTGATCGGCAAGGTGCTGGCCGGGCGCGGAAGCGGCGCCGAACGTATATACGTGGCGACCAAGATTCCGCCCGCGGACAAGAAACTCTGGTGGGTTGACCCGGACTATGACGATATCCAGCGATTCTACCCCGCCGCCTGGCTGCGCGAACGGGTGGATCTGTCGCTGAAGCGCCTCAGGGTGGACACCCTCGACCTGGTGCAGCTCCACACCTGGACAAGCGGATTCAACCAATACACCGAATGGCAGGAGACTTTCGAGGAACTGCGCGCGCAGGGCAAGCTGTCAGGCTACGGCATCTCGGCCAGCGAGCAGCGCCCGGCGGATGTCACCCCGCTGGTCGAGGCCGGGCGGATCGACAGCGTGCAGGTGATTTACAACCTGTTCGAACAGGGGACCGGACGGACAGTGCTGGCTCCCTGCGGGCGAAACAACGTGGGCACTATTATCCGTGTGCCGCTGGACGAGGGTTCGCTAACCGGAAAATTCAACGCGCAGACCACATTCCCCAAGGGCGATTTCCGCCGTCACTATTTCCGCGGCGACAACCTGAAAGTCACCCTGGGTCATGTGGAGGAGGTCCGAAAGTATAAGGCCGCCCGCTATCCCGAACTGAGCATGGTTGACCTGGCCCTTCTGTTCACGCTGAGCCACCCGGATTCAAGCACTGTGATCGTGGGACTGAAGAACCGGGAACAGCTCCGCCAGAACCTAAAGGTGACCGGGATGGAGCTTTTCGGGCCGTCGGCCCTGTCCGAGCTGGCGCGCTTCGAGTGGAACCGTGATCCCTGGAGCCAGGATTTGACTGCCTGAACCATTACAGTCCAATGGCTGTCAATCAAAAAGGCCGCCCTCAATTCATCGAGGACGGCCTTCCGCTTAAGGCCCTGTTCCCGGGTAGCGGTTCGATGCTTTCTGGGTCATGCCAGCAGGTTTACTCCACCTGCCCCGGCCGTCCCTGGCGGTGAGACCGCATACGAGGTCTGTTCTTCGACCCGCATCGCCCGGGCGGTGTTTTCGCGGCTCGCCTGACGGATCCGCTGGATCCGCGCCTGAACCTCGAAAATCGTACTCATCCCGGATACATCAATTGCCCCTGTCATTTGTCACCTCCTTGTAACAAACATGGGGGCGTGGTCCCATCTTATATTTCGATACATGGAAGCCCAGGCTTTAATATATCAAGGGGAGTTCGGCGGGACGGGATTCCGGGGTGAGGGCGGTTAAAGGCACTTGAGAAATGAACGCCTGTGGATTACAATTACGCAGGAGCGCAACTGGAATGCCCGTTCGATTGCCGAAGGAGATGACAGGATGGAAGTCAGCGGAGATGCCGCGCTGGTGACCGGCGGGGCGCGGCGTATCGGGCGGGCGATCTGTCTCGCTCTCGCAGGGATGGGTTATGACATCGCCCTGCACTGCAACCGCTCCGGCGTGGAGGCCGAAAAGACCGCTGATCAGGTGCGCTCACTGGGAGCGAAGTGCGAAATCTTCCACGCGGACCTGTCCAGACGGGAGGAAACCCTCGCCCTTGCAGGTCAGGTGAAGAAAACTTTCCCGAGACTGTCCGTGCTGGTCAACAACGCCTCGATCTTCAGGCGCAGCCCGATCCGCGAGACCACTGACAGTTTTCTGGACGAGCACCTGGAGGTCAATTTCATCGCCCCTTTTTTACTGACCCGGGATTTCGCGGCCTGTACTGAAAAGGGCATGGTGATAAACCTTCTGGACACGCGCATTGCGGCCGCAGGCTCGGTGTACGCGGCTTATTCGCTTTCAAAGAAGCTCCTGGCCGAGTTCACCCGGATGGCCGCCCTTGAGTTCGCCCCATCGATCCGGGTTAACGGAGTCGCTCCGGGGCTGATCCTGGAGCCGGAGGGTGAGGGGCCGGAGTATCTGGAAAGACTGGCCCGCAAAACGCCGTTAGGCCGGCCCGGCTCGGTCGAGGCTGTAACCGGGGCCGTGCGCTGGCTGGTCGAAAACGATTTCGTCACCGGGCAGGTGCTTTTTGTCGACGGCGGGGAGGGACTCCGATGCTGCTGAGTCTGAAAATCAAGGACCTTCGGCTGCGCTGCGTGATCGGTCTGCATGACTGGGAGCGCGAGAAAATGCAGGACGTGGTGCTGAACGTGGAGTTCCAGTACGAGGCCGGAGAAGCGATACGTGCGGATGCCGTGGAACATGCGGTGGATTACAAAGCGTTGACCAAGAAAATCATCGGTGCGGTGGAGCCGGCCCGCTTCCGGATGCTCGAATCCCTGGCCGCGGCGGTCCTGGAGCTGGTGATGCAGGAGCCGCGGATAGCGAGCGCCAGGGTGGAGGTGGATAAGCCCCACAGCCTGCGTTTCGCCGACTCGGTTTCCGCCACCGTGAGCGCATCGAGGCTGCCATGAACCGGGCCGTGCTTTCCGTAGGCTCCAATATCCAGCCGGAGCGCAACGTTAAGCGGGCGCTGGCGCTGCTGAAACACGAGGGCATCCTGAGGGCCTCCAGCGCATTCGTACGCACCGCTCCGATAGGCATCCTCGATCAGCCGGAATTCCTGAATGGAGCGGCGCTGGTTGAAACGGAGCTTGAACGGGCCGCGCTCAAACGCAGGCTGCGAGAGCTTGAGGAGCGCCTGGGTCGGCGGCGCGAGGGATCGCGCTGCGGGCCGCGGACTATTGACCTGGATATCGTGGTCTGGAACGGACGGGTCGTGGACCGGGATTTCTACGAGCGGGATTTTATCCGAAACGCCGTGCTGGAACTGCTGCCCTCATTCATGACCGGACGGCGAAACAGAACACGGAGTGCGGATAATATTGTCTAAGCGGACGGTCATCCGGTCCGCGAATTGAACTGACAGCAATTGAAAGGTGGTGTGATGGCAAGAACCAGAAGGCCCGCCGGGCCACGCAAGCCGAAAAAGGAAGTCGAGGAGCAGGCCCTGTTCGCGGGGCGCTGCTGCCTGGGGAAAAAGGCCGAGGACGTGCAGATGCTCGATTTGAGAAAAGTATCGGACCTGGCGGACTTTTTCGTGGTGTGTGAGGGTTTCACTGACATTCATGTGCGCTCGGTGGCAGAGTTCGTGATTGATGAGGTTGAGAAACGTTTCAAAAACCGGCCGAATCACGTGGAGGGGATGGAAAACGGGCGCTGGGTGCTGCTGGACTATTTCGACTACGTGGTGCACGTGTTCCAGCCCGAGGCGCGGCGGTTCTACCAGCTCGAAAGGTTGTGGGGCGATGCTCCTTCGCGCAAAATCGAGGATGAGGTTGAAACAGAGGATAAGGCAAAAGAAGTGTAACGTCAATATTTACAAGATGAATACCGTCCTGACAATGAAAAAGCGGACTTGCTTTTATTTTTCAATTGAATTCTGTAGATAGAAAATAAAGGCAAGTTCGCTTTGACTGCGCACGACAATAATACATTTTCCTCCCTTTTTCCATCCGGGTTTATTTTTTTAGATCATGAAACGACACCTATGCTATGAGTGCATGCTGGCAATTTACTTGAATGTGTGTTGTGTATTAAAAGGAGGTAATGGTGGAAAGAAAATGGAATTATCTGTTTATTTTTCTGAGTATTCTGGTGATAATTGGATTTACAATAAAGAGCATTTGGAACAAACAATCTGAAATAAATAATAGCAGAGCAGATAAATTGCTGGAGGTCGCTGATAGTCTGGTTTGTTTGTGGGATTTGGAACAGTGCATGAAGTATGTGGATGAATCTGAAAGGCTTTATAGCAAAGATCAAAAATATCGAGCTGAATTATTCAAGAAAGAATTGCAAATTATACAGGCGGAAGATTTCGTTAGAGAGTTATTTGAGACGATTGATAAAAACTCGTATATGTTACTTGAGAAAGGTGAATACAAAACTGAATATTTTAAAACTCCTTCCATTAAAAAAGCAATTGATAAGAAGCTGTATGATAACAGGGCGCTTTGGGCGGATATAATCGCTGATAAGTTGGAAAGAGAGAAGAAAGCTCAGATTGAGGCTGCAAAAAAAAGAGCAGAGGTTTTAATAAAGGAAAAGGAAGAAGAAAAAGCAAAAGAGGATGCACGAAAGGAGGTTCGGAAACTGTATGAAAAAATATTAAGAAATAATTTCTTAGATGCAGGTCTGGATATTAAGGTTGCAGTCAGAGGGAAATACAGTGAGAGATTGGAACTGACTTTTGTTTTGTTCAATGATGTATGGTTACGGAAACTTGAGACTGAAGGGTTACTTAGAACTTGGCATGAAATGGGTTTTAATAGGATAGACCTTATGGACGGATATGATTACCACAAGTATTATCACTGGGATTAATAAGGGACTGCCTAAAGGTGTGTTGATTTATTGGATTAAATCCCCCTCGGTCCCCCCTTTCCAAGGGGGGAGGAAAAGCTCACTACCTCCGTTCATCTGCAAGCGCTTGGTAGTAGTGAAGTTAAATCCCCCTTAGAAAAGGAGGAAACAGGGGGATGTGTTCTTTAAAACATTTTTCAATACGCTTCTAAAAAGTAGGGGCGACCGGCCGGTCGCCCCTACGGAACTGCTGTAATTGCAAAAGTATATTATTGCATCAATTCGCAAAGAGCAAAGTGACGTCTTCCGGGAGTTCCTTGCTTTATCCCCCGAAAAATCAGTGCGGCTTTATTCCGTCTGCAGCCTGGCGAACGAAAGGTAGTTGGGCAGCGGGGCGTTCAGTCCGTGCTTTTTCATCTCCAGGGCGATCTGCCCCCGGTGATGGGCGGCGCTCACGATAAGCTGCACCAGGATGTCGCGCACTATTACGCTGGCCGGCAGGCCGTTGAGCGAGCGGTAGTGGACGTTCCGGCCAAGGCGCTCCGGGTTCAGGCATCCGAGGAAACCCTCCCAGGCTTTGACCACCTTGACCTGTAACTGACGGCAACCCGCTCGGTCCACGCTGGGCCACCATTTTTCATGCACCTCGCTGTCGCCCTCCAGACGCGCCAGCCAGATAAGCTGGCTTTCCAGTACGTGCCCGAACAGCTTGAAAGAGTACTGCTCCTCCGGCGGCAGAGCGTTCATCGCCTCCAGGAGCTGGCCGCTGCACTGGTTCTCGAAACGGATGAGATTGGTGAAAAGACGGGTTTCCTCCATGGGCCACCCTCCTCCGCGTCTTGCATACAGACCGGCATCCGGCGCCTCCTCCGGTGCAGGTTGGAATGATCGGGCGGTGCTTCAGGCGATAATCAGGATAATGCCATTTTCACCTTGTGGAACAACAATAAGAGACATAGAGCGTGTGTTTATGCATGAAATCCCCCCCGCCCGCCCTTTGAAAAAGGGGGGAGTTTTCTCCTGCCTCAATTGCGTGTCAAATGCCCTGACTGCGGGCTTTTCATCCCCCTTTGCCAAAGGGGGAATGAGGGGGATTTGTTCAAATTCATCAGCACATCTCTATTGCTTTTCAATAGTTGCTTTTTTCAATTGAAAAGCCAGCAATGGTATGACAGCCAGCCGCAGAGTGGAAAAACATCCCTGGAATTGAAAGGCCGGGGACACCATTTTGGACTGGGTCCCCGGCCTCGCATTCACCCTTTCAGGGTTTCAAGCCGACACGCGTTTTGAAATCGGCGCTTCACTCGGCGGGTTTGGCCTCCGCGGCCGCTGGCTCGGACCAGTCCAGGGCGGCAAGCTGTTTATAGTGACGGTGCCTGGCCTTGGCCATCTTGTCCGCCAGCGCCAGCAAGGTCTCGGCGCGCTCGGGCTGCTCCGTGAGAAGCGAACGGTAGCGTATTTCGTTCTTGGCGTATTCCTGAACGCTTATCGACGGGTCCTTGCTGTCGATCTGCAGCGGGTTCTTGTTCTGGGCCGCCAGGCGCGGATCGTAACGGTACAGAATCCAGTGGCCGCAGGCCACCGCATTCTTCGCCTCGTCCATGCCCTTGGCCATGTTGATCCCATGCGCTATGCAATGGGAGTAGGCGATAACGAGCGAGGGCCCATCATAGCTTTCCGCTTCCATCAGGGCCTTGACCGCCTGGGCCATGTTCGCGCCGAACGCGATGCTGGCCACGTAGACATTGCCGTAACTCATCGCCATCATCCCAAGGTCTTTCTTGCCCAGGGGTTTGCCCGCCGCGGCGAACTTGGCCACCGCGCCGATAGGCGTGGACTTGGACATCTGTCCGCCGGTGTTGGAGTACACCTCGGTGTCCAGCACCAGGATGTTGATGTTCTTGCCGGAGGCGACCACATGGTCCAGGCCGCCGTAACCGATATCATAAGCCCATCCGTCGCCGCCCAGCGCCCAGACCGATCTCTTGACCAGGTAATCGGCCACAGTCAGGAGGCGCCTGGCCTCGACCGAATTGTTGCCCGCCAGGGCTTTCTTCAGGGCCGCCACACGTCCGCGCTGCTCCTCCACGCCTTTCTGCTCGCTCTGGTCGGCGTTCAGTATGCTGTCGGCCAGTTCCTTGTCGAAGCCCTGGTCGCGCAGCCTGGCCAGCAGCTCGCGGGCGAACTCGGCCTGCTTGTCAGCGGTCAGGCGCATGCCGAAAGCGAACTCGGCGTTATCCTCGAACAGAGAGTTGGACCAGGCCGGACCGCGCCCATCCGCACGCTTGGTGTACGGGGTGGTCGGCAGGTTGCCGCCGTAGATCGAGGAACAGCCGGTGGCGTTGCCCACCAGCAGATGGTCGCCGAACAACTGAGTCAGAAGCTTTACGTAAGGGGTTTCGCCGCAGCCTGCGCAGGCGCCGGAGAACTCGAACAGCGGCTGCGAGAACTGACTGCCCTTGACCGAACCGAGGCTGTAGAGCGAGGGGTCGGTGTTCGGCAGGCTGAGGAAGAACTCCCAGTTTTTCACTTCCTGCTCGCGCAACGGGGCCTGAGCGCCCATGTTGATCGCGCGGCGGCCGGTCTGCTCGCCGGCGGCGTTCTTCTCGCGGCCCGGGCAGGCCTCAACGCACAGGCCGCAGCCGGTGCAATCCTCGGGGGCCACCTGCACGGTGAATTTCATTCCGGCGAAATTCTTGGTCTTGGCCTCGGCGCTCTTGAACGCGGCAGGGGCTTTGTCCAGCAGCTTGGGATCATAGGCCTTTATCCGGATGCTGGCGTGCGGGCAGACAAACGAGCACTGGCCGCACTGGATGCAGACCTCGGGCAGCCAGACCGGTATGTCCACGGCGATATTGCGCTTTTCGTACTGCGTGGTGCCGGTCATGAAAGTCCCGTCGAACGGCATGGCGCTCACCGGGAGCTGGTCGCCCTTGCCCTCGATTATCCGGGCGGTCACGTTCTGCACGAACTCAGGCGCGTTCTTGGGCACGGCCGGGTGCATGTGGATTGAGCTGCTGGGCTTGGCCGGGACTTTCACCTCGTGCAGGTGACTCAGTCCTGCATCCACGGCGGCGTAGTTCATGTTGACCACGCGCTCGCCTTTCTTCCCGTAGCTCTTCAGGATGAATTTCTTTATCTGCTCGACCGCTTTTTCCACCGGCAGGATCTTGCTGATGCCGAAGAAAGCGACCTGCATGATCGTGTTGATACGTCCGCCCAGGCCCAGCTCTGTGGCCAGCTTGATCCCGTCGATCATGTAGAACTTGATCTTCTTGTCGATGATCTGTTTCTGCACCTCGAAGGGTATCTTGTTCCAGACCTCATCCGCGCTGTAAGGGCTGTTGAGCAGGAAATAACCGCCCTCGATGACGTTGGAGAGCATGTCGTATTTTTCGAGGAACGAGAAGTTGTGGCAGGCCACGAACTCGGCTTTTTCAAGCAGGTATGTGCTGCGGATGGGGTTCTTGCCGAAACGCAGGTGGCTCACGGTCACCGCGCCGGCTTTCTTGGAGTCGTATACGAAATAGCCCTGGGCGTAATTATCGGTGTTGTTGCCGATAATCATGATCGAGTTCTTGTTGGCGCTAACAGTGCCATCCGAACCCAGGCCGTAGAACATCGCCCGGTACACGCCCTCGTCCACGGCGCTGAAATTCTTGTCGTAATCAAGGCTCGTTCCGGTCACATCGTCCAGGATACCGATAGTGAAATGATTTTTCGGCTTGGCCTGGGCCAGGTTGTCCAGCACGCCCTTGGCCATGGCGGCGTTGAACTCGGCCGAGCCGAGACCGTATCGTCCGCCGACAATCACCGGGTAACGGTCGAACTTGACCAGACCCTCGCTCATCATCTCACCCACCGCCGTGCGGATATCGCCGTACAGGGGTTCGCCCTGTGCGCCGGGTTCCTTCGTGCGGTCGAGGACTGCGATCTTCTTAACCGTGGCCGGAAGGGCCTTGGCCAGGTGCTGCATGGAGAACGGACGGAACAGACGGACCTTGATCAGGCCGACTTTTTCGCCCCTGGCGGCCAGGAACTCGACCACCTCGTGCATCGCCTCTGCGCCGGAGCCCATTATGATCACGATGTTTTCGGCCTGCGGATGTCCGACATAGTCGAACAGCTTGTATGTGCGGCCGGTGATCCCGGCGAACTTATCCATCTCTTTCTGCATGATATCAGGAGTGGCGGCGTAGAACTTGTTTACTGTCTCGCGGCCCTGGAAGAATACATCCGGATTCTGCGAACTGCCCTTGAGAGTCGGGCGGTCGGGGGAGAGAGCGCGGGCGCGGTGGGCGGCGATCAACTCGTCATCCATCATCTGCGCCATCTCTTCCTTGGACAGATCAACAATTTTCTGCACCTCGTGCGAGGTCCGGAACCCGTCGAAGAAATGCACGAACGGAATTCGTGAGCGCAGGGCGCAGGCCTGGGCTATCAGGGCGAAATCCTGGGCTTCCTGCACGTTGTCCGAGCAGAACAGGCCGAAACCGGTCGAGCGGGCGGCCATAACATCGCTGTGGTCGCCGAAGATCGAGAGGGCCTGGCAGGCCACGGCG